>CALDMO010000015.1 GCA_937915375.1 uncultured Marvinbryantia sp.
GACCTTTTGGTCCGTAGCCAAACGCTCTATCCAGCTGAGCTAAACGCACATTTTGTTTTGTTCAGTTGTTGTTCCCACCGAACAAAATATATACTACCCTATTCATCCCAAAATGTCAACACTTTTTTTACTTTTTTTTCAAAAAATTTTCTCACTGGATTTTTCTTCAATTTACGCTGCTCATCGCTTCTTTTACCAGACTGGCATCTGACGGATATTCATATATCCGTTGTCCAATCTTCTGATATTTTTCATTTCCCCGGCCCAACACCAAGATGATCGTATTCTCTTCCTCATCCGCCGCCCGCTGCACCGCTTTCGCGATCGCGTTTTTGCGATCCTCCACATATTCACATTCACCGCCCGTCATCTCAATATAGCTTCGCACTTCCCCGGCAATTTCGCTGCAGCTTTCCATGCCCGGATTGTCCGCCGTCAGATAGACATAATCTGAAAACATACCGGCGATCATCCCCAATTCCCTGCGCCGATTATACGCTTTCTGGCCGGGACATCCAAAAACGGTGATGACTTTCTGATAACTTCCGTACTCAGCAAATACCGTTTGAAACAGCTTGCGAAAACTCAGACGATTATGCGCATAATCCACGATTGCGCAAATTTTCCTGCTCTGGTTTTCAAAAATTTCCATCCTGCCGGGCACGCAGGTTTCCTCCAGCGCGCGCTTCATGCAGTGCAGCGGCACACCATATACATATGCCGCGCTGATTGCCGCCATCGCGTTTTCTATATTAAAGCTCCCCTTCATTTTCAATGAAAACCGTTCCATAAATTGTGGACTGATCACACGAAACGACAGCATATCCTCTTTCATACGAATTTTATCATAACGCAGATCCGCCTGCGGGTGCCGCCCGAACGTTACCAAACGTTTCGCCTGCTTTGCCGCTTCCAGGATGCGCTCTGCATACGCGCAGTCCAGATTAACGCAGGCAGTTTCGCACTGAGAAAAAATCGAAAGCTTAGACTGAAAATAATCCTCAAAATCCTGATGCTCTGCCGGACTGATATGATCTTCAGAAATATTCAGAAAAACACCTACCTGAAATTTTAATCCATGCACACGATCGTATTTCAACGCCTGACTGGAGGTTTCAATTGTCATGTAACGTCCTCCCGCTACGCGTTCCTTCGCGATCATTTCATGCAATGTCGGCGCTTCCGGCGTTGTCATTACCGCATCCGTCCTGCGAAAGCCGTCAAAATTCATCACACTGGATACCAGTCCGGTTTCCGGCTTTCCCTCTTCCCGCTGCCATTCATCCAGCATCGCCTTTAAATACCAGGCAGTTGTCGTTTTTCCCTTGGTTCCGGTAATCCCGGTCAGATTCAGGCAATTCGGGCGGTATTCAAAAAACGCCGCAGAAATCTCTGCCATGGCCTTACGAATGTCATTCACAACAAAACCACGCACACTCGGCGGTGTCACCCGCCGCACCTCGCTGACATACGCTACACAACCGCAGTCGATCGCCTCCAGCAGATATTCCGACCGAAAGCCCGCACCCTTACAGATAAACAAAGTACCGGGCACGACCTTACGTGAATCGCAGGTCACCCACTTAATTTCTGCCGGCTTTACATTTCTCTCCGCACGACAAAGCAGTTCTTTTTCTTTTAATATATTCTCTATCTCATACGTTGTAATCATAACCATCCTCCTTACACCGAGAGGATATCTCATACATGTATCAGATTTTGCACAAATTTGTATCAAAGTTGTATCATTTGTTTTTTATTCTCCGACGCCTCCCAGTCTCTGTTTCCATCCTATCGTATCTATCAGATTGTCCATTTCATTTAGGGCTGTAGACGAATCAAAATTCAGGCTCTCTGCCGCAAAATGCCTCTGGATATCCACCCACGCATCCATACCGCAGCAAACGGCGATCCCTTCCCCGTAATAGGGGCGCTCGACAACGCTGCGGTAAATCGGCACCGCGGTCTCTTTCAGATACGCGTCTGCCTCGCATTCCAACCGTCCGGCGTTTCTTTGGTGCAGCCGCACAGAATCCATTTCAAATGCAGCGGTAAAATCAAGCTCTCCGGCCTCGTTCTCTGCTTCCGGCTGTTTTTCCCCGCGCCTCAGCCAATCACTCATATCTTCCACAGAGGTATAACCAAGTTCCCGTGCCATCCCGTCCATAACATCCGCGCCTACCGCCGACACATAATAGGGCAGCTGCAGCTCCAGATCCATCAGAAGCGTAAAACTAAGCTCCCCCTTCTCTGTCAATAAAGATAAATGCATATGCACGACCGGAAAACCGATATCCTCAAACTGTACAAACCCGGCCTCCATCCAATCCAGCATTATCATGCCGCGATATTCTTCCTGCCACGCTAAGGGCAGCAGATCCGCCATCGCGTACCGCCGGATAATCTCAACGCCTTTCTCCCACAGAGCACCGGAATTGTCAAATACCATTGCTTCCGCTTGGGCGCTGTACCCAACCGAAGCAAACAAGTTCCGCTTTCCGCTGTCCATCTCTGCCAGTATCCGCCAGCGTTCCTGCGCCTCAAACGATTTTCCATCCAAAAACTCGATTTTCTCCCGTTCAGACAGCTGCACCGTTCCGATCATCCGTTCATCCTTCCAGCTGCCGTAGGATTCCGGCAAAATCCACGCCAGAAACACGCTGATAAGTAAGATCAAAACACCATCCAGATATTTCATGACGTTTTTTCTTTTCTGTCTATTGTTCATTTCTCTTCCTGCGCTTTCTTCTCTCCCGCTTTGCCGTTTCCGCCTGATAAAAGCCAACCGTAATCTTCGTACCCCGCTCCGGCTCGCTCTCAATTTTCCAGACAGCCCGGTGCAGCTCCAGAATCTTCCGGCACAGAGCCAGCCCAAGCCCTGCTCCGCCTTCTTTTCGGGAACGGGATTTATCTACCATATAGAAAGCCTCTGTAATCTTCGACAGCTCCTCTTTCGGGATTCCTCGTCCATGATCTTCCACGCTAACCGTATAACCGTCCCGCTCACACTGACCGGACAGCAAGATCCGGTCCCCCTCTTTCGAAGCTTTTCCAGCATTATCCAGAAAGTTAATAAACACGCTCGACAACAGATCTCCGTCTCCGTAAATTATACCCTCCTGTGCCTGTACCTCAAGCGTAATTCCTTTTTTCTCCAGTGCCGGCGCCGCGATCTGCGCTACATTTTCCAGAAAGGTTTCCGCCTGGATTTCTCTGCGTGTCACCGCGTTTTTTCCCAACATCGCCAAATCCAACAGCTTGTACGAAAGCGACTGCAGACGTTTTCCCTGCCGGAAAATATAATCGGCGCACAGGTTCGTTTCCTCCGGCGACAATTCCATCTGACGCAGCATATCTGCATAGCCAATGATTGATGTCAGCGGTGTTTTTAATTCATGCGCGAACGCTGAGGTAAATTCCTCCTGCCGTTCCACCTCATCCTGCAAACGCGCCATCTGCATTTCCATCGCGTCCGCCATCCAGTTAAAATCCTCCGCCAGCATACCGATCTCATCCCGGCTGCGAAGCTTTGCGCGAACGTCATACTGCCCCTGCGCAAATCGGCGTACTGCCCGCGACAATATCCGCACCTCACGCATCACCAGCAGGATCACAAGCAGTATGACACTGCCAAGCGCAAGGCTGACAACAAGCATCCCCATACGGTATCTGCTGTAGGACCGGGCGCGTTCCGCAAACAATCCGGTGATATCCACAGTCGTCTCAATATATTGTTTCTCCCCGGTCATACACATAACGACCAGATAGGCCTGCTCTTTTTGCCGTACCAATTCATAACCGACATTCTTTTCTTCTGTCAGCTGTTCCCGTATCGTATGTACCGGAACAATCCCTGCGTCCTGATAAAGCACGCTGCCATCGCTTTCTAAAATGCGCATCCGTGTTGATGATGTTCCTTTACGGCTGTGAAAGCTTTCCACCAACTGTCCAACCTCGATCCTGGAAAGCTGTTCCTCTGTCAATCCGTTCCGTGTCAGTTCGTAAGCATTCTGAAACATCTGATTTTCTATCATACAACGCCGGATTTCCTGATCCAGCTTACTCTGAAAGCCATCCTGAAGCGTCCAGGAACCAAAAATCGTCAGAAACAGGATAAAAACCGGTGTTGTCAAAAAAAATAATTTCCAAGATAATTTCATCTATCCTCCCGTGTCTCCATATGCTAAATCTCCAGCCGATATCCTACTTTATAAATTGCCGTAATATGTTCCTCCAGCCCCAGCTTTTTCTTCAATCGCTGCACATGCAGATCAACCGTTCTGCCGGTGCCGCTGTACTCGCCGCCCCACACACTCTCGTAAATCGTTTCCCGATACAGCGCACGGTTTTTGTTTCTCAGAAACAACAAAAGCAGCTCATATTCCTTCGTTGTCAGTTCAATTTCTTTACCGTTTTTTGTTACCTGTCTGGACTGCGTATCAATTTCGATATCAAGCAAACGCAGCCTCTGCTCCGTTTTATGATAACGACGCAGTACCGTTTCTACGCGTGCCAGCAGTTCTGCAATTTCAAAAGGCTTGGCAATGTAATCCTCCGCTCCCATTTTCAGTCCTTTCACCTTCTGCTGCGTCTCCCCGAGCGCCGTCAGAAAAATCACAGGCATATCCATAGTTTTCGCGTATTCCAACACCTCATAACCGCTCAGTTTCGGCAGCATAATATCTAAAAGAATCAGATCGTACGTTTTGTTCTCTATTTTATCCGCCGCTTCTTCCCCATCCTGAGCAATTTCGCATTGATATCCGGCTTTCACCAGATTCATGCGGATCAGATTCGCAATCGCCTCTTCATCCTCTACAATCAAGATTTTTATCATTTCTCTTCCCCCAACTGCCATCTATTTTACGGTAATTCCATTGACCTCCACGCCTTCTTCCACAGCAATCACCAGACATTTGCGCCCGTCAATCATCCGTTCCTGCACCAGATCTGATCTTCCCGGACTCACCTGAATCACCACATCCGGCGTTCTGATCTCAAATTTTCTGGTGTTTGCCACATTGCTTGCCACAAACTCCGTCTTTTCCCCGGCCGCCTCTTCATAATGTGTATCAAAATCAGAAAGCTGCTCCTCCTCTATACCGATATCTTCAAACAACCGACGCACATTTGTCTTATCCAGTATAAGCGGTGCCGGTTCCTCCTTCTGTTCCTCGATCATCTCATTTAAACTGTCGTGAATCGCGCGCACAGCCTCAAAACTGCACTCTTCGCCAAGCGTTTCTTCCACTAATGCCTGAAACGTCTCCTTTTGACTGCCTGCTGTCAGCGGCAGCCTGCATCCCAAAATATAATCTACAAAATCGTCTGCCGGAGCCTCCGGTTTCTGATTATAGTACAGAAGGCTGTGAATATCCGCACTGCGATCGTGAAACGCCGGAAACAAAAAACCGATCAACGGCTGCTCTACCAGCCAATCCTGTGTGCGGCTTGCAAAACAGTTTTCACTCTCATGGTAGGAAAGACAGGGCTTTGCCAGATTCACCGGACAGATACAGCAGATAATATGTTCATAGATTTCATCAGAAGCATCAAACATTTCCAGATTATCTGAGCTTTTGCCCGGAATATCATAAACCGCGTGCATCAGCAAAATCAGATAATTCCCCACGTAATAATAGGATTCAATAATCTTATCATAAAATTCTTCCAGCAGGCCGTCGTCTTTTAACCCGGTATATTTCAATTTCATCAGCATATCCTGCGTGCCGCCCTCCTGCTCTGTCTCCAACGGAAATTCCATCGTCAACAGATTTTTCCCCAGCGTTCCCGAGAGCGTTTTTCGGAAAATATTCAAATATTTAAAAAATTCTTCTTCCGGCAGCGCTAAAAACGAACCGCCGAATTCCGTCTTTTTATTTTTTTCTCCATCTACATAACATCCGCAGATCCGTGTAATCGGACATTTCTGCTGTGTATATTGTTTTTTTATCTCCGCGATTTCTTTTTTATTCATCAATTTCTCCCCTTATAATTAATGCTTTTCAAATCCAGATACTTTAACGCTGCGGCCAGATTTTTAACGGCATCTTCTCGCCCCAGATCATACATTTCCTGTATTTTTTCTATATCTCTTTCAATTCGTTTGATCTTGACCAGCCTCGATGGCCTTATCACAAATATCTTTTTTTCATTTGCTAATTTATTTACTTTATCCAGTTGTCTGTTATATACCAGATATCTATGATTTATAGCGGAAACTAGCGCAGGATATTTTCGATAATACATTTCCGGAATAAACGTATTTGATTTTTTCTTTCTATAATCCTCCGGTCTTGTAAGTATTGCAATAACTTTATCGTATCCCAGGCTCATGATCTTATCAATCGGAATACTGTCTGCGATTCCGCCGTCCAAATATTTTTTTCCATTAATAGAAACCGGCTTTGATAAAAAAGGCATAGAGCCCGATGCGCGCAAATATTCCATTTGTTCTTCATTTCTTAAATCATCTATTTTGATATATTCCGCTTTGCCGGTTTCCATATTGGTTACGACTGCATAAAACTCTTCTTTACTATTTTTATAGGTATCAAAATCAACGGGATCTAACTCATTGACAATTCTGTTAAAACAAAATTCTTTATTCATCACATTTCCGGTCGTAAGTAGGGAATGGAACCCCATATACTCTCTGTTAGCCGCATAGTTTCTGTTATAGCGGAGTACCCGTCCTATTTGTTTCGATTTATAATTCATTCCGAATAATGCCCCTGCCGAAACTCCAATGATGCCGTCAATAGAAATATTATGCTGCATAAATACATCGAGCACACCCGCAGTATACAGTCCGCGCATGGCTCCGCCCTCAAGCAATAATCCCGTTTTCATTTTCATCTCCTGCTCCTTTATTCTATCAGTCGTTCGTTTCCCCCGGATAAACTACACCCATTTTTCCGCGCAGTTTATCCATCACCTCCATCATATGAATACTTTGTGCATGCGGCATCTGCGGACACTCCAGCGCTCCCTTTTCTAATGCCTCCTTGCAAGCCAACACTTCATATTCATAACCGGTAATCTGTTTCGGCACTTCGATTTCCTGTACAACCTCATGCGCGTTATTATAGATCGTAATCTTCTCACAGTTATTGATATTCTGCACGATCAGACAGCCCTTGTCACCATAAACAGCGCCCTCGCGGTTATCAGATACGCGCACATCGCTGTGCAGCACCGCCATTTTATTATCATTATAAATCAGAGTGATATTTTCCGCCAAATCGACACCTTTATCGTTTAAGAGCGCTTCCACTTTCTGTTCCTTCACATCATCTCCAAACACCATCGATGCAAAATTCAGCGCATATATACCAATATCAAGCAAGGCGCCTCCGGCAAGCTCCGGCTTCATGATGCGCTCTTTATCCGCAATCGGATAAGAAAGCGTCGCATACAATGAATATGGTGTTCCGATCGCGCCTCCGGCGATCAGATCATTGACCATCTTTCTGGACGGCATATAACGTGTCCAGATTGCCTCCGTCACTAACACACGCTTTTCCTTCGCAAGCGCCAGCAGCTCTTTCGCCTGCGCTGCGTTCTGTGTGAACGATTTTTCCACCAGCGCTGCCTTTCCGTGCTCTACACAAAGTTTTGCATGAGCAAAATGATGAGAATGCGGCGTCGCCACATAAATCAGATCAACCTCCGGATCCGAAACCAGCTCCTCATACGATCCATACGCATGTTCGAAACCAAATTCCTCCGCAAAGGCCTGCGCCTTTTCCATGTTCCTGGACGCCACAGCCCAGGAAGTTACCTCCGGCATTTCACGGATAGTCCGCGCCATTGTTTTTGCGATGTTTCCCGCACCTAAAATACCCATTTTCATCTTCATTTTCTGTTTCCCCCTTCTGCTATATATGTTCTTTGATACTTATTTTTATTGCCGACAATTTTAAACCCGCCATCTGTTCCAAACTGTCTGCGTTTTCTCTGCGTAATTCCTCCCATTTTCCCGCAAATCATCTTTCAAACACACAAAAGGACCTGCGCAACCGCGCAAGTCCTTTCTTTTTATTTTGCGTAATCAACTGCGCGCGATTCACGAATCACGCTGACTTTGATCTGTCCCGGATATTCCAATTCAGCTTCAATCTGTTTGGAAATATCTCTCGCCAGTAATACCATATCGGCATCGCTGACTTTCTCAGGAACTACCATAATTCGAATCTCTCTACCTGCCTGAATAGCAAACGATTTATCAACGCCTTTAAATGCGTTTGAAATATCCTCTAACTGTTTTAATCTGTTGGTATATGTTTCCAGTGTTTCTCTTCTTGCACCTGGACGAGCCGCTGAAATCGTATCAGCTGCCTGTACGATACATGCAATCAAAGTTTCTGGTTCTACATCGCCATGATGTGATTCCACCGCATTGATAACAGTCGCGGATTCTTTATATTTTTTACACAAATCCGCTCCAATCTGAATGTGAGATCCTTCAATCTCATGGTCGATGGATTTTCCGATGTCATGCAATAAACCGGCACGCTTCGCCATGCGAATATCGAGACCGATTTCCCCTGCCAGTAAACCTGCCAGCTGCGCTACCTCGATAGAATGTTTAAGTGCGTTCTGACCATAACTGGTACGGAACTTCATTCTGCCAAGCAAGCGGATCAGCTCAGGGTGAATTCCATGTACGCCTACCTCTAATGCTGCTGCTTCGCCTTCCTCGCGAATCATTGTTTCTACTTCTTTTTGTGCCTTTTCAACCATTTCTTCGATTCTGGCCGGATGAATACGTCCGTCCACAATCAATTTTTCAAGCGCAATCCTTGCAACCTCTCTCCGAATCGGATCGAAGCTGGATAAGATCACTGCCTCCGGTGTATCGTCGATGATCAGATCAACACCTGTCATCGTCTCGAGCGTACGGATATTTCTACCCTCACGTCCAATGATGCGTCCTTTCATCTCGTCACTCGGAAGCTGCACTACGGAGATCGTGGTTTCCGCTACATGATCAGCCGCACAACGCTGAATCGCTGTTGCCACGTATTCCTTTGCTTTTTTACCTGCTTCTTCTTTTGCTCTGCTTTCCAACTCTTTATAGAGCCGGGCAGTGTCACTTTTTACTTCGTCTTCAACAGTTTTTAACAGATAGTCTTTTGCTTGTTCGGAGGTTAAGCCTGAGATTCTCTCCAGTTCCTGTACCTTCTTTTCGTGAATACTTTCGATCTCCACGCTTTTTTTAGTTAACTCTTCTTCCTTTGCTGCAATGCTTGTCTCGCGTCTTTCCAGTGCATCAGACTTTTTATCAAGAGCTTCTTCTTTTGATAACACGCGCCGCTCATATTTCTGCAGCTCTGCTCTGCGTTCTTTGGTTTCCTTGTCCAATTCGTTTTTACGATTCATGGACTCCTCCTTGACCTCGAGCAATGCTTCGCGCTTCTTTGTCTCTGCAACTTTCAGAGCATCGTCTATTATATTTCTGGCTTTTTCTTCCGCGCTGCCAATCGTTTTTTCTGAAACATTTTTACGATAGGCAACCGCAGCAAACCAGCTAATAGCCGCTGCAAGCAAGGCGACTGCAACACAGATAACAATCGTTATCGCATCCACAGGAACACCTCCTTATTTAATTTTCATTGTACAAATACAACACTACAATTTTATACCGTTTTTATCTGTCTGTCAAGCATATAGAACGAATTATTGGTAATATTCCACAATAACTGTGTGACTTTTCCTGCCTGTTTCCAAAACTTTCCTTTCCAGAGCTGCCGCTTTACAGCCGTCATTCTCCCTTCCGGATTTCTGGCAGAGTGCGTAAAACCGCCCGCTGAAATAATTTCACAAACCCCATAACCTATTAGCCAGTCAAGTATTTGCGCAGCGGCGGCAACGCCGACAGGTGCCTGACAGAGAACGATTTCTTCTCCTTTATATTTTGTTACATAAATAGGATAACTCTTTGTTTCACTCATAAAAGATGATACTTGTTTCGTATCAGACTTGTTAGCATACTCATCTATATAATTGCCGAGAAATGCGAATACGCATTTTTTCGGAAGCTTGAGATTTAGATTTTCATGATCAGGGCTTATGACTGCTGTTTGTTCCGGATCAAACTCTAATATTGGTATCTCATTTTTTATAATTCCCATATCATCACCTTACAAATATTCAAAAAACTTAAAACTTTTAAACTTGCCTTCTAATAGCTAATCTCTCTTTCACGTAAAAAAAGTCGGCATCTGCATGAATCGATACAGGTGCTTCTGGTAAGGAAACAGGAAATGGCCTTGTTTCTTGTATTGTAACGCTTTTATCGTTACAATACAAACACTATTTTTCTGTTTTGTATCTGATTGGGACACTTACTATTTACCATTGGAAAACGAAATTCTGCAATGGCAAAAATTAGCACATGAGCATTCTACCGCCGGTTTCCCGCCCAAAACCGGCGATTCTACTGTCTGTCGGTTGCTGTTTTTGCCTTTACGCGCTAGAATAAAGCTATCAAAAACAACGCGAGGTGAGCATCATGTTTGAAATCGATAAAGCACAATTCGGCGCATTTCTAAGTGCGCAGCGCAAAGAAAAAGGTTATACACAAAAAGAACTTGCCCAGAAACTTTTCCTTTCTGACAAGGCAATCAGCAAATGGGAGCGTGGACTTAGTATGCCGGACATTTCCTTACTGATTCCTCTCTCGGAAATTCTCGACGTGAGCGTAACAGAGCTTCTGGAAGGCAAAAAACTGGAGACAACGTCCTTCTTAAATATGGTACAGGCAGAGGAACTCGTCAAAAAAGCCCTGACTTTTTCAGAAATTTCTCCCGAACAGGAAAAAGAGCAAAAAAAGCGTCGCGCGCTCAGCTTTGCCTTCTGTTTGCTGGCAAACGGCTGTCTGCTCCTTACGCTGCTCCTGCTCGGATACGACTGGAGTATCTACTATACCGAAATCTATAATTACGAAATCCTTGCCGCCATTTTCGGCGCATACTTCTGGCTATTCGCCAAAACGCGCCTGCCTGTCTATTATGATGAAAATAAGATCTCCGCTTTCAGCGACGGTCCTTTCCGCATAAATCTGCCAGGCGTTCATTTTAACAACAGCAACTGGCCGCATGTCGTAAAAGTAGGGCGCATCTGGACCGGAGCAATGCTGATCCTGCATCCACTGTTTTGCCTGCTCGGCACGCAGCTGTTTCCGCAGCTTTTGTTTTCTTTTCCACTGAAGATAATTCTTCTATTTCTCATCCTCGGAAGTCTTTTCCTGCCGATGATTTATGTCGGTCGAAAATATAGGTAGCATTTCCCGATTCGACTTTTGTGAAAAAACTTTCTCATATCACAAAAAAGAAATGACAGCGCTGATCTGTCATTTCTTTTTTCGTTCCTTCAGACTGTTCTCTGTGTCTGAACTTCTTATATATAGCGCTCTTATTATTCTAATCCCGCGCGCTTTCTAATGTATGCCTCCAGTGTATTCACTGTTTCCGCAATCCCCAGACGGCTGCTGTTGATACACAGATCATATGTACGGGAATCGCCCCATTTATCCTCGCAATAATAATTATGATAGCGCTTTCTGTACTGGTCATGACGCAGCATCTTGCCAAGCGCTTCTATTTCTGACAATTGATACAACTCCATTATGCGTTTACGTTTTACTTCTCTGTCCCCTAAAATAAACAAAGAAACCAGCCCCGGGTACTCCTGCAGAATCGTCTCGGCACAGCGTCCGACTACCACAAAGGATTCTCCTTCTTTCGCTTTTTCTTTCAAATAATCAAACTGCATCAGTGTAATGTTTTCCTCTGCCGAACTGGAATATCCGTTGACATTTCTTGATAAAAAAAGCTTACGAGGTTTTTCGTCAAACTTGTGCAAGTTATTCGGATCAACATTATGTTTCTTCGCGACCTCATCCAAAAGATTGTGGTCATACAGCTTCAGGCCAAACCGTTCTGCAAGCGCTACGGAAATCTCGTGACCGCCGCTTCCAAACTCCCGCCCAACAGAAATAATTAACTGTGATTTCATGGTTTTCACCCTTTCCCATTTTTATTCTATGATTGCATATGCCTTTACTTTCGGCTTTATCCAGACATTCTGCCGCATTACAGACCTATTTTCTGCAGCGAGCAATCCCCTGTCTAGAAATAACGTGCATAAATGCAAAGCATGGAAATCGTCACTACCAAAAGCGTTGCCGGAACAGAATACTTACAGTATTTTCCCCATCCGATCGGATATCCCTGTTTTGACGATACGGAAATGCCGACTACATTTGCAGAAGCCCCAATCGGAGTTGCACTGCCGCCAATATCGGTTCCCATAGAAAGCGTCCATGCCAGCACGGACAGATCTACTCCCTGCATCGCTGATAAACTCTTAATTACCGGAATCATTGTTGCCGCAAACGGAATATTATCCACAAAAGCACTCGCAAATGCGGAAATCCAGAGAATAATCGCAATCATCAGTTTCGTATTGGAACCGCTGATGTCGCTGATAAATCCAGCGATCAGCTCCAGTACACCTGTCTGCTCCAGACCGCCGACTACAATAAAGAGCCCCGTAAAAAACATCAATGTTTTATAATCTACCCTCTTGATCAGTTTCCATGCATATTTGTGCTGAATCACCAATGTCAGTACAGCAATAAATACTCCAATAAACGCAACCGTCAATCCAGTAGACGCATGGGTAAGAAGCAGTACGACCGCTACCGCAAAAATAAAAATACTGCATAAAAATTCTTTTTTATCCGTAATCGCTTCACTTGGTTTCGGATACGTTACCTGCGCGGACACCGCCGCCTGAGAAGCCTTCAATTCCTTATGAAAGCAAAGATAAAAGTATATTATCACAACCACCAGAGAAATACCAGCGATCACACCGGTATTTGTCATGAAATCTCCAAACGTATAACCGAGAGATGTTCCAATGATAATGTTTGGCGGATCACCGCACATAGTAGCCGAACCGCCGAGATTCGCACAAAAAATCTCTGCGATAATCATCGGAATCGGATTGCATTTCAATAGCTGACATAATTCCACCGTAACCGCCGCTAAAAACAGAATAACAGTAATACTGTCAATAAACATGGACAGAAACGCAGACATCAACATAAACACAATAAAAATAGAAACCGTTTTATAGTTTACCATTCTGGCAAGCTGCAGACAGAGCCAGCGGAAGAAACCGGTTTCCCCCATTCCTTCTACCATCACCATCATTCCGGCGATAAACAGAATCGTTGCCCAGTTAATACCTGCTGAAGATTCTGCCGCCTCGCTTCCGGCATGCCAAAATTCTACAGTAAAAATACTCTGAAGATTTAATGTATCCATAATGGCCTGCGGACTGTGCATACAAATGCCGAATACCAGCACCAGCATCAAAAGACCGCAGCCAAGTGTTACGTAATGGCGTTCGATTTTTTCCATAACGATCATCAAAAACATGACCAGAAAAATCGCAATCGCTAAAATTTGTGCTATCATTTCATTTTTTCCTTTCTTCGCATTCCCTGTCAAACAGGCATATTCTTTTTATGAATATACGAAAAATTTTTTTCGCCCGTCTGCATTTCGAAGAAAGTTTAAAATCCGCACCAGTTCACACGTCGGTCGCTCGCTGAATTGATAGACCTCGCCCATAAAGCGTTTCAGCTGTGCTGCAGTAAACACCAGATAAGCAAAAAATAAAAGCTCCAGATGCCGCAGAAATCCCTCCTCATGCCCATTCCGACACTCAACATTTTCCAGCACAGAGGAAACCGTATCCATCAGCTCTTCTTCCGCAAAAAGAACCGGTCGCTTTTGACAAAAGCACGGCTTTGTAATTTCCGAATAAGAGGCCTGAAATGAACGAAATGCCCGAACACTTTCATGAAATTCCGAGCTAAACCAGAATATCGCTATCGCCAAAATGCAGCAAATAAGCACAAGATTCTGTATCTGTTTTCCTACTCTCATCTTCAAGCCTCCTCTTCCGTTCAAATATCAGGCTAAATATAGACCTTTTTTTACACACTGTCAAGCAATCCGATTTGCAGTCCTCTCATCGTTTTATCCTGTTATTTTACTATTATTTTTGATATTCTGCCGATATTTATATCCTGTTTTTCACAAATACCGGCAGTACCACCAATTTCAAAAAAATACCGGAAAACACGCTTATAATCTTGCTGTTTTCCGGTATAAAAAATTCTGTTATTTTCTGATTTATGTGCAATTAGTAATCTTCTCTTTTCAGGGCATTCATAATTGCGCTGCTCCGAAAGCCTTTGCGCGCCAAAAATGCGTACATTCTTCGGGTTTCTGATAAATCTGCTGTCTGAGCATCATAATGCCGTTTTTCCACCCAGTACTGTATCAGTTCTTCTTCCGGTATCTGCTCCGTTTCCTCAAACGCCTGACGCACAATTTCTCGGTCAATCCCTTTTTGAAGCAACTCCTGCTCTATCTGCCGTCTGCTCCTGCGTGCTTTTTTTTCCTCTATGTACTGCGCCGCGTAACGGGAATCATCCACATAGCGATACGACTTTACATATGCGATTGCTTCCTCTATCACTTCCAGCGGATATTCTGTTTTTCCCATCCGCAATTTATCACGCAGCTGTTTTTCTGTATAATCCCGTTTTTCCAACAGGTGCATACAGCGGAGCTTCGCCTGTTTTTGCAGATCATATGTCATGCCATTTTACCCTTTATTCTTCTTTTTCTGTTTCCGCTTCCGGTACAGCACCCTGCAGATTGTAATGACTGCGCACTTTTGCCTCTACTTCCTCAAGGATCTCCGGATGTTCTTTTAAATAAGTTTTTGTATTTTCACGGCCCTGACCAATCTTTGTCTCATTGTAAGCATACCATGCACCGCTCTTATTGATAATACCAAGGTTTGCCGCCAGATCAAGAATGTCTCCTTCTCTTGAAATGCCCTGCCCAAACATAATATCAAACTCTGCCTCTTTAAACGGCGGTGCAATCTTGTTTTTTACAACCTTAATACGGGTACGGTTTCCGACAACCTCTCCGGCCTGTTTTAAAGTCTCAATCCTGCGCACATCCAGACGGATGGAGGAATAAAATTTCAGCGCGCGCCCACCAGTGGTCGTCTCCGGATTACCGAACATCACTCCGACTTTTTCACGAAGCTGGTTAATAAAAATAACTACACAGTTTGATTTGCTGATTACTGCGGTCAGTTTACGCAGCGCCTGAGACATCAGACGCGCCTGCAGACCCACATGAGAATCTCCCATGTCGCCGTCGATTTCTGCTTTTGGAACAAGTGCCGCAACCGAGTCCACAATAATGATGTCTACCGCGCCGGAACGCACCAGCGTTTCCGTAATCTCCAACGCCTGCTCGCCGTTATCCGGCTGAGAGATATAAAGATTGTCAATATCTACTCCAATCTTACCCGCGTATGCCGGATCAAGCGCATGCTCTGCATCAATAAATCCTGCCACACCGCCGCGCTTTTGCACCTCAGCTACCATATGCAGAGCAACTGTTGTCTTACCGCTGGACTCCGGACCGTAAATCTCTATAATACGTCCTTTCGGAATACCGCCAAGTCCAAGCGCGATATCCAGGCTCAGAGAGCCTGTTGGAATCGTCTCCACATTCATATTTTTACCGGAATCGCCAAGTTTCATCACGGAGCCTTTGCCAAACTGTTTTTCAATCTGAGAAAGCGCCGCATCCAATGCTTTCATTCTATCTTCATTCATATTGATTTCTCCTCATGCGAACTAATGTTCGTTTTTCTTTTTTCATATTAGAACATTTTATTTTAAATGTCAACACTTATTTTCCGACTGTCCCCTATACTTCTTCTTTCAGATGCGGTTTTATAATATCACATATTTATATCATTTTCAACTCTTATTGTATAAAAACCATTATTTAAACCGACAAAAAGAGCACCCTTTCAGATGCTCTCTCGCGTCAAATTCTTTTTTCAACTACTTCGCCTTGTTTCTTATAAATACTGTTTGCCGCAATCACGCCGCGCACGCAGGAAACCGGATATACCTGACTGCCGCGTCCGATTACGGTTCCCGGATTCAGTACAGAATTGCAGCCAACCTCCACGTTGTCTCCCAGCATCGCACCGAATTTTTTCAGCCCGGTAGCGATCTTCTCCTTTTGATCTTTTACGACAACAAGCGTTTTATCTGATTTTACGTTAGAAGTAATACTGCCTGCTCCCATATGCGCTTTAAAGCCAAGCACAGAGTCACCGACATAATTATAATGCGGCACCTGTACTTTGTTAAATAGAACCACATTTTTCAATTCCGTGGAATTGCCAACAACCGCGCCCTCACCGACAATCGCGTTGCCGCGGATAAAAGCACAGTGGCGGATCTCTGCCTCTTTGCCGATAATCGCCGGACCGTTAATGCA
This sequence comes from uncultured Marvinbryantia sp., assembly GCA_937915375.1. Classification (GTDB taxonomy): domain Bacteria; phylum Bacillota; class Clostridia; order Lachnospirales; family Lachnospiraceae; genus Marvinbryantia. The sequence continues at coordinate 16,407 of CALDMO010000015.1, forward strand.
GGCAGTCGGCGCTATCTTCGCGGATTTTGCCACCCAAACATTTTCTCCCCGTTTTTCGTATTCTTCCGGGCTAAGCTTTTCACCTAATTCCAGAATAAATCCGCTGATCTTTGGGAGTACTTCCCACGGATAAACTGCTCCCTCAAATAAATCTGCCGCAATCGTTTCACTTAGCGTATACAGGTTGCTGATCTTTGCTGTTTCCATAATACCCTCCTCTTTTCATAACTTTTCTTCCGGCTATTTCTTTCCTTTTGCCGGTGTTTTATAAAACTGCGCCGCGGCGTCAAATCCGCCCCGCAGTTCATACTGACGATTCATACTTAATACGTTCTCAGTATGTCTTCTGACAAAGGTATTGAGCTTTGTCATGTATTCCTCCGGTGTGATGCTTCCTTCAGCAACATAAGTAAGCCCTTTTTCCCAGCTGGCGGTCAGTTCCGGATTCAAAAGTGATCGAATGGAAACGCTCACCACATCAAAGATCATTTCTCCCAGCAATGTCGGCGTCAGGATTTGTGTCTTTTTATTCAGGGCAATATATTTATTTGCCACCAGCTTTTTCAGGATTTCCGCGCGTGTCGCGCTCGTGCCGATCCCGCTGCCGCGAATATGTTCACGCAATTCCTCATCTTCGATCAGCTGTCCGGCATTTTCCATTGCCAGAATCATCGAACCGGAATTGTAGCGTTTCGGCGGGGAGGTTTCTCCCTCCTTGCTCTCCAATGCTTTGATCTCCAGTTTTGTGCCCTTGCGCAGTGTCCGCAGCGCTTCCAAAAGCTTCGGATCTACATTATCTTCTTTGCCGGTTTTCACATTTGCTACCTTAAGATATCCCGGCTCTTCTAACACTTTAACAGAGGCAAAAAACTTTTCTCTCCCGATCGCCGCAGTTAAATTAATCTTCTGGTAAACGGCCGCCGGATAAAAGATACTCAGAAATCTTCTGGCAATCAATTCATAGACTTTCACTGACTGCGGCGGCAGCTTTGCCAATGCATTCAGCCCCTGTCCGGTTGGGATGATCGCATAGTGATCTGTAATCTGTTTATCATTGACGTAACGGCTCTTATTGATGCTCTTATAACTTCCCATCTCCAGCACCTCCGCCGCATACGCGGCAATCGGCGCATAACTGCCAAGTCCACGGATATTTTTATAGATTTCTTTGGCTACCGCTGTCGAAAGTACCCTTGCGTCTGTTCGCGGATAAGTCACAAGCTTGCGCTCATAAAGTTCCTGCACAGTGCGTAAGGTCTCGTCCGGACTGATTTTAAACAGGCGCGAACAATCATTTTGCAGTTCTGCCAAATTAAATAAAAGCGGCGGATTTTTCTTTTCTTTTTTACGCTCAATACCATCTGCTGCCGCCACAAACGGATCGGTCTGCCGCAGCTGCGCGATCAACGCTTCCGCATCTTGTTTTTCCTTAAAGCCATTTTCCTTATAAAGCTTCGGAGAAGCAAACCATGCCGATCCCTCCACTGCCCGAAATTCAGCCTCAACTTCACTATCCTGACATCCAAGCGTACTGACTACGCGGTAAAACGGCGTCTTCACAAAAGCTCGGATCTCCCGCTCCCGCCGCACGATCATCCCCAGCACACAGGTCATCACACGCCCGACAGAAATAACCGTATATTTCGTATTTAAGTAATTAGAAATCGTATTTCCATATTTCAGGCTGAGCAGACGCGAAAAATTAATCCCCATCAGATAATCTTCCTTCGCGCGCAGATAGGCGGCATCCGCCAGATGATCATACTCGGAAAGATCTTTCGCTTTTTCGATCCCACGCAGGATTTCTTCTTCTGTCTGTGAATCGATCCACACACGCCTGCGTTTTTTTGTCTGCTTATCCACATTTGCCTGCTGCTCCACAAGACGATAGATATATTCCCCCTCGCGCCCCGAGTCCGTGCAGACATAAATCGTATCCACATCACTGCGGTTCAGCAGACTGCTGACAATCTTAAACTGTTTTGCTACTCCTGGAATTACCTCATAGAGAAATTTTTCCGGTAAAAAAGGAAGTGTCGCAAGGCTCCACTTCTTATACTTTTCATCGTAAACCTCTGGGTAACTCATTGTTACCAGATGGCCGACACACCAGGTAATGACAGCGGTATCTCCTTCAAGATACCCGTCACGTCTGGCTGTATTTATTTTCAGCGCTTTTGCAAATTCCTGCGCCACGCTTGGTTTTTCTGCTATAAATAATGATTTTGCCATAGATCTCTCACTTTATTTACTGCGGATACCTCCTGCAAAATATCCGTCCTGCCGCCGCAAAACATACGATGCCAGCTGCCAAAAGAATCAGTGACTTCACTGTATTCATCACACCCGGCCCCACAAACGTATGCTGCTGAAACAAACTAAATACCGTCACATACTCTAAAAAGGAAAGCTCCGGTATCAGATAAAACAGCAGATAGACAACATAAAATACTACCGGAACCGCAGCTCCCGCTCTCCAGTAAACAGACGGTGTATTTCTCTTGCGCAGGGCGGAAATCATCATGCAATATCCGCACCAAAACGTCTGCATGCAAAAGCCCCCTACGTTCAGCCGCAGATAACTGCTTCTTTCCCATACACCGGTCAAATCGTAAATACTGCCCGCACAACCCAACGCTATGGAAAAAAGATCCAGTACAAATACTGTCACGATCAAAAACAGACTCTTTGTCAGCAGCACGGCTCCCGGTGTGATCGTTGTCGCCAGAATAAAATCCATCGTCTTTTCTTCCTCGCAGCGGTCAATCAGATTATACGCCAGCACAATGATCATGCCAATTGGAATCACAAGCACCGGCAGTGTATCCCAAAAAATATCTGAAATCTCGATCAGCCGCATGCTGCGGATTCCCGCCGCCAATAAAAGACAGAACATTTGAATGATATAAACGATCAGTATCGGCCTGGAATTTCTTTTAAAATCCTGTTTCAGTATCGGTAAACTTATCATCTGACCTGCCTCCCATATCGTAAATATGCAGAAACGTCTCTTTCAAAGGCAACGGCAACGGTTCAATACTAGTCACCGGATATCTGGAAAGTGCCTGCAGAAGCGGTAGAAGCGCCCCCTGCACTGTCACCACCAGGTTGCGGTCTTTCAGCCGTTTCACCTGAAAAGACTCATTTGTAAATTTCATTGCCGCACGCCCGTTGGCAAACTGAATCAGATAATCGCGGTACATATTTTCACGCATGTTCTCTACATCACCAATATATACCACCACTCCCTTTTCCAATAATACAACGCGGTCGCAGGTCAGATCTGCAGCATCCACAGAATCTGTGGTCAAAAGAATCATTTTTCCTTTTTCTTTTTCCTCCAAAATAATGTCTACCAGCGCGCTTCCGGTTCTTTTATCCAGATTCCGAAATGGATTGTCTAAAAGGACAACTTTTGGATTATGCAGAAGCGCACAGACAATGCCTGTTTTCTGTACTTCCGCGGAAGTCATTTTTCCAATTTTAACATCCACGTCTAATTCCAGACGATATGCCAGTTCAAACATATACTCCAGATTTTTTACGCCCCGCATAGCTGCATTGGAACGAAGAAATTCTCTTCCCGTCATCATAGGAGGTAAAGAAATCTTATCCGGCAGATAGCCGATGATTTGATGAAGGGAACGCGCCCACTGGCTGCAGTCTTTTCCGTTAATCGCGCATCTTCCCTTCGTCACAGTCTCGAATCCCATAAGCACACGAAGCGCAGTGGATTTTCCGGATCCTTTGTCGCCCACAAGGCCAAGCACTTCCCCTTCCTCCACTTCAAAAGAGAAATCAAATATTCCTTTCCCGTCTTCATATCGCTTTGTCAGATTCTTAAATCGTATCATCTGCTATTCCTTTTGTTATTTTTTTGTAATATATCCCAACGCCTTTAAGCATTCTGCGCAGAGCACAGCTCCACCGGCCGCTCCTCTCACGGTATTGTGAGAAAGTCCAACAAACTTATAATCATAAACCGTATCTTCACGCAGTCTTCCAATCGATACGCCCATTCCCTTTTCATAATCTACATCTGCTTTTACCTGCGGACGGTTGTCTTCTTCCATATACCGGATAAACTGCTTCGGTGCGCTCGGAAGCTGCAGTTCCTGAGGCAGTCCAGAGAAGTTCACCAGTTTTTCAATTAACTGCTCTCTGGTCGGTTTCTTTCTGAATTTCACAAATACCGCAGCAGTGTGACCGTTTAATACCGGCACACGGATACACTGACAAGTGATCACCGGTTCTGCGGCTTTTACAATAACACCATCTTTGATCTCACCTAAGATACGCAGCGGCTCCTGCTCGGATTTTTCTTCTTCTCCACCGATATAAGGAATGATGTTTTCCACCATCTCCGGCCAATCCTTAAAGGTTTTTCCAGCGCCGGAGATTGCCTGATACGTGGTAGCCACTACCTCATACGGCTCAAACTCTCTCCACGCTGCCAGCGCGGGAGCATAACTCTGAATAGAACAGTTCGGCTTTACCGCAACAAATCCTCTGGTTGTACCCAGACGTTTTTTCTGGAACTCAATCACTTTAAAATGCTCCGGGTTGATCTCCGGCACTACCATCGGCACATCCGGTGTCCAACGGTGTGCGCTGTTGTTAGAAACAACCGGTGTTTCCGTCTTTGCGTACTCTTCCTCGATCTTTTTGATCTCATCCTTTGTCATATCCACAGCAGAGAATACGAAATCCACGCTCGCCGCTACTTTCTCCACCTCATTTACGTTCATTACCACAATGTTCTTTACCGCTTCCGGCATCGGTGTCGTCATTTTCCAGCGGCCGCCTACCGCTTCCTCATAAGTTTTCCCGGCGCTTCGCGGACTTGCCGCCAATGTCACAACCTCAAACCATGGATGATTTTCCAGCAGAGAAATAAATCTCTGTCCCACCATACCAGTTGCACCTAAAATACCAACTTTCAGTTTTTCACTCATCACTTTTTCCTCCTCATTTTGTATAAACAACGCGTTCTTCCCAGAATAACGACCGCGTAGTTATCAAATCAGAATATCTATTTGCCGCAAAGCTGATGCTCCTTCAGCCATGCACGATTGATCTCAATTGCTTTCTCCATCGCCGCCTTTGACGGCGCGCCAATCGTTTCCCGTTTTTCCACACAAGTTTTCAAACTGATTGCCTCGTAAATATCCTCCTCAAATACCGGACTGATCGCTTTGTACTCCTCTAACGTCATCTCATCTAACGAACAGTTTTTTTCGATGCAATACAACACCAACCTGCCGACAATACCATGTGCGTCGCGGAACGGTACGCCATGATTTACCAGATAATCTGCGGCATCTGTGGCATTGGTAAAGCCGTTCTTGGCACTGTCCTCCATACGGTCCGAATTAAATTTCATCGTCGAAAGCATACCCTCAAATAATGCAAGGCAGCCCTTTACGGTATCGATCGCGTCAAATGTCAGTTCCTTATCTTCCTGCATATCCTTATTATACGCAAGCGGAATCCCCTTCATCGTCGTCAGAAGCGACGTCAGCGCGCCGTAAACCCGGCCGGTTTTACCGCGAATCAGCTCAGCAATATCCGGATTTTTCTTCTGCGGCATAATGCTGCTGCCGGTACTATAGGCATCATCAATCTCCACAAACCGATATTCGTTCGTATTCCAAATAATAATTTCCTCACTGAAACGGCTTAAATGCATCATCACCGTCGCCAGCGCTGATAGCAGTTCAATCAGATAATCTCTGTCCGATACAGAATCCATGCTGTTTAAGGTCGGACCCTCAAATCCCAAAAGTTCTGCCGTATACGCGCGGTCCAACGGATAAGTCGTACCTGCCAGCGCGCCGCTGCCCAGCGGACAGTAATTCATCCGCTTATAAATATCCGCCATACGCTGGCGGTCGCGCTTGAACATCTCAAAATAAGCGCCCAGATGATGGGCCAACGTGATCGGCTGCGCTTTCTGCAAATGCGTAAAGCCCGGCATATACGTAGAGGTATGTATTTCCATCATATGCAAAAGGGTCTCGAGAAGCTTTTTTAACAGCCCATCTATTTCTGTGATTTCATCTCTTGTGTAAAGCTTCATATCAAGCGCTACCTGATCGTTCCTGCTGCGTCCGGTATGCAGTTTTTTGCCTGCGTCTCCGATACGCTCAATCAGATTTGCCTCCACAAAGCTATGAATATCCTCATATTCTTCAGTAATCGGAAGAGCGCCGTTTTCCACATCCGCAAGAATTCCCTGCAGCCCCTCCAAAATCTGTTCTTTTTCCTTTTCTGTCAGAATTCCCTGTTTTGCCAACATTTTTACATGCGCCATACTACCCGCAATATCCTGTCGGTAAAACTTGCTGTCAAACGCTACCGATGCGTTGAACCGATAGACTAGTTCATCTGTCGCTTTTGTAAAGCGGCCGCCCCAAAGCTGTGCCATGATGTCCCTTCTTTCCTTAATATATATCTAGGTTTTAACTCCTGCATTCTACCATATTTTCAAACCTGCCGCAAGTACACGCATCTTTTTTGTCACACAAGAATTTGCGTATCTATGATTTGTTTTTTGCATTATTTCTGCCGTGTCCGCAAATCTGCGCCTTCTATTTTCGTACAGAAAACACACAGCCGCAATAATCCTGACGGTACAGTCCGTACTCGGTTGATAATTCTGTAGAGCGCTTATAACCATTCTTCTTTTTAAAATCTGACGGTAGCCATGGAACACCATACTCTGCCGCCAGCTCTTCCCCAATCTGATTGATCAGAGGCGCGTTTTTTAATGGACTGATCGTCAAGGTCGTGGCAAAATAATCCGCACCGGCTTCTTTCGCCTTTTTTACCGTTTCCGAAAGACGGAGACGGAAACACTGTTCACAACGCACGCCGCCCTCCGGCTCTTTTTCCATTCCGCGCACGCTCTCATAAAAACGTCGGTCATCAAATTCTCCCTCTGCAAATTGTACCGGATGCTTCAGGGGCATCTGTGCGATCAGGCGCTGCTGTTCCTCCACGCGCTTCCAATATTCCTCCCGCGGATAGATATTCGGATTATAATAAAAAACTGTAATCCGAAAATATTCGGAAAGATACTCCAAAACATAACTGCTGCAAGGCGCGCAGCAACTGTGCAGATAAAGTGAAGGAACTTTTTGCTCGGCGCTGTTTTGAGCAATCAGACGATCCAATTCTCTTTGATAATTTCGCTGATTCATAAAAATATTTTACTTCCTGATTTTTATAGTAGTTTCAGTATATCTTACATTTTCTCTCTATGCAATTCTTTTTCCCAAACAATTGAGTAATGTATTCATTTTTAATTTATGATTGACATTTTTTCAGATTCTGTTTATTCTATGTTAGAAATCTAACAGTTATATTTCTAACAATATGATTTCCTACATTTTCAAGAAACGAGGTGTACTTTATGTATTCGTCCGACCAGCATATTGGCATGCATATCAATATCGCATCCCATCTGATCCGGCGTCAGGCAGATGCCCTTTCTATGCCATTGGGGCTAAGCGGCGTTCAGACCCGTACCTTGCACTATCTGGAACAGGCTGAAAAAAACGATACTCCTGTTTTCCAACGCGATATCGAAAAACATTTCGGTATCCGCCGTGCTTCTGTAACCAGCGTGATATCCAATTTGGAACAAGGCGGTTACGTACAGCGAACGACTGTTTCCGGTGACGCTCGTCTAAAACAAATTATTCTGACCGATTCCGGGCGTGAAGTCAACTGCCGTATGGCACAAAATATTGAATCTTTAGAGGCAAAGCTCTCAAATCTTTTCACACTAGAACAACGAGACGCTCTGCTTGATATGCTGCACAAAATCATTTTTGCACTGGATGACCCAGGAAAAACGATATAATTCTATTTTAAGAGGTGATTTTATGTTTAAAAACATTCTTGCCTGTGTGGGGGAATATAAAAAGCCTTCCATACTAGCTCCTATTTCCGTAACATTTGAGGTAATCCTAGAGGTTCTGATCCCGCTGATGATGGCCGCTCTCATTGATCAGGGTGTCACTCCCGGAAATATGGATCAAATCATTCGTTACGGAGTTTTACTTGTCGCAGCCGCTATGGCCTCTCTTGCCTGCGGCGTGCTCTCCGGCCATTTTGCCGCAGTAGCAAGCGCCGGATTTGCCAAAAACCTGCGAAAAAAAATGTTCTATAAGGTTCAAGATTTTTCTTTCACAAATATTGATCATTTTTCCACATCCAGCCTGGTCACTCGTCTGACCACAGATGTTACTAACGTGCAGAACGCCTACCAAATGATCATTCGCATTGCTGTGCGGGCTCCGATCATGCTGCTTTCTGCCTTCGCGATGGCATTTATGGTAAACAGCCGGCTGGCGCTGATTTATCTGGTGATCATTCCGTTTCTTGGCATTATCCTGTTTCTGGTAACAACAAACGCACATCCAATTTTTAAACGTGTGTTTAAGAAATATGACAATCTCAATAATGTCGTACAGGAAAATGTTCATGCGATCCGCGTCGTAAAATCTTTTGTACGTGAAGACTTTGAAATCAAAAAATTCAAAACCTCATCCGAGGACATTTTCCGCGATTTTGTCAAGGTCGAAAAAATTATCGCTTTCAACGCGCCTGCCATGCAGATTTCTGTTTACAGCTGTATGCTGCTGATTTCCTGGATCGGCGCAAAGCTGATCGTTGGCGGCAGTATGACTACCGGAGAGCTCACCAGTATGTTTACCTATACCATGCAAATTCTGATGAGTCTGATGATGCTTTCGATGATCTTCGTCATGGTTATCATGTCCAGAGCCTCTGTGGAACGTATCAATGAAGTGCTGACAGAACAGCCTGATATCGCTGATCCTCAGCAGCCGGTCATGGAGGTAAAGGATGGAAGCATTTCTTTTGATCATGTATCCTTCAGTTACTCAAAGGATATAAATAAGCTCTGTCTAAAGGATATCCATCTGGATATCCGATCCGGTGAAACCGTCGGCATCATCGGCAGCACGGGCAGCGCCAAAAGCTCCCTTGTACAACTGATCCCGCGCCTTTACGATGTCACTGCCGGCTCCTTAAAAGTAGGCGGGCATGACGTACGCGAATACGATCTTAAAGTCCTGCGCGATGCAGTTGCCATGGTACTTCAAAAAAATGTGCTTTTTTCCGGCACAATCAAAGAAAATCTGCGCTGGGGCAATGAGTACGCAACGGATGCTCAGCTTCTGCATGCCTGCCAACTTGCCCAGGCAGATGAATTTATCCAGAATTTCCCGGATAAGTATGACACCCATATTGAACAGGGCGGCGCAAATGTTTCCGGCGGACAGAAGCAGCGTCTCTGCATTGCCCGCGCCTTGCTGAAAAAGCCTGCCATCCTGATCCTGGATGACAGCACCTCTGCTGTAGATACCCGCACGGATGCTCTGATCCAGAAGGCATTTGCTGAGGAAATCCCGGACACCACCAAACTGATCATCGCACAACGCATTTCTTCCGTACAGCACGCAGACAAGATTATTGTTATGGACAACGGAACGATTTCTGCGGTCGGCACACATGAAGAACTGCTTGCGTCAAACCCGATTTATCAGGAAGTATACTATTCTCAGGTAAAGGAGGCATCTGAAAATGAGTAAAAAAGATGAACGAAATGCTATGGCACGCGGTCTTTCCTCCAAAGACCGTAAAAAGATGCTCACAGATAAAAATACAGCAAACGCGTTGAAGCGCCTAACGGACTATATCTGGAAAGATTACAAATATCAGATGCTCATTGTCATCCTCTGCATATTATTAAGCGCCGTCACTGGCGTCGTCGCCTCCCTGTTTCTGCGCACGCTGATCGATGATTATATTACGCCGCTCCTGATTACAGACGCACCGGATTTCATGCCGCTGCTGCGCACACTGTTGATAATGGCATGCATTTATTTTGCCGGAGCGGTCGCTACCCTCATCTACAATCGCCTGATGGTAAACATCTCGCAAGGCGTACTGAAAACGGTGCGTGACGAAATGTTTGAACATATGCAGACGCTGCCAGTTAAATATTTTGACACCCATGCCTTCGGCGATGTGATGAGCCACTTCACCAACGATACCGACACTCTGCGCCAGATGCTCGCACAGAGTCTGCCCCAGATGTTTTCTTCTCTTGTAACTATTGTTTCCGTAGCACTTGCCATGCTTACGACCAGTATTTATCTGTCGGTTGTCGTGGCTGTCTCTGTCTTGTTTATGCTGAAAGTGACCGGAAAGGTAGCCGGAAACAGCGGCAAATATTTTGTAAAACAACAAATTTCTTTAGGACAGGCAAATGGTTACATTGAAGAGATGATCAATGGGCAGAAGGTAGTAAAAGTATTTAATTATGAAAAACGTTCGGAGGAAGCCTTTGACCAACTGAATGAGGAACTCTGCAGTAACGCCACAAACGCAAACCGCTTCGCAAATATTCTGATGCCGATCATGGCAAACCTCGGAAATCTGCAGTATGTAATACTGGCAATTGTCGGCGGCATTCTGGCAATTTATAATATTGGCGGTGTGACTGTCGGTGTAATCGCAAGCTTTCTGCAGCTCAGTAAATCCTTCACAAACCCAATCGGTCAGATTTCCCAGCAGCTCAATTCTGTAATTATGGCGTTGGCAGGTGCAGCGCGTATCTTTGCGCTGATGGATGAAAAACCGGAGGATGACGATGGCTATGTGGCACTTGTGCGTGCCAGAGAAAACACCGACGGCAGCCTTGTAGAATGCAAAGAGCGCACCGGTACATGGGCATGGAAGCATCAGCACAGCGACGGTACACTGACCTACAAAAAAATGGAAGGCGATGTACGTTTCTATGATGTAGACTTTGGCTATGAAGAAGAAAAACTGGTGCTGCACAACATCTCCCTATACGCAAAACCGGGACAGAAAATTGCCTTTGTTGGTTCCACCGGCGCAGGAAAAACGACCATTACAAACCTGATCAACCGTTTTTATGATCTGGCAGACGGCAAAATTCGCTATGATGATATCAATATCAATAAAATTAAAAAAGCGGATCTTCGCCATTCTCTCGGAATGGTACTTCAGGATACCCATTTGTTCAGCGGCACGATACGCGAAAACATCCGTTACGGCAAACTCGACGCAACCGATGAAGAGGTCATTGAAGCAGCAAAAATCGCCAACGCACATGATTTTATCGAGATGCTCCCGAACGGCTATGATACCATCATTTCTGGTGACGGTTCCGAATTATCTCAAGGACAGAGACAGCTTCTCTCCATTGCCCGGGCCGCGATTTCCAATCCTCCGGTCATGATTCTTGATGAAGCGACCTCCAGCATTGATACCCGTACCGAATCCATCGTCCAGAAAGGTATGGATGCACTGATGAAAGGACGCACGGTTTTTGTTATCGCACACCGCCTCTCTACCGTCCGCAACTCCGACGCCATCATGGTACTGGAGAAAGGGCGCATTATTGAACGCGGCACACATGAGGAACTGATAGAGCAAAAAGGCAAATATTATCAGCTGTACACCGGAGCTTTTGAACTGGAATAAAGCATTTTTTAGCAAACAAAGAGGAACAGAATTTCTGATATCTATCAGAGTCTGTTCCTCTTTATATAAATTATGTTTTATTTTAAGAGAAATAATTCTCCATTTTCTAAGAATGATCCCAAAAAATTATCCTCATCTATTTTTCCCAAAAATAATTTTTCAGACTCTTCCATAAACCGTACCGCCATATGCGCATCTAATAAAAATTCCCAATACAGCATTTTTTCCTGTACATGTTGTAACTCTGATATCAAACCTCGATACAATTCTTCTTCTGGAACTTTTGCATTTGAGGTATCCCACACTGGAAGTGCTGCACCTTTTTCATAAAGTTTAGTAGAAAACTTTTGTAGAATTCTTCCAAGTGCATATACTGCTTCTTGAGGATATTGTGTTGAAGAATCTACTACAAACGCTTCACTGACACCTCCAAGTACTTTTCCATGACTATCTGGAAATGAAACAAGTTTTATTTTCCCATACAATGGATTATTTTTTTGCATAATGTTCCCTAACATATGATTCTTTGTAAAATACATGGGAATTCTGCTCATCATAAACTCATCTTCGATATCAAATGTACTTTTCTGAATATCCCTCTCTCCAAATGCCCCAATTTCCAACAATTTACAAAATTTATATACACCATTTGAAAATGCCTGATCTGGCATCTCTTTTCGAGAAATTATACGTTTACATGTTTCTTTTCCCGATTCACTCAAACAAAGCATTTCCAAATACATACGGTATCCTGTATCCATATCTGTTGCACAAGCTAACGGAGTCATTCCTTTTTCTATAAATACTTTACATACGGCAAGCAACTCCTCCCATGTTTCTGGGATTTGTAATTCATATTTATCAAATAACTCTGTATTTACAAGAAATACACCCATATCTTCCGCAAACGGTAAACCATAAATTTGATTCTGAAAAGTAACTGTTTCAAATGCCCCCTTCTGTAATTGTTCTTTAACATCTGAAGGCAGATAATTATTCATTGATAACACTTTTCCCGTCTGTACAATATTTTGCAAATAAGTACTCGTATAACAAAAATACATATCCGGTGTTTCATCCATCGCTACTGCTGACGGCAATTTTTCACGATATACTTCTGTATCCACACCTTCTGAACATATGCGTATATAATTTTGTTCTTCATGAAATTCTTCAATTGCTTCCTGTATTGCCTTTTGATAAATTTCATTCTCTTTTGACCAAGGATACCATAATTCCAATTCTATAACTGCATTCTCTTTTTTTACCTTTTGCCCAATTTTCGTCTTGTTTACCCAAATAAACATTCCGAGAAAAAGCAGCATAATGATCCCAAAAACTCCTGATGTAATTAATAAAAGCCGTCTTTTCTGCACTCTTTCTCCTTTCTACTTTTCAAGCAAAATATATATGAAAAAATTAGAACAATATTTTTTCTACCATTTCCTTTACTACTCTTGCTAAGTTTTCATGTCCTTTTCGCGAAAGATGAATACAGTCCGTTACAGACACCTCTGCAACTTTTCCTGCATCCAGTAGCTGAACTCCTGGCATATCCGCAAAAATACTTTGATATTCTTTTGCTAATTCCCGGCTCTTTCTTACTGATTTTTCATCGTACTGACCATAAAATTCAGACTGCGCAATTTCTTCTCTCACTGGAACCGGTGCAATTACCAAAATTTCCGGCACCTTTCCCACCCAATATATAGACGGATTCTGCGCCATTTTTACCATATTCTGCATTCCTATAGCAATTTCCTTCGTAGATGGTGTAAAAATATGCCGCACATCATTTGTTCCCAACATAAATATAATCATATCGAGCGGTTGCTGACTCTGAATCATACAATTTAAAAATTTGCTCCCATTCCGATTCGGTGAAAGTGGATCATCAAACATAATTGTTCTACCGCAAAGACCTTCTTCAATAATTGTTACCTTATCCTTTAATAATTTTTGTAATACCCCTGTCCATCTCACCTCATCTGCATAGCGAAGGTCTCCTGCAACTGGATCCGGATTATGTCCCCACGTATTAGAATCTCCATAACACAAAATTCGTTTCATTTATCTCTCACTCCTTTTATCCTTTGACAGCCCCAAGTGTCATTCCTTCTATAAATTTATCACTTGCCACCATAAATGCAAGTAAAAGTGGAATAAAACTAATCATTGATGCTGCCATAATTGTTCCAGTAAGTGTTCCGTTTAAATCTTTCATTGACGCAATACCCAACGGCAACGTTTTCATCATTGTTTCATTAATAGTAATAAGTGGCCATGTAAGACTTCCCCACTGTCCTGTAAAATTAAAAATTGCCAATAAACTCAATTGTGGAACTGCAATCGGCATTACAATTTTAAAAAACGTCCCGTATGTACTGCATCCATCAATTGTCGCAGATTCCAATAAGGAATCCGGAATGTCTTTCATAAATTGCGTCAACATAAATACACCAAAAGCATTTGCTACACCTGGAAAAATCAGAGATTTATATGTATTTACCCAACCCAACTTTGATACAATTAAAAACAATGGTATCAAAGTTGTGACACTCGGAATAATTTGTGTTGCTACAATAACTGTAAATAAAATTTTGGCTCCCGGAAATTTTCTTTTTGCAAAAGCAAAACCAGCCATAGATGCTACTAGAATAACCAACCCTGTATTAATCCCAGATACAAGTATACTGTTCAGCATCCATCGAAGATATGCTCCATTTTGCATAGTAAGCACTTCTTTATAATTGTCTAGTGTTCCACCTACCGGCCAAAATTTTGGCGGATAGCTGATAATTGCGTTTGTATCCAGCATAGATGCAACAATCAACTGCCAAAATGGAAACAGTATAATAAATGCCAACAGTCCTGAGGTCAAAATTTTTAATGTCGTAAATATCTGTTTTTTTATTCTATACTTATTCATACCAGTTTCCTCCTTTTTTCTGTCCCTCTTTCGCGAAGTAATAGATTTTCCACACCATAAATACACAAAATAACTGCTAAAAATACTAATGAAGCTGCTGCCCCAAAACCGACACGATAATATTTGAAACTAAACTGATAGATTTCATATATAACAGTCTGTGTTGCTCCAAGAGGACCGCCATTTGTAAGCATGTACACAGATTCAAAAATCTGGAATTGCCAAATTGTATTCATTGTTACGCAGAGGATTACCGCATTTCGAATCAAAGGCAGCACTACATAGATTGTTTCCTGTACAATATTTGCACCATCTATTTTTGCTGATTCCAGACAATCTGCTGGAAGAGAACGCATCGCCGACATATATACAAAAATAAAAAAAGTTCCACCTTTCCAGAGTTCCAAAATCATGACTGCCATTTTTGCAGTAAATCCTCCATTTAACCAGCTGATTGGTTTCAAACCAATTGACTGTAGCAGCAAATTTAAAGGACCATTATTCGAAATAATATAAGAAATCAGAACACTTGCTACTACCATTGAAATCAGCATTGGAAGAAAATATACCATCTCACAAAAATGACTGAACCGTGTCTTCTTTTTTATCAATAAAGCAAAAAGAATGCCCAAAAACTGACTGACAGGCACTTCAATCAACATATAGATAAAGGTATTTTTAAATGCTCTTTGAAAATCCGGTGAGAGAATCACATCTTTAAAATTTTTCAATCCTACCCATTCAAAAGACGCCTGCAAAAAATTTCCATCATGAAAGCTCAGATAAACCACATATCCTATTGGTATGATTGTAAATACAATAAAAAACAACACAAATGGTAGCAAAAAACTATATGAAACCGCATACTCCTTTATTTTTCTTTTTTTCATCAATCTTCTGTCCTTTCCTAAAAAAGAGATCTGCAAGTAATTACTTTTTCCTGCAGACCTCCTTTTTCATAAATCATTTACATTTTATAAAATTCTTCTTATTCACCACTGATTGCCTTCATAGAATCATCCATAGCCTGAATAGCTTCCGCCGGTGTACTTACACCACGTGCCACGCTTTCATAAAGTGTTTTCAAATTCTGCATCATTGCGTTGGCGTAATCAGATGCTGGACTCACCTGTAATTCCTTAATGCTTTCCGCTGCAATTGCCATAATCTCATCGCCTTCATACATCAAATCATTTGTTGCTAATTGCGGAGAGAAAAAGCCAACTTCTGATAAATATGTTTTTTCAATTTCCGGCCTGGTTACAAATTCTACAAATTTCCATGCTTCATCCGGATGTTCTGTCTGGCTAGAAATTGCAAGCATACCGATATTAGCAAAATTCCAATTTGCATGTGCCTCATCCTCTGCCGGACCTGATGGAATTTTAAATGCTCCAAGATTCATGTCTGATGCCTCTCTGATTATATTGGCATAGTGAATCTGCTGTGGGAACATAGCAACCTGTCCATTATAAAAATAAGCCCGTTCTTCATCTCTGTTTGTATATTTTTCCAATGGAAGAACAACCTGATCTTCATGATATAACTTATTAAAAAATTCCAATCCTTGTATTCCCTGTTCATTATTAAATCCGATATTAGTCAAATTCTCATTCCACTGATCTGCACCAGCCTGAATGATATAAGTAAGAGGCTGCCAATAATCCTCCATTTCAAACATCATGCCCCACTGATCCGTTTCTCCATCCCCATCTTTATCTATTGTCAGCGCTTTCGCTGTTTCCTCCAATTCCTCCCATGTTGTCGGTACTTCTGTTATACCTGCTTCCTCAAAAAGATCTTTATTATAAAACATCACCGAGTTTAGTGCCACGAACGGAATCCCCATTAACTTTCCATCATTAGAACAATATTCCAGCGCTGACTGTGGATACCCAGACTTCTTTTCTTCATCTGCGTAATCATCTAACGAAAGAAGATAACCATTTTTTGCATAAAGCGGAAACTGCTCTGTCTGAAAACTAATATCCGGTCCGCTTCCTGCGGCAAACGCAGCCGTTTCTTTTTCCACTACAGAATCCCAAGCTACATTCAAAAATTCAACCTGAATATTGGGATATTCTTTATTAAATTCTTCGATTACAGACGCCCAAATTTCATCTTCACGATCTGAGTGCGGTGACTTCCAAAAAGTCAATTTTACATTTTCTTCTGCTGCTACAGTCATACCTCCTGCTGCAAGTGTACTTGCTGCCATGACAGCTGATAATAATACCGCAAATTTTCTTTTCATAGTTACCCTCCTATAACATTTGCTTTTCTTTGTTACAAGATGAGTATATTATTTTCTTATTTTTTCTGCTCGCAGGATTTTGACAAAATTTCTCACTTTTTTGACCTTTTGTACTCATTTACAGACATTCCAGTGAATTTTTTAAAACATCTGCCAAAGTAATCTGCATTAGGTATGCCCACTTTTTCAGCAATTTGATATACCTTCCAGTCACCAGTTTTCAACTGATCGCAGGCATGACGCAATCGAATGCTATTTAAATATTCTACTAATGTGACACCTTTCTTCTTTCGAAAAATCCTACTCAGATAACTCGGATTCATAAAAAATTTTTCAGATACTGCCGCTAAAGAAAGACTACTGTCCGCATAGTTTTCTTCCAAATAATCTGTAATCTGATCCACAACATCTCTGTCATCCTCTGATTTCCCAAATTGACATGCCACCCTTACCAATGCCTCTTTAATTTCCTGTCTCTTCAACGGTTTTAAAATAAAATCTATTGCTCCCGCCCGAAGCGCTTTTTGTGCATATTGGAAATCATCATACGCTGTCACAATAATCACTTTTATTCTTTTATGCATTTTCATAATCTCTTCTGCCAGAGTAATCCCATCCATAATAGGCATTTTAATATCTGTGATCACAATATCCGGCATTTCTTCTTTGATTCTAAAAAGTGCCTCTACACCATTCGATGCTTCTCCCGTTATTTTCATGTGAAATTCTTCCCAATTTACAATAATCTTCAACAAATTTCTTGTACTTTCTTCATCCTCTACAATTAAAACCTTTATCATTCTCATTCTCTCCCTCATAATAAACAGGTACTCTTAAGCATATCATTGTTCCTTGTTTTTCTGAACTTTTTATCTCATACTCTATATTTGTATCATAAAAAATTTTCATTCTTTCAATTGTCCCGCGAAATCCAAAACTTTTTTCATTGGTATCTAATGAGTCCCCCATCAATTCCGCTACCTTCTCTTTACTCATTCCTACGCCGTCATCTTCTACACTAAATACAAGATAACCGTTTTCTTCATACCCTGTTACATAAACACATCCATACGTACCCTTCTGACGTATCCCATGATTTACTGAATTCTCCACAAATGGTTGTAAAATCATCTTCAAAATCCTTCTATCCCAAATTTCTTTATCTATCTCAATCACATAACGCAAACTTTCCCCATAACGAATTTTTTGTAGATTCAGATAATCTTTTACCATCTGCATTTCTTCTTTTACAGAAATAATTTCTTTCCCTTTACTAAGCAATGTGCGATAATAACTGCCAAATGCTTCCAGCGCATCATAAACCTCCTCATTTTTTCCACTAAGAGCCAAATACCCCATTGCATCAATCGTATTATACAAAAAATGTGGTTTCATTTGTTCCTGAAGTGCATTCAACTCCGTTTTTCTCTTAATCCTTTCTTCGTCATATACTCGTTGAATGAGTTTATCAATTTCATCTACCATATCATTATACGTATTTTTTAATACATTCATTTCTACAAAAGGTATTTTTCCATCTAAAATCTCAATTTTTTCAAATTTTTTACCACGCATTTGATTCATAGCATACGTGAGTGTTTCCAACGGTTTTGCAATATATTTTCTTGTCATCAAAAAATTAATTACACAAAAAACTGCCAGAAATAAAATTGCAAGCACAAGCAACCATGTCAGCATACCAGAGGTACCCAATATATTCTTCACGCGCACACCTGAAATAATCTGCCATCCATATGGTTCTATACTATGTTCTGCAAGATACATTTTCCGATTATTTATTTTCATTTGAGGTGATGCAGCTCTTGCTCTTATATCTTCCAGCTTTAATTTTAAGGCTGGAATTGTAACACTCGATTGGCTATTTACCACTTTTCCAGTATTGTCCAAAAGATATAATATTTCCCCGTCTTCGGATAAGGCATCTTCTACACAATTTTCAAATGCTGAAATATCTATATTTAACATCAGAATTCCAATCGGCTGATAATCTATTGGACTGTTAATCACTCGAATCAATGATACCGCTGTTTCCAAACCACTTTTAGTCAATACTCTATCTGCATTCACTTTCAGGCAATAGGATCCTTTGAGTGCACATACTTCTTCATACCATTTTGCATCTTTTACATTTTCCGTTCTAAGTACACGTACTTGATTACGATCGATACTACTGGCATGGTTGGCAAAATCCCATATGTATATTCCATTAATATGCGTCTTTGAATCTACCATTGAAAAAAATTGATGCAATGCCTGTTTCTGCAACTCTCCGTTTTTTTCTTCTAATGCCTCTGTCACCGCGCTACTCGATAAAATAATTTTCGAATAATAGGCAACATTATCAATCAAATTAGTCACATTATGTTCTATTGTCATCATTGTCTGATGCGAAATATTTTCCGCCTGTTCCTGCGCGCTCCAATTACTAATCTGATAAAAACATATGAAAATAATACACCATGATAAAAGCAAAAGTACCCCAAAATTACTTGCCAACTTTACAGAAATTTTTTGAGTCGATTTTCTCTTTCTTCCTGTTGTATACATAAACACTTCCCCTTTTCCGTTCTATTTCTCTATTTTACATAGATTTTCTATCTTTGTAAATTAAGCAATACGTCTTTACACACTCCCCGCCCCATTTTCATAAACTATCATATCACTTGATGGAGGTATCCGATGCAGTCATTATTAGAATGTAATCATGTCTTTTACTCCTATCACACACCGGCTGGCGAAACACCTGCACTTTCGGATGTTTCGTTTACGGTGCGCGATGGGGAATTTGCTGTAATCGTCGGTCCCAGCGGCTGCGGCAAATCCACACTTCTTTCGCTTTTATGCAGCCTTCTTGCGCCGGAATCCGGGTCCATCCTGCTAAACGGCAGAGAACTCGGCCGGCACACAGATTTTCATATTGGATATATGCCACAGAAAGATCAACTCTTTGAATGGCGCAATATTTACGGCAACATTACGCTGGGCTTAGAAATCCAGCATCAAATGACAAGTGAAAACCTTGTACTTGCCGAAAAACTGATGCGCGAATACGGTCTCTGGGAATTCCGTCATGTCAAGCCAAGCCAGTTATCCGGCGGCATGCGTCAGAGAGCAGCGTTGATCCGAACCCTGGTGCTGCAGCCCTCCCTGCTGCTTTTGGATGAACCGTTTTCAGCACTGGATTACCAAACAAGGCTTTCTGTATCCGACGATATTTATCAAATCATTAAAAAAGAACACAAAACAGCGATCCTCGTTACACATGATCTGGGCGAGGCCGTCAGTATGGCCGACAAAATCCTGGTTCTGTCCCGCCGCCCTGCCACGGTAATCGCCGAGATTCCTATAGAACTTGGCATTTCCGACCGTACACCAATAAAATCCCGAAACGCAGCACCATTTAAAGATTATTTCAATCAGATATGGAAGGAGCTGAACGAACATGCGTAATTTTTTCAGACCGCCTGCCGCCGTATCCGCAGCCGGACTTTCTCACCATCAAAAAGCCTATCTTCACTCGCGTGCCCGTCATAAGCTGTTTGTTAAGATCATGCGTATCGTACTGCTGCTAGGCTTTTTAGGGCTCTGGGAAGTTTCTACGCAGCTTAGATGGATCGACGGCTTTATCTTCAGTAGCCCAAGCCGTATCACTGCCACATTTACCAATATGTTAAAAGACGGTACCATTTTTATGCATATCGGTACAACGCTTTGGGAAACCATCGCAAGCTTTCTGCTGGTCGTCCTCGTCGGTCTTCTGTCGGCAATTCTCCTGTGGTACAGCGATAAGCTCTCTGAAATCCTGGAACCTTATCTGGTTGTCTTAAACAGTCTGCCGAAATCAGCACTGGCGCCGCTTTTAATCGTCTGGCTTGGCGCAAACCGTACCACGATCATCGTTGCCGGTATGTCCGTCGCCATTTTCGGTACAATATTAAATCTTTACACAGGCTTTCGTGAGGTCAGTTTAGATAAAACCAAACTAATCTATACACTTGGCGGAAACCGCTACCACGTTCTGACAAAGGTCGTACTTCCAAGCACAATCCCTGCGACAATCAGCATTATGAAGGTTAACATTGGTCTCTGTCTCGTCGGCGTGGTGATCGGCGAATTTATCGGCGCCAGAAGCGGTCTCGGCTATCTTATTATCTATGGCAGCCAGGTATTCAAGCTCGACTGGGTACTGATGAGTATTGTGATTCTTTGTATCATTGCTATGGGATTGTACGCACTGATCGGTGCTGTAGAAAAATGGTACCGGAAACGAATATAGGTTCATAATAAAATGGGGCTGTCGCTTTAACGAATGAATTTTCGTGAAGCGACAGCTTCCTTTTTGCTGTTTTAAGGATAAAATCCATCAAAAACTCTGCTCTTTGTTACCGGCTGTTATTAAAGACGCACTTTAATAAGCCATTTTTGATGGCTTGAAAAACTGTTTTGATAAGTCAAAATTTAGACACTTTTTATCGAAAATAAATGCGTTCCGGTTCTTCCATTTTGAATCTTATTATG
>CALDMO010000016.1 GCA_937915375.1 uncultured Marvinbryantia sp.
CAATATAGAATGGAGGCAATATTTTATGAGTAATAAATCAGAAAAAGAGATGGCTTTGGAAAGGTTTGTAGTTTTGTTAGAAAAGATTCTTGAAAAGTACGCAGAGCAGGTAGATGTTTCAAATCTTCCAGAGCCTAAAGATAATTAAAAATAAAACCTGCAACTTACGTTGTGGGTTTTTATCTAAATAAAGAAATTTTGCTTTATTACTCACAATAAAATGATGATTTCATGGATAAATGGAGGTAGAATGAAATGACAAAAAAGGTAAAAGTTTATATTTATACCAGAGTTTCCACATCAATGCAGGTGGATGGATTCTCTTTGGATGCACAAACCGACCGTATACAGAAGTATGCGGATTATATGGATTTTGAAATTGTAGGAAGATATGAAGATGCAGGAAAATCGGGCAAAAGTATTGAAGGAAGAATGGAATTTCAGAAGATGATGGAGGATATTAAGACAGGAAAAGATAAAGTTTCGTATGTGCTGGTATTTAAACTTTCACGTTTTGGAAGAAATGCGGCGGACGTTTTATCTTCTTTGCAATTTATGCAGGACTATGGTGTGAATTTAATCAGTGTTGAAGATAGTATTGACAGTTCCAAGGACGCTGGAAAGTTGATGATTTCCGTATTATCAGCAGTAGCAGAAATTGAACGTGAGAATATTCTTGTTCAGACTATGGAAGGACGGAAACAAAAGGCACGAGAGGGAAAATGGAATGGAGGTTTTGCACCATACGGATATAAATTAGTGGATGGAAAACTGGAAATTGCAGAAGATGAAGCCGAAGCAGTCAGAATGATTTATCAGCTTTATGTGAAGACAGAAATGGGGAGCAATGGGATTGCAAAGCAACTGCAATTACAGGGAATCCAGAAGAAAGCAAGGCAAAATGGAACAAACACTTTATTTTCGGCACATCTTGTAAGGCTGATTTTGGACAATCCTGTTTATTGTGGTAAAATTGCATTTGGTAGAAGAAGTAACCAGAAAATAAGAGGTACAAGAAATGAATACCGTACTGTGAAACAGAAGAATTATTTAATCAGCGAAGGAATCCATGAAGCGATCGTTGATGAGGAATTATGGAATCTTGCACATGAGAAAAGAATTGCACAGGCTAAAAAATATGAGCATGTAAATCGGGGACAGAATAAAATTCACTTGTTATCTGGACTTTTAAGATGTCCTGTATGCGGTGCTGGCATGTATGGGAATAAGTCTATCAAACATATAAATGGAAAAAGATATGAAGCATATTATTATGGATGTAAACATAGAACTATGGTGCGAGGACATGCTTGTACATACCGTAGACAATTAAATGAAGTAAAATTAGATATGGCAGTTGCAGAGATCATAAGCAAGATAGTTGGAAATTCTAAATTTGCGTCTGTAATGCAAAGCAAAATCAATATGAAAGTAGATACAAGACTCATTGATAAAGAAATTGAGAATTACCAAAAGCAATACACGCAGTTTTCCGGGACAAAAAAGAGTATTGAAAAGCAGATGGATAGTTTGGATTTTTTAGATAAGCATTATGAAAGAAAATTAAATGACTTGCAAAAGCGACTTGATAAAATGTATGATTATATGGAAGATACAGAAGCAAAGCTGGAAGAAGCAAAAGCCAGAAAACGGACTATCGAAAGTGAAAAATTGTCTGGAGATAATGTGTATAAACTTTTAATTCATTTTGATAAGATTTATGATAAAATGAATGATGAAGATAAAAGGGCATTGCTTGTAGCCTTGATTAAAGAAATTCAAGTGTACGAGGAAGAACAAGAGAATGGACAGTGGTTGAAATCCATTAAATTTAATCTTCCTTTGTTAAATGAAGAACTGAATTTAGGGTTGGACAATGATGAGCATTGTGAGACGGTATGCCTTTTGACCCGTAAATAAAGGCGTTTTCACTCTTGACACTTCTTTTGTTCGCGTCCTATACTGAACGTATCAAAGGAGTAGGAGGCGGTATTTTATGTTACATGAAGTATCTTTTGCGTCGTTTAATGAACGTGATCAGGTTCAGGGGTGGATTTACGTTCCGGCATGCGAAGTGAAGGGAATTGTGCAGTTGATTCATGGATTTGGGGAGCATTCCAGACGCTACATTCACATGATTTCCTCATTTCTGGATGCGGGGTATATTGTGGCTGCTGATGATCATGTCGGTCATGGAAAAACAGCCATGGTGAACAACGTATGGGGTGATTGGGGTGGCAAAGGACCGCATACGATGATGGAGGATGAGCATATCTTAAAAGAAATCGTCTGTGAAAAATATCAGAATCTTCCATATTTTTTGTTTGGACACAGTATGGGTTCCTTTATTACCAGAGATTTTATCGCAAAATATGGCGGAGAACTCGCAGGAGCAACAATCTGCGGTACGGCCGGTATTTTCCGGGGCGCTGTACAGGCGGCGGAAGAATTGAAAAAGGTGATTGATGCCGGTCATGGAGAAGAATATGATCCGCAGGCGGTTGGAAGGATGATGGGCTGGATGTGTGAGCGATGTGGTGAGATTCATATTGGAAATGAGTGGATCTGTGCAGATCCATTTGTGCAGAGAGATCACGCGGAAGACCCGTTTGATGCATTTACCAGACCGACGAGCAATCGTTCGCTCTATGATTTTACACAGATGATGGCGCAGATCGAGGGTACAAAGTGGGCGAAAAAGGTTCCGACAGAATTGCCGATTTATAACATTGCCGGAGATCAGGATCCGGTTGGCGAATATGGACAGGGCGTATATGAGGTTTCCAACTGGCTTGTTTCTACCGGACATCAGGTGAAGACAAAGCTGTACTCGGGCTATCGCCATGAAATACATAATTATGCGGCGATCAAAAATGAAGTGGAAGCCGGAATTATTGCTTTTATGGATGGCGTGCTGAAATAATTTCAGAAAATAAAGAATTCTGCTGTCGGCCACGCACGGATTTATCCATACAAGAAGTCGATATTTCGTGTTGACAAAATTAAAAAACAATTTATAATTATTTATGTGCAGTGCCGAAAGGCTGCCTTAAAAGGTAATGGGAACGGAGTATAAGCTTCGACAGCCCCCGCTACTGTAGGATGGACGAAATTCTTTTAAAAGTCACTGTGAAAATGGGAAGACAAAGAAGAGTAGGATGAGATCGAGTCAGGAGACCTGCTGCACAAAACAGTATTCTTCGGTGGGAAGTGTTGTGCTGTATGAGAAAAGATCATAATGCGTGTATCGTTACGTATACTGTGCTTTGGAGCACAGGGCAAGTAACCTGTTTAGAGTATCTTTTTTTATATAAGGACCGGAGAGGGTCCTTTTTTTGTTTTAAAGACGCTCTTTAATGAAGCATAGGGAATTTGTGGGGAAGGTAACAAAGCAGACAAGAAAAAGAAAATATGGCGCAGAGAACTCCGAGGACAAAAAATATTTTCTCAGGAGGAAAACAATGAAAAAACAGGTAATGACAATGCTGCTGGCGGGTCTTTTGGTATCCGGAACATATGGTACAACCATTTTGGCAGCGGAACCGGCAGTACAGGCAAAGGAAGAACATTTGACAATCGGTACAACGACAGCGAATGATACGTTTAATCTGACATCACAGCAGGGCGCATTTGGAAAAATAAATTATAACTGTGTTGCAAATGCGTATTTTGCGTACCGAGATGAAAACAATGAAATTCAGCCGTATTTTTTGAAAGAATATGAGATCTCAGAAGATGGAACAGAGTTGAAGATGACATTTCCAACAGATAAAGTGTGGCATGACGGGAAACCGGTAACGATGGAAGATATACAATTCACACTGGAGTATTATAGAGATGTGATCCAGAATAGTTATATTAAAAATCTTGAGAGCATCGAGGTGGCAGGGGAAGATTCCATGATACTGAGATTTTCCAAACCGGATGCGTATTCTTATATGGTAAACGGAGCAACCAGTCAAAGTATATTGCCAAAACATATTTGGGAAAAGGTTACAGAACCGGATGATTACGTTGGGGAAGATGCTTATATCGGGTGTGGTCCGTATAAAGTAGTGAGCTATGATGTAGACGCAGGAGTTTGTGAGTATGAAGCAGTGCCGGAAAACAATTATCTTGGAGATCTGACAATAGATTCTGTGACGTTAAAGGCATATTCCAGCCAGGATGCACTTCTTATGGCGATGGTAAATGGAGAAGTGGACGCGATGTTTGATTATGCCAATCCGATCAGCACCACATTGCTGGATTTGATTGCGTCAGATGATGCTGTGGATCCGGGAATGAGTGATTATAATGGAAATTATCAGATTACGTTTGGTATGGAAGCAGGACATGTGTTTGCGGAAAAAGCTCCGAGGGAAGCTGTGATTAAGTGTTTGGATTGGAATCTGATCTGTACAATGATTAATGGTGAGTATGGAGAAATTCCATCAAGCGGTGTTATTTCTCCGTCTTGTAAAGGATTTGATGAAAATCTTTGGAGGTTCTATCAGGATACAGAAGAGGCGATAAAGATTTTGGAAGATGCCGGATATGTGGATCAAGATGGAGATGGTTATCGTGAGACACCGGATGGAAAGCAGCTGGATATTAAGGTAACTCCACAGTATGCTGCCAAAAAACAGGAGCTGTTGAATCGACTGGCAGATATTGTGATGGCAAGTATGGAGAAAATTGGATTAAAAACACATATTGACAGTGAAAGTCTGCAGAGCAGTGAGATTTGGGAAGCAAATATGGTTGATGGAAACTATGACATGAATATTGGCTACAACACTTCCGGAACAGCGCAGTATCGTTCGGCATTCCGGTATTTTGTAGCGGATGTACTGGAAGATGATACAGAGAATACAGCAGGTGCGACTTGGATCTGGGGAACGAACCATGATCCTAAATTAACGGAAGAGGTATGGGGACTTGCGTATTCAAAATCGGAAGAAGAGTACCTTCAGCACATAACGGCACTTCAGAAAATGGCATCAGAAGAGTTGTTTGCATGTTCTCTCTGTTGGGAGAAGGCATTTTTCCCATATCGTACAGATAAATTTGAAAATTTCGCTAACTGGGATAGCTGGGGAGTAGTGAATGTAGAAACGTGGTATCAGGTAACAGCAAAATAAATTTATCTGAAGGATAAGACAAGAGTTTCTCCGGGACATGTTCCCGGAGATTTTTGTAAAAGGAGAAGTATGATCAAACAGATAGTGAAAAAGATAGCAGTAGCGTTGCTGACGATTTATCTGATAATAACGCTTAGCTTTTTTATGGTACGATTTATGCCGGGCGATCCACTGGTACATTTGGTGGGACAGGAGCAATACTATTATCTAAAAGAATTTAATCCGGGAGAATTGGAACGCATTGCTGACAAATATGCGATATCAGGCGGAATAGGATATCAATATTGGAATTACTTAAAAAGTATCGGAAGTCTTGATTTTGGAATTGCCTATGCAAATAAACAGCCGGTAATAACGAATATTCTTTCCAGCGCGAAATGGACGTTAATACTTACCGTTCCGGTATTTGTAATTGGAGGATTTTTAGGGGCAGTTCTTGGAATTTTTGCAGGTTGGAATCCGGGTGGGCTGTTTGACAAAATTACGACACCGATTTTTCTGTTTCTAAATACAATTCCGACAAACTGCATTGGAATTCTCGCAGTTGTAATTTTTGCTTTTAAGTTTCAATGGTTTCCATTGAACGGCATGACATCTGGAGGCTTAGCTGGATGGGATATGGTTGCTGATGTTTTGTGGCATGCGGCGCTTCCAATGATACTGCTTTTATTTTTTCGAATATCCGGAAATTTTATGTTAATGAAAAGTAATGTGTCTCAGATTCGCGAAGAGGATTATATTGTTACTGCAAGAGCCAAAGGGTTGTCAGAATATTGGGTGCTTTTTCGACATGTTGTAAAAAATGCTATGTTGCCGTATATTTCATCCCTGTGCGTACAACTGGGGGGAATTTTGTCTGGATCAATGGTGCTGGAAGTGATATTTGGATGGAAAGGAATGGGACAGCTTTTTTATAATGCAGTCAGTAGCAGAGATTTTCCGACGGCACAGGCATGTTTTATTATTTCGGCAGTCTGCGTTGTTGTTGGAAATTTATTGGGGGATATCATAAACGGAATGATTGATCCACGTATAAAGGAGGTTCATGTTGAAGCGTAAAAAAAATATGCCGTTAATTGTCGGCAGTATGATTGTGGGTGGATTTCTCCTCATTGCTTTGTTTGCACCGATACTTGCGCCATGTGATCCGCATGAGATGGGAATTCCTTATATCAAACCTTGTGCGGAACATCTTCTTGGGACTAATGATGTTGGACAGGATATTTTTAGTGAATTACTTTATGGAACGCGGGTTTCCTTGATGATTGGTGTGTTTACGGCAGTTATTGTTATGGTTGTTGCCACGGGAATGGCGTTGCTTTCCGGTTATTATGGAGGAATTATAGATAAGGTGGTGACAGCGGTGACAAACATCACGATGGCATTGCCAAGTCTTGCGTTAACAGTCCTTCTGGTGGCATATTTGAATCCTGGAAAGTTAAGTATTATTATTGCAATCAGTCTTACAGCCTGGACGGGAACGGCTCGTATGCTTAGAGCAAAGGTGATGCAGCTTTGCGAAATGCCGTTTATAAAGATGGAGAAAGCGCTTGGGATGGGAGATGCAGTTATTATGATAAAACACATTGTTCCGAATTTGAAAGATTTGATTCTTACTAGAGCAGCGCTTGCCATATCTTCTGCGATGATGACGGAAGCCGGCTTGAGCTTTTTGGGATTGGGAGACTATGGAGAAAAAAGCTGGGGAAGTATTTTGCATTATGCTTTTTATCAAAATGGTGTTATTCGTAATTATTATTGGTGGTATCTTCCGCCGATTCTTTGTACCTCACTTGCAACGTTGGGATTTATGCTGATGGGTTATTATGGAATGCAAAGGAGAAGAAAAACATGCTAGAGATAGAGCACATATCGGTACATTTTGCAGCGGGGCATACGGTACAGGCGGTGGAAGATGTCTCTTTTCGTATTCCGCAAGGAAGCCGTATGGCAATTGTAGGGGAGACGGGAAGCGGGAAAAGTGTATTGCTTCTTGCTATTTTGAATTTGCTTCCGAAGAATGCACATGTGTCAGGAAAGGCGGTGTTGGATGGAGAAGATTTACTGACCATGTCAAAGAAACAATTAAATAGGATTCGGGGAGGAAAAATTTCATATGTGCCGCAGGGAGGCGGAGCTAGTCTTAATCCGTTATATACGATTGGATTCCAGGTGGGAGAGCCATTGATGATACATCGAAATTATTCCAGAAAACAAGCGTTTTTGGAAAGTATTTCTTTGCTAAAGCGGTTTAATTTGGGAAATGAAGAGAAAACAGCATCTTTTTATCCGCACATGTTGAGTGGCGGAATGCGCCAAAGAGCAATGGTTGCAATGGGAATTTCCGCAGGCGCTGAAATTATTTTTGCAGATGAACCAACAAAGGGGCTGGATGAGAGAAGAGTACATTTGACAGCGGAAACGCTAAATAGACTGGAAAAAGAAACGCTTCTTTGTGTAACACACGATTTGCGTTTTGCATCAGAAGTTTGTCAGGAAATTATTGTAATGTATGCAGGACAGCAGGTTGAAGCCGGACAGACGAGAGAATTATTTCAGAGCCCGCTTCATCCATATACAAAAGCAATGCTTGAGGCGATGCCGGAAAATGGAATGAAATTTCAGGCGGGATTTGCGGCAGAGCACAGTGTACTGGATGGCGGCTGTCGATATCGGGAAAGATGTCCATATGCGCAAGAACGATGCAGGCAGATTCCACCGATGGCAGTGGTAGGGAAACGGAAAGTGAGGTGCTGGAATTATGTTGTTGGAGACAAGGGAACTTTCTAAAAAATTTTCCGGTAAAAAAATGGAAACAGAAGCAGTAAAGAGGGTTTCCATTAAGGTCAACCAAGGGGAAACCGTTGGATTATTTGGTGAAAGCGGAAGTGGAAAAACAACACTTGGACAAATGATAGCAGGTCTTATCAAACCGACGGGAGGAACAATATTTTGGAAAGGAAATCAGGTTTTTTTCCCATATAAAGGTGAAATAAGGCAAAAGATACAGATATTGTTTCAACATCCGGAGATGTCATTTAATCCGGTTTTGCCGTTGCTTAGCAGTATGGAGGAACCATATAAACGATATGGTTTTCCTTATTCGGAAGAGATTCTGGAACAGGATATACAAAAATTTGGCCTAAGGATGGAGCATATGAGACGGTATCCGGCAGAACTGAGCGGCGGGGAATTACAAAGAGCGGCGTTGGCGAGAATTCTGGTATTATCTCCGGAATTACTGGTATTGGATGAGCCTACCAGTATGCTGGATGTAATTACACAGGCGCAGATGATGGATATGCTGCGAACAATTCAAAAAGAAAGGCATACAGCATTCGTATTTATTACACATAATCGAACGTTGTGTGAGACCTTTTGTGATCGCATTTATTATATTGAAAGAGGAGAAATTACAAATCAAAGTTAGTAGGATTTGGAAGAAAAGAAATTCTGATACAAGAGACTTTTCAGCCTGTTACATATTTATCCGACCGGTCTAAAAAGCTTGCAAACAGCGGATAAAGTGCGTATAATTTATAAAGACAGTTTTAAAGAATCAGGACAGGTTTTACGGAAAGGTATTATAGAAAGAAAATGGAAGAACAAAACAGGCCAGTTGTATTGGAGCTGAAAAATATAACAAAAAGTTTTGCGGATACAGAAGTATTGAAAGGAATCTGTCTGCGTGTGCAGGAGGGGCAGTTTGTGACGCTTCTTGGCTCGTCTGGCTGCGGCAAGACAACGACCCTGCGCATTATTGCCGGACTGGAAATGCCGGATAGCGGTGAAGTGCTTCTGGAAGGGGCAGAGGTGAACCGTCTGGCCCCGGAAAAACGCAGCGTGAATACAGTTTTTCAGAATTACGCGCTGTTTCCGCACATGAATGTATTCCAGAATATTGCCTACGGACTGAAAATTAAAAAAGTGCCGAAAGCGGAAATAAAAGAGCGTGTGACAAAGATACTGGAGCTTGTGCAGCTGACCGGGTTTGAGAAGCGTATGCCGTCGGAAATGAGCGGCGGTCAGCGTCAGCGTGTGGCAATTGCCCGCGCGCTGGTGAATAATCCGAAGGTATTGCTTCTGGATGAACCGCTGGGTGCGCTTGATCTGCAGCTGCGCCGTCAGATGCAGCTGGAACTGAAAAAATTGCAGAAAAAACTTGGTATTACCTTTATATACATTACGCATGATCAGGAAGAGGCGATTAATATGTCTGATGTGATTGCGGTGATGAAGGATGGGCGTTTTGAACAGGTGGGCAGTCCGGCGCAGATTTACGATTTTCCGAAAACAAGTTATGTGGCCCGTTTTGTCGGTTCTGCGAATATTTTGAGCGGTATGGTAAAGCAGGCAGATGATGAGAATGTGATTTTAGAGCACGAATGCGGGACGATGATATGTAAAAAAGATCACTTCACAGTCACACCGGGCAGCCGTCAGACCTTGGCGGTGCGCAGTGAAAACATTCGCGTCTGGCGTGAGCAGAAGTCGGAGCAGGCGCTTCGGGCAGTGATCTCCGAAGCAAGCTTTGTAGGCGGAATGCTGCGGATCGTCGCTGTTTTAAAAGATGGTACGGAAGTGATCGTCAGCCGTCACGGGATCAATTTTGATCTGGAGACGGGAGAAGAAGTGTATCTGGAATGGCCGGCAGAGGCTGCGGTGTTTGTAGATATGGAGGAACAGAGATGAAAAAGAAAAACAGGTGGGGCCTGTGCGTGCTGCCGTTATATCTGTTTACGTTGATGTTTGTCCTTGGACCGCTGATTTACATGGTGGCGATTAGTTTTGCGAGAAATAACGGTGACAGTTATGGATTTCAATGGATATTTACGCTGGAGAATTATCAGCGTATGCTGGATCCGGTATATTTGGAATGTTTTGTGCAGTCCTTTCAACTGGCATTCTCTACAACGCTGTTGGTAACGCTGCTGGGATACCCGTTCGGGTACTTTATGGCAAAACTGTCCGCGAAGGGTAAAAAACGCATGATGTTCCTGATCATGGTGCCGTTCTGGACAAATTCTCTGCTGCGCTTGTATGGCTGGATTATTATTTTGCAGGCAAAGGGACCTCTGAACAACCTGCTTAAAAGCCTGGGACTGATTGAGAAGCCGCTGAAGATTCTCTATTCCTATCCGGCGGTTCTGATCGGTATGGTGTACGCGCTGCTGCCGTTTATGATTCTGGCGGTGTATTCCAGCGTGGAAAAGATGGACTGGTCTTTGGTGGAAGCGGCAAGAGATCTGGGGGCGTCTCCGGTTAGGACATTTTTGACGGTAACTTTGAAACTGACTCTGCCGGGGCTGTTATCGGGCGTGATCTTAACATTTGTGCCGTCGATGGGCTTGTTCTTTATCTCTGACATTTTAGGAGGAAATAAGATTGTCCTTGTGGGAAGCCTGATTCAGGATCAGCTTACGAGAGGCAGCAATTGGCCGTTCGCGGCGGCGCTGGCATTGATTTTGATGGTAATGACAAGTGTAATGATTTTCCTGTATCGCAGGATAACCCATGTGAAAGATTTGGAGGGCATATTCTGATGAGGAAAAAAAGAATTCGTTTTTCACATATCTATCTGGCAGTGATCATGCTGTTGACATACCTGCCGCTGGCAATGGTAGTGTTGTTTTCATTTAATGATTCCAAACTGCCGGTATCCTGGAAAGGTTTTACCCTCGACTGGTACCGTGTGCTGTTTGAGGACGAAGCGTTGATGGAAGCGTTGGTGAACAGCTTGAAGCTTGGCGTTCTGAGCTGCGCTGCTGCAGCGGTGATCGGTACTTTGGGAGCCATCGGTATGGCGCGTGTGACGTATAAGAGTAAGGGGATGATGGAATATCTCTCCACCATTCCGATTATGGTACCGGAAATTATTCTGGCAATGGTGTTTATGGCATTTTTTTCTCTTCTGAACCTTCCGTTTGGCATGGTGACCCTTGTGATCGCGCATACAGCATTTTGTATACCATATGTATTTATGATGGTGAAGGCAAGGCTGGTTGGGCTTGATCCGTCTTTGGAGGAAGCGGCGCGGGACCTCGGCGCATCTCCTCAAAAAACATTTTGGGATATTACTTTGCCGCTGATTATGCCGGCGGTAGCGTCTGGATGTTTGTTGGCGTTCGCAATGTCGTTTGACGATGTGGTAATCAGCATTTTTGTAAATGGACCGAGGCTGTCTACACTGCCGATTAAGGTTTATACGCAGATTAAGACCGGAGTAACGCCGGAGATCAATGCTTTGTGTACAATCATTCTGGCAGCAGTAATTGTAGTACTAATGATCGCTTCCCTTTTCAGAAGGAAAAGAGAGGAACAGTGATTGGATAAATAATAACAAGAGTGAATAATCTGCAGGAGGAAAAGACATGAAAAAAAGAAGTATGATGCTCGCGCTTGCGGCAGCAGCGACTGTTTGTGCCGGAGCGGCAGTACAGGCGGAGGAAAACAAGGAACTGGTGTTATTTACCTGGGAAGGAATGTTTCCGCAGGAAGTGCTGGACGGTTTTGAAGAGGAGACCGGAGTAAAGATTATTTATTCCAACTTTGACACAGACGAGACGATGTTGGAGAAGCTGGCGCAGGAAAAAGGCGGCGGATATGATGTGGTGATCGCTGACGATTATATCATCGAGCAGGCGGTTTCTGAAGGTCTTGTGAGCGAACTGGACAAAGAGGTAATCACAAATTTTGGAAATATCAATCCGCTGTATCAGGGACAGTTTTATGATCCGGAGGATAAATATACGGTGCCGTACGGCGCGGGTATTCCGTTAATTGTATACGATCCGGAACTGGTAGATGTGGATATCAAAGGCTACAGCGATCTCTGGGATCCTTCTTTGGAGGACAGCATTGCTTTGACAGCAAACTATCGTGTGATCAACGGTATCACTCTGCTTTCTATGGGAAAATCCATGAATGAGGAGGATCCGGCGGTAATTGCGGAAGCAGGAAAAAAATTGCTGGAACTGGCTCCGAATATCCGTATGATCCAGGACGATAATACACAGAATGCTCTATTAAACGGCGAAGCTTCTGTAGGATTTTTGTATACCTCACAGGTGACGACTGTTTTAGCGGAAAATCCGGATCTGAAAGTGGTTTATCCGGAGGAAGGTCTGGGATTTGGCATCATGGGAGCGTTTGTTCCGTCTCAGGCGCCGAATGCGGAGGCTGCAAATCAGTTCCTGAATTACATTCTCGAACCGGAAGTTACCGCGCAGTGTATAGAGTATATTGGTTATTACAATACGAATAAAGCGGCGGATGAACTGGTGAACGAGAATTTGGTAGTACCGGATGATGTAACGAAAGGCGAGATCGTACAGAACGTATCTGCGGAGGCAGACGAGGCGTACAATAAAAACTGGACGGAGTTTAAAGCGGCTTGCGAGTAAGGTATAATCTGGACAGAGAATCAAATATATGATATAAAAACGGCAGGAGGTTTTCCTGCCGTTTTTAAATAAAGAGTATAGAAGGAAAATGTAAGATGACTCAGGAATTACAGAAGAAGTTAGAAAAATTAAAATCAGATTTGCTGGAGCTTGGCAGTGTTGCCATCGCGTTTTCCGGAGGAGTAGATTCAACGTTTCTTTTGCGGGTAGCGCATGATGTATTGGGGGAGCGGGCAGTAGCGGTGACGGCGCATTTAGGAATGGTTCCCTTAAGAGAGGCGAGGGAAGCAGAAGAATTTTGCCAAAAGGAAGGAATTTGTCAGGTGATTTGTGAAGTGGATGAACGGAAGATTAACGGTTTCTGTGAAAATCCGAAGAACCGTTGTTATATTTGCAAAAAAGCGATTTTTCAGCAAATTCAGAAAACAGCGGCAGAATTTCACTTGGCTTCGATTGTGGAAGGATCGAATATAGACGATCTGGGCGATTATCGTCCGGGCATGCGGGCAATCGCTGAATTGGGCGTGAAAAGTCCGCTGCAGGAAGCGGGGCTTACAAAGGCAGAGATTCGCGCGCTTTCAGCAGAGTTAGGGCTCGATACCTGGGATAAGCCGTCATATGCCTGTCTGGCGTCACGTTTTGTGTACGGAGAGACGATCACCAGAGAAAAGCTGGCGATGGTGGATCAGGCGGAGCAGCTCTTATTGGATTTGGGATTTCGCCAGATGCGTGTGCGTCTTCATGGAACGATGGCGCGTATCGAGGTGCTGCCGGAACAATTTGATTTTCTGATGCAGGAGGAAGTGCGGACGAAGATTGTGGAGCAATTTACGGCATATGGCTTTACCTATGTATCGCTGGATTTGAAAGGCTTTCGCAGCGGCAGTATGAATGAGATACTGTAACAGAAAGTTTTCTGGATAAAAAAGCTGACAATATTTTGATGGCGGGAAAAGACAAGATTAGGCAGGAGGAGCAGAAAATAGGCATGATAAATGAACAATTCAGCCGGACGGAAATGCTGATAGGAACAAAAGCGATGGAAAAACTGACGGTATCAAGAGTAGCGGTTTTCGGTGTGGGAGGCGTGGGAGGCTATGTGGTAGAAGCGCTGGCGCGCAGCGGGATCGGCACACTGGATCTGATCGATAATGATACGGTCTGCCTTTCTAATTTAAACCGTCAGATTATTGCCACGCACAGCACCATCGGCAGATACAAGGTGGATGCGGCAACGGAGCGGGTGCTGGATATTAATCCGCAGGCAGTCGTTCACGCACATCGTACGTTTTATCTGCCGGAGAATGCGGAGCAATTTGATTTTTCACAGTATGATTACGTGGTGGATGCAATTGATACCGTAACCGGAAAAATCCAGTTGATCCTGCAGGCGCAGGAGGCAGGCGTGCCGGTCATTAGTTCTATGGGAGCCGGAAATAAAATGAATCCGGCAATGTTTGAAGTGGCGGATATTTATCAGACAAGTGTCTGTCCGCTGGCAAAGGTGATGCGGCGTGAATTGAAAAAGAGAAATGTGAAGCATTTAAAAGTAGTGTACTCGAAAGAAGAGCCGATGACGCCGCTGGATAGTTTGTGTGATACGCAGAAAGAAGCTCAGATGGGCAGACGGACACCGGGCAGCAACGCGTTTGTGCCGTCAGTGGTCGGGTTGATTATTGCGTCAGAGGTCATAAAAGATTTAACGCGTGACGTTTAAGATGGAGGCGATGGTGCAGCGGATTTTAACATACCAAATAGAAAATTTACAGAACCCGGAGAGCATCGGGACATTCTTAAAAAGCAAAGGCTATTCCCGGCATATTTTAACGCATCTGAAACGGACTGAGAATGGGATCTGCATCAACGGTGAGTGGACGAGACCATACCAGCTTTTACAAAATGGTGATTTTCTGACTGTAACAATCATAGAAGAGGAAGCATCGGATCATATCGTGCCGACGGAGATGGATTTAAACATTGTTTATGAGGATGAAGATTTGCTTGTGATCAACAAGGAGGCTGATGTGCCGATTCATCCGTCGATCCATAATTATGAAAATACGCTGGCAAACGGCGTGGCCTGGTATTACCAAAAAAGGGGCGAGCCCTTTGTATATCGTTGTATCAATCGGTTGGACCGCGATACGACAGGCCTTTTAATTATTGCTAAAAATATGCTGAGCGCGGCAATTTTATCCGAGATGGGGAAACGCCGGGAGATTCATCGGGAATATTTGGCAATTGCGCAGGGGTGTGTGCCTTCAGAGGGTGTGATTGATGCGCCGATTGCGCGAAAAGAAGGTTCTGTATTGGAGCGGTGTGTGGATTTTGAAAATGGCGAGATGGCAGTGACGCATTTTCAAAGGCTGCAGACATGGGACGACTATTCTCTTGTAGCTTTAAAGCTGGAAACAGGACGGACGCATCAGATCCGTGTGCATATGAAATATCTGGGATATCCGTTGATTGGTGACTTTTTGTATAATCCGGATTTTCGTCTGCTGCAGCATCAGGCGCTGCATTCCTGGAAACTGGAATTTTCGCACCCCATTACAGGAGAATGGATGAAGTTTGAAGCGGAGGCGCCTTGGATGGGACTGGTGCCGGGAAAACAGCAGTCAGTATTAGAGTAGATGAGGGCGGTATCACGGCGTTTGTTTCTCCAACGGAAAAGATTTTGGTAAAACCGAACTTTCTGACTGCGGCATCTGCGTACAGCATTGTCCGGTTCCCGGAAAGGCGGTTGATTTTAAGAACGGCAAAAAGAATGTACCGGTGTACGATTACAAAAAATGTATCCGTTGCTACTGCTGTCAGGAAATGTGTCCGCAGCATGCTATCGTTGTGGGAGGAAATCTATTTGAAACGGTTAAAAGAAAAATTCAGAGCATTCGTAAAAGATAGAAACGGCCTTGATGATCTGGGACTGACGTTTGCGGTACTTGCTGTGCTGGTACTTGGTTTGGCAGCTGTAACGTGCAGCTGGATGATTCTTTTGGCTGGCATAATTCTTTTGACGGGGGCGTTCTTTCGGATTCTTTCCAGAAATACAGAGGCGCGGAGACAAGAGAATTTGCGCTTTCTGGGAATGTGGGAGCATCATCGGTTTCATAAGCAGAGTCGGCAGCTGCGCCGGCAGGAAAAGAAATTTTATCGGTATCTAAAGTGTCCGCATTGTAAAAAAGTGATCCGTGTGCCCAAAGGTAAGGGTGAACAGCGTGTGCTTTGCCCGCATTGTGGGAAATGGGCGGTAATTGTGAATAAGAAATGAAGAAATCCCTTGCGAAGTGGATAAGTTCGCAAGGGATTTCCTTATGCAGTCTATTTTTATGCGTTCAGCGGATATTTATCTGTCAGTTTTTTGACAATTTCGCAAGCTTTTTCTTTGTTATCCGCACTCTGGATCATCAGTGAGATTGCTTCGGCAATCTGATCCATATCGTCTGGATTCATACCGCGGGAAGTAACGGCAGCGGTACCGAGACGCACGCCGCTGGTTACAAACGGAGATTCCGGATCATTTGGGATTGCGTTTTTATTGCAGGTGATATTAGCTTCATCGAGTAATTTTTCCATTACTTTTCCAGTGACGCCTGTGCCGCGCAGATCTACAAGGATCAGATGATTATCTGTACCGCCGGATACGATATTGATACCGCGTTTCATCAGACCGTCACAGAGTGCCTTACAGTTTTTCACGATATTTTTCTGATATTCTTTGTATTCCGGCTGCAGTGCTTCCTGGAAGCAGACCGCTTTGGATGCAATCACATGCATGAGAGGACCTCCCTGAATGCCCGGAAATACAGCTTTGTTAAAGTTAAATTCATTTGCCACTTCATTGCTGCACATGATCATACCGCCGCGCGGTCCGCGCAGCGTTTTGTGCGTGGTAGTTGTTGTCACATGCGCGTAAGGAATCGGACTTGGATGGATGCCTGCGGCAACCAGACCGGCAATATGGGCGATATCTGCCATCAGATATGCACCGACTTCATCCGCAATCTCGCGGAAACGTTTAAAATCAATGATTCTTGCATAAGCGCTTGCGCCGCAGATGATCAGCTTTGGTTTAGCCTGCAGGGCGATTTCCCGCACTTTATCATAATCAATAAAACCGTCATCGTTGACACCATAGGGTACAATATGAAAATAAGAACCGGAAAAGTTTGCGGGGCTTCCGTGGGAGAGATGACCGCCGTGAGCCAGATTCATGCCCATTACGGTATCGCCTGGTTTTAACATGGCGAACTGAACTGCCATATTTGCCTGTGCGCCGGAATGCGGCTGCACGTTGGCATATTCGCATCCAAACAGTTCACATGCGCGTTTCTTTGCCAGTTCCTCTACCACATCGACACATTCACAGCCACCGTAGTAACGCTTGTTCGGATATCCTTCTGCATACTTGTTGGTCAGAGGGCTTCCCATTGCTGCCATTACTGCTTTGCTGACCCAGTTTTCTGATGCAATCAGTTCAATGTGTGAGTTTTGACGGGCGATTTCTGCCTGAATCGCGTCTGCGATTTCCGGATCGACTTTTTGTACTTCTTCAAAAGAATACATGTGATTTTCCTCCGTATTTATGGTGGGGTGAATTTATTTGTCTGTTTGCCCAGTATAACACATCTGTTTCAAATGTCAACCAGTAAAAGACAAATATCCGCCGTAGAAGAACAAACCAAAAATGAAAGATTTGTAAAATGGTGAAAACTTCCGAATTGTTGACGGAGATATGATGGTATTCCGCTCAAAATCATGGTACAATATGATTTCATACAGAATATAATATAGATAGAATCAGGGGGAAATTTTATGGCATGGGAATTTGCTTTTCTTGATGCACTGCAGGAACTGCATGCGCCGGTACTTGATTTCGTTTTCAAAATGATCACTCATCTGGGAGACGCGGGACTTTTCTGGATTGCGACGGGGATTTTACTGTTGTGTTTTCGTAAAACACGCGTTTGCGGATTCTGCGTGCTGGCAGGCCTGGCGGTAGGCGCGCTGATTACAAATGTGACCTTAAAGCCATTAGTTGCGCGAGACCGGCCGTTTTGGGTGAACGATACCGTACAACTGCTTGTTTCAGCGCCGAAAGACTTTTCTTTTCCGTCCGGACATACACAGGCATCCTTTGTTTCGGCGGCGGCAATCTGGATGAATCATCGTAAGTGGGGAACAGCTGCATTTATACTAGCGGCGCTGATTGCATTTTCAAGGCTTTACTTATATGTACATTTTCCGACCGATGTGCTGGCAGGCGCTGTAATCGGTATTTGCGTAGGAATCGGTGTAAGCTGGCTGATTCTTCGCAGAGGCAGTGTTGGAAAGAGACAGGAGAGCAACTGCGTGAAGTGAGAGGTTTTGTCACTAAATGTAAAAAATTGTAAAAAAGATCATTTTATTCATTTATGGAAAAAATGAATTTCGGGAAGTTATTGAGCCATGTTTTCATTCAGTAAATCAAAATAGTATTAAAAATTACAAAAACGCTGATTAGAAGAAAGAATTTAGGGCAAAAATATACAACAAACAAAAGCGTCAAAAAAGTTTGCTAACATTGACAAAATAAGACGCCGATGGCATACTAGAGCCTAAAATAAAAAAGAAAGGATTGTTGATATGATGTCCGAGAAGAAAATCAGACTGAACCGAATTCAGGATGTGAGAGAGTTTGTTTCTACCGCAGAACGATGTGATTTTGATATTGATATTTCCTATAATCGAATCATTATTGACGCAAAATCCATTATGGGTGTTTTGAGCATGGATTTGACACAGGTGCTGACGGTAAAATACGGCGGCTGTGATCCTCAGTTTGAAAATATTCTGAATAAATATGCATCAGCGTAAAAAAATCTCACAGTACGTATTCCAAAGATGGAAGTGCTGTGAGATTTTTTGACTTATACAAGAATGGGAATATTAGAAAAAGCAGCTTTTGCAGCGGTCTCGCACATATATTTTAAATCCTTATCTGTGAAATGGAACTGTTCTTTTATGAGCTGATATTCTTTGTCTAAAGAAGTGTCAGATACTGTCATGTTGTCTGTATTCACAGTGACGGGAATGCCACGATCAAAAAATGCTCTGATTGGATGCTCAGAAAGAGAAGGAACCGCTTTTGTTTGCAGGTTACTGATAGGGCACATTTCCAGTACGATTTGTTCTTTTTGAAGCAAGTTCATGCATTTTTCTGAAAAACGGGCGGCACATCCATGACCGATTCTGCGTGCGCCAAAGGAAATCGCTTTGCTGATATTTTCATAGTCACCGCATTCACCGGCATGAATGGTGAAAGGAAGAGAAGACTGATCTGCCAGATGGAAAAGAGATTCAAAGTGCGACATTGGGACTGCTCCTTCGGCACCGGCAAGATCCAGACCGACAATTCCTTTTGATTTATAAGCAATAGCCAGTTCGGCAGTTTCGCGGTTTTCTTTATCGGAACCGGTTACTAACATACAGAGCAGAATCCCGACTTTTATTTTAAAGTTTTCTTTTTTTGCCATAGCGACACCTTTTAGCACAGATTCCACAACCATCTGCTGCGTTAATTTCTGTAAAGTATGAAGTTGAGGAGCAAAGCGGATTTCCGCATAGCAGAGATTCTGGGCTTCCAGACGGCTGATCAGATCAAAGACAGCAAATGTCAGAGCACGTTCTGTCTGCAATAAAAGTGTCGGTAATTCAAAACATTTCAGATATTCTTTGAGACTTTGACAGTGATTTCCTACTGTGATGGCAGAAGATATTTCCGATTCAGTGAGCTGCTGTCCGGAATCATGAGCCATTCTTTGCAAAAAGGAATGAGACAGAGAGCCATCCAGATGAAGATGAAGATCTATTTTGGGAAGAATCGTTGATGTCATGAGAAACTCCTTTCGGATGAATAGTATTATTTTAACGTATCTTAAAATGGATTACATGGTTGTTTTGTAAAACACTTCCCTCAGCACCAGTCCCTGTGCGGGTGCAGTAAAACCGGCATTTTCACGGATACCGGAGGCGAACAGAACTGGAATGCTGTCTGCGCTTCGTTTGCCGATACCGACTTCTAAAAGGGTACCGGTAAGGATTCGTACCATATTATATAGGAAGCCTTCTCCTAAATATGAAATACAAAGTTCACCGGGCAGTTCGGTAAAAGTAATGGAATCGAGCTGCCGCACGGTGGATTTTTTTATTTTGCGTGCACAGAAGCATTGGAAATCATGCGTGCCGGTCAAATACGCGGCTGCGGCTTTCATAGAATTCAGATCGAGCGGTTCGGCAAAGGAATACATGTATTTACGTTCAAATATATGCAGCGACGGATCAGTCGCAATGCGGTAATCGTAGTGTTTTCCAACTGCGTTTAACCGGGCATGGAAACGTTCCGGGGCAGGGCGGACGGTGGTAATGCCGATATCTTCAGGTAGATAGCGGTTGAGATATGCGCGAATCTCATCAGGAGAGTGTGGGGTATCAAGACGGACGTTTGCCACCTGCCCGAGAGCGTGTACCCCGGCATCGGTACGTCCGGCGCCCTGAATTTCCACAGGTGCATCCATCATTTTAGAGAGAACAGCTTCAATTTTTCCCTGAATGGTCTGTTCGGTATTTTTTTGCTTCTGCCAGCCGTTGTAACGTGTGCCGTCGTACTGGATATCAAGGCGGTAGTTCATGTGCAGCTCCTTTTATATAGAATTATGAGAAATAGGTCTGTGTTCCAGAGTATGGACTTGCGTATTTTTATGTATTTAAATCGAAGTATAATCTTTCTGTTGATTGTATCATATATATTTTTGGGGTTCAACGGATGTATCCTCTGTTTTTGAGAATGTTTTTCTTGAACCTCCGGCTTGCCATTTGATTTTGCCGGTGGTAAAATTGAGAGAACAGCGGTTGGATGCGTGAATATTTTCCACATCCGAAATAAAAAACAGATAGAAAGGCAGACTATTATGATCGGAACTATTGTAAATACCGGCACGATTCTGGCGGGGAGTATTCTTGGGAGTGTGCTGAAAAAGGGAATCGGAGAAAAATATCAGAATGCTCTTTATACGGCAATGGGACTTGCAGCGACCGGACTTGGAATGAATGCGGTTATCGGGAATATGGCAAAAAGCCAGTATCCGGTATTGTTTATTGTCAGTTTGGCATTTGGCAGTCTGCTTGGCACAATGCTTGATCTGGATCAGAAGTTTCAGGGTTTGGTCGGAAAATATTCGAAATCGAATCTCGGACAGGGGCTATCAACCGGAATTCTTTTGTATTGCATCGGAACACTTTCCATTTTAGGACCGGTGATGAGCGTGCTTTACGGCGATCACACATATTTATTTACAAACGCTGCACTTGATTTTGTAACATCGGCTGTGCTGGCTTCCACTTATGGGATCGGAATGGCAATTGCGGCTCCGGTGCTGTTTTGTTGGCAGGGACTGATTTATTTTGCAGCGAAACATCTTTCCGGCGCTTTTTTTTCGGATGCATTGATTGCGGAACTTTGTCTGGTGGGCGGATTTTTGATTGCAAGTTCCGGACTTGGTATTTTGAAGATAAAAGATTGCAAAACACTGAATATGCTGCCGGCGCTGTTGGTACCGATCATTTTCTTTCTTATAAGATAGGATATTGCCAGAAGAGGCAAACGATTTACAATTGCCGACGAAAAGCACTGAACAATTTTTAGACTAAGAAAGGAACAGACACCTTTTTCATGAGATATTATATTGCAGATACGCATTTTTTTCACGAAACCTTAAATACGCAGATGGACTGTCGGGGATTTGCGAACGCGCAGGAGATGAATACTTATATGATCCGACAGTGGAATAAAAAGGTGAGAGCGAATGATGAGGTTGTGATTCTGGGGGATTTTTCCTGGGGCAAACCGGAGGAGACGAATGAACTTCTGGAGCAGCTGAATGGAAAACTCTACCTGATACAGGGAAATCATGACCGTTTCCTGAAAAATAAAGCGTACAATGCGTCGCGGTTTGTCTGGATTAAGGATTACGAGGAATTAAAGGATAATAAACGAAAAATTATACTGTCGCATTATCCGATTATGTGTTATAACGGCCAATATCTGAAGGATAAAAACGGAGTTCCGAAAACTTATATGTTGTACGGACATGTGCATGATACGTTTGATCAGAGGTTGATCGAGCGGTTTCAGACAATCACGCGCGGCAGTCAGCGGCCGAATTATGAAGGGGAATTGCGGCCGATCCCCTGTCAAATGATAAACTGCTTTTGTATGTATTCGGATTACACGCCGCTGACGTTGGATGAGTGGATTGAATGTGACAAAAAACGGCGGCAGACTGTGACAGAGCGGACAGAAGATGCGTAAAGAAGCGGCAGGGGTGTGAGCGGTTGAATTGTCCGGAAATATATGCGGCATCAGGAAAAAGAGCAGGAACAGGAATACAGTATGGAACAGATT
This sequence comes from uncultured Marvinbryantia sp., assembly GCA_937915375.1. Classification (GTDB taxonomy): domain Bacteria; phylum Bacillota; class Clostridia; order Lachnospirales; family Lachnospiraceae; genus Marvinbryantia. The sequence continues at coordinate 21,969 of CALDMO010000016.1, forward strand.
AGAATTTCCGTTCGGTGTCTGGTGGAATTTATTCTGCAAAGCGGTGATATTGATAATCGTCACGGAAGCATGCCGGATAAAGAGGCTATGCAGATCGGCAGCAGACTGCACCGGAAAATCCAGGGGCAGATGGGTGCCGCGTACCGCGCTGAGGTGGCCTTGAAGCAGGTAATAGACTGTCAGGAGTACAGCATTAGTGTGGAAGGGCGTGCAGACGGAATTTTCACTGAGGATGAACAATGTTTTATCGATGAAATCAAAGGCGTTGCCAAAGAGGTTGGAAGAATAGATGAGCCTGTACCAGTACATCTGGCACAGGCAAAATGTTATGCTTGTATTTATGCACAGCAGGAAAATCTGGAACAGATTGGTGTGCAGATGACGTATGTCAATCTGGACACGGAGGAAGTCAGACGAATCCGTAAAGAGTATACGCAGCTGGAATTAAAAGAGTGGTTTGATGAACTCATTGAAAAATATAAAAAATGGGCATCCTTCCAGGTATCATGGAAACAGACGCGGCAGGAATCTATTAAGCCGGTAGTTTTTCCCTATTCATATCGAGATGGACAAAAAAATCTGGCAGGAGCGGTTTACCGTACGATTGCCCGGAAAAAGAAGCTGTTTATCCAGGCGCCTACCGGAGTGGGAAAGACGATGGCAACGGTGTTTCCGGCGGTGAAAGCTGTCGGGGAGGGAATTGGTGACAAGATTTTTTATCTGACGGCAAAGACGATCACGCGTACGGTGGCTCAGGAGGCGTTTGTGCTGTTAAAGAAGCAGGGGCTGCAGTATAAAGTAGCCACGTTAACGGCAAAGGAAAAGCTTTGTATCTGCAAAGAGCCGGACTGTAATCCGGTGAACTGTCCCTATGCGAGAGGGCATTATGACCGTATTAATGATGCGGTGTTTGAACTGCTGACCGGAATCTGCGAGCATGAACCGCCGAATACGGAAGCGGCAGATGAATTGATGGACGAGACATTCACGCAGAGACGTATGTTTGCGGATGAGACGGCGAAGGAGATGCAGAGCGCGGAACAAGGCCAGGATAATCTTTCGGAGGAGGAGTATCTGCGTGAGAGGGAGAACGGCAATTATACGCGTGAGGTAATCCTGACGCATGCCAGACGCTGGCAAGTGTGTCCGTTTGAGATGTCTTTGGATCTGTCTTTATGGGTAGATGCCATCATCTGTGATTACAACTATGTGTTTGATCCTCAGGCAAAGCTGAAACGGTTTTTCGCCGACGGAGTAAAGGGAGATTATATTTTTCTGATTGATGAAGCGCACAATCTGGTGGAGCGCGGACGGGAGATGTACAGCGCCGCCTTATATAAGGAAGATTTTCTGGAAATCAAGCGGCTGCTAAAGCCATACAGCAAAAAAGCGGAGCGGACTTTGGAAAAATGCAACAAGTATTTGCTGGAAATGAAGCGTGAATGTGAGAATTATCAGCTGTTGAATGATATCGGGCCGTTTGCGATTGCTCTGATGAATGCGTCTTCACAGTTGGAAAATCTTCTGGAGGAGCAGGAAAGTGTGCTGAACCGCGCAGGCAGCGATCCCCAGATGCGGAAAACGGTGCTGGAGTTTTATTTTCAGGTGCGCAGTTTTCTGGAAGTTTATGAGGAACTGGATGACAATTATCAGATTTATACGGAGCAGGAGGCAGACGGCCGTTTTAAATTAAAATTATACTGCATTCAGCCTGCCGGAAAGATTGGTGATTGTTTGGCAAAGGGGCGCGGAACGATTCTGTTTTCAGCGACGCTTTTGCCGGTGCGCTATTATATGGAGCTGTTGTCCGGTACAGAGGATGACTATGCGGTTTATGCAAAATCTACGTTTGATCCGGCAAAGAAAAAGTTGTTGATCGGCTCGGATGTCAGCAGCCGTTACACCCGCCGCGGCGAGGAGGAATACCGCAGGATCGCGCGGTATTTGGAAGAAATGGTAAATGCGCAGCCGGGAAATTATCTGGTATTTTTCCCTTCCTATAAAATGATGGAAGAAGTGCGGGAGATTTTTGAGCCGGAATGCCGATTGCCGGTGAAAATTTTGATGCAGAATGCTCGCATGACAGAAGGACAGAGAGAAGAATTTCTGGAAGAATTCCGTTTTGTCGAAGAAAAAATGTCAGCGGGTACGGTTCAGGAATCTCTGCTTGGTTTCTGTGTAATGGGAGGCATTTTCGGGGAAGGAATCGATCTGAAACGCGACCAGCTGATCGGAGCGGCTGTTGTAGGGACGGGATTGCCGCAGATCTGCAATGAAAGGGAGATTTTGAAGCAGTATTATGATAAACGAAACGAAGATGGATTTGCCTATGCTTACCAGTACCCGGGCATGAATAAGGTCATGCAGTCGGCCGGACGTGTGATTCGAACGGATGAGGATCGTGGCGTGATCCTGCTTTTGGACGAGCGTTTCTGTCAATGGCAGTATCGCAATATTTTTCCGCGCGAGTGGGCGGATTATGAAATCTGCAGTTTGCAGAACGTCCGTGCAAAGCTGCGCAGATTCTGGGAATGAGGAGGAGTTATGGATTATTTATCAATTTTAAATCAGATGCTGTCACTGTTTTGCATTGGTGTGATCGGCTATGTGATGTATAAGGTGAAAATCCTTGATGATGCATCGACGGTCCGTTTTACCAAACTGATTTTGAATATTACGCTTCCGGCACAGATAGTGACATCTTTTATGAACAGCAGAGGGGTAATTTCCAATAAAACGGTATTTTATGTGTTTGGGGTGACGCTGCTCTGCTACCTGATACCGGCGCTGATCGGCGCAGTATTTGTACTTGCTGCACGCGCGCCAAAGCAGCAGAGAGGACTCTATCTGTTTATGCATCTGTTTGCCAATGTGGGTTTTATGGGATTCCCTGTGATTTCAACGATTTTTGGGGATGAGGGTATGATTTATGCGGTGATTTTCAACGTCGTGTTTAACGTATTGGTCTATTCTCTGGGAATCGTGCTGATTGGAAACAACAGGGAAACGGTCGGATTTCAGCCGAAACTTTTATTGAATATCCCGTTTATTGCTGCGTTGATTTCAATTATTCTGTTTTTTACACCGATACAGTTTCCCTCGGCAGTGATGAACGCCTTTGATTATCTGGGAAATGTGACGACGCCGGTGGCGATGCTGATTCTTGGATGCACGATTGCCGCTATGCCGATAAAAGAACTGTTTGATGATTGGCGTGTATATCTTTTTGCCGCAGTGCGATTGGCAGTGGTTCCGCTGGCTGTAATGATGGCGCTGAAGTTGATCGGAGTAAAGGATCCGCTGATCGCAGGCGTGATGATCGTTCTTACGGCGATGCCGGTGGCAACAAATACAACGATGCTGGCGATTGAATACGGCGGGGATCTGCAGCTGGCATCGAAAGGAATTTTCTTTACGACGATTCTTTCCGTGATAACGATTCCTATGATTGCAATGGTTTGTTAAGGAGTAATACGGTGAGTTTGTAAATGTGAAATATTTATAAATTCACTGTATTTTTTGACATTTTCTAGGGTGCGCGTTATCATAAAAAAGATTTGAACTTGTAGAAAAGCAATCATTTCGGGGAGGAAGAACTATGCTGTCACGCTTCAGCGTAAAGCGTCCCTACACCGTAGTTGTGGGCGTTGTTTTAATTTTGATTTTAGGATATGTATCCTTTACAGGTATGAAAACAGATCTTTTGCCGGATATGACGCTGCCGTATGCGCTTGTGTATACAACGTATCCGGGGGCGAGTCCGGAAGAGGTGGAAACAGTTGTCACACGTCCGGTGGAACAGTCGATGGCGACAATCAGTAATATTGAATCCATTAGTTCTGTTTCGGCTGAGAATCTTTCTATGGTTGTGCTGGAGTTTTCTCAATCGGCAAATATGGATGCAGTTACGATAGAGATGCGGGAGAGTCTCGATCAGATTGAGGGATACTGGGATGAAAGTATCGGCAGTCCGATTATTATGAAGATGAATCCGGATATGATGCCGGTTATGACAGCAGCTCTGGAGTCGGGAGATATGTCCCAGTCAGAGCTTACGGATTTGGTGAATAGTACGATTTTACCGGAACTGGAGAGTATTGAGGGGGTTGCTTCGGTCAGCACCTCGGGAACGATTGAAGAACAGGTTCAGGTGACGATCCGAGAGGATAAAATTAAGGAAGCAAATAAGAAAATACGCGCGGCTTTGGATGAACAGTTTGCGGAAGCGGAAAGTGAGCTGCAGGAGGCGAAAGCGGAGGCGGAAAACGGCGAATCTCAGCTGCAGAGTGGTCAGGATCAACTGGCAGGCGGCATGGGAGATGCGCAGGGACAGATTTCTTCTGGTACTTCGCAGATGTTAAGCGGTCAGATTGAAATTGACAATAAACTTGCGCAGGTGGCGCAGGGACTTGCACAGCTTGACGCGTCCGAACAGGAACTGCTGGCACAGGAACAGCAGATACTGGCAGGCGAACAGGCGTTGGCGCAGCTGCCGGTGCAGCTGGCGGCGCTGGAAGCACAGAGAGCACAGGTACAGCAGGGAATTGAAATGCTGGAAGAGGCGCCCGGGCAGTTGGAGGTATTGGATCAGGTGATTGCCGGTCTGGAGGAGCAGATTGAAGCGTTGGAAAATGCGGGGCAGACAGAAATTCAGCCGCCGACGGAAACACCGGATACGGAAGAAGGGGGTCAAAATCCGGGCGGTGATGAAGGGGCAGGAGGAGAAACACCGGATAGCGGAGCAAATACGGAAAATAATCCGGGAGAAACCGCTCCGCCTGTATCGGAGCAGACACCGGAAACATCTGCGCCGGAACCGCCTGTACAGGAGAATGTGCCGGAGACGCCCGTACCGGAAACATCTGCGCCGGAGTCTTCCGCACAGGAAGTACAGCCAGAAACTGCGGCAGTAGTTCCTGCAGAAAATCCGGATATGCAGAGCTCAGCAGAGGAACTGCTGACAGATACAGAGGAACTGCAAAAGGTGATTGAACAGATTGCAGGCAGCAATTCGAGTGTTTCGGTTGGCAGTATTACGGATATCTTAAACGGTATTCAGTCAACCTTAGATCTTGCGGCGCTGCAACAGGAATTGCTGAAATATCAGACCATTAAAACAGAGCTGCTGACCGGGCTGGCTTCGGTGGGAGTGGATACCGGTAAAACGGGCGCAGCGCTGGCGGAGCATATTGATTCGGTAAAAACAGAGCTGATTAATAACCGGATGCAGTTGGATGACGGCATCCGTCAGCTGCAGAAAAATATTGATGAAACTCCGCAGCAGATGGAAACGATTGCCGCAGGCAAACAGGCAATTGCGGATGGTAAGGCGCAGATTGCCGACGGACGCGCGCAGCTGCAGAATGCGAAGACACAGCTTGAGAATGCAAAAGCGCAGATTGCCAGCGGTCAAAAAGGCGCGGCGCAGGCGATTGGTGAGTTGAATAAGGCGCAGATTTCCGCGACAATTGAAATGGCTGCCGGAAAAGCACAGTTAAGTTCAGGCAAACAGCAGATTGAGGCAGCGCTCGATCAGATTGAAAAACAGAAGGAAACTGCTTACGGACAGGCCGATGTCAGCAAGATAGTTACTGCTGATATGGTAAAAGGCATTTTAGCGGCGCAGAATTTCAGTATGCCGGCCGGTTATGTCACGGAGGAGGGCATTGATTTTCTGGTGCGTGTAGGCAATAAGCTGTCTGAGGTAGAACAGCTGGGAAATCTGATTATTCTGGATCTGCATATGGAGGATGTGGAGCCAATTCTGCTTTCCGATGTAGCGGATATAGCGATCCTTGATAACAGTGATAAAGTATATGCAAAAATCAACGGAAATTCCGGCGTAGTGTTCTCCATGCAGAAGCAGTCGGGTTATTCGACAGGAGAGGTATCCAAACGCATCAAGGAAAAATTTGCGGAACTGGAAGGGCTTAACGCAAATATCCATTTTATCAGTCTGATGGATCAGGGCATTTATATTGATCTGGTAGTGGATTCCGTGATTCAGAATATGCTTTCGGGAGCAGTGCTGGCAATTCTGGTATTGCTGTTGTTTTTGAAGAGCATCCGTCCGACGCTGGTAATCGCCTTTTCCATTCCGATCAGTATTATGACGGCGATTGTTCTGATGTATTTTACCGGCATCAATTTGAATATTATTTCGCTGTCGGGACTGGCGCTTGGTATCGGTATGCTGGTGGATAACTCCATTGTAGTTATTGAAAATATTTATCGTATGCGCGGCGAGGGTGTGTCTGCAAAAAAAGCGGCTGTTGAAGGCGCGCGCCAGGTGGCAGGAGCAATTGCGGCGTCTACATTGACAACGATCTGTGTGTTTGCGCCGATTGTTTTCACTGAGGGGATTACCAGACAGCTTTTTGTGGATATGGGGCTGACGATTGCGTATTCGCTGTTGGCCAGTCTTGTAGTAGCATTGACGCTGGTACCGATGATGGGAGCCGGGCTTTTGAAAAACACGAAGGAAAAAAGATCTCCAATTTTTGAACGGATCCAGAACGGTTATGCGCGATTACTGGGCTGGTCTTTGAAAGGAAAAATTCTGGTTGTGTTGTTGGCTTTTGTCTTACTGGGAGGAAGCGCTTATCTGGCAGTTTCCAAGGGAACGGCGTTTATGCCGGAGATGGAGAGTACACAGGTAGCTGTTACTTTACATATGCCGGAAGGAAGTACGCTCAATGAGACAGGCGCAATGGCAGATCGTGTGATGAAACGGATTCTGACGATTTCGGATGTTACTGATGTCGGTGCAATGGCAGCCACATCTTCCGCAGCGGCAATGATGGGAGGCAGTCAGGAGGCGAATGCCGAGGAAGTTTCCATTTATGTGCTGCTGTCAGAAGAAAAAACGATCAGCAATGATGATCTAGTGACAGAAATTCTGGATAAGACGGCAGATCTTGGCTGTGAGTTGGACGTGAACACCTCAACAATGGATATGTCGGCGCTGGGTGGTACCGGGATTTCCATCCATATTAAGGGACGTGATCTGGATGAACTGAAACGGATGGCATCCGAGGTAGCGGAGATGGTATCCGGTGTGGAAGGCACCCAGAATGTGTCTGACGGTATTGAAGAAAAGACGCTGGAAATGCGTTTAGTGGTAGATAAAAACAAGGCGATGAGCTATCAGCTGACAACTGCGCAGGTGTTCCAGTTCTTACAGCAGAAGCTGGCAGATGCGAGTACGGCAACAACGCTTTCGACACTTTCGAAAGATTATCCGGTGCTGGTAGTCAGTGACACAGATGAGACATTGACGAGGGAGAAGATTAAAAACCTGACGATTACCGGAAAGGACGAGGAAAATCAGGATATAGAAGTGCCGATCGCGGATCTGGTGGAATTTCAGGATACGGAAGGATTTTCTTCTATTAACCGGGAAGCGCAGACGCGCTATGTAACCGTTACAGCAGAAATTGGAAGCGATTACAATATTGGTCTTGTTTCGGCGGAGATTGAAAAAGTGCTTGCGGATTATGAAGTGCCGAAGGGGTACGCGCTGGAAATGGCAGGTGAGGATGAGACGATCAACGAGGCAATGGGAGAAGTCGTGAAGATGCTTGCACTGGCGGTAGCGTTTATGTACCTCATTATGGTAGCACAGTTCCAGTCCCTGCTTTCGCCGTTTATTATCATGTTTACGATCCCGCTGGCATTTACCGGAGGATTTTTCGGATTATATCTGACGGACAGTCCGGTCAGCGTTATTGCGATGATTGGTTTTGTTATGCTGTCTGGTATCATCGTAAATAACGGTATTGTATTGGTAGACTATATCAATCAGCTGCGGCGAGAGGGCATGGATAAAAAACAGGCGATCATTGAGTCGGGCAGAACGAGACTTCGTCCGATTATTATGACGGCGCTGACAACAATCCTTGGACTGATGCCGATGGCAGTAGGTATGGGGATGGGTGCCGATATGATACAACCAATGGCGATCGTTACGGTCGGCGGTTTGGTGTATGGTACCTTACTGACACTGTTTGTGGTGCCATGTATTTATGATCTGCTGAACCGCAAAAAAGATATGACGGAAGAAGAAATATAAAAAAACAGGCTTTCGGGAAGATGCTGAATCTTCCCGAAAGCCTGTTTTGGTGATAGAAGTTATATATCCATATCCCGTTTTACAAAGCTTACCTTTCCGGCTGCGCCTTGACCGACTATCGTGACGCTGTAGATGCCGTCTTCCGGGATAATCAGTTCGCAAGTATCGTCAGTAAGATTCTGCTTGCGGTAAATCGGAGGAAATCGGATGCTCTTATCTTGGTTCTGGATTTCTGTGGATTCCGAAAGCTCTGCGATTTTCTGCACGTTTACATTTAGAGATCCGCTGTTTACGGAAATGTCCACATCGAGAATGTCGCCTTTTTTCAGTATCAGATTTTGTGTATCATTGCCGTTTAAGACGGTAAAGTCCATGGTGAGCTGAGAATCGTTTCCGGTGCGGCTGCCGTTAAAGGCTGCGCCGATGCCGCCGCTTAAAAATGGCTTGCTGTTCCAGCTGCCAAGTCCCACGATGCTTCCGTCGTTAAAGGTGACGCCGAACAGTACGTAATGATCAGGACGGAAATGAACGGTCTGATACCAAGGGGTTTTGCCGGGATACTGCAGACGTTCTGTTTTAAAATCTGCCTGAAACAGACCAGCAAAGCAGATAGCTGCGCCGATCAGCCAGAAAAGAAATCCAAGTATAATACAGCGTTTTGTAGAAAAATAATGCTTCAGTTTCATGCCTTTGCTCCTTTCTTTCTGCGAAACAGATGTTTCAGCCAGAGCGTAAAACGGACGGTTGCTTTGGCGAATAGTCTGCCAAGATGTACGGTGGCGAGAGCGGTCAGAATGAACAGGCCGAGCATACCGATGCCGGTGCCGAACTGCACAATGCCAAGCGCTGTATTTCCAATACCGATCGGAATCGCGCCAATCAGACTGATGACGGAGAGGACCAATGCGCCGATACTGAGGGAGGCGATCATCAGCGGTACACACCACAGCATAACGTAGGCGGTTAGTACAAGCAGAGCGCCTGCGGCGGCGAGGCAGACAGCCATGGCGGCGAAGGAGAGCGCCAGCGCTACGATCAAAAGCAGTACACTTGCCCAGAGCGGCGATCCGATGATCAGCAAAACTGTGGTGAGTACTTTTTTGGAGGAGGATGTGGATGCTTCTGGGGAATCCTTCTGTTCAGCCAGTATCTCGTGGGCGATGTCACCGGGAGTGCCGATGCGGCGGATGGCTTCCTGTTCTGTACAGCCGTCTTCCGTATAGTCGTCAATCATTTCACTGTAATAATCGAGATAGCGGCTGCGGTCAGCTTTTTTTAATTTTTTCAGCTGTTTTTCCAGAGCAGCAAGAAAGTCGGTCTTATTCATGTTCGATAGCTCCTTTCAAAAATTCATATATTTGCAGCAGTTGCTGCCAGTCGTCCAGAAATTCCCGGGCGCGCGCCTTGCCTGCTTCTGTAATGTAATAATATTTTCGCAGACGGCCGTTGTGTTCCACGGAATGCGTTTCTACAAATTTATTTGCTTCCAGACGTTTTAAAATGGGATAAAGCGTGGATTCTGAAATCTCAATGCAGGGCGAGATATCTTTGATAATCTGATATCCATAGGATTCCCTGTTATATAGGGCGCCTAACACAAGAAATTCTAAAAATCCTTTTTTTAACTGACTGTCCAAATAAACACCTCCTTATACATAATACTATATAATGCATAGTATTATGTGTCAAGAGGTATTTGGGAAAATTTTATATACAAGTTGGGATTGAAGAGAATGGAAAAATAGTGTAAGGTGGAAAAAAGACTTTTAAAATAAAGGAGCGGGAAGGATGGAAAAAATTATTCTGGCATCGGGATCTCCGCGCCGCAGTGAGCTGCTGGCACAGGTGGGGATTCCGTTTGAGGTGCTGGTCAGTGAGGCAGATGAGATTATTACAAAGACAGAACCGGGAGAGATCGTGGAGGAGTTGTCTCAGTGTAAGGCAAGAGCAGTGGCGGATAAGATTACTGTCGGGAAACCTCTTGTTCTGGGAGCGGATACGATCGTCGTTCAGGATGGCAAAGTTCTTGGAAAACCGCATTCGGAAGAAGACGCGTTTCAGATGCTGCAAAGCCTTTCCGGATGCACGCATGCTGTGTATACGGGAGTGACGTTTATTCAGGGGACGCGTGAATATTCATTTCATGAGAAAACAGAGGTGTGTGTATATCCGATGACGGAAGCGGAAATCCGTACTTATATCGCCAGCGGTGACTGCATGGACAAGGCCGGAGCATATGGGATCCAAGGAAGCTTTGCGGCCTATGTTCAGGGAATCAGCGGTGACTATTATACGGTAATGGGGCTGCCGATCGGACGCGTATATCAGGAATTGAAGAAGTTCTTGCTATTTGGGAAAACGTGTGATAGGATAAACACAATTGAATAGAAAAGCGATGATAAGAAATAGTAGGTGTTTGGAGGTGTCAGAGAGAAGGCGGTTGGTGTGAGCCTTTCACTGAATAATACTGAACCGATCTTTGAGCTGTGAGCCGAACGACAATAGGTCAAGTAAGTGTCAACGGGTTCTCCCGTCATAGAGAAAGAGTATCAGGCAATGTGAAATGCCCTGTACTTTAGAGTGCGGACATATGTTCCGAAGTTAGGTGGTACCGCGGATAGAGATATTCGCCCTAAGCAAATGAATGCTTGGGGCGTTTTTTGTTATTATCAGGAATTTATTTTAGAAAAAGGATGAGGAGGAAACAGCAATGAAACTGGAAAAATTGGTAGGAGATCGTTTTAAGGAGAGACCGTCGGATTGTGTAATTGACAGTCACGCACTGATGGTGCGAGGCGGATATATGAAATATGTGGCAAATGGTATTTATTCTTCTTATCTGCCGCTGCGCCGTATTACGCGTAAAATCGAGCAGATTATTCGGGAGGAAATGGATAAGATAGACGGACAGGAAGTGCAGTTTCCGGTTGTGATGCCGGCATCTCTCTGGCAGGAATCCGGCAGATATGAGAGCATCGGAAAAGAATTGGTACGTTTTTCAGATCGAAGCGGCAGTCCGTTGGTACTTGGCATGACACATGAAGAAGCGGCAGTGCAGCTGGTTCGTGAGTATGGTCAGAGCTATTCCCGTTATCCGTTTATGATCTACCAGATTCAGACAAAGTTTCGTGATGAGGCGCGTCCGCGCGCAGGACTGATTCGTGTACGCGAGTTTACGATGAAGGATGCTTATTCTTTTCATACCAGTCAGGAAGATCTGGAAGAATATTATCAGAAATGCCACAAAGCCTATGAACGGATTTTTGCGCGCGCAGGCGTGCCGGAAGTAATTTCTGTTATGTCAGATTCTGGCATGATGGGAGGTAACGTTTCACATGAATTTATGCTGCTGACACCGGTTGGAGAGGATTCTATTGCAATTTGTAAAGAATGTGGCTATCATGCAAATATGGAAGCGGCAGCTTCGATCATTGAAAAGGTACGCGATGAGCAGTCGGAAGATTTGACTCTTGTGCATACGCTGCATATGCAGACGATTGAAGATGTCTGTAATTTCTTAGGCAGCGAGGTGGAGAAATCCTGTAAAGCCGTTGTCTATCAGAGGAATGAAGATGATAAATATATCGTTCTGTTTTTGCGTGGGGATTTGGAAGTGAATGAGACAAAGGTCACGAATTATCTCGGATGCGAAATCCATCCGGCCGTGATTACAGAAGAGTGCGGTCTGCACGCTGGATATATCGGACCATACGATTTGCAAGGGGATGTTATTGTACTTTATGATAAATCTTTGGAAGGCGCAAATAATCTGTGCTGCGGCGCAAACAAAGAGGAGTATCATTACACCGGACTGGATATGACGCGCGATTTGGCAGAGGCAGAGTATCATGACTTTGCGAAAATCACGGAAGGCGGAATTTGTCCGCAGTGCGGCAAGCCGGTGATTACGATTTCACGCGGAATTGAAGTGGGAAATATCTTTCAGCTGGGGAAAAAATATACAGAGTCTATGAATATGACATACGTGGAAGCGGATGGAGTGAGCATCAGTCATCCGGTGATGGGATGTTATGGAATTGGCGTCGGTCGTTTGGCGGCAGCGGTGTGTGAAGCGCATCATGATGATTTCGGTCCAATCTGGCCAATGTCGATCGCGCCGTGGCAGGTACATCTGTGCGCGGTACGTCCGGATGATGAAGAAGTCAAGACTTATGCGGACAATCTGTATGAAGAATTGCAAAATAAGGGCATCGAGGTAATTTACGATGACAGAAAAGTACGTGCGGGAGTAATGTTTTCTGATGCGGATCTGCTTGGGGTGCCGCTGCGTGCGGTTGTAAGTCCGAGAAATATGAAAGAGGGCGTGATAGAGCTGGTATCAAGAGATAAGACGGTGGCAAAGAAAGTGGCGCTGGCGGACGCGGTAGAGGAGATTACAAAAACGATATATAGTATGTTGAAAAAATAACAGAATAAAATCTTCTGCTATTCTTTATATAAAAAAGGAGTATTCACATGGAAATTTTAATTTGCGACTATGTAGTAGAAACGATTGACGGCGATTATGCGCATCTGCGCAGACTGGATGAGGAATCAGCTGATTTAAAACTTGTGGCAAGAGCACTTTTGCCGCCGGAAATAGCGGAGGGCACAAAACTGCATTACGAGATGCTGGAATATACGATTGTGTAGGTGATTTTGTGAGAGAACGGCAGGAAATTCTGGATTATGGAATGACGTTTCCGGATGTTTATATTGACACACCGTTTCGTGATGAAAACTGGGTGCTGCTGCGCTGCAAAAAGAATAAACGCGCGTTTGCGTGGACTTATGAACGAGGCGGTCATATCTGTGTGAATGTGAAGGTGGATCCGCAATGGCGAGAGTTTTGGCGCAGTATGTATGAGTCCGTGATACCCGGCTATCATCAGAATAAGGAGCACTGGAATACGATTATTCTGGATGGCACAGTTCCGGAGAAAGAAATTCAGCGGATGATCGCGGAAAGTTATGATCTGATTGTGAATAACAGGAGAAAATAATCTGGCAGAAAAGGAGGAACCACATGATGAAAAAGAGAAAGGAGCCGCCAGATGCCGCGTGAAAATCGTACTTACATTGCCATTGATCTGAAATCTTTTTATGCTTCCGTAGAATGCAGAGAACGTCATCTTGATCCGATGACGACAAATCTGGTGGTTGCGGATGCTGCGCGTACAGAAAAAACAATCTGTCTGGCGGTATCTCCTTCTCTGAAAGCGTATGGAATTTCCGGGCGCGCACGGCTTTTTGAAGTTGTGCAGAAGGTTCGGGAAGTGAATATCAAGAGAAAAAAGAATGCTCCGGGCGGCAGGTTTTCCGGTTCCTCCTTTAATGATCTGGAACTGCAGATTGCGCCGGATCTGGAACTGACATATGTGACTGCGCCGCCGCGCATGGCTCTTTATGTGGATTACAGTACCAGAATTTATAATGTATATCTGAAGTACATTGCTCCGGAGGATATTCATGTGTATTCGATTGATGAGATCCTTTTGGATGCGACGGACTATCTGGAAACCTATAGACTGACGGCGCGTGAACTGGCGGCGAAGATGATACAGGATGTTTATGAGACGACAGGGATCACGGCGACTGCGGGGATTGGCACGAATCTGTATGTCTGCAAGGTGGCGCTTGATATTGTGGCAAAACAGGTGGAGCCGGATGAAAATGGGGTGCGCATTGCGGAATTGGATGAGATTTCTTATCGTAAAAAACTTTGGACACATCGGCCGCTCACAGATTTTTGGCGAGTGGGAAGCGGCTATGCCAAAAAGTTGGAGGCGAACGGTCTTTATACGATGGGAGACATTGCCAGATGCTCTTTAGGCGGGGCGCATGATTTTCATAATGAAGAATTGCTCTATAAGTTGTTTGGGATCAATGCGGAACTTTTGATCGATCACGCGTGGGGGTGGGAGCCCTGTACGATTGCCGACGCGAAAGCCTATAAGCCGAGTACTAACAGTCTTTGTTCCGGTCAGGTGCTGCAGTGTCCCTATGATTTTGAAAAGGCCAGACTGGTCGTGTGGGAAATGACGGATGCGGCTGCGTTGGATCTGGTGGATAAAGGACTGGTGACAGATCAGATTGTGTTGACAGTCGGGTATGATATTGAAAACCTGACAGATCGGAATCGAAAGAAAGCGTATAAAGGCGAGGTAACGATTGACCGTTATGGCCGCAGAATTCCCAAGCACGCGCATGGAACGGCAAATTTGAGTGGTCATACGGCGTCATCAAGGCGCATTACAGATGCCGTGTTGGAGTTGTTTGATCGTATTGTGGATAAAAAACTATTAGTCAGACGGATTACTTTATCCCTCAATCATCTGATAAAAGAAGGTACAGAGGTGAAAAAAGAAATCTATGAGCAGCTTGATCTTTTTACAGACTATGCGGTTCAATTAAAAGAACATGAGGTGGAAAAGGAAAAACTGCAGAAAGAAAAACAGCTGCAGCAGGCGATGCTGGAGATTAAAAAGAAATATGGAAAAAACGCGATTTTGAAAGGGATTAGTTATGAAGAAGGCGCAACAGCAAGAGAGCGGAATGGACAGATCGGCGGGCACAAAGCGTAGCGCGGCGCATTGCTATGACGATATTCTTTATCTGCCGCATCATGTTTCTAAAAAACATCCGCAGATGTCTATACATGACCGGGCAGCGCAGTTTGCGCCGTTTGCTGCTTTAACGGCGCACGGCGCGGCGATTCGAGAGACAGCGCGTCTGACAGATCGAAAAATTGAACTGGATGAGAATAGTAAAACCATGCTGGATCAGAAAATGCAGCTGTTTCAGGAACAACTTGGCGCAGGTGTACATCCGGAGGCAGAAATCACGTATTTTGTGAAGGACGCGAATAAAGAAGGCGGCGCTTATGTGACTGCCCGCGGAAGTATCCGCAAAATTGACGAATACCTTCGCGTCATTGTGATGGAAGACGGCAGCCGGATAGCGATGGATGATGTGACAGAGATTATTTAAAATATTTTCGGTATCCAGTCTCAAAATCCACTTCGTTGCGAAGCGGCTGCCCGTTTAAGTATGCTTTAAGATTTTCAGCGGCAATTTCCACAATGGTATCCCAAATGTGCTGGGTATGGAAATTTCCAGCTACATGCGGAGTGATCAGTAAATTCGGTGTATCCCAGAGCGGCGAATCAGCCGGCAGTGGTTCGGTTTCCGCGACATCAATCGCAGCAGCGGAAATCGTGCCGTTTTTTAAGGCGTCTATCAGATCTTCCGTCGGAATAAGCGTTCCGCGTCCGACATTGATCAGGATGGCGCTGTTTTTCATGAGCTTCAAACGTGAGGCATCCAGCAGATGATAAGTTGCGTCTGTGCCGGGCAGAGAACAGGCAACGATGTCTGCCTGCGGAAGCAGTTCTTCAAGTGCGTCCATCTGGTATAGACCATCTATGTAATCCGGTTTTTCAGATTGATTTCTGCGGATTGCAATCACGCGGCTGCCGAGTGCATGCATACGTATAGCAAATTCGCTGCCGATGTCGCCCATACCGAGAATCAATGTGGTACTGCCGAAAATAGTTCCAACATTTCCTTCGTCTTTCCACTGATGATGCAGACGGTTATTTTCGTAACGATTCATTTTTTTCAGAAGCGTGAATGCTGTAGCTATCATGTGTTCAGCAATGGATTTTCCGTATGCGCCTGTTGCGTTGCAGAGCTTTACACCGTCCGACAAAACACCGGGAATAACGTATTCATTTGCACCTGCACTGTTCAGCTGCAGAAATTTTAGTTTTTTTGCCTCTTTCAGCGCGTCGGCGCTGACATTGCCGAGAATAATATCGGCAGTTTCAATCACTTCTTTTTTAGATGCTTCTGCAGCAGTTGTATAGGTGAAATGTAGATCATATCCGCTGCTTTCTAATGATTCTTTATGTTTTTCCAGAACCGGAAAAGTGACAAGTATTTCTTTCATGGTAAAAACCCCCTGTGTATAAATATAGACGCGTTATAAGTTATTATAAAATCAGTATACGTGTGCATAGCAATTTTGGCAAGTGCGCGAGATAATAGAAAGAGAACTATATAAACATAAAAAAATAATCACAAAAACATATTGATAAACAAAAATAAAGCAAGTAACATATCTATAACAATTCAGTGTATCAGGCATTTCGCCATGATTCCAACAATGGAAAATCTGCCAGAGGACGCATATGATTTTATTACATTTCAGACTGGAACGAGGAAATTGGAGCAGTTTAAAAAAGAATATCAAAAAAAGGAAAGAGGTAGATACGATATGTGTAAAGCAATAGATGATAGGGAAAGACATGCTGAGGAAAGAGGCAGAAAATTAGGGGAAGCCAAAATGGAAAAACTGATGCGGAGGCTATTTGAAGAAAAACGATTTGAGGATGCGCAGAAAGTATTATCCAACCGTGCCTACCGAGGACGCTTGTACCGGAAATATGACATTAAGTAGAAAATCTATGACAATCTGGGATTGATGAATTAGTGTATCTGTATTATAATGCATCTATAATGCGGTAAAGTACAGAGAAATTTCTGTTGCGCAGGAAAATGATGCGGAGGTAATAGAGAAAAATGAAGAATATTAACCCACTTTTGAAAATGGATTTTCCGGATCTTGATGTAATCCGGGTAAATGATACTTACTATATGGTCAGTACAACCATGCACTTTTTTCCGGGATGCGTGATTCTGCGTTCCTATGATCTGGTGCATTGGGAGGTGGCGACGCATGTGTATGAGCACCTGGATGATACGGATAAGCAGCGTCTGATTGGAGAAAATCAGTGTTACGGTCAGGGAATGTGGGCGGCAAGCCTGCGTTATCATAATGGATTGTTCTATGTTGTATTTGTGGCAAACGATACCCACCAGAGTTATGTGTACACGGCAAGGGAAATTGAAGGTGAGTGGCAGCGCCATGAAATCAAAGGATTTTATCATGATTGTTCCCTGTTTTTTGATGATGACGAAAGCGTTTATCTGGTATATGGAAATAGAGATATTTATCTGACGCAGATGAAGCCGGATTTATCAGAGCCGCTGCCGGGCGGTCTGCATAAAGTGATTATCAGTGACGCAGGTAATCCGAATCTTGGATATGAAGGATCACATATGTATAAGATAAACGGTAAATATTATGTGTTCCTGATTCATTCCAGAAGAGATCGCTGGATGCGCACGGAAGCTTGTTTTGCGGCGGATTCACTGGATGGGGAATTTATCGGAAAAGATGTGTTGGAAGATGATATGGGCTACTGTGATCAGGGCGTGGCGCAGGGCGGCATTGTAGATACGCCGGATGGTGACTGGTATGCAATTTTGTTTCAGGACAGCGGCGCGGCCGGCCGTATTCCGGTGCTGGTACCGGTACATTGGGAAAATGATTTTCCGGTATTTGGAGAAAATGGCAAAATTCCGGCAGAATTTCCGGTAAAGGCAACCCGTGAAAAATATGTTTATGCTCCGCTTTATGGTTCGGATGATTTTTCTTATCAGCCGGATGCGGATGGAAGGGTGCATCTGAAAAATTTTTGGCAGTTTAACCACACACCGGACGGTATGCTGTGGGGGGCAGAAAAAAATCAGTTTTGGATCAAGACAGGAAAAATCTGTAACAATTTGATACTGGCACAGAATACGTTGACACAAAGACTGGTTTATCCGAAGAGCGGTGCGGCAGTAACACTTGATTTTTCTGAATTACAGGAAGGAGACTATGCAGGACTCTGTGCGCTGCAGAGCTGTTATGGTATGGTGGCGGTAAAAATTGAGGGTGGAAAGCCGTATCTGGTGATGGGTGCCAGAGAGGCAGAGACAGAAGATATGACACCGATGGAAATCAAAAATGAAAAAGGTGTTGAATACGAGCAAATCCCATTGACTGGTACTAGAATTCGTCTGCGTATGGATGCAGATTTTACCAGAATGAAAGATGTGGTGCAGTTTTCATATGTGACGGATGAGGGAAAGCAGCCAATCGGTCCGGTGCATAAACTGTACTTTAAATTGGATCATTTCTGTGGATGCAGAGCCGGATTGTTTGCATTCTCTACAAAGCAGGCAGGTGGGAGAGCGAAATTTGAAGATTTTGAGTTTATAACAGAATAGAAAAAGGGAAGCAGTCATTTGCCGGACTGCTTCCTTTTTACATAGTGTTATGTAATTATCGCGAACCTTCTGCTTCAGAGTTCTTCTGCATCTTTCTGCATGCAATCACGCCGATCATTAGTAAAACCGGAAATACAACAGCAGTAAGAATTCCCATTTTCAGATTATCATTGAAACGGCTGGATACCATGCCAACGAGGGTTGGACCGCCGGAGCAACCGAGGTCGCCTCCAAGTGCCAGAAACGCAAACATAGCAGTGCCGCCGCGGCTTAAAGCTGCGGAAGCTTTGCTGAAAGAACCCGGCCACATGATGCCGACGGAAAGTCCGGTTACGGCACAGCCGATCAGTCCTGCAATCGGACTCGGTACAAATACAATGCACAGATAAGAAAGCGCGCAGAGGATACTGCTGAAGATCATAAAGTGATCCAGATCAATGCGGTCGCCGTATTTTCCGTAAAACGCGCGGGAACTTCCCATCAGAATAGCGAAAGCCATCGGACCTGCCAGATCACCGACGGTTTTGCTGACGCCAAGTCCCAGTTCCGCAAAGGTGGAAGCCCATTGGCTGACTGCCTGTTCGCTGGCTCCTGCACAGACCATCATCAGCAGCAGTACCCAGAAAATTTTCATGGAGAACAGTTCTTTTAAACTGAATCCTTTTTCACCGTCCTCAATCAGAGAGGCAATGGGTACTTTCGTAAAGAACAAGGCGTTTGCTGCGGGAATGATCGCCCACAGACAAGCCATGATCCACCATTTATCGATGCTGAAGATACGGAAAAAGATGGTGGAGAGAAGGACAACGCCGACATGTCCCCAGCAATAAAAAGAATGCAGCAGACTCATGGCGGCCTCTTTATTATCTGTCGGACAGGCCTCCACAACCGGACTTACCAGTACTTCCAGAAGTCCGCCGCCAATGGCGTAAATCATGACAGAGAGCAGCAGTCCGATAAACGGATCGGCAAAAAGGTTTGGCAGAAAGGTTAGTGAGACCAGACCTGCGGCTGCGAATATATGTGCGGCCACCATAGAAATGCGGTAACCGATCTTATCAATAAAAGTGACAGAAACCAAATCGACCAGAAGCTGCAGTCCGAAATTGATGGTAATCAGCATAGTGATTTTGGTTAAAGGGATGCCGAAGCTGGAATGGAATGTCAGAAACAGCAGAGGCACAAAGTTGTTTACAATTGCCTGCGTGATGTATCCGATAAAGCAGGCGGTAATGGTTTTGTTGTAATTGTTTTTCATAATCAGTAACTCCCATACATAGTGAATAAAGGAATATTTCCGACAGCGGAGCAAACCGGAATATACCGAGATGTAGTATACCATAAGATTGCATGTAGGTATATTCTTTTTTGAATTATGGTGTGAGGAGTTTTTATTGTGAAAAAGGATAAAAAATGGTATAAAGTAGGTAATTCATAAAAATAAGTTAGGGGGAATCAGAAAATGAATTTAGAGAAATTTGCGCAGCGTGCGCAGAAACTGGGTGTTTTGGGAATTACTGTGACACAGAATGGAAAGGAAATTGCAAAACAGTTGTGGGATGATGAGTGCCGCAGAAATGTATACTCTGTTTCTAAGAGTGTTACTTCCTGCGCAGTAGGAATGGCTGTTGCGGAAGGAAGAATGTCTCTCGATGAGAAGCTTACAGAAGCGTTCGCAGAAGATTTGCCGGAAAATGTGAGTGAGCATCTGGCAAAGGCAACGGTACGCGATCTGCTCACCATGTGTCTTGGACAAAAAGACGCACATCTAATGGGAGGACAGCGTCCGTTTTATCAGGAAAAAGACTGGGTAAAAATGAGTCTGGCTATTCCATTTGAGTATGAACCAAATACCCGATTTGTTTATAATAACGTTGGACCGTATCTTGCGGGTGTTCTGGTGCAGCGAAGAGTGGGATGTAATCTGGTAGAATATTTGATGCCGCGTTTGTTTGAACCGTTGGGTATCTGGAAACCGACCTGGGAAACAGATCCGCAAGGGTATACGTTTGGAGCAGGCGGACTGATGCTGAATCTTCCGGAATTGCATCGTTTTGGTCTTCTTTATCTTCAGAATGGAAACTGGAACGGACAGCAGCTGCTTGATAAAAACTGGGTGCTGGAAAGTACCAGAAAACAGGTGGAAAACGGGGAGTACGGATATGGATATTTGTTCTGGGGCGGACCGGAGGGAACCTTCCGTGCAGACGGAAAATATTGTCAGCTTTCCATTATCAGCAGAGAAAAGAATGCGGTTATTACCATCGTGGCTGAGTGCAGAGATGGAAAAGCACTGCAGGATGCGATTTTTGAAGAAGTATTTCCGCAGTTGTAAAGACAAAGAAAACAGTATTTACACAATAGACAGATGTATATGCAAGGGAAGAGGATGCTGCCTCTTCCCTTATTTTATTAATTATAAATATAGTTACTCTATTCGGTAAAATTTAATACTTGTGTATACCTAATGATTTTTTACGGATACATGAATTTTATTGTGAAAAAAGATAAAATTTGATATAATTTATAAAAAAAGTTGGCGTTTACCAATAAAAATGAAAGGGGAATTTTGAATGAAAAAATATTTGAATGTTCCATTTAAAACTGTAAAAGGACACGAACTATGTGCAGATTTTTATATTCCAGATCAAGAGAAAAATCCTCCGATTATTATGTGGATTCATGGTGGAGGTTGGGAAAATCTTAATAGAAAATGGTGTTTAGTATATCCGCAGATTGAGAGAGGGTATGCTGTTTGCAGTGTGGATTATAGATATTCGGATGAAGTGGTTTTCCCAGGACAAATGCTGGATTTGAAAGATGCTTTGATTTTTGTTAAGAAAAATGGAAAGTTATATGGATATGATGAAACGAAGGTGATTGTTTCTGGTGATTCAGCTGGTGGGCATCTATGTAGTTTACTTGGTGTGTCGGAAGGAAATAAAGAATGGGAAAAAGAGAAAGAAGATTACAGTGTACAAGCGGTAGTAGATTTTTGCGGGCCGTGTAATCTTGGGAAACTTGCAGATAAAGAATGTGAATCTTTAAATATTTTAAGCAGATTTTTAGGAGTGTCTAGTGAAAAGAAAACAATAAATGGAAAGGCAGCAATGGCTTCGCCTGATACTTACATTAATGGAAAGGAACCGCCGTTTTTGATTCTGCATGGTTCAATAGATCCAACGGTGGCACCAGAGCAGTCAAAAATTCTTCGGAATGCACTGGAAGCCGTTGGTGTACCGGTACATATGTATCTTGTTCCAGGTGGTGTTCATGGTTTAAGTGGAAACTTGCTTGACAGTATTATACAGGAGTTTTTAGATTATTATATAAAGGGAAAAACAACAGTGATAACGCCACAGCTTACGAAAGAACATGATAGAACAATTCCAGTAGTTAGTAGATAAATATGAAAAAGAAAAAAATGTTTTGGGGAATCCGAACAAAGTTGAGCGTTTGTTTCATTACATTACTATTTGTTTCAATGATTTGCCTTGATATAGCAGTTTTTCAAATTTATAAAAGAGACATAGAAGGCAAAGAAATGGCTTCTATGACAGACGGAAGTGAGATTCTTGCAGAAAATATCAAAAATTTGATTTCAGGAATAGAAGAGAATGTTATGAATGAAATTAAACGTTGCAATGTTTTTGGATATCTGTCAGGAGCATATGAAAAGTCAGAAGCGAGTATTAATCGAAAGCTGAATGGATTTGGAACGTTAATGCATTTTCGAGGATTGGAATGTAAAAGTATAGTGATATCTGATTGTGAAGGAAATCGTTTTTTTTGTGATTTTCAGAGTAATGGTATTACATTTGATGAATTCAAACAAAAAAGTGTGTATCACGTGATCGAACAATTAGGAGATACTGTATTTATGACGAGGGGAAGCACCATATGGAGAAGATATCCTGATTTCCCAAAAGAGATAAATATTATTAAATCATATATTGATCCTTCTACATTAAAATACTGTGGAAGTGTCTGCTTAAACATCGACAGGTGCGATTTTCAAAAATTACTTGGAACATATAATTTTGAGATTATAATTTATGATGAACAGGAAAATGTTTTATATAGCAGTGTTAAACTGCAGAGCGGATGGGAAGAGTCTGGAAAATATTTACATACAAATACGGTAATTGACAGACGAAGTGGAATGTGGAAATTAACTGGTTTGATTTCAAAAAAAGTAGCATTTCGGGAATTATCTAAATTAATGTATATGTTGATATTTATAGAGATATTAGTGGGAATGGTAATTGTGTTCATTGTATACAAGATGTCAGAGGGATTTTTATGGAATATTATGGCTCTTACAGATAATTTCAGAAGGATTAATTTATCAGAAAAAGTGAAAAAGATAGAGCCACATTCCCATGATGAAACTACATTTCTGTGCGAGCAATTTGAATCAATGTATCAGCAGATGCAACAGAATGCAGAGCAGATGGTTGCTACAAATACACTTCTTGCAAAAGCGGAATATAGTGCATTGCTTGCGCAAATGAATCCGCATTTTCTGTATAATTCATTGGAATCCATTAGTGCAATGGCAAAACTTGAAAAACAAGACCGAATTGTTAAGGTGTTGCAAAAACTTAGTTATCTGCTCAGAGCGTCTTTGAGTGATAGCAGACAAGAGATAACTCTTGAGAAAGAAATAGAGTATATCTCTTGTTATTTGGAAATGCAGAGGATGATTACTGGGGAAAGAATTATCTGGGATATTTTTGTAGAAGAAAAGCTACGTAAATGCTTGGTTCCAAAGTTGATTTTACAGCCGATTGTGGAAAACTCGTTTGTTCATGGACTGGATGATATGTTGGATGAAGCGATTATTATTATTACAGCAGACTTGAAAGAAAATAAACTGATAATAACCGTTAGTGATAATGGAAAAGGGATGGAGCAGTCTGCTGTAAAGAAACTTCTTTCAGGAGAAAAAGCGGAACAATATCAGAAAGAACACGTGCATTTGGGGGTGAGAAGTGTGCTAAAAAGAATTCAAATACTATATGGAGAAGAATATGGTATAACGATGGAAAGCGAACCCTATAGAGGAATGATAGTACGGTTATTTTTACCGGATAAGAGAAGTGAGGGAAAAGAATGAAAACGGTATTGGTAGCAGATGATAATTTGTTTACATTGCAATCTATGCGTAGTACTGTTCCTTGGAGAGAGTGGGGATTTGAGGTGATTGCCTGGTCAGAAAACGGAGTAGATGCATGGAAAAAAATAGAAAAATATCAGCCGGATATTGCTATTTTGGATATACATATGCCGGGATTCAGTGGACTTGATCTGGCGGCCAAAGTTCAAACGCTACAGAAAAAACCATTAATTATTTTTTTATCTGCGTATGACAAATTTTCGTATGCCAAAAAAGGACTTCGGTTAGGGGTATTTGATTACCTATTAAAACCTTTAGATAATGAAGAGTTAAAAATGATTCTTGATAAAGCAGCAAAACGTATTACGCAGGATTCAATGGTAAATAAAGAACTTTGGCAGAAGAACTGGTGTGAAAAATTGTTTATGGAAAGTGTAGAGGGAAGTACTCAATCTACATTGTTGTTAGAGGAAAGGTTGCATTTACATTGGAATCCTTGTGGTTATGCATTGCTTCTAATTCAAAATCTTAAGAAAAATCAGCAGGAAATAGAGAAACGTGTAGAGCTAGATGTCATTTTTCAAAAAGAGCAGATAAAGTATTTATGCACGGAAAGAAGAAGTGGAACGTTGGTGTTGCTGATTTTTCAAAAAGTACGGCTGATAAAGGATTATAATTTAAAAGCAATATATCTTGCGAATGAAATTATAAACTATGGAAAAGATGACAATTTATACCTAGCTATTGGAATAAGTAATTATGAGGAGACACTGAATGCTCTTGATAAAATGTATGATGAGGCTAAATTTGCTTTAGAAAGTAGATTTTTTCTGGAAAATAAATCCGTAATTCATTATCAGAGTGTTATGAGTAAAAGCGTCAGAAATGAGTATATTTTAAGCAAAAAATTACAGAAACTATATTTGACTTTGGAGCGTACTCCGAAAGAATTTAGAAAGTATCTGAATGAATTCGTTGAGATATTTGAAAAAGACATTCATTATCCTGCAGATTATGTTCGAGATATTTTCTCACAGATTGCTTTTCATATTTCGTGTGCATTAAACATGAATAACACAGGAAATACATATATAAAATCGATAGATACGATACAAGACGAGGTAAAAAGTATTATTGGAATGCAAGAGTTGGGCAGATGGATTCAAGAATATGCAGATTATTTTGTTGTATATATGGAAGAAACTTCTGTTCCGTTATCTGCACAGACAAGAAATATATTAGAATATTTGAATACATTTTATATGGAACATATTACGTTAAAAGATGCAGCTGAAAAGGTAGGTGTTTCAGAAAGTCATTTGTGTAGAGTATTGAAAAACGAAATGGGCGAGACATTTATTAATATTTTAAATAAAATAAGAATTCAGCACGCGATTAGTTTGATGGAAAAAGAAAATGATAAGGTATATGAAATTGCTGAAAAAGTTGGTTTTAGTAACTATGCTTATTTTTATCAGGTTTTTAAAAAAATTACTGGTTGTTCACCTAAAGAATATCTGCAAAGATAATATTTCAAATAAAAAATCAAAATATTATATAATATTGTCTGATAAAATGATAATAAAATGAATTTTTTTCTTACAGTGTTTCCTATATAATAATTATATCATATAGGAAGGGAGAAATACTATGAAACGTAAAATCATAAGTTTATTACTTTGCGGAGTCTTAACGGCTGGGGTGATGTCTGTACCATGCACGGCAGAAGGGGAAACATCAGATTTATCTGGAGAACTGACACTTTTACATTATCTGACAGAGGATGCAAAACTTCAAGCACTGGATGATTTGATTACTGGATTTGAAAATGAGTATCCAGAGATATCTGTAAGTACAGAAGCGGTAAGTATGGATAATTATTTGGATGTAATAAAACTCAGATTATCTACTGGGGATGCTCCCGATATCATGTTTGGTGGACCATCTACTTATCCGGAATTGGTTGATGCAGGATATATTATGGATTTGACAGATAAAGAATATATTCAAAGAATTTCGGAAGGTTCTTTATCTTTGATGAAGCTTGATGATAAAGTATATGGGGTACCGCTTGATCAGATGGCAAACGTTGTATTTTATAATAAAGATATTTTTGAAGAATTGAATTTGAGTGTTCCTACGACGTATACAGAATTTATTGATACATGCAAAGCATTAAAAGAAGCTGGATATGCAGCGTGTGCGGCGGGATATCAGGATCAGATTTCTCTTGGAGCAAATTATTTTACTATTTTTTATGGAACACCATATTTAGCATGCGAGCAGTATACAGATGAAACACAGAATCAGGGAAAGAGCTGGCATGAATATCCGACAATGGAACAAGCTTTAACGCAGTTTCGTGAAATTATTGGTTATCAGAATGAAGATTGCAAAACCATTACAACAGACCGAGCAGAACAGATTTTTGCAAATGGAGAATCAGGTATGATAATCATTGGTACATGGGGATTAGGAGCAATTATGAATTATAATCCTGAATTAAATTGTGGTGGATTTATTTATCCATCGGAAGAAAACGCAGAGGATAATGCGCTTCCTTTAAATACAGATGATACTTGGATGATTATGAAAGATTCCCCAAATGTTGAAGCTGCTGAAGCCTTTTTTGAGTATATGACAAGACCGGAAGTAAATGCAAAGTGGATTGGAACGGTAGGACAATTGAGCGCTCTGGATGGGGTAGAAGCTGATACATTGCCGCAGGGAGCAGCTGATATAGCCAAACTTATTAATGATGGATGTAAAGTTTCTATGTGGACGCAATACGGTGCACCAAGCGGTCAGTATAGCACGGCATATTATAATTGTCTTCAGGATTATGCCCTCTCGGATACTATGACAGTAGATGAGTGGTGTGATAATATGGATAGAGAGTATGCAGCTGCAAGCAAGTAAAATGATTTATGTGAGGGCATCTTATGAGATGCCCTTTTTTGTAAAACAGCAGAAGGAAATAGACTGGAATTATTTAAATCATAAATTAGGAAAGGATTGTATATGAAAAAAAGGATAAATTGGAAAAAAGAATTGGTAGATTTTAGCTTTCTTGTTCCAGCACTGGCACTGTTCTTGTTTATTATTATTATACCATTGATGAAAGGTATCAGATATACATTTACAGATTGGGATGGATTAATGCCCCAATTTACTTATGTCGGATTGAAAAATTACAATACGGTATTTCATGATAAAGATTTGATTCAGCCGATATGTAACACAATTTTTTTTACATTAGTTACAGTAGTTGTGATTAATGTATTAGGGTTGGGGATTGCATTGGCTGTAAACAAAGAATTCAAGGGAGTAAATATTATAAAAAGTATTATATTTATTCCGCTGGTTGTCAGTCTTGTTTTGGTATCGCAGATGTGGATGTACGTATACAGTGATTTTTTTTCTATGCTGAAATGGAAAAGTCCTTTGATTAATAAAAATACGGCAATGTTAGGCTTATGTATAATGAGTATTTGGCGTGAAAGTGGCCTAGCGATGATGATCTATCTGGCTGGTTTAAAAAATATACCGGCAGAAATTAATGAAGCGGCAATTATTGATGGAGCGAATTTTTGGCAACGTTTTAAAAATGTGACTATACCGTTTCTTGCTCCTGCTTTTACGTATTGTATTCCACTGTGGATGGCAGCGGGATTGCGTATGTATGATTACTCTTTTGTCGCAACTTCCGGTGGACCTCAGCATGCTACGGAAACAATGGCATACTATATTTATAGCTATTTATTCCCTTATAATAAAGTTGGATATGGACAAACGGTAGCAGTAATTTACCTGGTTGTGTGTATTATACTTTCTAATATAGTAACCAGAACTTTAAGAAAGAGGGAATTTGAACAATGATAAAAACATCAAAAAACAAAATATTAAATATAATACGAATTTTGCTATTGTCCATTCTGGCATTAATATGCTTAGCACCATTTTATGTTGCGGTTTGTTACGCATTTAAATCAAAAGTAGATTTTGCAAAAACCAAATTAGCATTTCCAACACAAATATATCTTGGAAATTTTATAGATGCTATTCATGTGAGAAATTTTTTTGATTCTGTCCGTAATAGTGCAATTGTAGCGATTATTATGGTGATTTTAATTATTGTTTTTTGTTCTTCCGGAGCCTATATCATTGCAAGAAAGAAAAATAAATTATATAATATTATTTTTTATATATTTCAGTTAATTATATTAATCCCATTTCAAACGATTATGTTTCCGCTTTATAAGCAACTTAGCACGATTGGAGCATTAAATACATTGTGGGGATTGTGTCTTGCACAGGCGGGAGTAAATGTGGGATATTATATATTCTTGTATACAGGATTTATAAAAAATGTACCGGTTTCGTTGGAAGAAGCAGCATTGATTGATGGATGTAATCGCTACAAGACATTTATTTATGTGGTTTTTCCACTGTTAAAACCGATTACAATGACATGTATTGTGCTATCATTTCTAGCTTCTTGGAATGATTTTATTATATCAATGATTATATGTCAGAAATTAGATCGGCGTACACTTCCATTGATGCAATTTTATTTTTTTGGAGAGTATTCCGCAAATGTAAGCGTGGCCTTTGCGGCGTCTTTGTTGGTAATGATACCAGCAGTAATTATATATTTTTGCGCACAAAAATATATCGTAGCAGGGATGACGGCGGGTGCAGTGAAATCATAAAAAATTTACAAATTTTATTTATGCAGAGAGGATGTGGAAAGAAGAATGAAAAGAAGATGGACAGAAGAAGAAATTTGGAATTGGTACAAAAATCAGCCGTGGATTACTGGCTTTAATTTTATTCCAAGTGGAGCTATGGATGGAAATTTATGGATGTTACAGGAATATGAACATGCAAAGGCATTTGATTCTGTGAAAAAAGAAATCGAACTGGCAGCAAAATTGGGATTTAATAGTATTCGATTTTTTGTTCCATTCTATCTTTGGCAGGAGCAGCATGACAGTTTTATGAAAAATTTTACGGAATTCTTAGAACTGTTGGAATCCTATAATATGACAATGATGCCAGTATTGTTTAATGATTGCTGTGTTGCAAAAGCATTATATAAAAATCCGGTTTTAGGACCGCAGCCCGAACCGGTACCAGGATATTTTGGAGGAAAAAAGGAAACACCTTTTGATGATGAAACTCAGAATGGAGATACAATTGGTTATAATATCATTGATGAACCGGAAATGGAGCCAATTATAGAGCGCTATGTTCGGGAAATGGCACGTGTTTTTGGGAAAGATAAACGTGTTTTAATATGGAATATATGGAATGAAGCGGGAAATTCACAAAGAATGGAAAAATCTGTTCCAATGATGAAGAAAGTTTTTGCATGGATGAGAGAAGAGGATGTGGCACAGCCGTTGACAGCAGATGTATGGGGAGCTGGAGCTGATCATCCTTATGGTTGGCTGAAGAGTCCTGATATTTATGCAGAAGTTGAAAAAGTGGCGATACAATTGTCGGATATTATTTCGTTTCATTTCTACGGAGATTATTCACATGCAAAGATGTATATAAAGTGTTTAGAAAAGTATGGGAGGCCGCTCTTGAATACGGAATGGATGCATAGACCATATCGTAGTCTGATACAAACGCATTTACCTTTATGGAAAAAAGAAAAAATAGGAAGTTATTTTTTTGGATTTGTAAATGGAAAAGCACAGTTTAATTATGTATGGGAGTTTATTAAGAAACTGCCGGATATTGATACAAAGCTGTGGATGCATGACATTTTTCATTCAGATTTTACGCCATATGACGAAGAAGAAATTGAAGTAATTATAGAGTGCAATAAAGATAAAAAAATATTTTAAAAAGGTTGATGTAAGATAGACTTGTCAAATTTAGAAATTTATCTTATAGGAAGAAAAATTTTTTGTCAGAATCAGTCTTTAGGTAAGTGGACAGGCGCTTACACAATAGATAGAAATAGATTTTTGGGAAGAGGAGGCAACCTCTTCCCTTATTTTTGTCAATCATAAATAAATATATATATATATATACTTGATTTGGTAAAAGTATGTTATTATGAAAACATGATTTTGACAACAGAAAGGATCAGCCATGCAGAATATTTTACTTGTCGAGGATGACCGAGTGATTGTAGAAAACCTTACAGAATTTCTAAAAGGGGAAGGTTTTTGGGTGACGGCAGTTTCCGGACAGACGGCGGCTCTGAAAGCGCTGGAAACGCAGATGTTTGAATTGGTGCTTTTGGATGTGACATTAGCGGAGGGAAATGGATACAGTGCCTGTACGGCAATGAAAGCGCAGTATGATGTGCCGGTTATTTTTCTGACTGCGCTTGGAGATGAATTCAGCGTTGTTACAGGACTTGATATGGGAGCGGACGACTATATCAGCAAGCCGTTCCGTCCGCGCGAATTGGTGTCGCGTATGAAGTCCGTATTGCGCCGCAGTGGGAAAACACAGTCTGTAATCCGTATCGGCACATTGACGGTGGATACCGAAAAAGCACTGGTGCGCAAAGGGCAGGAGGAACTACTCCTTTCGGCTCTGGAATACCGTCTCCTGTTGATCTTTCTGAATCACCGTGGAAAGGTGCTTACAAGAACGGCGCTTTTGGAAGAAATCTGGGATGTGTCAGGCGAATTTGTCAATGATAATACGCTGACGGTTTATATCAAGCGTCTGCGGGAAAAAATAGAGACAGATCCGGCAAATCCACAGCTTTTGCTGACGGTGCGCGGAATCGGTTATAAGCTGGGGGAATAAGAAATGTGGATATTTTTTGCAGGGCTTGTTCTGGGAGCCATACCGGCAGGTATTTTTTATTTGCAAAAGGAGAAGCTGCGCCGCCGGATACGCAGTTTGAATAGTGAGATCGATGAAATTCTGCATGGAAATACACGCCTGGAATTGACAAAGTTTCAGGAAGGTGAGATTGCGATTCTGCGCGATGAGATTTATAAAATGACTGTGCGCCTTCGGGAGCAGGCAGAGTGTTTAAAAGAAGATAAAAAAGAACTGGCAGATTCTCTGGCAGATATTTCCCATCAAATTCGTACGCCGCTCACATCGCTGAATTTGATGTGCGCGCGTCTTTCGGCGGAATTGCGGGGAACAGAGCAGAAGCAGCTTTTGCGCGAGATGCAGCGGATGCTTGCGCGGATTGAATGGCTGGTAACAACACTTTTGAAAATGTCAAAGCTTGAGGCTGGGACAATCGCATTTCATATAGAAGAAATATGCGTGCGCCAGCTGGTGGATCAGGCGTTGGAGCCATTTCAGATTGCGGCAGAGATCCGGGAGATTGAAATTGTCAAAAACGGTGAGGATAGCAGTTTTTTGGGTGATTGGGCTTGGACGCTGGAGGCAGTGGGGAATGTTCTGAAAAATTGTTTGGAATATACGCCGGAGCGGGGAAAGGTTGAGATTTTTTGGGAAGAAAATCCACTGTATGTGCAGATTTCGATTAAGGATAATGGACCGGGGATTGCGAAAGAGGATCTGAAACATCTTTTTGAGCGATTTTATCGCGGTCAGAATGCCGGAAAAGAAGGATTTGGAATCGGACTTTCACTGGCACAGATGATCGTTGCCCGCGAAAATGGTGTAATTCGCGTTTCCAACTGTCCGGAAGGCGGCAGCTGTTTTACCATCCGATTCCATAAGGGAGTTGTATAGTGACAGAATTGTCATCTTAAAGTCATGCGGGTGTCATCCGTGGAGTTTATACTGAGAACATCAAAAGAGAAAATGGGGAAAGGAGTATAAAATCCATGGAAATTTTAAAAGTAGAACATTTGACGAAAACATATGGTACGGGCGAAAATCAGGTTTATGCCCTGAATGATGTGTCATTTTCCGTAAATAAAGGGGAATTTGTTTCGATTGTCGGCGCGTCCGGCAGCGGAAAATCAACGTTGATCCATCTGATCGGCGGTGTGGACAGACCAAGTGCCGGCAAGGTTTTTGTGGATGGGAAGGACGTATATCAGCAAAAGGAGGAAGCACTGGCGATCTTCCGGCGCAGACAGGTGGGACTGATCTACCAGTTCTATAACCTGATTCCGGTACTGGATGTAGTGGAAAATATGACGCTTCCGGTATTAATGGACGGGCGCGAGGTAAATCAGGAACGCCTAAAAGAATTAATGCAGATTCTTGGTCTGCAAAACCGGGCGCACCATTTGCCGAATCAGCTTTCCGGAGGACAGCAGCAAAGAGTGTCAATCGGACGCGCTTTGATGAACGCTCCGGCATTGGTGCTGGCGGATGAGCCGACGGGAAACCTCGACACAGTAAACAGCCGTGAGATCATGCAGCTTCTGCGTTACTCTAATCAGAAATATCGTCAGACGATGATCGTAATTACGCATGATGAGGATATCGCACTGCAGGCGGATCGTGTCATCGAGCTGGAAGATGGGAGGATTGTGCGAAATGAGGTGATCCGCCGATGAGAGGAAAACATATTTTTCGAACAATTACGTTCAGAACTATGCTGCAGAACCGTACACGCACAATTGTGACGATCATCGGCGTGATTTTATCTACTGCCATGATTACAGCTGTGACAACGTTTGCCAGTAGTTTTCTGGGATTTCTGGTAGATTATGAAAAAAAGATAGATGGTAATTGGCATGTGACTGTTTGGGATCTGCCGCAGAAAAAGGCGGAAGAACTGCGGACGGATGAAAGAGTGGAGACTGCCGCGGAAATACAGAATCTTGGATTTGCCAAGTGGGAAAATAGTATGTCGGGTGGAAATCCATGGGGATATCTGCAGATCAAAAGCCTGCCGAAAGAGCAGACAGACATGTTTCCGATTCAGCTGTATTCCGGACGGATGCCGGAAAATGATGCGGAAATTCTGCTGCCTCGGTTTCTGCCGACAAACGAACCGGAGGATAATCAAACGGAGATCGGCGATATAATGGAACTAGAAATCGGAGATTTGTATACCAAAGACGGTGCAGCAGTGACATATAAAGCAGATGTATCCGCAATGGAGCCGGGAGAGGAAGAACTGCGGGATATACAGAAAAAAACATTTACAGTGACAGGTTTTTATGAATCTGGTTATTATCATGGATTGTACGGAAATCTGAACGGTCTGGCATTTGAGGTATTTTGTGGACCAACAGAGAGGCAGGCGCAAAGCGATCTGTATATGCTTCTGAAAAAACCGAAGGATTCATTTACTTTTGCGGACGAAGTGGCTATGGAAAATTATCCGGTGCAGGTTAATTACGGTCTGCTGCGGTGGATGGGTGCTTTTTCGAATGATAATGCCACGGCAGTGATGATCGGTTTGTTTGGTCTGATTACCGGGATTATTATGGTAGGAGCAATCTCACTGATCTACAATGCGTTTTCCATTTCGGTGCGTGAGCGGACAACGCAGTTCGGACTGCTTTCTTCGATCGGGGCAACTCCGAAACAGCTGCGGTATGCACTTTTGTATGAGGCGGTGTTTGTCAGCGCAGTGGGAATTCCAATCGGTGTAATTTGCGGAATCGTTGGTATCGGTATTACGCTTCATTATATTAGTTTTGGAATCACTGCAATGGTACATGGAGTTCAGGAGCAGATTGCCCTGCGCCTTCAGATGCCGATCCTGACGCTGACAGTGCTGCTGGCGGTTGTGACTATTGTTATTTCCGCATGGGTGCCATCGAGAAGGATTCGCCGTATTTCGCCGATGGAAGCGATTCGTGCCAGTCGGGATATCCGTATCACACGCAGGCAGGTAAAAACAGGCAGAGGTGTGCTGCGCCTGCTGGGCGTTCCGGGAATGCTGGCACAGAAAAACTATAAGAGAGACCGCAGGAAGTACCGTACGACCGTTTTTTCTCTGACAATGAGTATTGTCCTGTTTGTTTCGTCGGCAGTGATCAGTGATTCTCTGATAAACACCGGTTCTCTTGTCCTGGAGGCGCCGGAAGTGGAACTGAAATGTGTGGTTCATGAGGACACCTTGGATAAACAGGAACAGAAGGTGCTGGAGGAGATCCCAAATCTGCTTGCAGTTCATCCGGAAGTAAAGCAGTCTTACAGGTATCGGGAGCTGGGGCAGTATATGACTGTGGAGCCGGAAATGCTTGCAGAACATGTGCGCGGAGATATTCTGGGTGTTCAGGGAAAAACGGTGTTGGATGTGCAGTGTATCTTTGTGCCGGAGCAGCAGTTTGCGAAGCTTTTAAAGGATGCGGGCGTAGAGACAGAGGAATGGTGGGCCGACGGTGCGGCAAAGGCGCTCCTGTATGATTACCGGAAATATTTTAATCCGCAGACACAGCGTTATGAGAGAATGCAGCTCTTTGCGGACCAGCTTCCCCCAAAATGTCAGGTTGGAAATCTTACGACGGAATCGAAAAAAGAGGGAGACGAGTGGATCGACCAGATGGCGTATACGGAAAATTTCAGCGTTGCGCCGGTGGCAAGAATTGATCATCTGCCAGAAGGAATCGTGGATAATTATATGTCGCAGCCATTTCTGATTTTGCCGCTTAGTACGTTGGATTCGATCAAAAATGAAACGGTATGGAATGCGTCATACTGTTTTACAGCAAAAACCGGAGATTATCGGGCGGTATATGAGGATCTCGAGAAAGAACTACAGGAAAAAGAACTGCTGCATCTGGGCGGCATTTATCTGATAAATCTGATGGATTCTTATGAGCGTGACCGCAATTTTCTGTTAGCTGTCAATGTGCTCTGCTTTGGATTTACGACGCTGATATCCCTGATTGCGCTGGCAAACGTCTTTAATACGATTTCTACGAATTTGCTGCTGCGCAGACGAGAGTTTGCGATGCTGCGTTCTATGGGACTTTCCCCGAAGGACAGTCGGAAAATGCTGCTGTTGGAGAGTATCAGCTATAGTCTGCGTGCTGTTGTATATGGAAGCGTACTTTCTATAGGAATTGCGCTTCTGACCTGGAATATTATCCAAATCGGCGCAGATAATATATTCCGCGTTCCGGTAAAACCGCTGCTTATCGCGGCGTTGGTGATTTATCTGATGGTAGCGGGAACAATGGCGCTGACGATGCGAAAAATCAATAAGACGACAATCTGTGAGGAACTAAAGATGAACTAAATTACAGCCGATCCGGGAAACATTTCTGATCCCGGATCGGCTGCATCTATTTTATTTATAAACTTCCCTTCGCGATGTGAGTGTGAAAGCAATGCCGCGCACAGCCGGAAAATTCGATGTGATGCTGCGAAAGCCTTCTTCTGCTGCATCCGAAAGCGGAAGATTGTCGTTTGTCGAAGCCGCTCCAATACCCGCGCGCGCTTTGTGCACCGTTGCGGCTTCATTTGATTTACTTAGAGTATAACGCTGGTTTGTGTCCAAAACTTGTTGCAAATCGAAAATATTTCTTAACGATTTATTGTTAAATTTTAAATGCAAAAAGATATTGACATATGTTCATAATGGGAGTATGCTCAAATCATAGAAACAAGTTTATAAGGAAACAGGTCTCAGAAAGGAGGAACTATGGCCAGGCCGCAAAAAAGCAGGTGTATCTGTTCGAAGCCGAAGACGACAGAGTTTATTCCGAAAGGAAATGATTCATCAGAATCCATCAATCTGACATATGACGAGTACGAGGTAATCCGGCTGCTGGATTTTGTAAATCTGACGCAGGAGCAATGTGCGGTCAAGATGGATATCTCCCGCCCGACAGTGACCAGAATTTACAACGAGGCGAGACGAAAGATTGCACAGGCGCTCGTAAACGGAAATGGCTTGACGATCAGCGGAGGAGATGTGACCGTATGCGAAAAGATGCGCCCGGAATGTGTAAATGAGAAATACTGTTGTCACAGACAGCAGGAAGAAGCAAGAAATGTATCATAGTAAGTAATAATCTGCAACTATTCATTGTTCATAACAAAAAGAGGAGAACAAAGATGAAAGTATTAATTATTGGAGGCGTAGCTGCAGGAACAAAAGCAGCGGCAAAAGTAAAAAGACAGGACAGAAGTGCAGAAGTAATCGTATTGACAAAAGATAAAGACATTTCTTATGCGGGCTGCGGACTGCCATACTATGTTGGAGGCC
The DNA here is from genome assembly GCA_937915375.1 of uncultured Marvinbryantia sp. Lineage (GTDB taxonomy): Bacteria > Bacillota > Clostridia > Lachnospirales > Lachnospiraceae > Marvinbryantia. The sequence goes on from CALDMO010000016.1 coordinate 57,363, forward strand.
TGATTGAAAGCCGTGAGGAACTGATCGTTAATACACCGCAGAAGTATGCAAATCTGACAGGTGTAGAGGTAAGAACCGGAAAAGAAGCAATTGCTCTTGATGCGGATAAAAAAGAAGTAACGGTAAAAGATGTGCAGACGCAGGAAGAAGAGTGTCACACGTACGATAAACTGGTTATTGCGGTTGGCGCTTCTCCGGCAGTGCTTCCGGTAGACGGTATGGATCAGAACGGCGTATTTAAGATGCGTACACCGGACGACGCGGTAAATATCCGTGCTTATGTAGAAGAACATCAGGTAAAAAAAGCAGTGGTGATCGGCGCTGGATTTATTGGTCTGGAAGCGGCGGAAAACTTGAAAGCAAAAGGCGTACAGGTGACTGTTATTGATTTTGCTTCGCAGGTATTGCCGAATATCCTTGATCCGGAAATGGCTGCCTATGTAAAGAAACATCTGCTCAGAGAAGGAATCCGTGTGATTACCGGAACAAAGGCAGAGGCAGTACTTGGAAACGGAAGTGTAACCGGGGTTAAAACAACGGCTGGGGTGTTGGGCTGTGAACTTCTGATCGCGGCTGCAGGCATTCGCCCGAATACCGATTTTCTGGCAGACAGCGGTCTGGAAATGTTCAAGGGCACGATCTTGACAGACGCGACGATGAAGACAAATCTGGCAGACGTTTATGCAGCAGGAGACTGCGCGATGGTAACGAATCGTATTACCGGAAAACCGCAGTGGTCTCCGATGGGATCTTCCGCAAATATGGAAGCGAGAACATTGGCACAGGTGATTACCGGAACTCCAAAGAGATATCCGGGCGTTCTTGGAACTGGCGTGGTAAAACTTCCGGGGCTGAATGTCGGTCGTACCGGTCTGAATGAAGAACAGGCAAAAGAGGCCGGATTTGACGTTATTACGGTAGTTGCGCCAACGGATGACAAAGCACATTATTATCCGGATGCAGGATTCTTTATTACAAAACTGATCGCAGACCGGGCAACGCACAAACTTCTGGGCGTGCAGGTACTTGGCACAGGCGCGGTAGATAAAATGGTAGACATTGCGGTAATGGGTATCAATATGGGCGCGGTTCTGGAAGATTTTGAGAATGCGGATTTTGCGTATGCGCCTCCGTTTTCCACAGCCATTCATCCGTTTGTGCAGGCTGTTTATATCCTGCAGAATAAAATTGACGGTACTTTTGTCAGCATGACACCGGCAGAGTACGCGGCAGGAAAGGCAAAAGGATATAAAGTTATCGATGTCAGCCCGACTCCGGCGATCCACGGCGCAATGTTTGTAGATCTGGCAAAAGTAGATGGAGAAATAGAAGGTCTTGCAAAAGATGAAAAACTGCTTTTAGTCTGCGCCAAAGGCAAACGCGGTTATTTCCTGCAAAACCGTCTGCGTCATTTCGGATATACGAATACGGTCGTTTTGGAAGGAGCGCGTTTCTTTAACGATGTAAAAGTAGAAAATCCGGAGGGAGCAGTTTCAACGCTGGAAGAAAAAAGAGTAAAAGCGCTCGGATTTCTCAAGGATAAAAGAACACCGGATAAATTCAATGGACGTGTGATCACCAGAAACGGCAAGATTACAGCGGAAGAGGCCAGAACGATTGCGGAAGCAGCTGAGATGTTCGGCAGCGGTGAAGTAACGATGACTTCCCGTATGACGATGGAAATTCAGGGAGTTCCGTTTGAAAACATTGAGCCGCTGCGAGAGTATCTGATGCAGGTGGGACTGGAAACCGGCGGTACCGGCTCCAAAGTACGCCCGGTAGTTTCCTGTAAAGGAACAACCTGTCAATATGGACTGATTGATACGTTCGGTCTGTCGGAAGAAATTCATGAGAGATTCTTCCATGGGTATGCGGATGTAAAACTGCCGCATAAATTTAAAATTGCAGTCGGAGGATGCCCGAATAACTGCGTAAAACCGGATCTGAACGACCTTGGTATTATCGGTCAGCGCGTGCCGCAGGTGGATCTGGAAAAATGCCGTGGCTGTAAGAAGTGTCAGATTGAGACGAACTGTCCGATTCAGGTGGCAAAAGTAGTAGACGGAAAACTTGTAATCGATGAAAACAGCTGTAACCACTGCGGACGCTGCATAGGAAAATGTCCGTTCCATGCAGTCGAAGATTATACAAATGGTTATCGTGTTTACATCGGCGGACGCTGGGGCAAAAAAGTGGCACAGGGACGTTATCTGGATAAGATCTTTACGGAAAAAGAGGAAGTGCTGGCAGTGGTAGAAAAGGCCATTCTTCTGTTCCGTGAACAGGGAATTACCGGCGAACGATTTGCAGATACAGTAGCACGGATCGGATTTGAAGAAGTACAAAAACAGCTGTTGGCAGATGATCTCCTGCAGAGAAAAGAAGAGAACATCAGCGCACAGAAACATCTGGTTGGCGGCGCGACCTGTTAAAAACTTCTAAAATCATGAATTTTAAATTAATTTTTGCAAAATCACTTGCATTTTTTAAAAGAAGCGTCATAATAAAGGTATAATAATATAGAAAGCGAGTGATTGCCGATGGACCTTCAGATGTCAGACGAAGTCTCAAAAGAGTTTCTGGCGGAAGTGCAGCCGATTCTGGACAATGAGGAGTTTCTTTCTCTTGCTGAATTTTGTCATCATCAATGGACAAACCGGCTTATGCACAGTATAAATGTTTCTTATGTTTCTTGGATCATTGCCAGAAAGCTTGGATGTGATGAGAGTGCTGCCGCAAGGGCAGGACTGCTCCATGATTTCTGTCCATACGATTTCAGGAAAAAAACACCAACTGGTGAAGCACAGGCATTTTATCATCCGAAAGCTGCCGCAAAAAACAGTGAACGGGTTTTCTCCATCAGCGAACGGGAACAGAAAGCGATTCTTTCACATATGTTTCCGCTTGGACCGATTCCGAGTAACAAAGAAGCCTGGATCATCACCCTGGCAGATAAAGTATGTGCTTCCATGGAGCTTTGCCATGTGGCGATAGCCCTTGCCAGAAAGAACAAAATGGTAGTTTCAGCGACCTAGTTTATGACATAAAAAGACATACCGCAGTCTCATGTAAGATGGGGCTGCGGTATTTTGTTTCAGTAAAATGTGTAGAGTATAGGAAAATATATTTTCAAATGCGAATTGGCAGTTTAATTAGTTCGCACTATTATGTAAACATTCAAAAGCTTAGGTTAATATTTTGAGAAAATAGGGAGAAATTATGTAGCATATTGGAAAAGGTTCGAACGAGTGCGAAAACCTATCCGTTAAAGTTTAAACTGATAGAGGTGGAATAGTATATTCATATTAAAAGGGAAAATAGATTGGAAAACAAAAGTTCGCTGTAAAAAGTGTGAATGTAATACAAAAGCTCGTTGCAAAAAATGAAAAGGCAGGCGGATTTCGCCTGCCTCAAATTATAGTATTACAAAATCGGTGCAGACAAAAGGAAGATGCTTTCCAGAAATTTCTCCTTCTGTCCGCGGCTTTGAAACTGTTCCAGCGTATAAATGGTACAGTCAGAAATATCTTTCTGAAAGAGGCTGATATACTGTCTGACGAGTTCGTTTGTATAGAAAACGCCGCAGATCTCATCATCAACCAGGAGACTTCGCATATCCATGTTGACAGAACCGATGCAGCATAGCTCTTCGTCGATCACCATTGTTTTCGCGTGAATATAGCCATGATATTTGTAAACGGATGCGCCGTACTGCATCAGCTGACCGCAGTAAAAGGTGGTGACAGGATCTAAGAAGAAACTGGCTTTAATGCCTGGAATCATCAGTTCAATCTTGACACCGGCAGCGGCGGCAGTTTTCAGTGCATCCAGAATAGAAGCATCCGGGATAAAGTAGGGCGTCTGAATGCGGATGGAAGACCGGGCGCTTCGGATCATACTGAGATAGCACATTTTTACGGATTCCTTTGCTGTGTCAGCGCCGCCGATAATAAACTGGCAGAAATTTTCTGTCATACTGGTGCGGTTTCCGATCATTGGAACAATGTGAGCAACGGTATCGGCACAGTGTTTTTGACGGATGGAACAGAGCCAGTCTGTCAGAAAATATTCATCTAGAATCTGGGTGCAGGCGCCAGTCAGACGAATCTGGGTGTCGCGCCAGGGATTTTTGACCTTTGCGAGATTGGCGTATTGTTTTCCGATATTCATGCCGCCGATGTAGGAAATCTGATGATCAATGGTCACAATCTTACGATGGCTGCGGTAATGTGTCAGATATGGTTTGACACGGATTACTTTTCCACCAGCCTCTTTTAAAGGACGAAACATACTGGCCGGGCTGGAAAGATTGGCGATGAAATCAAACAATACCAGAACTTCTACGCCTTCGGATGCTTTTTTTGTTAAGGCTTCCACAAAGGCTGTTCCGATCTCGTCATGATGAATCGTATAGAACTCTACGAAGATGCATGTTTTCGCATGAGCAAGATCTTCAAAAAGCTGTTCATAATGACTGCGTCCGCTGGTATAGAGGGATGCTGTTTCATATGAGGTGAGTTCACTGTGATTGTAGACGTTGTTAAAACGGATCACTTGTGCATCTTCGGCAGAGAGAAGACCATCCGGAATAACGGGAGCCGCTTCGGCTGCCAATGGAGAAGCACAGAATGCCAGACGTTTTTTTCGCAGAAATGAGGTCAGGCGGATACCGACTGTGTTTCCGAAAATTAAATAGAGTAAAACGCCGGCATAAGGGAGGCACACCATGACAAGTACCCATAAAAGGGCCTCTGTCGGGTGTTTGCGTTCCAGAAAAATAACCGCTAAAATCAGAAAAATGTAAATTGCAAGAAATATCAGTTTCATAACAATCCTCCCTCAGATGCTGTAGCTGAAAACTGCTTAGTCTTTTTCCTGTTTCATTTCACGGAAGACAGGGATATATAAAAATACGGTGATTGCCATAACCGTCATCATGACCAGGATTAATCCGTTTGCGAAAGCAGAGGACATACGGAAACCGAAAAACAGTACTAACATCCCGACAAATAAAACAGTCGTACAGATTTTTCCGAACCACATGGCTCCGTCCAGCATCTTACCTTTTTTCAGGAAATGAAGTCCCATAAAGGCCATATAGCCTTCTTTTAAAGCCATCAGAATGATAAGAGCCCACATCAGCGGATAACGGTAAGTCAGGCAGAGCGCAAGAGCGGCATGTGTCAGCTTGTCGGCAACTGGATCTAACACCTTGCCAAGTTCTGTGATCATGTTGAAATGACGGGCAACGAAACCGTCCAGAAGATCGGTTAAGCTGGAAAATAAGACTACCGCTGCGGCAATCCAGATATCCTGTTCTGTTTCGGCAGTAACGTAGAGATAGCAGAAGACAGGGATCAGCAGAATTCGTAGATAGCTCATCAAGTTAGGAATAGAAAATATTTCTTTTCGTGTCAGTTTTTTATGTTTCATATTATTCCTCTTTTCCGGTATTTTTTTTGCTTATATAAATGTAACCGAACGCATTTGGTCCCCAGTGACAGGCGATGGAAGGACACAGATTATCGTAAACGTGAATGAACTCCTGCAAAGCAGGATCCGTCTGGCGAATCAATTCCTGAAGATTCTGGTCATTATCTGTATAGGAAGCAATGATTCCATAATCCGAGTCGCAACCGGTTTCCTCCAGCATGTCCAAGATAGCATGCATACCGGCACGCAGACCTCGTTTCTTTTTCAGCACGGTAACTTTTCCATCTGTAAAACCGATAATCGGATGAATGGAAAGCAGAGTGCCGGCAATCCATCCGGCACGGGAAAGGCGGCCGCCTGCGAACAGATAATCAAGCGTTTCCGGAATCGCGGCAATCACAATGTGGGGAATCAATTCTTCCAGTTTTTGTTGAATCACAGAAAGCGGTTCGTTTCGATAACGAATGGCTTCCATTACCAGAAAGCGGATGCCGCCGACGGCGAGTCGGGTGTCAAAAACGAGTACATTTGGATTCTCTTCGAACAGGTTTGTGAAAGTCTGCCAGGTTCCGGATATTTCGGATGAAATTGTTAGAATCAGTACTTGATCGCCCTGATTGGTATATCCTTCTACGAGAGCCTGCGTATCAGAAAGAGAAGGTAACGCAGTTTTTGGAAATTCCTTTTTTTCTTTTAAACGGTGATAAAATTCCTCATTACTCAGATTAATTCCATCCAGAAAATCTTCTTCGCCCATTTGAACACGAATGGGGAGAATGTCAATTCCGTAATCTTTTTTTTCTTCCTGTTTGATGCTGCTTCCTGAATCAACAATTATTCGTAACATAAATATCCTCCATTTTTATTTACATGCATAGTTCTGTAGGATTTCAGTATAGACAGGGAACTGCAACCAAACATCAACTGAATATCAACAATAATTGATAATTATGGATGCTGCTGCAGAGGAAGCGTAACGGTAAAACGGCAGCCGCAGACCGGAAGATTTTCTGCCTCGATCGATCCGCCGCACAAAATCAGTATTTTTTTGACAAGCGCAAGCCCGAGGCCGTTGCCTTCCTGTTTATGTGAAGTGTCCCCCTGATAGAATTTGTCGAACAGATGTGTTTTGATCTCTTCATCAAAACCAGGACCGCAGTCTTCAATATAGAAGCAGATTGCCTGTTCTTTTTGACGCAGACGGATTCGGATCAGTCCTTCTGGCGGACTGAATTTAATCGCATTACTTAAAAGATTACTCCAGACATGCAGCAGCAGATTCTGACTTCCATGATAAAGCATTTCGTCCAGTTCCACATCAAATTCAATCTCTTTTTCAGCCCATAAAGATTCCAGAAGAACAATAGCCTGACGGATCTGTTCGTCCAGACGAAACTCACTTTGACGGCTCTGAATGGCCTGATTATCTACTTTGGAGAGTAAAAGTATATTACCGACCAGAGTAGAGAGGCGTTGGGTATTAAATAGAATTTTATCAATATATTGCGTACATTCCTCGGAAGCGGTAATGGATTCACCCTGCAGAAGGGTGGCATAGCCCTCAATGGCGTTGACGGGAGTTTTGATTTCGTGGGAAACATTGGAAACAAAATCCATCTGCAGCATTTCGGTGGCGGAAAGTTCTTCTGCCATACGATTGAAGCTGTGATAGATGGAACAGATCTCGTCAATCTGGCTGTCGGTATCAAGACGGATTTTGAAATCACCGTCCGCAACCTGTTTCATGGCATTTTCCAACCGGGTGATCGGATCGAAAATGCGTCGGCTCAGATAGCTGGTGATGGCTCCGCTGATCGCGGTGCTCAGAAGAAGTACCCACACCATAAAAGAAATATTTAAAGTAACGTGAAACAGACGGTTGACAATCAGGGTAATTCCCCAGGATAAAATCGTAACAACGAAAAATTCCATCATAATTAATAGAATAAAACGCAGACGCATGTTTAAATGAGGAAAGCGATGTTCTTTTTTCACAGCTTCACCACCTTGTAACCGACACCACGCATGGTGACGATTTTAAAATCCTCGCTGTCACGAAACTTTTCACGCAGCCGACCGATATGGACGTCCACAGTGTGGGCATCGGTTTCTGCGTCATATCCCCAGATTTCATCCATAAGCTGCTGTCTGGTAAAAATTTTTCCTGGATAGGCAGCCATTTTGTATAGGAGCATAAATTCTTTTTGCGGGAGAATGAAATGCTGCCCGTTTACGGTTACAGTAAGGGAATCGCATTCCATTTGTGTGTTTCCTATTGTCAGACATCGTTCATTCATCATTTGCGCTCTTCTTAAAAGTGCGCCGACACGAAGTACCATTTCTTTGACATTGACCGGCTTTACCATATAATCATCGATACCGGAGAGAAAACCCAGGCGCATATCATCGAAAGCGTCTTTTGCGGTAATCATCAGAACTGGGATCTGGTCCCCGCTGTCACGCAGCGTACGCACCAGCTCAAAGCCATCCATAACCGGCATCATTATATCGGAAATGATCAGACTGTAGTAGCTGTTGTCCATTGCATCCAGAGCTTCCTGTCCATTTGAAACGCCCGTCACAGAATAGCCCTCTTTTGTAAGAACATGCTGAAACAGCTGCCGCAGTTCGCGGTCATCTTCCGCAATCAATATTTTAAACATAATTTCCCCTTTCCGTTTTTTTATTGTATGATACAATAACTATAGCAGAGCAGATACAACCGAAGTTCAACTGAATATCAACGATTGTTGAAGTTTGAATCACTTTACTGTGATTTGCAGAACAAATCATGGTTCGCGTACATTATACCATGTGCGCAGAAAAGGAAGCGCCTGTAAAGGCATTTACTTTTCAAGCCATGGCTTGCCGGGTATAATTTGTCACAAATGTGACAGCAAGCCGATTTATCGGCTTGGATTGCATGTAATGCAATCATTATACCATGATTTATAAAAAAAAAGAAAAGGAGAATACAGATGTGTACTTGCTTGACTTATGAAAACGGGGATTTCTATTTTGGAAGAAATCTGGATCTGGAATATGCGTTTGGAGAGCAGGTAGTAGTAGTTCCGCGTAATTATGAATTGGCTTTTCAGACCATGCCGCTTATGAAGCACCATTATGCAATGATTGGAATGGCGTCTTCAGCAGCAGAATATCCTCTTTATGCGGAAGCGGTCAATGAAAAAGGCCTTGGAATGGCTGGTCTTAATTTCCCGGGAAATGCCTGCTATAAAGAAGAGCAGGAAGGAAAGAAAAACGTGGCGCCGTATGAGCTGATTCCGTGGATTCTGGGACAGTGCGCGACCGTAAGAGAGGCCAGGGAATTGCTCAAAGATGTAAACGTTCTGAAAAAACCTTATGCAGAGCATCTGCCGCTGTCACCCCTGCACTGGATGATCTCAGACCGGGAACAGTCAATTGTAATGGAGGCAGTGGAAGAAGGAGTTTTTCTTTATGAAAATCCGTTTGGCGTACTTACGAACAACCCGCCGTTTCCGTTTTATCAGATGTATATGAATCATTATTTGAACCTGACAAGCAGCGCGCCGGAGAGCCGTTTTGCAGAGCAGCTGTCTTTAAAGACATATGGACAGGGGATGGGAGCTATGGGGCTTCCGGGAGATTTTTCGCCGGCATCCCGTTTTGTAAAAGCGGCGTTTCTGAAATGGAATGCCCATGCACCTAAAGAGGAAGAAGCGAGCGTAGCGCAGTTTTTCCATATGATGGATGGAATTGCTATGGTAAGAGGGGCTGTGCGTACTCCGGAAGGAAGAGATGATATTACGACCTATTCCTGTTGTGTCAATGCGGACAAGGGAATCTATTATTACAAAACATATGAAAATAATCAGATTCAGGCAGTAGATCTTCACCATGAGGATCTGGAGGGAGAAAAGCCGGTTGTATATGAGCTTGTTCAAAAACAGCAGATTCACTGGCAGAACTGAATAGACACATTAAATGTTAACAAAACAGAATACAAGGTTGACAAATAATATATTCCTCTGTAAAATAAGAATGTAAACTTCCGTATAAAAAAAGTTTACATTCTACATTAGGAGGAGATAGGATGAATCAGAATCTTGTTGTAAAAAAGGAACAGACGTCTGCCCAAAAACTTGTCCTGGTTGGGATGTTTGCGGCTGTATTAGCAGTATTATCGCAGCTTTCTATCCCTATGCCGACTGGGGTTCCGGTTACGCTGCAAACATTTGCAGTCGCTCTGACAGGGTATGTGCTCGGCTGGAAGCTGGGAACCGTGGCTGTGTTGGTGTATATTTTGCTCGGAGCGGCAGGAGCGCCGGTATTTGCTAATTTTTCCGGAGGACCGGGCGCACTTATCGGTATGAGCGGTGGTTTTTTGTGGGGCTTTATCGTGATGGTGTTTTTGTGCGGTTTTGGAGCGGAACAAAAGAATAAACTGGTTTTAAGCGGGATGAGCTTTGCAGGTCTGGCAGTTTGTCATCTGCTGGGCATTTGGCAGTTTATGGCGGTGACGGAGATGAAATTTATTCCGGCAGCGCTGGCGGCCTCTGTGCCGTATCTGGCAAAAGATGCAGTTTCGCTGATTGCGGCATACCTTGTGGCGAAGACGATACGAAAAGCGCTGAATGCAGCAGGTATTGGAGGAAGTTTAAGATGACATCGGAAGTGGATACTCTGCGCATTCATCACCTTTTGTGCATCCCTCTTTTTGTAGGGGAAGGCTACAGTGATGCGTTCAGTGAAAATATGACGAGAATTATTCAGAAGTTAAAAGAAAGAGAACAGTCCTCTTTGCGGGCGATCTGCGCACCGGATATGATTTGCGCAGGCTGCCCGAATTTGCAAAAAGATGGTTCCTGTGGAAATAGTAAAAACAATCAGGTTGTACAAAAGGATGTCCGTTTGGCGGAAGCGCTTGAGATTAAGATAGAAGAGAGATATACGTTTCAAGCACTTTTGCATAGGGCACAGGAAAAGCTGACAAAAGAAATCTTTGACGAATCCTGTGCAAAGTGTGAATGGTACATACAGGGACTCTGTTCTTATGAGAAATGGATTAACAGCGTAAAAAAATAAAATAATTATTAAATCAAAGAAGAGTTTCTTGACGGAAAGTAAAAAAGATGATAAAAAAGTATCAAAGAAAAGGGAGTAGCTGCCATCGAAAGATACACGGTATTTAATCAGATGGTACATAGAGCGACAGTTCGATAGCAATATCCGCTTTATGTGAGAAAACAGCAAGACTTTTGTTTCAGGGTATACACTGAAATGAAGGTCTTTTTTTATACATATAGTGATGTTGTTCTTCCGCTTTTCTTTTAAGAACGAGATGAATTCGGACATTGGGAGGAAAAGGTATGTTGAAATTCAAAAAGGACAGCGACCAGGTGATTGATCCTGAATCACCGGGGCAGGAAAAACCAGGGAAAAACAAAAAAAAGAAAAGTGCTCTTAAAATTGGTGTGATTGCAGCGGTGGCAGGCGTAGTGGCGCTGTCGGCGGCGGGAGATTCTTTTTACCAGATCGGTGAGAATGAGCAGGCTGTAATGGTGACGCTTGGAAAACCGTCTTCGGTGACGGAAACCGGTCTTCATTTTAAAATACCGTTGATTCAGCAGGTGAAGAAAGTCAATACGACGATCCAAGGATTCCCGATTGGCTATGATGTTCCGACAAATGAGGATGTTACGGATGAAAGCATCATGATTACCGCGGACTATAATTTTATTAATATTGATTTCTTTGTAGAGTACCGTATTGTGGATCCGGTACAGTATGTGTACGCATCTATGCAGCCGGAACAGATTTTGAAAAATATTGCGCAGAGTTCGATCCGTACGGTAGTCGGAAGCTATAATGTGGACGACGTACTGACGACTGGAAAGAGTGAAATCCAGGCAAAGATTAAAGAAATGGTAACGGAGAAGCTGGAACAGCAGAATATCGGTATTCAACTGGTAAATATTTCCATGCAGGATTCCGAACCGCCGACAGCAGAAGTAATTCAGGCGTTTAAGGCAGTAGAAAATGCCAAGCAGGGCAAGGAAACGGCTTTAAATAATGCAAACAAATACCGCAATGAAAAGCTGCCGGAGGCAGAAGCGCAGGCCGATGAGATCGTGCAGGACGCAGAGGCCAAAAAACAGACCCGTATTAATGAGGCAACGGCGCAGGTAGCAAGATTTAATGCCATGTATGAAGAATATCGCAAAAATCCAGCAGTGACCAAGCAGCGTATGTTCTTTGAAACGATGGAAGAAGTGCTGCCGGATATGAAAGTGATTATCGATCAGGGCAGCGGAATTGAAAAAGTGTTGCCGTTGGATTCTTTTGTAAAAGAGGACGAGCAGCAAGAGACAGAGAAGCAGACAGAAGTGCTGCCGCAGACAGAGTCGAAAACACAAAATACGGTAAGTCCGCAGAGCACGGGAGGACAATAATATGAAGAAAAAAAATAGAAAGAAAATTTTTATACCAATCATAGCGGTGCTGGCGTTGTTTGTATTGGCAGCTTCCGTGGTAATTACAAATCAGAATGAATATAAGCTGATCCGTCAGTTCGGAAAAGTAGTGAGAGTCATTGATCAGCCGGGCATTAGCCTGAAAGTGCCGATTATTCAAAGCGCAGATACTTTGCCGAAGGAAACACTGCTCTACGATCTGGTTCCGTCAGATGTGATCACAAAAGAGAAAAAGACGATGATCAGCGACAGTTATGTACTGTGGAGAATTTCAGATCCGCTTAAATTTGCACAGACGTTGAATTCTTCCATGAGCAACGCTGAAAACCGTATTAATACTGCCGTTTACAATGCGACGAAAAACGCAATCGGTAGTATGACGCAGGATGAGGTTATCAGCGGACGCGATGGGGAACTGGATCAGAAAGTATTGGATGGAATCGATGGCAATCTTGTGCAGTATGGCATTGAATTGCTGACTTACGAAATGAAGCAGCTTGACCTGCCGGATGACAATAAGGACGCGGTTTATGAGCGTATGATTTCTGAAAGAAATAATATCGCGGCAACCTATACGGCGGAAGGTAATTCAGAGGCGAAGGTGATCCGCAATACAACGGACAAAGAAATTGCAATCCAGCTTTCTGAGGCAGAGAAACAGGCGGAGATCCTGATCGCGGAAGGAGAGGCAGAATATATGAGGATTCTTGCCGAGGCGTATGCGGATGAGGAAAAAACAGAGTTTTACGCTTATGTCAGAAGCTTGGATGCTCTGAAAGCTTCCATGACAGGAGAGGATAAGACAATTGTGCTTCCGGCAGATTCGCCGATCGCACAGGCATTTGCAGGGGAATAGCAGGAGGAGCCGTGTGTACCTCGCATGCTGGCGCATAGCTCGGTCGCGGGCGTCGTCCTATAAAGTAAAGAGCCGTGCGTACCTCGCATGCTGGCGCATAGCTCGGTCGCGGGCGTCGTCCTATAAAGTAAAGAGCCGTGCGTACCTCGCATGCTGGCGCATAGCTCGGTCGCGGGCATTCGCCCTATACAAATAGAAAGAAGAGTTCCCCGATGTGAGCAAGCTCCCACGGTTGAACTCTTTTTCTATTTGTGCACGGCTCTTTGCTGTACCGTAAAAAATACAAAAAAATCAATTTTTTGGCGAACCTAAAATAGACAATCTGTCAAATATATGTTATGATTAAGCCATATGAGAAGTTCCGGGGAACCGGGGGTTCATTTCATATGGCTTTTTACATATGAAACAATGAGTGGCAACGCTCAAAAAGATAAGGAGGAAATCAAAAATGGCAAGAAAAATGAAGACCATGGATGGTAACCATGCAGCAGCTCATGCTTCTTATGCATACAGCGATGTTGCGGCTATCTTTCCGATCACCCCGTCATCTGTAATGGCTGAAGCTACTGATGAATGGGCAACTCAGGGCAGAAAAAACATTTTCGGTCAGGAAGTTCAGGTAACTGAAATGCAGTCTGAGGCAGGTGCGGCAGGTGCTGTACACGGATCTCTTTCTGCAGGTGCACTGACTACTACTTACACAGCTTCTCAGGGTCTGCTCCTCATGATCCCGAATCTGTATAAAATTGCTGGTGAACAGCTTCCGGGCGTATTCAACGTATCCGCTCGTGCGCTTGCAAGCCACGCACTTTCTATTTTTGGTGATCATTCTGACGTATATGCATGCCGTCAGACTGGTGCAGCAATGCTTTGCGAAGGTTCTGTACAGGAAGTAATGGACCTTACACCGGTTGCACATTGTGCAGCAATCAAAGGACGTATCCCGTTCATCAACTTCTTCGACGGATTCCGTACTTCTCACGAAATCCAGAAGATCGAGACATGGGATTATGAAGATCTGAAAGATCTGGTAGATATGGATGCGGTTGACGCTTTCAGAGCACATGCGCTGAACCCGAATCATCCGTGCCAGAGAGGTTCTGCTCAGAACCCGGATATCTTCTTCCAGGCAAGAGAAGCATGTAACCCGTACTACGATGCTATGCCGGCAATCGTACAGGAATACATGGATAAAGTAAATGCTAAGATCGGTACAAATTACAAACTGTTCAACTACTACGGTGCAGCTGACGCTGAAAAAGTAATCGTAGCAATGGGTTCTGTTTGTGATACGATCGAAGAAACAATCGACTATCTGATGGCAGCAGGCGAAAAAGTCGGCGTTGTAAAAGTACGTCTGTACAGACCGTTCAGCGCAGAAGCACTGATCGAAGCTATTCCGGAGACAGTAAAACAGATCACTGTTCTTGATAGAACAAAAGAGCCGGGCGCACTTGGCGAACCGCTGTATCTGGACGTTGTTGCAGCTCTGAAAGGCAGCAAATTTGACGCAGTTCCGGTATTCACAGGCCGTTACGGACTTGGTTCCAAAGATACAACACCGGCACAGATCGTTGCTGTTTATAATAATACAGAAAAACAGAAATTCACAATTGGTATCGTGGATGATGTTACAAATCTTTCTCTGGAACTGGGCGCTCCGCTTGTTACTACTCCGGAAGGAACGATCAACTGTAAGTTCTGGGGTCTGGGCGCTGATGGTACAGTAGGTGCGAACAAAAACTCCATCAAGATTATTGGTGACAATACAGACATGTATGCGCAGGCATACTTTGATTATGACTCCAAGAAATCCGGTGGTGTTACAATGTCTCACCTTCGTTTCGGTAAGACTCCGATCAAGTCTACTTACCTGATCAAGAAGGCAAACTTTGTAGCATGCCACAATCCGTCCTATGTTCGTAAATACAACATGGTTCAGGAACTGGTAGACGGCGGTACATTCCTGCTGAACTGTCCGTGGGATATGGAAGGTCTTGAAAAACATCTGCCGGGGCAGGTGAAGAGCTTCATCGCAAACCACAACATTAAATTCTATGTGATCGACGGTATCAAGATCGGTAAAGAAATCGGACTTGGCGGACGTATCAATACAGTTCTTCAGTCTGCATTCTTCAAACTGGCAAACATCATTCCGGAAGAGCAGGCAATCGAACTGATGAAAGCTGCTGCAAAAGCAACTTACGGACGTAAAGGTGACGCAATCGTTCAGATGAACTACGATGCAATCGACGCTGGTGCAAAACAGGTTGTTGAAGTAGCTGTTCCGGAAAGCTGGAAAGATGCTGCTGACGAGGGTCTGGCAATGACAACTGCTACCGGTAAGAGAGCAGACGTTGTTGATTTCGTAAACAACATTCAGAATAAAGTAAATGCACAGGAAGGTAATTCTCTTCCGGTATCTGCATTCAAAGATTATGTAGATGGTTCTACACCGTCCGGTTCTTCCGCATACGAAAAACGTGGTATCGCAGTAGATATCCCGGTATGGAATCCGGAAAACTGTATCCAGTGTAACAGATGTGCTTATGTATGTCCGCACGCTGTTATCCGTCCGATCGCTCTGACAGAAGCAGAAGCTGCTGCAGCTCCGGAAGGAATGAAAGTTCTGCCGATGACAGGTATGGCTGATTACAAATTTGCTATGGTAGTATCCGCTTACGACTGTACCGGATGCGGTTCCTGTGCAAATGTCTGCCCGGGCAAGAAGGGTGCAAAAGCACTTGTTATGGAAAACATGGAAGCAAACGCAGGCGAACAGAAATTCTTCGATTACGGCGTAGAACTTCCGATCAAGACAGATGTAGTTGCAAAATTCAAAGAAAATACAGTAAAAGGTTCTCAGTTCAAACAGCCGCTGCTTGAGTTCTCTGGCGCATGTGCAGGCTGTGGTGAGACACCGTATGCAAAACTGATCACACAGCTGTTTGGTGACAGAATGTACGTTGCAAATGCAACAGGATGTTCTTCTATCTGGGGTAACTCTTCACCGTCTACACCGTACACTGTAAACGCAAAGGGACAGGGTCCGGCATGGTCCAACTCTCTGTTCGAAGATAACGCAGAGTTCGGTTACGGTATGTTCCTCGCTCAGAAAGCTCTTCGTGGCGGTCTGAAAGATAAAGTAGAAGCTCTGGTTGCTGCAACAGATAATGAAGCTGTAAAAGCAGCAGGTCAGGAATGGCTGGATACTTACAATGTAGGCGCTACAAACGGAACAGCTACAGATAAACTGGTAGAAGCACTGGAAGCTTGCGGCTGCGACGCGGCAAAAGATATCCTGAAAGGAAAAGACTTCCTTGCTAAGAAATCCCAGTGGATCTTCGGTGGTGACGGATGGGCATACGATATCGGATTTGGTGGTGTAGACCACGCGCTTGCAAGCGGTGATGATATCAACATCATGGTATTCGATACAGAAGTTTACTCCAATACTGGCGGACAGGCTTCTAAAGCTACACAGCCGGGTGCTATCGCACAGTTTGCTGCTGCCGGTAAAGAAGTGAAGAAGAAAGATATGGCTTCCATCGCAATGAGCTACGGTTATGTATACGTTGCACAGATCGCTATGGGTGCAGACTTCAACCAGACTGTAAAAGCGCTGGCTGAAGCGGAAGCATATCCGGGACCGTCTCTGATCATCGCATACGCTCCGTGTATCAACCATGGTATTAAGAAGGGTATGAGCAAAGCGCAGACAGAAGAAGAATTAGCTGTAAAAGCTGGTTACTGGCATCTGTTCCGCTTCAATCCGGAAGCAGAGAACAAGTTCACACTTGACTCCAAAGCTCCGAATTATGAAGGATATGCAGAATTCCTTGACGGAGAAGTTCGTTACAATTCTCTGAAACGTGCAAATCCGGAAAGAGCTGCAAAACTCTTCGCTAAGAATCAGCAGTGCAACGAGGAAAGATATGATTATCTGTCTAAACTGGTTGACCTGTATGGTAAAAATGAATAATCGATATCTGTAAAACAGATATGAATTAGAAATCCCCCGGGAGACGAAAGTTTTCCGGGGGATTTTGTGTTACAACCGAGAATTTGCAGGATCGCGCTGCGGTCGGGAGGGATGACGCGAAAGTGTTTCACAGCAGAATGTAATTTTATATGGAGAATGACAGGATCAATATGGGGAGATGTATCGCAAGGGCAAAAATTGCATGATATATTTGCAGAGCCGAGTAGAAACAGGATTTGGTATCGTGATATACTTAAAACAAAAGCATGGGGGGAAAACAAATGAAAAGCGAAAAAGAACGGCTCCTGTGGGCACAGTTTGACGCGCTGCAGTTGGGGACCGGATGGACGGAAAAAGATTTGGGGAAATTGCAGATACTGGTGGAGGATGCATACGGTGACAGTCATCCGGGCAGTGCTCATCTGAATCAGGTCAGTCAGCAGGCGGTTTACGGGATTTATGAAAGTGGAGCGTTTCCGGCGCAATTTCATGTGACAGATATCTGTGATGGGTGTGCGCAGGGGCACGATGGTATGAATGTGATTCTGGCGTCCAGAGAAGTGATCTGTGATATGTTGGAGGTACATGCGGGTTTCGTGCCGTGGGATGGTATGATGATGACGGCTTCCTGCGATAAGTCCATTCCGGCACACTTAAAAGCGGCGGCGAGAATTGATATTCCGACAATCTTTATGCCGGGCGGCAGTATGCGTCCGGGACCGAATCAGACCACCTCGCTGGTGGCTGGAGATATTTCTTTGAGACAGAAGCGCAAGGATGCGATTACACCGCAGGAGATCCGTAATTATAAACTGACGGGATGTCCGTCTGTGGGTGCCTGCACTTTTATGGGGACAGCCAGTACCATGCAGTGCATGGCGGAAGCTCTTGGAATGTCGCTTCCAGGCAGTGCGCTGGTTCCGGCAACGATGCGTGATCTGATTGAATATTCGCGCGAGTCCGGAAGAAAAGTTGTGGAGCTGGCTGAGAAACATATTATACCGTCTCAGATTATGACACAGGAAGCATTTCGCAATGCCATTGTTGTACACAGCGCAATCGGCGGTTCCACGAATGCGCTGATTCATCTGCCGACGATCGCGCATGAGTTGGGTTTTGAGCTGGATCCGGAGTTATTTAATGAAATAAATGCAAAGATCCCGCACATCGGCAATATTAATCCAAGCGGAAAACATCTGACAGAAAGCTTCTGGTTTGCGGGCGGTATCCCCAAGGTACAGAGTATGCTGAAAAAATATCTTGATCTGGACGTAATGACAGTGACAGGAAAGACACTTGGGGAAAATCTGGAGGAAATGGAACGCAGCGGTTTTTATGAGCGTAATATCGGTTATCTGCATAATTATAATCTCAAACGCGAAGATGTCATTTTGCCGGTAGAAACGACAGAAGAGATGGGATCGATCGCGGTGCTGAAAGGAAATCTGGCTCCGGAAGGCGCGGTTGTTAAATATTCTGCCTGTGAGGAAGAGATGCGTGTACATCAGGGGAAAGCGATTGTATTTGATTGTGAGGAGGACGCGCATGACGCGGTGGTCAGAGGCGATATTAATCCGGGTGAGATTTTAGTGATCCGTTATGAAGGCCCGCGCGGCAGCGGTATGCCGGAAATGCTGATGACGACGGAGGCGATCGTCTGTGATCCGAAATTGAACGGGAAAGTATCCCTGATTACGGATGGTCGTTTTTCCGGTGCAACCAGAGGTGCGGCCATTGGTCATGTTTCACCGGAAGCGGCTGTGGGAGGTCCGATTGCGTATATTCAGACAGGTGATATTCTGGCATATGATGTGTATCAGAAATCTGTCCGCATTGCCGGATTGGACGGGAAACTGATGGAGGAAGAGGCGATTGCTGCCGGCTTGGAAAAGAGAAAGACAGAAATGCCGCTTCTAAAGAAAAAATATAAGGGTGTGTTAAAGCGTTATACGGACCAGGCAGTATCTGCCATGAAGGGCGCCGGGTATTAAAATGTAGGAGGATTTACGAAATGAGAGGAAAGTATATTACTCCGTCTATTACCATTTTTTGTGAGGATGGAACGGTTGATCTGGATGCAATGAAACGTCATTTTGATTTTCTGATTGACGGCGGTGTGGACGGAATCTTGATTTTGGGAAGTATCGGTGAGTTTTTCGCGATTCCAATGGAAGAAAAGAAAAAACTGATCAAATGCGCAGCCGAGTATATAGCAGGCAGAGTACGTCTGATTGTCGGCACGACGAGTATGTTGAAAGAAGAAATTATTGAACTGTCTAAATTTGCGCATCAGGCAGGCGCAGACGAATGTATTATTTTGCCGCCGTTCTATTTTCCGATGAGCGCGGAGCGCATTGAGCACTGGTTTGACGAGATTGCCGGAGAACTTTCAGAGCAGAAGATTTTGCTCTATAATTTTCCGGATCGCACCGGTTATGGAATCCCGGCGCAGATGGTATTAAATCTGGTGCGCAGACACAGAAATATCGTTGGTTACAAGGATACGCAGGCAGGAGTTGCACATACGATCGAATTGGTGAAGCTGGTAAAATCCGAATTTCCGGATTTCGAGATTTTTGCCGGATTTGATGACAATTATGTACATAATCTGTTGGTTGGCGGAGACGGCTGCATTGCCGGTCTTTCTAATGTTTATCCGAAACTTTGCCATGCATGGGTAGAGGCATGCGACAAGGAAGAGCTGTCAAAGATACAGGAAATTCAGCGTACAATCGATGGATTGATGGAAATTTATGGTGTCGGCACACCGTTTATTCCGTACATTAAGGCGGCGGTGAATGCGGCGGGAAGAGAAATCAGCGAGAAATGTACGTTTCCGCTGACAGAGGCAAATGAGACCGAGAAAGAGAATATTAAAAGGATTTTGGAGAAATACAACAGGGGCTGAGACAGAAGGAGGAGACAGCAATGAAACCGTTAAAAGATTACAGTCATATCAAAGGATTTAACTATACAGCCAGTTATGCGCACAATGATATTGACTTTTGGAGTAATTATCGTGCAGAAATAGTTGAACGGGAGATGGGCTATGCGCAGCGTCTTGGACTTAACAGCGCAAGGATTTTTCTTCCGTACTGTGTGTATCGAAAAAATCCGCAGCAATTTCTGGAAAATGTGACAGATTTTGTGCGCACAGCCTGGAAGCATGGCATTTCCAGTACACCGATCGTATTTTTTGGACGGGAATTTTATCCGGATCATGTGGAGGAAGATGGAAGTGCAGATATGCTTGCACCGGAAAACAGGTATTTGTCAGAGGAATATTTTGCCGCGCTTCATGGGGCGATCGGCAGCGAACCGGGACTTTTATTTTGGGATGTTTCCAATGAACCGGGGTATCATACGCCGGAATTTGTTACCTATTATCCGGGTGAACCGGAGTTTCGCCATGAACTTTCAGTAAAGCCGGAAGATATGGAAACATTCCGCGCAAAGCAGGAGTTAGTGTGGGCTTATCTGCGTGATATGATCGCATATATGCGCAAGGTAGATCCGGTAAATGCGCTAGGAATCGGAAATACCTATGCGTATGAGATCGAGCCGAGCGGTACGGCAGAATTGGTGGATATTCTGATTTATCATGACTATTTTGAGACACGGAAACGTGTGCGCGACATTTGCGAGCAGATGAAAGCGCTGGGTGAGAAATACCAAAAACCAGTTATCAATAATGAGACGGGCTGTCTGGCCAGAGCCAATCCGTATGATATGGAACTGGAGATTCTGAAAGAATATGGATTTGGCTTTTATATATTTGAACTGATGATCGGTTCCAGCGGTTGGAATCGTGTACATGGAATCTGTTATCCGGACGGTACGGTGCGTGATCCGTCCATTGTTGCCGCGGTGCAGGGATTTTTCCGTAACCGAAGTGAAACGGCGCTTCCAAGTGATGTGAATCAGGAAGGAGCGGCTTACCGGGCGATCGACATGGCGGTAAGAGCGATCAGCGGCGCGGTCAATACCCATAACGGAGACCATTCAGGAGAAACAGAAGAACTTTTGGAAGCTGCTGAAATGATTGCAAATCTATTGGAAGCGGGAGAGCATGTGCCGATGCACTATCCGCCGACGGCAAAAGTAGAGGCATATCGCAGACAGGCACATCCGAATACAGAAGAGATAAAAGACTGGTTGTATGAACTGGTTGAAACATTAAAGAAAGCCTGTCACATTGTGGGAATCGGCAATACCGGAAGCAGAATCTGATTGAGTAGAGCGGAGAAACCATGAGCGCATATATTTTTGTACATTTTAAAGAAAAGAGAACGCCCGATGGAGAGCAGGTATATTTTTCTGTGAGTAAAGATGGATTTCATTGGGAAGAAGTAAATGACGGAAATCCGGTGTTGTGGAGTTATGAAGGCGATAAGGGCGTGCGTGATTTTACGATAACAAGAACCGGTGACGGTAAATTTGTTATTATGGCGACGGATTTGAGCCTGGCGTATGGAATGCCATATCAGTATAAACATAGCTGGGAAAATGTATCGAGGAATGGAAGCAAATGCCTGGTAATGTGGCAGTCTGAAGACTTGATCCACTGGTCAGAACAGAAAATGATTCCGCTTGGAGATGAGAATTTCGGATGTCTTTGGGCGCCGGATATTATTTATGATAAGGAGAAACAGGATTATATGGTACACTGGTCTTCTTCTCACAGCTGCAATGAGTTTGGTCCAAAGGCGATTTTCTATACACGTACCAAAGACTTTGAGCATTTTTCCGAGCCGAAAGAATTGTATCGAAAACCGGATGGCGGTCCGGTTATAGACTCCGCGATGTATGAAGAAGATGGACGGTATTATATGTTTCTGAAAAGCGAAGGAAATCCGCAGCATATTTTTCTGGTAGTTGGAGATAAGGTTACCGGTCCTTTTGAAAAAATATCAGAATTTGACCGCTGTATGGAAACACTGGAAGAAGGAAAGTATGAGGCGCCGACAGCTTTCAAAACGGCGGACGGCAGATGGTGTCTAATGTTGGATTACTATGGCTGCAAAGAAGAAGAGCAGGGCTATGTTCCGTTTTTGGCGGACAGTTTAAAAAGCGGTCATTTTGAACGTTCAGATGCGGCATTTGAGTTTCCCTATGGCTTTAAGCATGGAACAGTCATGGAGATTACAGATGAAGAATATGAGAGACTGAAGAACTACCGAAAGTCTCCGTCGGAACGTTAAGAGAAATAGAAATCGCAGAGAAAATGTGATAAAACCCTCCCGGGATAGTTGGTTGGAATAGAAAAGCCCCTATCCGGGAGGGTTTTTGCGTGCTGAAAAAAAGAATATAGTCTTTGAAAAATTGAATATAGGAATCGGAAGAATAGAATATGGTTAAATGGAACTGTATATGGATTTTTTGAAGACGGGATGTTATGCTGTGGAAAATGGAGGAGCATTTGAAAGAAATTTTTGTACAGGAGAGTGGAATATGTTAGAAGCATATGCAGGAAAAAAGAGAGAAATTAAAAAGGTATTTCGAAAAGGAGGAGCATTATTTCTGGAGGCAGAAGCCGGTACGATTCGGTTGATTCCGCAGACGGAAACAATCGT
The DNA here is from genome assembly GCA_937915375.1 of uncultured Marvinbryantia sp. Lineage (GTDB taxonomy): Bacteria > Bacillota > Clostridia > Lachnospirales > Lachnospiraceae > Marvinbryantia. The sequence continues at coordinate 79,662 of CALDMO010000016.1, forward strand.
ACGTGTTTCGTATACAGAAAAAGAAACGTTCTCAGGGGAGCAGGGAAACCATATTATAGATTTGACAGCAGAAATGACAGAGAACGGAAATTCAGTATCTGACTGGGATTATACAGAAGGAGAACAGGAAATTGTACTTCGAACGGAAAAACTCCAAGTGATCGTAAATCGAAAAACAGGTTCTGTTTGTTTTAGAAAAACGGATGGAACATTGCTTTTACAGGAAGCAGAAAGAGAAAGTAAGATCACGGAAGAGTTTGATGTTTACCGTACGGTAGTTAATGAACACACAAGAATAGAGGAGGTTCGGACGCCGGACGGCATCAAACGCCGCATCCGGGAATCAGAGCGAGAATTTGCCGGAAAGCGTTTTCACACAAAGCTGCAGCTTGTTTTTCAGGAAAAGGAATCGCTTTTCGGACTGGGACAGGCAGAAGAGGGGGTATGGAACCTGCGTCACACGACACAGTATCTGCATCAGGCGAATCTGAAAATTGCTCTGCCGGCACTGCTTTCTAATTTGGGATGGGGAATTCTTCTGTCCACACAGAGCCCGGCAATTTTCCAAGATACGCAGTATGGTTCGTATCTTTATACAGAAGCAGACGAATATATAGATTATTATTTTCTTGCAGGTGAGACGCTGGGAGAAACGGTAAAGGGAATCCGGAAATTGACCGGAAAGGCAGCATTGCTGCCAAAATGGGCATATGGTTACATTCAGTCGCAGGAACGTTACGAAACAGCAGAGGAGCTTTTGAAAACAGCAGAGGAGTTTCGGCGCAGAGAAATCGGTCTGGATGCATTGGTGCTTGACTGGATGAGCTGGGAAGGTAACCTATGGGGTCAGAAGACATTCGATAAAACACGTTTTCCGAATCCACAGGAAATGATAGAAAAGCTGCATGAAAAAAATGTACATTTCATGATTTCTATTTGGCCGAATATGAATGAAAATTGTGATAATTATCGGGAATTTCAGGAGCGCAATTTGTTGCTTCCGGCGAGTGAAATCTATGATGCCTTCAGTGAAGAAGGAAGAAAGCTTTATTGGGAACAGGCGCAGAGAGGGCTGTTTTGCCATGGTGTGGATGCCTGGTGGTGCGATTCGAGCGAGCCGCTTACCCCGGAGTGGAGCAGGCTTTATAAACCGGATCCGGCGGAAATGTACCGAGATTTTGTAGATGCGGCAGAGAAATGTATGCCGATTGAAAAAGCAAATGCTTACGGACTCTATCATGCACAGGCGCTTTGTGAAGGACAGCGGGGGACTACAGAGGAAAAAAGAGTGGTGAATCTGACCAGAAACGGTTATTTGGGAAGTCAGAAATACGGTACGATTCTTTGGTCAGGAGATACTTATGCAAGCTGGGAGACGCTTCGCAGGCAGATTGTGGCAGGTCTTCAGTTCTGTATTAGTGGATTGCCATACTGGACGCTGGATATTGGTGCATTTTTTGTAAAACCGGGAATATCATGGTTCTGGAAAGGGGAGTATGAAGGTGGAAATACAGATCCAGCCTATCGGGAATTATATGTGAGATGGCTGCAGTATGGCGCATTTCTGCCGATCTTTCGCAGTCACGGAACGGATTGCCGCAGAGAACCATGGAATTTTGGGGAAAAGGGAGAACCGTTTTATGAAGCAATTTTGTCTGCCATTCGTTTACGATACCAGTTGCTTCCTTATATTTATTCAGTGGCAGGCGCTGTCTGGTTGGAAGATGAGACTATGATGCGTGCTCTGGTTATGGATTTTCCGGAAGACAGCCGTGCAGCGGAGATTGCGGATGAATATTTGTTTGGACCGTCGCTTCTGATCTGTCCGGTAACAACGCCGATGTATTATCAGACAGGAGGCGTGCCAATCGAAAATATGCAGTATACAAGGCAAGTTTATCTTCCGGCCGGAACAGACTGGTATGACTTGTATACAAAAGAAAAATATGAGGGTGGACAGGAAATTACGGCGAAAGCTGATATTGAGCGTATTCCAGTGTATGTACGTGCAGGAGCCGTCCTTCCGATTGCGAAACCGGAAAATTGTGCTGCTGATACACAGGGAAAAGAAATTTGTCTGCAGGTATATGCCGGCTGTGATGGAAGCTTTACACTGTACGAGGATGCAGGTGACGGATACGGCTATGAAAAAGGAGAATATTGCTTGACGCGGATTCAGTATTGTCAGGAAAGCGGAAAGGTTACCTGGACTGTAGAGGGAGATCAAAGATTCCGAAAAGGAGCGCTGTCTGTAGAAGTGATTGGGAAAAAATAAGAGCAGGGATGTTTTCTTACGGCGCAGCCTTATAACTGCGCCGATACTGCGTAGGAGAACTGTGATAATAATTCTTAAAGGCAGAGGAAAAGTGTTCCACAGAAGAATAACCAAGCTCTTCAGAGAGCTGCGTGATACTTTTTTGTGTATGTTCAAGAAGAATTGCGGCAGCGGACATACGCGCTTCTTTCTTTTTTTGCAGAAAAGTCTTTCCATACAGTGCGTAAATAGAGCGTTCGGTCTGGCGAATGCCGACTCCGAGTCGAGCGGATAGTTCTTCTAAGGAAAGGTGCGCGTATTCATAGAGGAAATACTCTTCGATGATTACAGAAGCATGACCGGAAGTGTCCGAGAGAGGAAGACGCGCGTTTCGCTCTGCGGTTTTTTTGTAATTGCGCACCAGACGGATCACAATCTGACGAAGCAGCGCATCGGCTTCGGCCAGATAACCGGTTGGCCGATACGACAGTACCCGAAAAAGGGAGAGAAACAGGGGACGAAGCTGGCAGGCATCCTGTCCGAACCAGAAAGGGGTAGCTGCAAATGCGGAAGAGATAATGGCATCTTCACTTTTCGGAAAGTCATTTTCGGGATGATTACTAATGCGGAAATAGATACAGTACTCGCACATGGGATTTTCCGGGTATGGGATCTGCGCGTGCTCTATATGAGGACCGGTGACATAGAGAGTTCCGGGTGTGATTTCGTAGGAAATGCCGTTGATGCGGGCACTTCCGCATCCTTCACTGATATAGTGAATTTCATAACAGCCTTTTCCGTGCGTGTGACTGGGAATGACACGGCAGAATTGCTCGTATACCAGATTTAGGACATCAAAGGTATAATTTCCCAAAGAAAAAGAAACAGGGATATCTGGATAGTGTTTTCGCATATAGATTGACCTTTCAAAGTTTTGTTCAGAATAACAAAAGAAAGTGGGAAAGTCAAGGATGACGGGTGGAATCTTCTAAAAAAACCTGCGTTTACACGACATAAAGGAAAGAAGAATGTCATTTTTTTCGCTAAAAGTGAAAAAACAGATATGCTATATTGAAAATAACAGAACAGACTATTTATTATGGTGAAAAGGAGAAGGTAAATGGAAAAGAAGATAGATCTTTTAAAGGTACCGAAACGGATGCTTTTTACGGGAGAAGAAATTCCGGCGGTAGGACTTGGTACATTTGGTTCTGACAAATATAATGCAGAACAGGTTTCAGAGGCAGTATACGGCGCAATCAAATGCGGATACCGTTTGATTGACTGTGCAGCGGTATATCAGAATGAGAAAAATATCGGAGAAGTTTTGAAAAAAGTATTTCAGGATAAGATTGTCAGCAGGGAAGAACTTTTTATTACTTCAAAAGTGTGGAATGACCGTCACAGAGAAGTAGAAACAGCGTGCAGACAAAGCCTGGCAGACCTGGGGTTGTCGAAAATCGATCTCTACTTTGTTCACTGGCCGTTCCCAAATTATCATGCACCGGGATGCGATGGTGATTCCCGTAATCCGGATTCCAAGCCGTTTTCTGTTGAAGAGTTTATGGATACCTGGCGGCAGTGTGAAAAACTGGTTGATGAAGGTCTGGTGCGTTACATAGGTATGTCAAATATGACCGTGAAAAAACTGGAACAGGTACTGCCGTTATGCCGGATTCAGCCGGCAGCGCTGGAGATGGAGTGTCATCCGTCATTCCAGCAGCAGGAACTGTTTGAATATGCGGTTGCGCATAAGATTGTTCCGGTAGGCTTTTGCCCGATTGGTTCTCCGTCCAGACCGGAACGTGACCGTACAGCGGAAGATATCGCAGATATTGAGATGGAGGTAATTACGGAAATTGCCGAAGCACATAAAGTACATCCGGCCGTAATCTGTCTGAAATGGGCAGTGCAGCGTGGAATGATACCGATTCCGTTTTCGGTAAAGGAGCCGCAGTACATTTCGAATCTGCGCTGTGCAACAGAAGATCCGCTGACGGAAGAAGAAATGGAGCGAATCAGAAAAGCTGACCGGAATTGCCGCCTGATCAAAGGACAGGTATTTTTATGGCCGGGTGCAAATGACTGGAAAGAATTGTGGGATGAAGAGTAGGAGGATACAAAAATGTTAAAGGGAATACCGAAAATTTTATCACCGGAGCTGTTAAAGGTGCTCTGTGAGATGGGACACAGTGACCGGATTGTGATCGCGGATGGAAATTTTCCAGCAGAGTCGATGGGAAAAAATGCAAAGGTGATCCGTATGGATGGGCACGGTGTTTGTGAGATCCTTGAAGCGGTTTTGCAGTTATTTCCGTTAGATACCTATGTGGAGCATCCGGTACAGCTGATGGAAGTGATGAAAGGGGATCCGGTGGAGACACCAATCTGGGAAGAGTATAAAAAAATTGTAGAAAAGGCAGATTCGCGCGGCGCAGAAGTGATTGGACAGACAGAACGGTTTGCTTTTTATGAAGAAGCTAAAAAAGCATATGCTATTATCGCAACTGGTGAAAGTGCGCTCTATGCAAATATCATGCTTCAAAAAGGTGTGGTTTAAAACAGTGTATAAAAGGGAAGATTGGAGAAAGTAAAAATGGAAAATCAGAAAAAACAGGCATTTAATCCATACCTGCCGTCCTGGGAATACATTCCGGATGGCGAGCCGTATGTTTTTGACGGAAGAGTTTACATTTATGGATCACATGATTTTTATAATGGCTATGTATTCTGTATGGGCGATTATGTCTGCTGGTCAGCGCCGGTAGACGATCTTGGAAACTGGAGATATGAGGGCGTGATTTATCCGAAAACAGAGGATCCGCTTAACCGCGATGGTTCGATGTGTCTTTACGCGCCGGATGTCACTGTTGGTCCGGATGGAAGATATTATCTTTATTATGTATTGGATCATGCAAGTGTGGTTTCAGTCGCAGTTTGTGATACACCGGCTGGACAGTATCGATTCTATGGCTATGTGCATGACAAAAACGGCATGCGCCTGGGAGAACGCCCGGGTGATGAACCACAGTTTGATCCGGGTGTTTTAACAGAAGGAGACCGTACCTATTTATATACTGGTTTTTGCGGCCAGGGAGATAAAACAAGAACAGGAGCAATGGCGACGGTACTTGGACCGGATATGCTGACCATAGAAGAAGATACTGTGTTTGTGGTACCGGGCTGTGAGACGAGCGCGGGTACCGGATTTGAGGGACATGCTTATTTTGAAGCGGCGTCTATTCGCAAGATGGGAGATACTTATTATTTCATTTATTCTTCCGAAGTCATGCATGAATTATGCTATGCGGTGAGCAAATCTCCAACCAGCGGTTTTACTTATGGAGGTGTGATCGTCAGCAACTGCGATCTTCATATTGACACGTATAAACCGGCAAATATGCCGGCTGCGTACGGAGCGAACAATCACGGAAGCATCGTGCAGATTGAGGAGGATTGGTACATCTTTTATCATCGTCATACCAACGGCACCTGGTACAGCAGACAGGGCTGCGCGGAAAAACTGGAAATCACAGAGGACGGAGCAATCCGTCAGGCAGAGATGACTTCCTGCGGTCTGAATGGCGGACCGCTGAAAGGCGAGGGAGAATATCCGGCATATCTGGCTTGCAATATGTTTACAAAAGAGCCCAGCATTTATGTGGCTGGGGATAAGTATCCAAAAGTGATGCAGGATGGACGCGATGGTGACGAGGAGGTAGGATACATAGCGAATATCACAGATACGGCAGTATTTGGTTATAAATATTTCGACTGCAAAAATGTCTGTCGCTTTGCGGTGACCACAAGAGGATATGCGGACGGCGTGTTTGAAATCCGTACGAAATGGGACGGAGAAGTATTGGGAAGTGTTTCGCTCCGCTATACAAACATCTGGAACAGATATGAAGCGGAGGCAAAAATTCCGGACGGCGTGCAGGCTATTTATCTTACTTATCGAGGGCAGGGAACGGCACAGTTAAAATCGTTTGAACTGATTTCGGAGGAATCCACACGATGAAAAGAAAACTATTTTCTTTTCTGATAATGACGCTTTTCGTTATCTGCAGCATGACTGCAGCTGCGTCAGACCAGACAGAAACACAGGAAGAAATGCTGCCGATTTATTTTTTTCATAATACGGCTTGCGGAACTTGTGATGGAACGGAAGAATTTCGCGCGCTTGTTGAGGAACAGATTTCTGCTTATAAGGATAGTTGCCCATATGAACTTTTGGAATATAATGTGTTCCAGACAAAAGGAAATGAAGCATGGAATGCGATCGCAGAAGAGTATTCACTGGAAAATGAAAATTATGTTTTCCCAGTGATGGTACTTGATGGAAAGATGTATATGGGAATGTCTGAAATTCGGGAACAGCTGCGATCCGCTTTTTTTAGAGCGACCGGAATTTCTGCTTTGTATTTTTACAGAAAAGACTGTCCGGAATGTCTGGAAATGGAAGCGTTTTGGGGGCAGATTCCGGAGACGTTTAAAATAGAAGATCAGGAATTTCCATGCGAAGTATTGAAGATGGAATCAAGAACGGACAATAATGGCGAACTGATCCGGCAATTATTTGAAGACTATCAGGTTCCGGAAGAAGATCAAATGGTGCCGATCGTATTTTTGAAGGACAGTTATCTGGCGGGAAAGCAGGAAATTGAGGAAGGCTTGTTGCCTGCATTGGAAAACGGCAGCGGATTTCTTTCAGAAGGAACAGTGATAGGAGGGGCAGAGGATGAAATTATGGTATCAGAATCCGGCAAAGTGCTGGAGTGAGGCACTTCCGGTCGGAAACGGAAGATTTGGCGGTATGGTGTTTGGGCGGCCGCAGGAAGAAATGATACAGATCAATGAGGATAGTATCTGGAGCGGGAAAAAATTGGATCGGATTAATCCGGATGCAAAGGAAAAACTTCCACAGATCAGAAGACTGATTCGGGAAGGAAAGATTGCACAGGCACAGGAACTTACTATGTATGCATTGTCAGGGATGCCAAATTCACAGAGATCGTATCAGACTGCAGGAGAGTGCTATATTCAGCTGCACGGGTTAGGTGAAATTACAGAGTATCAGCGAGAACTGGATTTGGAGGAAGGAATCGCGCGCGTGCAGTTTGCGTCGGATGGAGTTACCTATCAAAAAGAGGTGCTTGTATCCGCAGTGACAGGGTGCATGGCAATTCATCTGACGACAAAAGAAAACATACCGTTTTCTTTTGACTGCCATCTTGGCAGAAAGCATAATTTTACGGATGAGGTATTAAGAGAGAACGGAAATACAGTATATTTTCTGGTAGATGGCGGAAAAGACGGGATTTCATTTAGCACAGCAGTGTTGGCGGACGTACCTTCTGGCGGAAAAACAGACGGTACAGTGGTAGAGACAATCGGAGAATTTTTGATTGTGAAAAATGTGACAGAGTGTACCTTGTATCTTGACACGGAAACATCTTTCCGCTATTCTGATTACTGTCAAAAGGCAATGGAACGGTGTCATGCGGCAGCCGCTCTTGGATGGGACAGGCTGAAGCAGGAACATGTGGAAGATTATCAGGCTCTTTATGGCAGAATGCAGCTTCATTATGGGCTGACGGATGCGGAAAGAGAAAAGGTTCCGACGGATATCCGTTTGAAAGAGGTACAAAACGGAGCAACAGATATGGGGCTGTTGGAACTGTATTTCCAGTATGGCCGTTATTTGTTGATTTCTTCAAGCAGGAAAGGAAGTCTGCCGGCAAATCTTCAGGGGATTTGGAATGACAGCCTGACTCCGCCTTGGGAGAGCAAATATACGGTAAACATTAATACGGAGATGAATTACTGGATGGCGGAAACGGCAAATTTACCGGAATGTCATTTACCGTTATTCGATCATCTGCAGTGCATCTGTGAGAATGGAAAAGAAACCGCGCGAAAAATGTACGGCTGCGGCGGAAGCGTTTGCCATCACAATACGGATATTTATGCAGATACAGCGCCGCAGGATCATTGTATAACTTCTGCTTTTTGGGTGATGGGCGAGGCATGGCTTGCAACACATATCTGGGAGCACTATCTTTTTACAAAGGATAAACAATTTTTAAGTGAGAATTTTCATGTATTGGAACAGAGCGTGTTGTTCTTCTATGATTTTTTGATTGACGGACCGGATGGAACGCTTGTGACTTCTCCGTCTCTTTCCCCGGAAAATACTTATCGGAAAAAAGATGGAACACTTGGCGTTCTTTGCGAAAGTCCGACAATGGACACGGAGATTTTGCTGGAATTATTCCATGCGTATCTCGGAGCATGCCGGGTACTTGAGAAAAGCGAAGAGGAGATTGCGCGTGCGGAAGCGGTGATGAAACGGTTTCCACCGCTGAAAATCGGCAAATACGGGCAGCTTTTGGAGTGGATGGAAGATTATGACGAACCGGAACCGGGACACAGACATATTTCACATCTGTATGGTCTTTATCCGGGAAATTCGATTTCCAGAGAATGTACGCCGGAATTGTTTGAAGCGGCTTACAGGACTTTGGAACGCAGACTGGCAAATGGTGGCGGTCATACTGGGTGGTCGAGAGCATGGATCATTGGTTTGTGGGCTGCATTTGGAAACGGACAAAAAGCGTATGAAAATCTGAAAGCGATTCTTTGCATGGGAACATTTCCTAATTTGATGGATAATCATCCGATGATGGATGGGTATGTATTCCAGATTGACGGTAATTTTGGAGCAGCTGCAGCCATGATCGAGATGTTGGTAAAGAGTAAAGAAAACCGGATTGAACTTCTCCCGGCAGTTACAAAGGAAACCGAAAGCGGAAATCTTTGCGGCGTGCGTTTAAGATGTGGAGCAGAACTTTCTATGGTCTGGAAAAATGGGAAGGTTGTCGAATTGCGGATTTCTCCGGATAAACTGTTGGAGGAAACGTATCCGGTTACACTTTGTGTAAATGGTACAGAGGAGCAGATTATACTGAAGCAAAAAGTAGATTTTGAAAAAAAATTCTAGGAGTATAGTAGGTATGAAAAGAACAATGGGAAAGAAAAAACGGAAAAACAGTGAGCGTTCTTTGCTGCGCTATTATCTGGTAGGTTATATCATTGTTCTTTTCATACCGCTTGTGATTTGTTCGTTTTTTTACCAGAATATGATCCGGACAATCAGCGAGGATGATGTTCTGAAAAAGAAGAGTGATCTTGAACATAGCATGGCATTGGTGGATACGGTGATGAATGAACTGGGATATCTGGGGGATTCGCTGGCGATGAATGCGGCAGTAAACCGTTTCAAGCGGGTGGAAGATCCGTTCGCATATCCGAGAGCTTATGAGATTAATAAACTGCAGGCACAATTGCCGGAGCTATATCAGATTAATCCGTCGATTTTTGATTATTATATCTTCTTTAATTATAGTGAGATGGTAATCAATAAATCAATTGCATATGAGTATGAGGACTTTTATGATCTTTATATGCATCCGGCGGACAGCAATTCTTATGAACAATGGCAGAATTTGATGAAAAATACTCCGCCGGAATATGGAATGCATCCGGCAAAAATTTATAATTACCGAAAAGATGCGAATGCATATGATATGACGAAAGAGGAAAAGAAAAATTTTCTGGTATATAATCGGCCGCTGATATTAGATGGTGGAATCTCTGATAAAAGCGGTACGATTCAATTTTATATTGATGCCGCTTATATAGATGCATTGATGCCGGTTGTTTCTGATGATATCGGCGGAGCTTTTTTGATCACGAACAGTAACAAAGAACCAATATATTTTAAGATCTCGAAAGAGATTGTTTCTGAAGAACAGCTTTTGCAGATTACGGAAACGACAGAACCATTCATGAAATTCGGACGAGAGAAATGTTTGCTTGTGCATCTGGCATCCAGCGATTCTGGTTTTCACTATTACACCTTGTATCCAGAAAAAAGTATTCATGTGCGCAAGACTTCAGCAATGATCGCCGCAGTATTTAGTATTGCAACGGCATTGTTTGTAGGGTTGGTACTCAGCCTTTATATGTCCAGAAAATCTGCCGGATCCGTAAATGAGATATTAAAAGAAATTTCGAAAGAGACCGAATATTATGACAGTCATTTGGCTGTTTTTTCGCATTTAAAATCAACTTATAATAAATTAATGCGGGAAAATTCCGTTCTTTCTGATGCAATGGAAAGACAGAAACCATTTATATGCAGCGCATTTATCAATCGTTTGATTTATGGGGATGATGTTTCGGCAGCGGAATTAACGAAAATAATGTCTTCTCTGGAGATACCTTGGCAGAACAGAAGATTTTGTGTACTGGTTTTGCGGTTTTCTACAGGGTATGCTGACTTAATGAATCAGAATACATCCTGGATTGATTCCTGTGTGATCTCGCTTCTAGAGATCTTGGAACAGAAAATGTCGGATCATTTGTATATTAATGGCGGGGACGGTCAGGTAGTTCTGATTCTGAATGAGGAGAACAAAGGGGAGGAGACGTTCCGTGAACAGGCGGAAAGATGCGTCTGTGAAATCAAAGAGGAACTTCCGGCAAACATTGCGGAACGAATGATTGCATACGGCGGTTCTCAAACCACGCAGTTTTCCGATATTCATAAGTCGTATAATCAGGCGGTCCATATGTTCCGCAAGGAGAAAGAACAGTTTGAAAATGCGGTTGTTTGGTATAATGATAATTCGGATGTCATGCCGTTTTACCCGTCAGCGGATATGGAGATGCGTTTGACATATCTGGTATCTTCCGGAGATCAGCAGGGACTGCATGATGAACTGGGGGAACTGCTGAATGTGTATATTATTAAGAATTCCATGTCAATTTATTTGCAGGAAATGTTTTTGAGTGAACTGCAGATGATTATGTTTCGTATTTTACCGGCGGTTGATGTGGACAAAGAAGAATGTCAAAACTATTATCAGTTGCTAGAAGAAAATCATAATCGTCCGCTTTTGGAGCAGATCAGAAAGACGATTCATATTTATGAGTCTGTCTGCGGAGCGGTTAAGAAGAAGCAGGACGGGGTAGAACCTGCAAAGATTATTCCGTCCGTAGTTTCTTACATAGAACTGAATTATGGAGATTGCAATTTGTCATTGAATAGTGTGGCTGCAGCTTTTGAGCTTAGTGAGTCTCATCTTTCTACTATTTTTAAACAGACTATGGGGATGAATTTCTCTTCCTATTTAGAAGGCATTCGAATTGACAAAGCAAAAGAAATGCTTGGTGCAACAAAAATGAAGGTAGGAGATATTTCGGAACAGGTGGGATATTATTCCGTAAATTCCTTTTGCAGAGCTTTCAAACGAGTGACAGGAAGTAATGCTTCTGAGTACAGAAACGGTATGAAAAAATGAATATGTGGCTGAAAAATTGAATAAATTCAGTTTTTCAGCCATTTTTTTCTGTTTGAAAAATGGAATATACGAAAAAAAGGATTGAAAATTTACTTTTTGCTGTAAATGTGCGATAGTGCAGTCAGCGATAAAGCACAGATCGGAACTGTGCTGGAAAGAGAAGGTGATAGCACATATGGCAAAGCAAAAAGAAAAAGGGCTGGTAAGGAAAACGTCTGCCGGTGGATTTAGAAAATACTTTCTGGCACACTGGCAATTATATCTGATGATATTGCCGCCGCTGCTTGTATTGGTTTTATTTTCTTATGGACCAATGTATGGTTTGATTCTTGCATTTAAGAATTATAAGGTTAGCGAGGGAATCTGGGGAAGCGCCTGGGCAAGTAATCATGGGTTTGGAAACTTTATTCGTTTCTTCAATAATTATAATTTCTGGGAATGTCTGCGGAATACGCTGGTGATTTCTTTATATACCATGTTGGTGAGTATTCCAACGGCGATTCTTTTGGCCGTGAGTCTGAATTATGTAAAAAATAGATTTTTTAAGAAGACTGCGCAGATGATAACGTATTGCCCATACTTTATTTCTACAGTTGTATTTGTTGGGATTCTTAATATGCTGTTAGATAATCGTGTCGGTATTTTGGGTAGTTTTCTGTATAACAATTTTGGTGTCAATGTCCTTGGCAGCGCGAAGCTGTTTCCATCTCTCTATGTATGGAGCGGCGTATGGCAGGGAGTAGGATTTGGTGCGATTATTTATGTTGCGGCACTTGCTGGTGTGGATATGCAGCTTCATGAAGCGGCAATTATTGATGGCGCAACTTTATTACAGCGAATCCGTTACGTGGATATTCCTTCCATTCTTCCAACTGCGGTAATTATGATGATTTTGAATATGGGAAGTATTTTGAATACAGGTTATGAAAAGATTCTTGCAATGCAGAATCAGATGAACCTGAGTACTTCAGAAGTAATCTCTACTTATTCATATAAGGTATCTCTGGTTTCCACTTTTCCGGATTTTCCGCTTGCGACAGCAATCGGTATGTTCCAGTCGATAGTGGGATTAATCCTGATCTTGATTGTGAACAAGATTGCGAACAAAGTTTCTGGAAACGGATTTATGTAGAAAGGAGAGCGACATGAAAACGAAAAGGATTACTCAGGACAAGGTTGTTTATTTTATAAATTATGTATTGCTGGGCTTGCTGTTGCTTACAATCCTCTATCCGCTGATTTATGTTGTTAGTGCGTCTTTTAGCTCGGGTGACGCGCTGGCGTCTGGAAAGGTGAGATTGTTTCCGGTAGAGCCAACCCTTCTTAGTTATAAAACAGTATTTGAATATGACGCGATCTGGACCGGTTTTGTAAATTCTATTATATATACAACGGTCGGCACTCTGGTGAGCATGGTACTTACACTTTTGGCGGCGTATCCGCTGTCCAGAGAAGATTTTCAGGGAAAGAAAATTCTTTCTGGTATGTTCCTGTTCACGATGATGTTTTCCGGCGGTCTGATCCCATCTTATATGTTGATTAAAAATCTTGGATTGATGAATACTATGTGGGCAATTATACTTCCGGGTGCAGTCAGCGCTTATAATGTAATTGTAGCGAGAACCTTTTTTAATCAGACGATTCCAAAGGATTTGCTGGAAGCGTCTCAGATGGACGGCTGTTCAGATTTTCGCTTTTTCTCACAGATTGTGCTGCCATTGTCAAAACCGATTATTGCAGTTTTATGTTTGTGGGTTGCAGTTGCACTTTGGAATGGATATTTCAATCCGCTGTTGTATATCAATGACGAGAGCAAGTATCCGCTCCAGCTGGTACTTAGAAGAATTCTGTTGATGTCGCAAGTAAATTTTGCAAATGCGAATATTGATCCGGCGCGTGTGGCAGAAAATCGTTATCTTAGTCAGATGCTGCAGTATGCAACTATTATTATAAGCAGCTTGCCATTGATGATTATTTATCCGTTTGTTCAGAAGTATTTTGTAAAAGGTGTAATGATCGGCTCGGTAAAAGGCTGATGACAGAAACTGGAAAATACAGAACTTATTATAGAGGAGGCGTTTATGAACAATCAATTACTTTATGGTGTTGCCTATTATTATGAATATCTGCCGTATGATCGTATGGAAGAAGATTTTCGTATGATGAATGAGGCTGGAATTAATACGATTCGTATTGCGGAATCTACCTGGAGTACCTGGGAACCAAAGGATGGCTTTTTTGATTTCACGTATCTCCATCGTGTATTAAAAGCGGCTGCGGATCATGGACTAAATGTAATTATTGGTACTCCGACTTATGCGATACCGTCATGGCTGGCAAAGAAATATCCGGATGTACTTTGTGAAACGCATCGTGGGAAAAATCGTTATGGTGCAAGGCAGAATTTTGATATTACGCATCCGGGATATCGTTTTCATGCAGAACGTATTATACGGCGGATGATGGAAGAAATTCGTGATTATGACTGTATTATTGGTTTTCAGCTTGATAATGAAACGAAACATTATGATACATGCTGCCCGCGTGTACAGGAAGCTTTTAAAGATTGGCTGAAAGCGCGGTTTGACAGTACAGATGCTCTGAACCAGGAATTTGGTTTTGCGTATTGGTCAAACAGCATTGCAGACTGGGACGATCTGCCGGATGTACGCGGTACGATTAATGGAAGTTTTGGCGCGGAATTTTCAGCTTTTCAGCGTCATTTGGTTACAGAATTTCTTCTCTGGCAGCGAGGGATTATTGACGAATATCGCCGCCCGGATCAGTTTGTAACACATAATTTTGATTTTGAATGGCACTGCCATTCTTATAGCCCGCAGCCGGATGTGGATCATTTTGAGGCAGTAGAAGCATTAACCATTGCCGGAAGCGACATTTATCATCCGACGGGACGGGACTTGACAGGCGCTGAGATTGCTTATGGCGGTGCGAGTACTTATGGATTAAAAAAATCTAATTATCTGATTTTGGAAACGGAAGCGCAGGGGAATTTGGGATGGCTTCCTTATCCGAAACAATTACGTCTGCAGGCATTTGCGCATACGGCGGCAGGAGCAGATGGGGTAAGTTATTGGCATTGGCATAGTATCCATAATTCTATGGAAACATATTGGAAAGGTCTTTTGAGTCATGATTTTTCCGCTGGCGCTGTTTATCGCGAAGCACAGACGATTGGACGTGATTTTGCTCGTCTTTCTGATCATTTGGTTCATTTAAAAAAGAAGAATCGAATCGCGATCATGGTCAGCAATCGGTCACTGACAGCGTTCAGATGGTTTCCGATAGCAAAAGCGAGTTGTGCACCGGAACGTTCGTATGGCGATTATTTCCGTTGGATCGCAGATGCATGTTATCGTATCAATGCTGAGTATGATATCATCAGTGATCAAGAACGTGATTTCTCTGCTTATGATGCAGTCCTTTTGCCGGTTCTTTACAGCGCAGAAGAAGATTTAATCGACGCGATAAAAAATTATGTTCAAAATGGCGGACATGTGGTTGCTACTTTCCGCAGCTTTTTCTCTAATCATTATTTGAAAGTATACCATGATGCACAACCGCATCATCTCACGGATTGCTTTGGACTTACTTATGATCGATTTGCATATCCGATGGATGTAACGCTGACATCCGATTTGCCGGATTTTCCAGAGCAGGTAGCTGTATCTGATTGGATGGAACTTTTGGAACAGGTAACAGGAGAAACTCTCTGCACCTATCAGCATCCGGAGTGGGGAAATATCCCGGCTGTCACCAGAAATGCTTTTGGAGATGGGGAGGCGGTATATCTTGCATGTTACTTTGACCAGAAAGCACTGGAAGTATTGCTGCGCAGTCTATTTACGGAATGGGAGATTCCGCTTCCGAAAGAGCAGTTCCCAGTGATCCTTCGCAAGGGAATGAATCAGTCAGGCAAGGAAATTACATATTATATGAATTTTTCCGGTCAGCCGCAGTGCGTTTCCGTTTCTTCGGGTGGAACAGAACTATTTTCCGATGTACAGGTGGAAAGTGGGGCAGAACTTACTTTGGAGAAGTGGGATGTAAAAATTGTAGAATGCTAATTTGTTATCTGTGTATAGTTAAATAAAAAATAAAGGTGTTTTCAAAACGCCTATATTAAAATTTTAAAGGAGGCTTATTTTATGAAGAAAAAAATGGTAACCCAAAAAACAGCGGCTTGGACGCTGGCGGCAGCAATGACTGCTTCTCTATTCGGGGGGCAGACGGTAATGGCAGAAGAAGATCCGTTTGCTTTTGGATCTGTAAGTGAGGTAACTTTTCCGCTGAAAGAGAAACTGGAATTGGATGTATTTGTATATGGAACCGGTGGCGGCGGTGGATTTTACACGACAAACTATGTAACGGACTGGATTGAAGAGCAGACAAATGTAAAATTAAATTTTGTTTATGATTTGGATGGCGATGATGCAAAAACAAAATTAAACCTGATCATGACAGACCCGGAATCTATTCCGGATATCTTGCTGGCCACACATTGGACAAAATCTGAGTTAATGTCTTATGGATCGCAGGGCTTACTGCTTCCGTTGGATGAGTATTTGGCTGAAGCTCCGAACTGGAATACTTTAAATGAAAAATGTCCGACCAGAAAAGCAGATATCACAATGTCTGATGGACATATTTATACATATGGTGATTCCAACGAATGTTTCCACTGTATGTATCAGAACCGTATGTGGATCTACAAACCGTGGGTAGACAAGCTTAATGACGGTAAAATGCCGGAAACTACAGATGAGTTATATGAGTTCCTTAAGAAAGTAAAAACGGAAGATCCGAATGGAAATGGAAAAGAAGATGAAATTCCACTGAGCGGTTTTATTGGCGGATGGGCAACAGATCCGACCGTATGGCTTACAAATGCGTTCCTTCAGTGCAACAAACCGCTTAGCAACACAAACCCGACGGTAGGCGCTGGACTTGTGGTAAGTGAAGATGGTAAGATTGAATACCAGGTTATGAAAGAAGAGTACAGAGAAGCGCTGGCATATATGAATAAATTATATTCTGAAGGCCTTCTGGACAGCCAGACCTTTACACAGGATAATACGCAGTATACGGCATCTCTTGATAATGAAGACAATATTGTAGCTATGCATCCGGGCGGAGGCTTAAATGTAGACGGCGAACATTTCTGGTCTAATAAACCGGGTAAATGGCAGGATTGGACGATTTTGGAACCGGTTGCAGGTCCGGATGGCGTGAGACTGGCGGCGAAAAATCTGACAGACTATTTTGGTTCTTGTATTGGAGCGGTCTCTGCAAATTGTGAATATCCGGAAATCGCAGTTGCATTATTTGACTTCCTGGCTTCTGAGGAAGGTACGTTGGTACAGTCTTTTGGACCACAGGGGCTGACTTGGGATTATGTAGACGAAGGTACAGCGTTTAACGGCGGTACTGCGAGATTTGCAAACTATAAGATTGATAAAGATTATGACTGGCTTGGAAATGGTTACAAACAGGCGTATGGGGATCATACATATTGGCTGTCAGATGCAATGATTGGAAGCAGAACGATTGATTATCGCGGGGCACAGTTGATCGCAAATCCGGAATTGGATGGAGAATATCTTTTCCAGAAAGCGGCAGAATTGTACTCACAGTATTCCCCGAAAGATGAGTCTATTGTTCCAAACCTTGTATTTGAAGGACAGGATGCACAGACGATTTCAGAAGGAACAATTACAATCGGCGGATATGTAGATCAGGCAATGGTTCAGTTTATTACAGGAGAACTTAGCACAGAAACAGATTGGGATGCTTATATTGAGCAGCTCAAAGCAATGGGAGTAGAAAATTTCCTGAATATCTATCAGACATACTATGATGCATACATGGAAGCGCAGCAGTAATCGAAGATAGCAATACTAAAATTTGAAAAGTAAGAAAGAAGTGCTGTCGTACCGATGTATTATGGAGAAAATACATCAAAGGTACGGCAGTACTTTTTTAAAGAAAATATTGTATTTAAAAGGAGAATTGGGGATGGATACCTGTGAAAAAGGGAGTGTAAGAAAAAACCTTCTGCAGAATAATGACTGGAAATTTGTATACGGATATCGGGAGGCAGAGGAAATCGATGATTATGAGAGCTGGTCGGATATCGGTCTTCCGCATTCGTTTGGAATACCTTATTTTATGGAACATGAATTTTATGTCGGCTATGGCTGTTATCGGAAGGAATTGGAATTCGCGGCAGAAGATTTGAAAAAGAGAATCCTGTTGGAATTTCTTGGTGTTTTTCAGTGCGCGGAGGTGTATTTAAACCGAAGATTGGTGGGAAAGCATGAAGGGGGTTATACGTCCTTTATTGTAGATTTGACGGATCAATGCCTGGAAGGAAAAAATGAGCTTTTCGTAAGGGTGAATAATAATTGGAATGCAAGGATTGCTCCAAGAGCGGGCGAACATCAGTTTAACGGTGGAATTTACAGGGATGTTTTTTTAATCCTGACAGAACGAACCTGCGTAGAATGGCTGGGCACCTTTGTACAGACCAGAAAACTGGAAGAGGACAGAGCAATCATGAGTGCTGAAGTGACAGTAAGATCGGAAGATGCTGTACAGAATGGCCGCATAGTAAGTCGAATTTTCCAGGAGGAAAGGGAGATTCTTAACTGGAAAACAGAGTTGACGGAAAAAACACTTCAGACAATTTCTTCGGAATTTGTAATAGAAGAGCCAAAGCTGTGGTCACCGGAGACACCGCATCTTTACAGAATGGTGAGTGAGATTTTTGTAAATGGAAAAAAGACGGATGAGTATACGACAGTTTTTGGGGTACGCACCGTTCGTTTTGATAAGGATACCGGTTTTTATCTTAATGAAAAACCGTATAAGATCTGGGGTGCAAACGTGCATCAGGATCATGCGGGCTGGGTGGATGCAGTAACAAGAACTGGTATTACAAGGGACATTCAGATGGTAAAAGAATGTGGTATGAATTTTATCCGCGGCTCTCATTATCCTCACCATCCGTTTTTTGCACAGGAATGTGATCGGATTGGAATGCTGTTCTGGTCGGAACTTTGTTTCTGGGGAACAGGTGGGGCAAAAGAGGAAGGTTATTGGACAAGCAGCGCTTATCCGATTCATGAAGAAGATCAGGAGCCGTTTGAGAAAAGCTGTATGCAGACACTGGAGGAAATGATTCGGATCAACAGGAATCATCCGTCTGTGATTATCTGGAGTGTGTCAAATGAACCGTTTTTTACAGATAAATCAGTGATGGACAAGACAAAACAGCTGGTACGCAGATTGGTAGAGCGGGTACATGAATTGGATCCATCCAGAAAAGCGGCGGTAGGCGGCGCGCAGAGAGATGGATTTGATGTGCTTGGTGATGTGGCAGGCTATAATGGAGATGGCGCAAGTCTTTATATGGATCCGGGATTTCCTAATTTTGTATCCGAGTATGGAAGTATGTATGGGCACCGTCCGGGAGAATTTGTCCCGAATTTCAGGGATGGTGTGGAAAAAGATTATCCGTGGCGCAGCGGCAAGGCATTGTGGTGTGCGTTTCATCATGGAAGTATTTTAGGTGATATGGGATCTATGGGTATGATTGATTATTACCGGCTTCCGTTAAATACCTGGTATTGGTATCGGCAGGAACTGATGGGGGTGCCGGCTCCGGAACCGGCAAAGGAAGGAACTGCGGATCATCTGGAATTGCATGCGGATCGAACAGAATTTGCGGCAAATGGACAGGAGGATGTGTGGCTGCATGTTTGCGTCTGTGATAGAGAAGGGAAACGACTTGCGAATGAATTTCCGGTGACATTGGAACTTGTGAAAGGGGATGGGATTTTCCCGACGGGACGCAGTATTACGTTTACTCCGGAAGAAAAGAGTTTCTTAGATGGACAGGCAGCTATCGAATTTCGCAGTTATTATGGGGGCGAAAATGTAATAGAAGCGCGTGCGCAGGGGCTGAAACCGGTAAGGATTTCTCTGAACGCCAACGGAAAGCCTTGCACAAAAGAGCTTGTTCCGATGGTGCGTCCGCCGTATCTGACACCGGCGCCGAAGATGGAAACCGTTTATGAACTTTCTGCCGATCGACCTGTTTTTGCGAGCAGCAGTCAAAAAGAACACGCGGCATATCAGATTGCGGACGGGGGTGCACAGTATTGGGCGCCGCAGGAAGAAGAAAATGCCTGGGTGGAATTGGATTTGGAAGGCGAAAAAGAATTTACAGCGGTTGAAGTATGTCTGAAAGGGAAACTGGATACGGAAGAGCTTACGGTATATCTTTCTTCAGATGGAAAAAATTATGTTCCATTGGAGTTGGAATGGAAAGAACCAATTTTTTTACGCGCCCAAAAATGTCAGGCAAGATTTATTCGTCTGTATTGGCAAAGCGGCATGGGAGGTGTACAGATTCTGCGTGTCTGGGCAACGAGATAGAGTGGAACGAGAAAAGTGGAAAGCTTGGAGAGATGGCGTTTCATTCTTGTGCATATGGGCTGCGTGAGATAAAATAAAAGAAAACAAAACAGGGGGGCAGTTATGCAGGAATATTTGAAAAAAATCGAAGAAGTAATTGCGAAAGGTCCGTATAAAGATACCTGGGAATCTCTTTCTAAGTATCGAGTTCCGGACTGGTATCGGAAGACAAAATTCGGAATTTTTATACATTGGGGTGTGTTCAGTGTACCGGCTTTTGGAAATGAGTGGTATCCCAGAAATATGTATATAAAAGGTTCGCCGGAATTTGAGCATCATGTGAAGACGTATGGTCCGCATAAAGAATTTGGCTATAAAAATTTTGTTCCGATGTTTACCGCGCCGAATTTTGATCCGCAGAAATGGGCGGATCTGTTTGAAGAGGCGGGGGCGGAATATGTAGTTCCGGTGGCGGAGCATCATGATGGATTCCAGATGTATAAAAGTGAGATTTCTCATTGGAATGCCTGGGAGATGGGACCAAAACGCGATGTGCTGGGAGAGGTTTTGAAGGCATGTGAGAGCAAGGGAATGACAAGGGGCGCATCTTCGCATCGGATCGAGCACTGGTTTTTCCTGAGTCATGGAAAGGAATTTGACAGTGATATCAAAGAACCTCTGGAGCGTGGAGATTTATATTGGCCGTCAATGCCGGAAGCGGATCATCATGATATTGAGAGCACGCCGACACCGACAGATGAATTTTTATCAGACTGGCTGGTTCGAACCTGCGAGCTTATTGATCAATATCGCCCGAGGATTTTGTATTTTGACTGGTGGATCCAGCACAGCAGCGCCAAGCCGTATGTGAAAAAGCTGGCGGCGTACTATTATAATCGTGCGTCCCAGTGGGGAATGGAGGTTGTCATTAATTATAAGCATGACGCTTTTCTGTTCGGTACGGCGGTTCCGGATGTAGAGCGCGGACAGTTTGCGGATGTGAAGCCATACATATGGCAGACAGATACGGCGATCGCGCTGAATTCCTGGGGTTATACGGAAAACAATGATTACCGCGGCGCACGTGATCTGATCTGTGATCTGGTGGACATTGTCAGCAAAAATGGAAGACTGCTTTTAAATGTGGGACCGAAAGCAGACGGAACCATATCAGAAGAAGAAGCTGGTATTCTGCGCGAAATTGGAAAATGGCTGAAGGTAAACGGAAAAGCGATTTATGGAACAAATGTATGGAGGACCTACGGGGAAGGACCGACAAAGATTGTAGAAGGGCAGTTCTCCGATGGCATTAAGAAGAATTTTACCAGTCAGGATTTCCGTTTTACGACAGGAGAAGGGCTGTTATATGTGACGGCGCTTGGAAGCAGTGAAGACGGATGCTATGATATTGTTTCTCTGGGCATTCAGGATGCTTCACGGCAGGCAAATTTTGCCGGAATCATTAAGGATGTACAGGTTTTGGGCTGTGAGGAAAAACCAATTTGGAAACGAGATGAGAAAGGGCTTCATATTCAGACCGGTTTCCGAAGTGAATATCCGATCGTATTTCAGATCACGATAGACTAGACCGCCTTTTGGCGGTCTTTTGTCTTGCGCACTTGCGCCAAGTAGGGTATGATAGGATAGAAAAGAAAAAGCTGGTAATTATAAAAGAAAAGAGCTGGGAGGTTTAGTATGTTTCGCAGTCTTTCGCAGTACGAAATCATAAAAGAAGAAAAAATTGAAGATATCAAATCCATGGGAACGCTTCTGCGCCACAAAAAGAGCGGCGCGCGCGTGCTTCTTTTGGAAAATTCAGATGAAAATAAGGTGTTTAATATTGCCTTTCGCACACCGCCGGCAGACAGCACCGGCGTAGCGCATATTCTGGAGCACAG
This sequence comes from uncultured Marvinbryantia sp., assembly GCA_937915375.1. Lineage (GTDB taxonomy): Bacteria > Bacillota > Clostridia > Lachnospirales > Lachnospiraceae > Marvinbryantia. The sequence goes on from CALDMO010000016.1 coordinate 101,618, forward strand.
CGTGCTCTGCGGCAGCAAAAAGTTTCCGTCTAAGGATCCGTTTGTGGAGCTGGCAAAAGGATCTTTGAATACGTTTTTGAATGCCATGACGTATCCGGATAAGACGATGTATCCGATTGCGAGCTGCAATTTTCAGGACTTCTGCAATCTGATGGAAGTTTATATGGATGCGGTATTTTTTACGAATATCTATGAGAAGGAAGAGATTTTCCGTCAAGAAGGGTGGAGTTATATTCTGGAAAAGCCGGAGGACGAGCTGGTCTATAACGGTGTAGTTTATAATGAAATGAAAGGCGCGTTTTCGGACGCGGACAGCGTGCTGGAGCGCGAGGTGATGAATTCCCTGTTTCCGGATACGCCGTATGGGGTGGAATCCGGTGGAGATCCGAAAAATATCCCGGATCTGAAATATTCAGAATTTCTGGACTTTCACAGCCGTTATTATCATCCGGCAAACAGCTATATTTATCTGTACGGCGATATGGATATGGAAGAACGTCTGGCATGGCTGGACAAAGAATATTTAAGCAAGTATGACGCAATGGAAATCGATTCTGTTATCCCGCAGCAGCAGGCGTTTGCAAAGCCGCGTGAGCTTGAGATTTTTTATCCGGTTTCTCGTGCGGAAGAGGAAACGGAAAATACGTATCTGGCATGGAACGCGGCGGTGGGAAATTTTGCGGATGTAAATCTGTCCTTTGCAATGGCAGTGCTGGAATACGTGCTGTTGTCTTCTTCCGGCGCTCCGCTCAAACAGGCGCTTCTTGATGCCGGTATTGGCACAGATATCGAGGGCAGCTATGAAGGCGGTATTCTGCAGCCGGTCTTTTCGGTGGTGGCGAAGTATTCAGAGGCAGACCGCAAGGAGACGTTTGTAAAGGCGCTGCGGGAAACACTGGAAACACTGGTAAGTGAAGGCATTGAGGAAAAAGCGATTCTTGCCGGGATCAATAATCTGGAATTCCGTTTCCGGGAGGCGGATTACGGACAGTTCCCGAAAGGATTGATGTATGGCATTGACGCGTTTGACAGCTGGCTCTATGACGAAAACGAACCGTTTGCGTACCTGAAACAGCTGGAAGCCTGCCGGTTCTTAAAGGAACAGGTTGGTACCGGTTACTACGAGGAAATTATCCGCAAATATTTGTTGGAAAATACACATGTTTCTGTGATCGTGATGAAGCCGCAGCAGGGGCTGACAGCGGCAGAAGAGGCGGAAGTAAAACAAAAACTGGCGGCCTATAAGGCTTCGTTGTCGCAGGAACAGATAAATGATCTGATCGAACGCACCGCACGGCTGCGCGCATTTCAGGAAACTCCGTCTACGAAAGAAGAGCTGGAGGCTATTCCGCTTTTACAGCTTTCCAGTATCAAAAAAGAGACGGAACCGTTGTATAATGAGGAACTGCATGCAAATGGCATTCCGGTGGTCTACCATGAGATTGACACAAACGGGATCGCATACTTGTCTCTGATGTTTGATCTTGGCGCTATACCGCAGGAATATACCGAATATATCAGCGTACTAAAAAGTGTGCTCGGCATGGTGAACACAGAGCATTTCAGTTATCGGGAGCTGAGCAATGAGATAGACATTCGTTCGGGTGGTATTTTTTCGGCGATGTCTGTTTATGCGGATGCAGAGAAACCGGGCAGCTTTACAAGCAAACTGGAGATAAAGACAAAGGTGCTTTATGAGCAGATGGATTTTGCGTTCGATATGATGGAAGAGATTATTTTTACTTCCGACATGACGGACGAAAAACGTCTTTATGAGCTGATCGCGCGTTTGAAATCGCGTTTGCAGATGCGTCTGACCTCGGCCGGACATACAACGGCAGCGAATCGGGCGATGTCCTATATATCCAATGTGGCGGCATATAACGACCGTACTTCCGGGATTGCTTATTATAAATGTATAGAAGCTCTGGAAGCGAAGTTTGAGGAGAAAAAGGACGAACTGATTAAAATATTACAGATGCTTGTAAAGTCGATCTTCCGAAAAGAAAATCTGCTTGTCAGCCTGACGGCGGAGCAGGAGATTTTGGATAAGGTAAAGGTGCGCTTGGCAGAACTTGGACAAAAGCTGGAGAAAAACGCGGAAGGTATAGAGACAGAAGCAGCAGACGGCATCGGGCAGTATACGTTCGCATATGGAAAACAGAACGAGGGCTTTGAGACGCCGGGACAGGTGCAGTATGTGGCGATGGCGGGAAATTTCCGCAAAGCAGGTTATAGCTATACCGGTGCGCTGCGCATTCTGAAAGTGATCATGGCATATGATTATTTGTGGACTAATATTCGTGTGCAGGGCGGCGCTTATGGCTGTATGAGCGGTTACGGACGCGCGGGAGATTCTTATTTTGTATCTTACCGTGATCCGAATTTCGGCAGAACGATTCAGGTATACGAAGGAATTGCCGATTATCTGGAAAACTTTCAGGCAGATGAGCGAGATATGTGCAAATATATCATCGGCACGATGAGTGAGGTGGATACGCCGTTGACTCCGATGGCGAAAGGGGCGCGCTCTATGACTGCCTATCTGAGCCGCATCACGGAAAGTGATCTGCAGCGCGAGAGAAATGAGATTTTGAGCGCGAATCCGGGAACCATTCGGGCATTGGCGCCACTTGTGAAAGCGGTGATCGCGGAACGTAATATCTGCGTGGTAGGAAATGAAGGAAAGCTGGAGGCGGAAAAAGCGCTTTTGGAAGTGCGCAGACCGCTTGTGGGAGAAAAAGAATGAATATCAATCTGGATGAATTAAGAAATACACCAAAGACAAAGTCAGGTTTTGTGACGCTGATCGGCCGTCCGAACGTGGGCAAATCCACGCTGATGAATCATCTGATCGGACAAAAAATCGCTATCACATCTAACAAACCGCAGACGACGAGAAACCGGATTCAGACGGTTTATACAAGTGAGCAGGGACAGATTGTGTTCCTTGATACGCCGGGTATTCACAAGGCGAAAAATAAACTTGGTGAATATATGGTAAACGTGGCAGAGCGAACCTTAAATGAGGTGGATGTGATTCTCTGGCTGGTAGAACCATCTACGTTTATCGGCGCGGGAGAACAGCACATTGCGCAGCAGCTTACGAAAACCAAAACGCCGGTTATTTTGATTATTAATAAGATTGACACGGTAAAAAAAGAAGAAATCTTAAAGTTTATTGACGCTTACCGCAAAATCTATAATTTTGCGGAGATCATTCCGGTATCGGCGCTTCGTGCGCAGAATCTGGATACTGTTATTGATACCATTTTTAAATATCTTCCGTACGGACCGATGTTTTATGATGAGGATACCGTGACAGACCAGCCGCAGCGGCAGATTGTGGCGGAGATGATCCGCGAAAAGGCGCTGCGCTGTCTGGACGAGGAAATCCCGCATGGGATCGCTGTGTCCATCGACCGCATGAAAGAACGCCCGGGAGCGGGGCTGATGTATGATATTGAAGCGACCATTATTTGTGAACGCGATTCCCATAAAGGGATCATTATCGGAAAGGGCGGCAGTATGCTGAAAAAAATCGGTTCCAATGCCCGCAGGGATATTGAAAATATGCTGGAAGCAAAGGTGAATCTGCAGCTCTGGGTAAAGGTGAAAAAGGATTGGCGTGACAGTGATTTTATGATCAAAAACTTCGGCTACGATAAAAAGGACATCTGACATGGGTGACAGACTGGAACTGACCGGGATGGTGCTCTCTGCCATCCCGATGGGAGAATACGATAAGCGTGTGGTTCTGCTGACCCGGGAACGCGGTAAGATCAGTGGTTTTGCCAAAGGGGCGAGACGGCAGAACAGCCCGCTTCTGGCGGCGGCAAAACCGTTTTCGTTCGGTACCTTCGAGTGTTTTGAGGGACGCAGTTCCTATAATATTTATCAGGCGCAGGTCAGTAATTATTTTGAAAAACTTTCGCTTGATTTTGAAGGGGCATATTATGGCATGTATTTTCTGGAGTTCGCGGATTATTATACGCGTGAAGGAAATGATGAAAAAGAAATGCTGAATCTTTTGTATGCGTCTCTTCGCGCGCTGGAAAATCCGCATCTGAACAAAAAACTGGTTCGTTATGTATTTGAATTAAAGGCGATGGTGATCAATGGGGAATATCCGCAGGTTTTCTGCTGCACGGGATGCGGTGGTACGGAGCAACTGGCGGGCTTTTCCTGGTCTGGAAATGGCACAGTCTGCCGCGGCTGTATGAAAAAAGGCGATCTGGCGCTGCTTGATTCGACGATTTTTACCATGCAGTATATCGTTTCCACGCCAATCGCGAAGCTGTATACGTTTACGGTATCAGACGAAGTTTTGGCGGAGTTTTCGCGTGTGCAGGAACGTTTTCGCAAAACGTATGTTGATAAAAAGTTTAAGTCGCTGGAAATTCTGGAAAGTTTGCAGATTTAGAGTTGAAAATAGAAACCAATGTTAGTATAATTAAATTTGAACGATTGTTGGAGGTATATCCGATGAAGAGGGGTTATTTACTGGGAGCGCTGCTTTGTGTGAGTTGTGTTCTGACCGGATGCAGCAGCTTTTCTCCGAGTGTGTCAGGAGTTTCGATTAGTAAAAAGGGTGAGATCACAGCGGTAGTCCGCGAAAAGTTTGACAAGGATTACTATGACAAAAAAGAGTTGGAAGAACAGGTCGAATCTGAGATCGAACAGTATAACGCAAAGACCGGAGAAAAGTCGGTGAAAAAGAGAAAGCTTTCGGTAAAGGACGGTATGGCGGTTCTCAACATTTCATATAAGACGGCGAAAGACTATGCGGATTTTAATAATGTCGGTTTTTATATGGGAAATATTCAGGGCGCGGTGCAGGCGGGATATGCGTTTGAGGACGAATTTTTCGAGGTGGCTGACGGAAAGCGAAAAGAAGATGCTCCGGTGTGGGGCTCTCAGATCATGTCCGGCAAAAATTATCAGACAGTTGCCATTGAGGAGGCGCTTCTGGTGGAAGTACCGGGAGAGATCAGGTATGTCAGCGGCAATGTAAAGGTAACGGATAAATCGACAGCAGTATTGGAAGAAAATGAGACAGCATATATACTGTATGAGTAGGATGTCTGTCAGGAGGAGAATGTTATGGAAAAGACAATGGAGAAAATTGTAGCTCTGGCAAAATCGAGAGGTTTTGTTTATCCGGGTTCTGAAATCTACGGTGGTCTTGCGAATACCTGGGATTACGGTAATCTGGGCGTGGAATTGAAAAATAACGTGAAGCGCGCGTGGTGGCAGAAATTTATTCAGGAAAACCCGTATAATGTCGGGGTAGACTGTGCGATTCTGATGAACCCGCAGACCTGGGTGGCTTCCGGTCATCTGGGCGGTTTCTCTGATCCGCTGATGGACTGTAAAGAATGTCATGAGCGTTTCCGTGCCGATAAAATTATTGAAGATTATTGTGCAGAAAACGGCATTGCGCTGGAGGGCAGTGTAGATGCGTGGACACAGGAACAGATGAGAGATTTCATCGAAGAGCATCAGGTTCCGTGCCCGACCTGTGGTAAACACAATTTTACTGATATCCGTCAGTTTAACCTGATGTTCAAGACTTTCCAGGGTGTTACCGAGGATGCGAAGAATACCGTATATCTGCGTCCGGAGACGGCACAGGGTATTTTTGTAAACTTTAAAAATGTGCAGAGAACATCCAGAAAGAAAATTCCGTTCGGAATCGGACAGATCGGTAAGTCTTTCCGTAATGAGATCACACCGGGCAACTTTACATTCCGTACCAGAGAGTTCGAGCAGATGGAACTGGAATTCTTCTGCGAGCCGGACACGGATCTGGAATGGTTTGCATACTGGAAACAGTTCTGTCTGGATTGGCTGCATAATCTTGGCCTGAAAGACGAAGAGGTTCGTTACCGCGACCATGATCCGGAAGAACTGAGTTTTTACAGCAAAGCGACCACAGACGTAGAATTTTTGTTCCCGTTTGGCTGGGGTGAACTATGGGGTATCGCTGACCGTACCGATTACGACCTGACGCAGCATCAGAACGAATCCGGTCAGGATATGTCTTACTTTGATGATCAGAAAAATAAAAAGTATGTACCGTATGTCGTGGAGCCGTCGCTTGGCGCTGACCGTATGGTGCTGGCATTCCTCTGCAGCGCGTATGATGAGGAAAATATCGGAACAGAAGAAAAGCCGGATATGCGTACGGTGCTGCATTTCCATCCGGTATTGGCGCCGATTAAGATCGGTGTGTTGCCGCTCTCTAAAAAGCTTAACGAGGGCGCAGAGAAAGTATTTGCACAGCTTTCTAAGAAATATAACTGTGAATTTGACGACAGAGGAAATATCGGAAAACGCTATCGCCGTCAGGATGAGATCGGTACGCCGTTCTGCGTAACGTATGATTTTGAGTCCGAGACAGACGGAGCAGTTACCGTGCGTGACCGTGATACAATGGAACAGGTACGTGTGAAAATTGATGAACTGGATGCATATTTTGCAGATAAGTTCACATTCTAAAACGAGATTGGAGTCGTTGGGAAATATAGAGTTCAGATTTTCCGACCATTAAAAAAGAACATCCTTGAAAGAAGCTATGTTTTTGGACATTTAGCATTCTGTCAATGGTGTTCTTTTTTTGATATTTTATTTTTGCTGCGTAAAATTCCCATTAGGAATCGATTTTCCGGGAATATTGCTGGCGATATTTAAAACCTATAATTTATAGTATTCTACGTTCTCCATCCATTTCCACATATAGTTTGGTTGCGGATAAATTCGCTGCCTTGCTTCCGTCCGCGCTGAAAATTAAGTTTTTAGCCGCTGTGATATAATTTGCATAATCGATGTTAGTTGTGTACCAGATATTTTCTTTTCCGTGTAGCTTATTGCAGAGGGTATCCATTTGTTCCCAGGTATTTTCCCTGTCAAATTCAAAACTATGTCCCCAGATATACAGAAGCGGCAGCCGCATATAATCCGGTGTGTGCAAGAAGCGTTCCGCTATATCTCCAAATGCCTGATTATGATGGCAGGTGGGCATCCAGCGCATAAAATCTACCCGGGGCGCAAAATCATTTGTTGACTCCACCGTCCTGCTATATGCAAACCCAAGTCTTTGGAGTGTATCCACTATCCGACTGTCATATTCGCCAAAAGCATAGGAACAGCCCCTTATGATGCGCCCGCTGTATGACTCTAATGCACGACGATCCTGATAGAATTCATTTACCAGACGTTCCGTTGGCAGATAGACAGGATGTTCGTGCTGTACCCCGTGGCAGGCGATTTCGTGATTTTTATATAATTCTGGAAGCTCTGACGATGTTACAAAGCCCGGCGTATCTAATGTTCCGGAATTTAAATGAAACGTTGCTTTCAGATCATATTTATCAAAGATACCGACCAATCGACGGTCAAAGATCTGTCCGTCATCATAACTGAATGTTAATGCTTTTTCTTTCCACTGCGGATAATATAATTTAAATTCCATATGTATTCCCCCCATTATTGCTGTTCATTCATGTTTGATTTAAAAAATGTTTTTTATATATTGTCAAGTTTAACATTTTTTGTATTCAAAGTCATTCATAAGTTAGAGGCCTTTTTTATATACATTTTTTCTTTTTTCGTTGAAATTGCTGTAAAAAAGGAAAATTTTTAGAAAGAAACGACTATTGATTTTTCAGAAAAAACATGGGAAGATAGGAAAAGACAAATTGGGACCGAAAAGGAGGACAAAATAATGTATGCAAAAAATCCATATCTACCTTCGTGGGAGTATGTACCGGACGGAGAACCATATGTATTTAACGGAAGAATTTATGTGTATGGTTCTCATGACCGGTTTAACGGAGATGTTTACTGTATCAATGACTATGTCTGCTGGTCAGCGCCGGAAAATGATCCGGGCAACTGGCGATATGAGGGCGTAATTTATAAAAAGACACAGGATCCTTTAAATCCGGACGGACATATGTGCTTGTATGCGCCGGATGTAACGATAGGGCCGGACGGCAGATATTATCTTTACTATGTGCTGGATAAAGTGCCGGTTGTGTCCGTGGCGGTTTGTGATACACCGGCAGGACAGTATGAGTTTTACGGATATGTACACTATGCGGACGGTACTCGTCTTGGAGAAAGAGAAGGAGATGAACCACAGTTCGATCCGGGGGTACTGACGGAAAATGGAAAGACCTATCTGTACACTGGTTTTTGTTCTCCTGGGGATACGTCCAGACACGGCGCGATGGGAACGGTGCTGGACAGCGATATGCTGACGATTCTTGAAGGACCGGTGTTTGTGGCGCCTTCTACAACAGTCAGCGCCGGAACAGGCTATGAAAATCATGAATTTTTTGAAGCGCCGTCTATTCGCAAAAAAGGTGATACCTATTATTTTATATATTCTTCTGTCGTTATGTATGAGTTGTGCTATGCGACAAGTAAGGATCCGATGAAGGGATTTACTTTTGGCGGAGTGATTATTGCAAACAATGATCTGCATATTGACAGCTATAAACCGGCAGAAAAACCAATGTATTACGGCGCGAACAATCATGGAAGTATTGTAGAAGCAGGCGGAAACTGGTATATTTTCTATCATCGCCATACGAACGGAACGAATTTCAGCCGTCAGGGATGTTTTGAAAAGATTCGCTTTGCTGAGGACGGAAGTATTCCGCAGGTGGAAATGACTTCTTGCTGCGGTCTTGATCCGCTGCCAGGTGCTGGCGAATATCCAGCTTATCTGGCATGCAGCTTGTTTGCAAAAGATGAGGAGCTTTACACAGACTGTACGTCCGGGTGGATGGACTGTCGTTTTCCGAAGATTACGCAGGATGGCGGAGACGGAGATGAGATTCCGGGACATATTGCAAATTTCCGTGAGGGAACAACGGCAGGATTTAAATATTTTGACTGTAAAGGTGTGAAAAAAGTCCGCATAAAAACCAGAGGTTATGCGACAGGTGTATTTGAGGTAAAAACAGCATGGGATGGAGAAGCGCTTGGTGAAATCCCAATCAAGTTCAACAATATCTGGACGCCGGCAGAGGCGGATATCCGGATTCCGGACGGTGTACATGCTCTGTATTTTACATATCGTGGGACCGGAGCGCCGGCGATGTCATCCTTTGAGTTGATTTGTGAATAAAGGTTTATCGTTTTACTGGAAATACCCGCATCTGAACGAAAAGGAGTAGGGAATGGTAACAATTAAAGATATTGCTCTGAAATGCAACGTGTCAGCAACGACCGTATCCAATATTTTAAATGGCAAGGCCAAAGCAAGTCGGGAAACAAAGGAGCTGGTGCTGCAGACGGTAAAGGAAATGGGGTATCAGCCGAATTATATTGCACAGGGGCTTAGAAACAGCAAAACAAGAACAATCGGAATTATAGCTGAGGATATTGCGCAGTTTACAACACCGCGCATTATCGAAGGAATTATGGAGTACTGTGAGGCGAACGGATATCGGACAATCGTGGAAAATCTTCGCCTTTATGCCAGATGGAACGACAGCTGGTACGACAAGGAAAAAGAATACCATTCTATACTTGATCCGGTGTTGCAGCAGATGCTTTCAATTAAAGTGGATGGAATTATTTATGTTGCCGGTCATGCGCGCTTGATTCACTGTGTTCCGAAAAATTTTCAGGTTCCGGCGGTGATGGCGTATGCTTACAGTGGCTCGGATGAAGTACCGTCTGTGGCGATTGATGACACAGAGAGTGCGCAGGAAGTGGTAAAATATTTACTGCACATGGGACATCGTAAGATTGGTGTGATCGGCGGGCGCGCAGATAACATTCATACGCAAAAACGACTTCTCGGGTATCAGAAAGCGCTTTTTGAGGAAAAAGTTTTATTTGATCCAGAGCTGGTTGCCTACGCAAACTGGGATCGGGAAACGGGATACCGGGCGGCAGAACAGCTGTTGGACAAAGGTGTGACTGCATTTTTCTGTATGACAGACCGGATGGCCGGAGGTGTTTATGATTTGCTGGAAGAACGGGCGCTGACTGTCGGAAAAGAGATTTCGGTGGCTGGATTTGATGATCAGGATATCGCGGAATTCTTTCGACCGGCACTTACGACTACTCGGCTTCCCTTAAATGAAATAGGAACAGAAGCAACAAAGCTTCTTTTGGAAAAGATTGAAACGGGCAACGCGCGAAAGGAAGAAGAGGGAAAAGTCCTGGAGGTGCTGGTGCCATGTAAAATACAGATTCGCAAATCAGTTGGAAAAGCGGAGTGAAAGTGCAGACGCTTTTTCAATAGAGAGGCTGATGCAAAATAGAAAGGCAGTCGGAACTTTTATGTTCCGCTGCCTTTCAGTATTGGTTTATATAATAGCAAGTTCTTCTGTGTGTTTCGCCAGATACAGTAATATTTTCTCATTCACTCGGGCCAGATCAGTAAATTTATCCTTTGAGGAAAAATACGCTGTACAGATCAGCTGAATCGAAAATACTACATAGGGAGCCGCTTTCTTCTCCCACATAAAAATCATTTTCACTGATCTGTCCGCTTCCCTCATAATAAACTTCATTGATCGTATCATTCTCTTGTCCCCAATGGACAAGAATCTTTTGGATTGTTTTTTTGGATACCATAATACGTTCCTCCTGTTTTAGATTCATTTTGTAAGGTCTGGCAGGTTTATGGCCTTTAAGATAATCGGAAGGTCCACAGCCATATTTACGACAGAATGCCCTGTAAAATCCGGCATAAGTATCAAAACCGTACTCCAGCGCTGCATCTTGCAGTCCCATTCCTTTTGATACTTCGTATAGCGCATGGGTAAGCCTTTTGTGTACCAGATATTGTTTCAGCGTCAGACCGGTTGCTTTCCGAAAAAGATCGCTGTAATAAGAGCTGGAGTATCCAGCCATTTTGCCCAACTCACTTATCTGTATTTCTGCTTTTAAATTAGCTTCTATGTGATTCAGCGTAAGCTGAATTCTGTCAAGATTATCCAACATCATTTGTCTGCCTTTCAAAAGTAATCCTGCAGGGGTTCCTTTTGATTTTATTTTAGCACAAAATGTTAGAAAAACGTTTCCGTTTTTCGGAAAATGGGTTAGAAGAGGGCAATGTAAAAGTGCTTAGAAAATAAAAAAGTTTAACGAATTATAAAAAAAGTAAAAATAAATAAAAAAGAAATAAATAAAAATATAGTAGCAATAATGCACAAAAAAAAGGATGAAAAATTGTATAAATGTTGAAAATATAAAAAATAATGAAAAATAACATTGACAGAAGAAAGGAAAGAGACTATCATACAGGCATAAGAAGTTTAACGATAAACTATAAAAACAAATGAAGGGAGAAGATTATGAAACTTGCTGTAAATAAAAAGAAATGGCACTCCTTTAAGCTGTTTCTTTTTATACTTCCGTTTTTACTGCTGGTGCTGCTGTTTTCTTACTATCCGCTGTATGGATGGCTGTATGCGTTTTACGATTATCGGCCGCCTCGTCCGTTTTCTGATGCGGAATTTGTAGGACTGAAATGGTTTAAGTCATTAGTGGAAAATCCAATCAAAGTGCAGCAACTGCTGCAGGTACTGAAAAATACATTTGCGATGAGCGCGCTTACGCTGGGAACCTCCTGGCTGCCGATGATTTTTGCGGTTTTCTTAAATGAGATTAAATGCGTGCCGTTTCGTAAATTTATCCAGACAGTAACAACGCTGCCGAACTTTATCAGCTGGGTGTTGGTATATTCTGTGGCATTTAGTTTGTTCAATAGCAGCGGTATGATGAATACGTTGCTGATGAATCTGGGAATTATTGAAAAACCAATCATGTTTCTGCAGTCTTCAGAACATGTATGGCTGACTCAGTGGCTGTGGCTGACGTGGAAAAATCTCGGATGGGCGGCAATCATGTATATTGCGGCAATCTCCAGTATTGATGACGAGCTGTTTCAGGCGGCAAAGGTGGATGGAGCGACCAGAATGCAGTGTATCCGTTACATTACGATTCCGAGCCTGCTGCCGACATTCTTTGTGCTTCTGATGATGAATATCGGAAATTTCCTGTCAAACGGTATGGAACAGTATTATGTATTCCAGAACGCGTTTAACAAAGAAAGTATTCAGGTACTGGATCTGTATGTATACAACCTGGCAATGGGAAGCGGAAGTTATTCGGTATCAGTTGCTTTGAGTATGCTTAAGAGTGCAGTCAGTCTGGTACTTCTGGTTGTTGCAAACGCAGTTTCCAAGGCGACACGCGGAGAGAGCTTTCTGTAACAGCAGAGGAAGGAGAGAATATGAACAAGAGGCAGAAAACAAAAAAGATACATCAGAGCTTCGAAGACCGGATGGTCAGTGTCATATGTTATGTAATATTTGCTCTGTGCGCTCTGATTTGTATCTATCCGTTTTATTACATCTTTATCAATACCATCAGCGCAAACGACCTGAGCTCTCGCGGAGCGATTTTATTCTGGCCGGAGGGTATTCACCTGAAAAATTATGCCAGCGCGCTGCAGATCGACGGATTGTTTCAGGCAACCAAGATTTCCGTGCTGCGTACCGTGATCGGTACGGTTTGTACCGTGGGCGCATCGGCATTTCTGGGCTTTATGTTTACACAGACTAAGATGTGGCACAGAAAATTATGGTATCGTCTGATTATCGCGACGATGTATTTTAACGCAGGTATTATCCCATGGTTCCTGATCATGAAGAACCTGCATCTGACGAATAATTTCTGGGGGTATGTGCTTCCAGCCATCGTATCGCCGTTCCACATTGTCTTAACGAAAACCTTTGTTGAGTCGATTCCAAAGGAGCTGCAGGAAGCGGCGGAAATTGACGGAGCAGGTATTTTGACTGTATTTTTCCGGGTAATGATTCCGGTTATTAAGCCGATTATGGCGACGGTAGCCATTTTCGCGGCAGTAAACCAGTGGAATGCGTTCCAGGATACGCTGCTTCTGGTGACAGATACAAAACTTTATCCGCTGCAGTTCGTTTTGTATCAGTATCTGAATCAGGCAAGTTCACTGTCAGCGCTGGCAAATACAAGCAGCTCCAGTTCTCTGGCGGCAGCAGCGGCAACCACACAGACAGCGACCAGTATCCGTATGACGATCACGGTCATTGTTGTACTCCCGATTATGATGGTGTATCCGTTCTTCCAGAAATATTTTGTAAAAGGTATTATGATCGGCGCGGTGAAAGGTTAACTCTCAGGATGATAACCGGAAGCAGTATTTTCCGGTTGCAATAAATTTTTATAAGGAGGATTACTCATGAAAAAGAAAGTAGTATCAACAGTATTGGCGTCTGCTCTGACAGCGTCTATGGTTGCCGGCAGTGTTTCTACCGCGTTTGCGGAAGAGGCAAAAGCGCCGGAAGTATCCCATGATGAAGAACTGACACTGGAAGTGTATGACCAGGCAGCAAACTATCAGGGACTTCAGACCGGATGGTTTGGAAAAGTTTTGAAAGATAATTTTAATCTTGTCCTGAATATTATCGCACCGCAGGTATCCGGTGATGGCGAAGCGCTGTATCAGACCAGAACAGCAGCGGGAAAACTGGGCGATATTGTTGTTTTGGACAACGCGGATATGCTTGAATGCGTGGATGTCGGACTGATCGCCGATATCAGCGGAGAGATTCAGAATTATCCGAATCTGATGAAATACTGGGAACAGATCGAACAGTTTAATGCCAGTCTTGGTGAAGAGGGCGGTGTGTATGCAATCCCGTGTGAGATGAATTTAAACGGACCGACGGCTTACATGAATGAGACAGCAGGCGTTATGCCGAGAATCCCGTGGGATTACTATTCCGAGCAGGGCGCTCCGGATCTGAAGACAGCCGAGGATCTTCTGGATGTACTGCAGAAGATGCAGGAGGCGCATCCGACCAATGAGGCGGGCGATCCGGCATATGCGATCACACTCTGGAAAGATTGGGATAATACTTCTATGGATAATGTAAACCAGATGGCAAAATGGTATGGACAGGAAGTAAACGGATCGGTTCTGATTGGCGCGGATAATACGATCACGTCGCTGACAGATAAAGACGGCGCTTATTACAAAATGCTGAAATTCTTATTTGAGGCAAATCAAAGAGGAATTATTGATCCGGACTCCGCAACACAGGATTGGAGCTCTGCCTGCGATAAGATGAAACAGAAGAGAACATATCTGACCTGGAATAACTGGATGAATGGCTTTACGAACTCTCCGGAAATCGGTGAAAAGGGCAGCAACTATATGGGTATTCCGATCGCGGATATGAACCTGTTCCAGACATCTGATTTCTATTACGGCGATGGACGTGTATTCGGTATTGGCGCGCATGTGGATGAAGAGACAAAAGTGCGTATTCTGGAATACTTTGACTGGCTGGCATCTCCGGAAGGATGTGTGATGCAGCATGCTGGTATTGAAGGAATGGTTTATACGGTAAATGAAGACGGTACGTATACATTGACTCAGGATGGTATCGATCGTTTTACCAAAGAAATTATGATTCCGGAAGAACAGGGCGGCGGAAACTGGACAGATGGAAATAATCAGGTAAACCAGTGGATCGTTCAGAGTATAGATACTAACCCGCTGACAGGCGAGCCGTATGATACGAATCTCTGGGCTTCTACGATCGAAATGAATAATACCAAGACAACAAAAGAATGGGTTGAAAAATTTGGCGCAGAAAACGAAGTAAAATATATGGAAGAAAATGGTCTGATGAAACCGGTTGCAAGCGTAAACATGATTCTGGATATCGATACAACCGATATTGGACTGATCCGCAGCCAGTGTAAGACGATTATTTGCGATAATTCCTGGCAGGCTGTTTTTGCAGCAGACGAAGCGGCATTTGACGCGCTTTGGGATGATATGTGTACACAGCTGGAAGGCTTTGGCTGGAATGATCTGGTAGAATTTGATACCGCAAAATATCAGCCGGTTGTGGAAGCAAGAAAAGCGGCAGCTGAATAAAAAGTTTTGTGTAAACAATGAAAACCGAATGGGGGAACGGCAGGAGCTGTTCCCCTTTTACTATCAGAAAGGAGAAAATATGAGTTTAAAAACAGTATTTGAACCATATTTTAAAATCGGTGCTGCTGCGCCGCTTGCTGCTTTTGAAAATCCGGCAGCAAGGCGATATATAAAAGAACAGTACCATTCACTGACCTGTGAGAATGATATGAAGCCGGAGCATTTATTGGATGGGAAAAAAATGCTTGCAGATCCGGAAAAATATAACCTTACACCGGCCGTTGATTTTTCGAAAGTACGTCCGGTACTTGATTTTGCACAGGAAAATGGTCTGAAAATGCGTGGACATACACTTGTGTGGCATGCGCAGACACCGCGCTGGTTTTTTGCAGAAGGGTATCGCACAGAAGAAGATGCACCGTTGGCATCCAGAGAGGTAATGCTGGCAAGAATGGAAGGTTATATCCGCAGTGTGCTCACTTATGTACAGGAGACATATCCGGATTTGATTTATGCCTGGGATGTGGTGAATGAAGCGATTGAGGAAAATGGTCTTCGCAGATCCTTGTGGTATCAGACCATTGGAGAGGATTATATTTTTCAGGCCTTTACCTTTGCAAGGAAGTACGCAGCTCCGGGAGTGAGCTTGTTTTATAATGATTATGATACGTTTTCAACATGGAAACAGGAAAAAATCTGCTCACTGGTATTGGAACCGCTGATGGAGGCAGGACTGGTGGACGGTATGGGAATGCAGTCGCATCTGACGATGGATGCGCCGACGCCGGAGGGATACCGGAAAGCGCTGTGGAACTATGGTGCGCTTGGGATTCAAGTACAGATTACGGAACTCGATATTCATAACGCGGATCCTTCAGAAGCTTCTATGCATCGCCTGGCATTGCGCTATCAGGAATTTTTCCGGATTCTGACGGAGGCGAAAAAGACAGGGAAAGCAAATGTGACGGGCGTGACATTCTGGTGTCTGCAGGATGAAGAAAGCTGGCTGAGCGGTTTCCGCAAAGAACGTTCTTACCCGCTGCTGTTTCATAAGAATTATAAACCCAAAGAAGCGCATGAGGCGGTGCTTCGGGTGCCTGGGCTGGTGGAAGGCGACGAGCCGGATCGATTAGCTGGGGGAGAACGGTTTGCGTTTTGGGAGAAAGAACAGCATTATAAGAAAGAGCTGCATGTAGATCAGAAACATCCGCAGGCAGATGATGAGAACGATGGCAGCATGGAACATCCGCTGCGCACGATTCAGGCGGCGGCAGACCGGGCGCTTCCGGGAACCAGGGTATGGATTCACGGTGGTGTATATCGGGAATGTGTCCGTCCGGCCCGAGGCGGGGATGATGCGGATACGATGATTTGTTATGAGGCATGGAACCAGGAAGAGGTAGTGATCAAGGCTTCGGAAACAGCAGAGCAGTTTACGAAGAGTATCGGTTGGGATTTGCGTCGTGACGATGCCGGACGGGAATTGTCAGAGAATATTCATATCTGGGAAACGAAAATTGATCCCGATAAATTCAGAGGTTACAATCCGTTTTGTGCGGTGAACATTTTGCATGACCGTCTGTTTATTGAGTATGAAAAAACAGATATGACAACATATCTGAACCGCAGAGGCATGGTGTTTTGTGACGGAAAACCGTTAAAGCAGGTTGCTCTTTACTATCAGATGGCTACGGAAGACAATACTTACTGGGTGGAGGCAAACGGGCAGACGATTCATTTCCGTTTAAAAAATGATGAAAATCCGGCAGATCATATCATAGAATTAACGTGCCGGGAACAGTGTTTCGCACCGGAAAAACCATTTCTTTCCTATATTATAGTAAAAGGTATTACCTGCGCGCATGCGGCGACAGGAGCGCCGGTTCCGCAGCGCGGCGCCATTTCCTGTTTCCGCGGACATCATTGGATCATTGAAAACTGTAAGATTGATTGGTCAAATGGTGTGGGGATTGATATTGGAAATGAGTGTTGGCATCATACCTATTGTGCGGATCAGATTATCGGTCATACTGTGATACGCGGATGTGAAATCCGGGATGTAGGGGTGTGCGGAATTGCCGGAATGTTTGCAACGCATCTTTTGATCGAAGATAATCTGATCAGCGGTACAGGCTGGCAGAAAATGGAATTATCCTGGGAAGCGGGCGGTATTAAGGTACATAACTGTGTGGATAGTTTGATTCGAAGAAATATTTTCACAAAGACTCTGCGCGCGGATCATTTGTGGATGGATGTTGCCAATGAAAACAACCGTATCACCGGAAATTTGTTTTTAGATGGGATAGAACAGCGGGAAGCGATCTTTATTGAATGCAGCCGCGACGGCATCAATTTGATTGATAATAATATTTTCTGGAATGTGGAGGGCAGATTTGATCCGCGTGATATTCCACAGGAACCGGGTTCCACCGGCTGGTATAAGATGGAGGAGCATCCGGTAGTAAATGGTTATGCAGTATACGGAGAGGGTACAGACCGGCTGCATATTGTACATAATTTGATCGGACGCTGCAGAGGAGCAGGATATTTTGCAAAACCAGTATCTTTCCGGATTACCTCTGCTGGAAGAGGCGGTACTTCCCGAGAAGCAAAGATTTATAATAATATTTTCTATGAATGTGGGGAAGCGGCGATTAAATTTCCGACCAGAGAAAATGAGGCGCAGGGCAATTTGTATGTGAAGATGCCGGGAGGATATTTGCGAGTGCTTTATCCGGCGCCGGAAGTCTGTCTGGATCTCGCAGCATGGCAGGAGTTTTATGGATTTGATAAAAAAGGCCAGGAAGGCTGGTTCGAGATGGAAGTCGATACGGAAAACCTTACTTTGCGCTGCGAAAAGGCCAATACAGCTCCGCAGATTTCCCCGAGAGTCTGTGGTAAGTCAGACTATCTGACCGCTCCGGAACAGGTGATGGCAGTGGAGCAGGAAATGGAAGTATTGACAGACTTTATGGGGATCTGGACAGAGGGAAAACGTATTCCGGGACCAATCGCCGGACTTACAGGCGGGGTATGGTATTCTATTGATCCGAGAAAAAAGAGAATTTGACAGAAAAGAGGGAAAGCATGAAATTATATATTAATGAAAATGAGAAAAAAGGAAAAATCTATCCGGAGGTCTATGGACATTTCAGTGAACATCTGGGAAGATGCATTTATGAGGGAATGTACGTGGGAGAAGATTCTAATATTCCGAATGTAAATGGTATGCGTACGGATGTTGTGGAAGCGCTCAAAGAACTTCAGGTACCGGTGCTGCGCTGGCCGGGCGGCTGTTTTGCCGATGAGTATCACTGGAAAGATGGAATCGGCCCGAAAGAAGACCGAAAAAAAATGGTAAATACTCATTGGGGCGGTGTGACGGAGGATAACAGTTTTGGAACACATGAATTTTTTGAATTATGCCGGCAAATCGGCTGTAAGACGTATGTCTGCGGCAACGTGGGAAGCGGCAGTGTGCAGGAAATGAGTGAGTGGGTCGAATATATGACCTTTGACGGCATTTCTCCGATGGCAGATCTTCGAAAGAAAAACGGACAGGAAAAACCCTGGAGACTGGATTATTTCGGAGTCGGCAATGAGAATTGGGGCTGCGGCGGCAATATGAGACCGGAATACTATGGTGATCTTTATCGTAATTATCAGACCTATGTCCGCAATTATGATAAAGAGCATCCGGTTCTGAAAGTATGCGGCGGAGCAGATTCTTTGGATTACAACTGGACTGAAAAAGTATTGGAAACCTGCTTTGCCTCTCCGGCTCCAGCACAGGCGCATGGCTTTATGGACGGCTTATCCCTGCATTACTATGCAGGTTCAGAAAAGGGAGAGCATAAGGGAAGCGCAACTGATTTTGATGAGGCGACTTTTTATGCGACGATGACCAGAGCGTTGGGAATTGAGCAGGTGATTGAAAAACATGCGGCAATTATGGATCGGTTCGATCCGGAAAAGAAGATTGGCATGATGGTGGATGAATGGGGCTGTTGGCATGATGTAGAACCGGGAACCAATCCGGGATTCCTGTTTCAGCAGAATACCATGCGTGACGCATTGGTGGCAGCGGTCACTTTGAATATTTTTAACCGACATTGTGATCGTGTGCGGATGGGCTGTATTGCGCAGATTGTCAACGTTCTGCAGTCTGTTCTTTTGACAGACGGAGATCAGATGGTGCGTACACCAACCTACTATGTATTTCATATGTTCCGGGCGCATCAAGGGGCGCAGCTGGTGCAGAGCAGCTTGTGCGGAACTGCGAAGGTGGGAACAGAAGCAGACCAGGTGACGGACGTACATCAGTCGGTTTCTGTAGATGAAAATGGCAGACTGACCGTTACCCTGGCAAATGTATCTTTAAAAGAAGCACGTGAGGTAGAAATACTTTTGACGGAGCGCACGCCGCAGAATCCGGAAGGAGTTTTACTGCATGGGGCTGTCAATGCATATAACCAGTTTGGAGAAGAAGAGAAGATTAAAGAAGAAACGTTTGATCAGTTTGAATTGACAGACCGGGGGCTGCGTTTTGTACTTCCGGCCTGCAGTGTAATGACGATTCGTTTGTAAGAAAAGGAGAAGAAGATGGAGCAGAAATTATATATCAGAGCGTATACCCGGGAAGCAGTCCCGGGTATATATCCGGACGGGCTGGCGCGCAGTGTGCATTTCGCATACAGCTGTGACGGTATTCGGTTTGAGCCGCTGAATCAGAATTATGGTATTTTATTTGCCAAAGGATGTATTCGTGAAAATAATACAATCTGTCCGAAAGGATTGGAGCATCCGGGAATTTTAAAAACAGAGGAAGGTGCTTACCTTATTGCGGCAAAACGGACAGAGGAAGATGGAAGCGCAGAGAAAGAACCGCATGTTCTGTGCTGGGAAACGAAAGATTTTCTGGAATTTATGCAGATTGATTTTCCGGAAGAACTTTCACTGGAAGATTTTAAGGATACTGCAGAAGCAGAACCAGAATGGTATCCAGAATGGATGAGACGCTGGGGCAGAATAAAGAATGTGAAAATGGAGGTTCCGGAAGAGGTGACGGTTTCTTCTTTGGAAGAACTTCAAAATATTAAGGCAGAGGCTGTTTATTCGGATGGTTCACGTATACAAAAACGTGTAGAGTGGGAAACAGAAAATCTGGATTTTTCGAAAGAACAGACCGTTCGTGTATCGGGAAAGGTACATCAGCAGAAGTATCCGTTTCCGCTTGCCAGAGGATTTGCAGATCCGGTATTGCTTCGCTGGGAGGGGAAATGGTATTACATTTCAACCAATGACAATACGGATAATGTAGGTATCTATGTTCGTGAAGCAGATACGATACCGGAATTGTTTGCCAAAGACGTAGAAATGCATTTGATTCTGGATTTTGATGAAGAAAAAGATTTTGTCCAAACCTTCTGGGCGCCGGAATTTCATCAGATCGGCGGGGAGCTTTATATTCTTTTGGCAATTGGCGGCAAGGTGTGGGCTCCGCAGTGTCATATGATGAAGCTGAAAAAAGGCGGTAAAATTATTGATCCAAACAGCTGGGAGACACCGGTACGGGTTTGCAGAAAAGATGGCAGTCCGCTGGCTCCAAATGGAATCAGTCTGGATATGACTTATCTGAATGTAAAGAGCGGTTCCTGGCTGATCTGGTCTTACCGGGAACACATTGGTACGGCGCTTGATACAGGCTCTATGCTGTATATTGCGCGTGCTGACGAGGCACAGCCGTGGCGTCTGGCTGGCGAACCGGTTCTTTTATCCAGACCGCTGTATGGATGGGAAAACGTAGAGGGAACGATTAATAATGAAGGTCCGTATGCGTTTGTCAAAGATGGAATGATTTATCTTACGTATTCAGGAGGAGCAGCAAACGGATATTCCTATGCGCTGGGACTTCTGACAGCATCAGAAGACGCAGATTTATCAGATCTGACAAGTTGGGAAAAAAGTATAACGGCAGTCATGTCATATTATTCTGTAGACGGTGAATATGGTCCGGGACATAATTCCTTTTTCCGGGACGAGGAAGGAAATTTGATGATTGCCTATCACGGAGTGGAAGCAATTGACGCGAATATCCGCTGTACCGGTATCCGGCGTGTGCATTTTGACCGCATGGGCAGACCGACATTTAATATGTCAGAAGAACGAGATGTAAATCCGGATCTTCGAAATGTTTTTATGCAGGTGAACATTTCTAAATAGGAAATAATTTCATATTTATATGGATAAGTACTGCAATTTGTCGGTTGCTTTTCAGAGTGCAGATGGATAAACTGAAAATTAGGATGGAACCTATTTGGTTTTGTCAGAAAACAGCAGGAAGAGAAAGGGCAAAACAGATGGAACAGAAAATATACCAAATTACCGGAGAAGAAATAAAAGGATTTCACAATCAGGTGGATTACTGTATCGGCACGGGCCGAATGGGGTTAGCGCTTCAGAAAGAATATATGGATCAGCTGGCGCTGGTGCAAAGAGAAATCGGATTTTCACATATTCGCGGTCACGGCCTGTTTTCAGACGATATGGGAATTTATCAGGAGTATACGGATGAAAACGGAGATACGCAGGCGGAATATAATTTTACTTATCTGGATCTGGTTATGGATAATTACCGTCAGGTTGGTTTAAAACCATTTTTAGAGCTTGGATTTATGCCGCAGAAAATGGCTTCCGGTGACCAGACAGTTTTTTATTGGAAAGGAAATGTGACACCGCCAAAGACATATGACAGCTGGTGTGATATGGTACAGGCGACGCTGCGCCACCTGATGGAACGTTATGGTGCGGATGAGGTAGTTACCTGGCCGTTGGAAGTATGGAATGAACCGAATCTTCCGGGGTTCTGGAAAGATGCGGACATGGAAGAATATTTTGTACTGTTTGAAAAAACATTGTATGCGATTAAAGAGGTAGACAGCCGTTTCCGAGTGGGTGGTCCGGCGATCTGCGGGGTAGATGATGAAAGATGGATTCGTTGTTTTCTGGAATTCTGCCAGAAAAAGAATCTGCCGTTTGACTTTGTGACACGCCATCATTATACAACGGAAGTGCCGCAGACGGACGGCCATTACGGATATGCGGCGCTGTCAGAAGCAGAGATGGGGTTTGCGAATCTTCAGACAACCAGAGATATTGTAGACAGTTTTGCAGAATATCGTGGGATGCAGATTCATATCACAGAATTTAATACTTCCTATGTGCCAAACTGCCCGCTGCATGATACAAATCAGAACGCGGCGTATATCGCGCAGCAGCTTTCCAGATTGGGAGATGTCAACGAATCCTATTCCTACTGGACCTTCGGAGATATTTTTGAGGAATTTGGCGTACCGCATGCGCCGTTCCACGGAGGATTTGGTCTGGTGGCAAACGGTTGTATTCCAAAACCGACATTTTGGACGTTTCAGTTTTATAAACAGCTGACCGGAAGCTGTGTGCATCGTTCGGAAGACGCTGTGATCGTGCGGCAGCAAGATGGCAGTTACCGCGGTGTTGTATGGAACTGCAGCAGAGAGCGTACGGGAAGAGAATTGGAACTTTCTTTTGCGCTGCCCGGCGAAAATCAGCCGTATGTACTGCTGACGAAAACCGTGGATGAAAAGACTTGTAATCCGCTGAAGCTCTGGCATGACCTGGGTGAGCCGAAACATCTGATGTCGGAACAGAAACAGTTGTTAAGAGAGGCAGCAAGACCGTTTGTCGCAAGTACGCGTGTGGCACCGGAAGCGACAGCACAGGGAGAGATGTTGAACGTACAGCTTTCTGTAAAAGAGCACGGCGTTATTTATTTTGAATTGAAACCGGTTTGTGATGGAGGCGACAGAGGATATTGTTATGATCGCGTGATGCAAAGAGATTAGGGGGAAAAGGAATGTTACGAGTTGTAAAAACAGAAAATGGTTTGGTGCGCGGTATCGAGGCGGCAGATCCGCGGATTACGGTATTTCGCGGGGTACCGTTCGCGGCCCCGCCGGTGGGAGAAAATAGGTGGAGAGCGCCTCAGCCATGTGAAAATTGGGAAGGAATCCGGGATGCTTCCAGATTTGCGCCGATTTCCGTACAGGATACGCCAGGGCTTGGAACGGATATTTATTGCCGGGAATGGCATGTAGATCCGGAAACACCTATGAATGAAGATTGCCTGTATTTGAATATTTGGACAAACGCAAAATCAGATCAGGAAAAGCTGCCGGTTCTCATCTGGTATTTTGGCGGAGCATTGCAGTGGGGCTATCCGTCGGAGATGGAATTTGACGGAGAACGTTTGGCGCGCCGCGGCGTGGTAGTGGTATCAGTAAATTATCGGATCAATGTATTCGGATTTCTGGCACATCCGCAGTTGACCAAAGAACAGCCGGATGCCCCGGCAAACTTTGGAAATCTGGATCAGCAGGCGGGACTTCAGTGGGTGATCCGCAACATTGCGGCTTTTGGCGGTGATCCGCAGAATATTACAATTGCCGGACAGTCTGCGGGCGGCGGAAGCGTACTGAGTCAGATGGCCTGTCCGGGGAATCAGGGTTTATTTCAACGTGCGGTGATTATGAGCGCGATGATTCGTAATCCATATGACGTGAAGGGGTTCGGAAAACCGCAGCCGCTTTTAGAGGCCGAGTGGAACGGGCAGAATTTCTTTGATTTTCTGGGAGTGGAAAGTCTGGAAGAAGCCAGAAAACTGGATGCGTTTTATATACGTGACAAATATGCGGAGTTTGCAAAGAATAATCCGAGAATGGGAACTGTGCAGGATGACTGTTTTTGTGTTGGAGATCCCTTACAGCTGTTTGCGGAGGGAAAATGTGTGGATGTCGATGTGATGGCGGGAAATACGCAGGATGAATTTCCGGGGCTGTTGAAAAAGGATCCGGAGGATGATTCGGCATTTGCAAAAGAAAACGGCATTGAGTATACCATTAAAAGCGTTTTTGGAAAACGCTCTCAGGTAAGCGGCAAGGCAAATTATTATTATAAATTTGATGCGGATATTCCGGGATGGGATCAGCCAGGCACCTTCCATTCCGTTGATCTGTGGTTTTTCTTTGAAACTTTAGCAAAATGCTGGAGACCGTTTGTGGGACATCATTATGACCTGGCAAGGCAAATGTGCAATTACTGGAGCAATTTTATTAAGACGGGAGATCCGAACGGGCAGGACGCAGACGGAACAGAGATGGAACGCTGGGAAACTTACACACAGGAGCATCCATGTGAAATGGTGTTTGAAAACCAGGGACCGAAAGCAAAAATTTTACAGCTGACACAGATGCAGAAAGATATGATGGAGAAGATTTGTGAGAGTCTGAAGAATGGTACAGCAGAAGAGCTCGGAACGATGCTGGATCCTGTTTGGAAGGCGCGGACACAGTATGCAGAAACTTTTGCTATGATAGAAGAAGCAGACGGTACATGTAAAGTACCATTTCTATATAAGCCGGAACGTATTTTGAAAGTGGAGAGTTACGACCGCACCATGCAATATGAAGAGGGGCGGGATTACGAGATTCAGGATGGATATCTGGTACGCGCTGCAGGCAGCCGGATTCCCTGCACCGGATGGGAAACGTTCTTTTATTCAACGGAAGAAGAAGCGTTAAAAGCACAGAAAAAGGAAATGCCGGAATTGGACTTCGGACCTCTGAAAACGACAGATGAGCGTTATCTGAATTTGACAGCGCTTGGACATCCGGAGAAAATTACAAAATGGGTAATAGCCGTTACCTATCAGACAACAGAAACCTGGCAGGGTTTCATGCCGGAAAGCAAACTTGCAGGGCTGCCGCGTCTGAGAAAGAAACTGGCGGAGCGGGAACCGATCCGAATCGTTTTATATGGAGACAGTATTTCGTGCGGATGGGACTGCAGCGGAATGTATGGACAGAAACCGGGGCAGCCAATTTGGCCGGAACTGATTTTAAAGCAGATGCGGCAAAAGTGGAATAGTCCGGTTACTATGCACAATGTTTCAGTTGGAGGCGTGGACAGCGAATGGGCGATTGCTCATGCACAGAAACGGACAGCGGTCTATCAGCCGGATCTGGTAATTCTGGGATTTGGGATGAATGATCGATGCCCGGGAAATGAATTTGCGAAAAAAACGGAAATGATTATACAGGAAATTCGGAAGAGCAGTCCGGAAACAGAATTTTTGTTTGTGGCGACAACACTGCCGAATGAATTGGCGCACACGGCTCCGTTTTACTTTGATGCTTATCAGGGAGAATACGCAGAAGCGCTTTCGGGATTGTGCGGTCAGGGAATCGCGCTGGCAGATGTGCAGTCTGTGCAAAAAGAACTGCAGAAGAAAAAGCGTTATATTGATCTGACCGGCAACTGGCTGAATCATCCGAATGATTATTTGGCAAGAGTGCAGGCGCAGGTAATTGCAGCGGCTCTTGGAATTTTATCTTAGAAATTTTTAAATAAACAGGGCTTGTCTGAGTTTTGGACAGGTTTTGTTTATTATGGTTGCATTTACTGGAAATTTCGATATAATGGGTATTGGTGTCTGAATATATTCAGTATTGCACCAGAGAAAATATATTTATACTATTTAGCTCAATAGTAAGAAGAGTGGAGGCAGGAGGTACTATGTTAGAGAAACTATTTCACCTGAAAGAACAAAAGACGGACGTCCGCACAGAGATAATTGCCGGCATAACAACGTTTATGACAATGGCTTACATCTTGGCGGTGAATCCGAATATTCTGGCGGAAGCCGGGATGGATCGCGGCGCGGTATTTACCGCAACAGCACTGGCGTCTTTCATTGCAACATGTCTGATGGCGCTTTGGTCAAATTATCCGTTTGTATTGGCGCCGGGTATGGGGCTGAACGCGTATTTTGCGTATACCGTTGTAATTGGTATGGGATATACCTGGCAGATGGCGCTGGCAGCTGTATTTATTGAAGGTCTTGTATTTATTGTGCTGTCGCTGACCAATGTGAGGGAAGCGATTTTTAATGCGATCCCGATGAATCTGAAACACGCTGTTTCTGTTGGAATTGGACTGTTTATCGCGTTTATCGGTCTGCAGAATGCAAAGATTGTTGTGGACAGTGCGACTCTGGTGGGAATTTTTTCATTTAAAGGTTCACTGGCACAGGGCACGTTCAGTACAGAAGGGATTACTGTACTGTTGGCATTTATCGGTATTCTGATTACCGCAGTGCTGCTTGTGAAAAAAGTAAAAGGAAATATTCTCTGGGGAATCTTGATTACCTGGGGACTGGGAATCATCTGCCAGTTTATCGGACTTTACAAGCCGGCTCCGGAAGCTGGATTTTATAGTCTGCTGCCGGATTTTTCAGCAGGAATTTCGATTCCGAGTCTGGCGCCGACTTTTATGCATATGGATTTTTCCAAAGTATTTACACTGGACTTTGCCGTTATTATGTTTGCGTTCCTGTTTGTAGATATGTTTGATACACTGGGAACGCTGATCGGTGTAGCATCTAAAGCAGATCTTCTTGATAAAGACGGCAAACTACCGAAGATTAAAGGCGCGCTGATGGCGGATGCGGTTGGTACTTCCGTCGGCGCGGTACTTGGAACATCTACCACTACAACATTTGTAGAGAGTGCTTCTGGTGTAGCGGAAGGCGGACGTACCGGTCTGACCAGTATTGTGGCAGCTCTTCTGTTTGGAGTTTCTCTGTTCCTGTCACCGATTTTCCTGGCGATTCCGTCCTTTGCGACAGCGCCGGCGCTGGTAGTAGTAGGATTTCTGATGATGACATCGATCACAAAGATTGATTTCAACGATTTCACAGAAGCAATTCCATGCTTTATCTGTATTATCGCTATGCCGTTTATGTACAGTATTTCAGAAGGTATTTCTCTTGGAATCATTTCTTATGTGCTAGTAAACGTGATCAGCGGAAAAGCAAAAGATAAAAAAATCAGTGTCATCATGTATGTACTGGCAGTATTGTTCTTGTTAAAATACATTATGATTTAAATGCCTTACAAAACCCTTGGAACAACGAAAAAGCGTTGACCAGGGGTTTTTGTATAAAATCATATATTTTCAGAAAAAAATATATAATTTCAAAAAATAACTGTTTTCAGAAAAATAAAAATATTAAAAAGAAAAAAATTAAAAATAATTCTGGAATAGTATTGACAAATACAAGGGCTTATGTTAATATAACATCATCAAACAAAACAAATACATTTTCAAACAAATATAATAGATGACGAGAAAGTTTATTATGAAAGATTTGAAATCGTATTTGAATAAAAGAAAAGGAGGGTAATCCAATGGACACAGAACCATTTTTTCAAACTTCATATGAGATGGGTAGAGCAGATGTATCCTGCGGAGAAAACCTTTATATCTGAACCGATAGCATTTATGAAAATTAAAAAATAACCGGAATACATTCATCGGATTACAGAGTATAGGACGTCTGCATCTCATATCGAATGAAAATCAGTGAAGATTTTATCAAGGGAGATGTAAAATATTTCACGTATAGATTTCTACCGACATAGAATTTAGATATAAAAAATGTTTTGTATTTAGATTTTATAAAGCAGGATAAAAATAGAATCCGGTTATTCCGTTCAATTGACGAAAATAAAAACCAAAATATAGAATAGATACGAGATAAAATACAATATCGAAGTACAAAAGATAAAAAAGCTGTTGCCGCGTTGGCAGCAGCTTTTTATTTATCTTTTGTTTTCAGTAACGTTATTTGCGAATAATGAATATTTGTACTTGACAACAAAGGCTGTCTGTGCTATTTTATTTAAGAACTGCCGAAGACAGCAGGTGCCGTAAGGCATAAGGTGAAAACGCCTGCCGAGGAGTAAAGAATTTCCGAAAGAAATGATTTATGTACCTCTCTGTCATGCAGAGAGGTTTTTTTCTGAAGATTTTCGTACGGCGGTACACAAACTAATAAGGAGGTGCACCATTTCATGGCGAAAGTAGAACTGAAGAAACCGATCGTGGAAGAAATCAGCGAACACATTAAAGACGCACAGTCTGTTGTTCTGGTTACTTACAGCGGAATCAATGTTGAGCAGGATACTGCTCTTCGTAAAGAGCTGAGAGAAGCAGGTGTTGTATACAAAGTATACAAAAACACAATGATGAACTTTGCATTTACTGGTACTGACTGCGAGCCGCTGACCAAACATCTGGATGGCCCGAATGCAGTTGCTATCTGCAAAAACGATGCAACAGCTTCGATCAGAATCATCGCAAAATACGCAAAAACTGTTCCGGCACTGAAACTTGTTGCTGGTGTAGTGGAAGGCGGATATTATGATGAAAAAGGCATTCAGGCGCTGGCAGATGTTCCGTCAAGAGAAGTACTTCTTGGAAGACTTCTTGGAAGCATGCAGTCCCCGATTGCAAACTTTGCACGTGTTATCAAACAGATCGCAGAGAAAGAAGCGTAATCCACTTTTTACAGGTGGCGTAAATAGTCTGAAACAAGCAGGCTAAGAAAATCAAATTTTATAATGGAGGAAAATAAAATGGCAAAATTAACTACAGCTGAATTTATTGAAGCTATCAAAGAGCTTAGCGTATTAGAGCTGAATGAACTGGTAAAAGCATGTGAAGAAGAATTTGGTGTATCTGCAGCAGCAGGTGTTGTTGTAGCAGCAGCAGGCGGCGCAGCAGAAGCAGCAGAAGAAAAAGATGAGTTCGATGTAGAACTTACAGAAGTAGGCCCGAACAAAGTTAAAGTTATCAAAGTTGTTCGTGAGCTGACAGGTCTTGGCCTGAAAGAAGCAAAAGAAGTAGTTGACGGTGCTCCGAAGGTAGTTAAAGAAGGTGCATCTAAAGCTGAAGCTGAAGATATCAAAGCAAAACTTGAAGCAGAAGGCGCTAAAATTACACTGAAATAGTCTAAATAGGCAGATTGAGAAGTCAAACAAAAAAGAGGCTCTTGCATTTATGCAAAGAGTCTCTTTTTTGTTTGACTTTGAAGGCGCAACGCGCCATCTAGCCAACCCGCCCACAATATGCTACTATAATATCCAGAGATAACATACGGAGGTATTTCATGACAGAAAAAAAACAGACAGTCCTATATATGGGCGCTGCTTTATTGATCGCTATTGTAATATTTGCTTTCTTTTATCAGAAACGTCAGCCAAAGGAGCCTATTACAGCGACTGCTTTAAAGTTAAATACGGTTGTACAGATTACGATTTATGATTCGCAGGATCGTGAACTTTTGGAAGAAGCGCTTGCTTTGTGCGATACGTATGAACAGATTTTCAGCCGCACAGCAAAGACGAGCGAACTATATCAGTTGAATCACGGACAGCTCTCAAAAGAGGGAGAAGCTTACAGCGTCTCTGATGCAATGGCGGAATTAATCGCGGAAGGGCTGGCTTACAGTGAGCTTTCCGGCGGAGCGTTTGATATTACGATTGAACCGGTGTCTTCCCTGTGGGATTTTACCTCCGGTCATAAGATTGTTCCGGCGCAGAGGGAGCTTGACCTGGCAAAGGCGCTGGTAAATTATAAAAAGGTATCTTTGTCAGGGAAACAGCTTTTTTTTGAAAAAGAGGGAATGGCGCTGGAACTTGGCGCGATTGCGAAGGGCTATATTGCTGATCAGATAAAAGAATTTTTAGTTTCCAAAGGCGTAAAAAGCGCTATTATAGATCTTGGCGGAAATATTTTGTGCATTGGCAGCCGTACGGACGGCGAACCGTTTCGTATTGGCATTCAAAGACCGTTTGCAGACCGACAGGAGCAGATTGCCGTGGTAGAGATTGCCGATAAATCTGTGGTATCATCCGGCATTTATGAACGTTTCTTTGAAAAAAACGGTGTATTCTATCATCATATCTTAAATCCGAAGGATGGATATCCGTATGAAAACAATCTGGTGTCTGTGACAATTATTTCGGATGAATCCGTGGACGGCGATGGTCTGAGCACTTCCTGTTTTGCCCTTGGCCTGGAAGGAGGGATGGAACTTGTGGAGAGTTTGCCGGATGTGCAGGCTATTTTTATTACAGAAGATGGGGAAGTACATTTGAGCGGAGGCTTTGAGGAAGAAATAAAGATTACATTTACGAAATGAGAGTTTGCGGCGAAAGCATAAAAGCAGAGAGGGCCGTTGTCAGCTGCCAAATCTTCCTGTTATTCATGTTTCCTGAATAAAAACTGAGTACACATCAGTTGTATTTTTTATGGGCTTTTGTTATGCTGAAAGCAGCAAAGGCCTTTGTAAATATATGGACAAGGGAGTAAATATATGAAGATTGGAAAAACGATACGTCAGTATCGAAAACAGAAAAATCTTACGCAGGAAGAGGTAGCCAATTACCTTGGGGTGACGTCCACAGCAGTTACCAAATGGGAGAGTGAAACGTGTTATCCAGATATTACCCTGCTGGCTCCGTTGGCGAGGATTCTGGGAACGGATGTGGATACCCTGCTGTCATTTCGTGAGGAACTGACAGATACGGAAGTGGAACGTCTTACAAAAGAACTGACAGAAAATATTCAGAAAAATGGATACGAAGCAGCTTACCGTGAAGCGGAAAAACAAATCCGCGAATATCCGAGTTGCAGTATGTTGATGTATTCACTGGCACAGGTTCTTTATTTATATTTGGAACTTCAAACAGAGGCGGTACAGGAAAAGTGCGGGAAACAAATTTTGGCATGGCTTGATTCCGTGATGCAGACCGGCAGTGTACAGATTGCGGAAGCGGCGGCAGTGACATTGTTTCAGGATGCTTTAAAGAAGAAAAAATTTTCAAAGGCAGAAGAATTGCTGAAGCAATTCAAAGCGCCGGGAATCGATGTACGTCTGTTGCATGCAAATCTGTATGAAGCGCAGGGAGATCGGGAAAAAACGTATGAGATTCGGGAGCAGATACTGTATCAGAATGCGACAAATTTAGTGAGCAGTCTGGATATTTTATGTTGTATAAAATCTGAAGAAAAAGATTTTGAACGGGCTCAGTTTTTTGCAGAACTGTCCGGAGATATTGCTGAAAAACTGGGGTTGAACAGTTATGTAAAACGAAACGCGGAATTTATGATAGCTGTTGAGCAAAAGGATCGGGAAAAGGCGCTTACGCTGTTAAAGGAAATGCTCGCGGGGATTCGTGATTTCCGTGCGGATTCAAATTTGTACGAGCATATGAAATTCAAACCACAGGAGGAACATGCCTGGCTTTTGAATATGACCAGGACATTTTTTCAGGAATCAGATGAACTGGAATTTTTGCGGGAAGAACCGGAGTTTTTGGAATTGATAGAAACTTTATAGTGAAAAACAAAAGCAGAACGCCGTTTTGTTTTAAAAAGGAAAGAGGGAATCGCTTAATTAAATCAGATTTTGCGATCCCCTCAGTTTTTTTATACAAATGTTGGAAGCATGTAGATTAACGCTGCACTGCCGAAACACTGCGTTTGATCTGCAGCAGCAGGAAAAATACCATACCCAGAACAAAATAATGAGTATGAACAACGGAAAGAGTGGTTTGAGCAGTAAAGCTGTTGAATTTTGTAAATTCGCGGTAGAAGACGCCGCCGATCATTGCGAGAACGGCGTACAGCAGCGCAGTATTGATATAGCGTTTCATCGTGATTCCTCCCTTATTTACATTCTTGTTTCATGGCAAAGTAACCAATGAGTACGGTCCACACATATGCACAGGTTTTTGGTATCATCAGCATTCCAATCAGAGGAACAGCATCTGCCCAGAGTACTACCGGAAGGTAGAAACCAAAGCTTAAGACGATGGTCAGCCACATCCATCGGAAGGCTTTATCTTTGTGTTTTTTTGCACTGCTGTAGAACAGGATGATAATCAGAAGACCAAGCAGAGCAAAAGGAATGTTGCGGTAGATGCCCCATGAGAGCGGCGCTTCGGCGCTGAGCCATTGGTTCTGAGGCATCATGCACAGTAAAATTCGTACACCGGCCAGAACATATACAGCGGCGGTAAGAACGTTTTGTTCTTTAATCTGATAGCGTTTCCGCCAGACATAGTAGAGCAGTACATAAAAAAGTGTCATTGTTACAGAAGTAATCCACTTTCCAAGACCAAGGGGAACGGTATAGTTTTCCAGACCGATGGTACACAGCGCAAGAGCGCGGGGAACCAGATGGAATGCATCGCCTGCGCCTAATACGACTGCCATCCAGCCAAATAGGCGGAATTGGCTTCCTTTCTTGCTGCCGCGGATCATCATGATTCCGATAGTGATGACAGAAATCAGATAGACTGCATCAAATAGGGTTTCTACAATTGCTTGCATAATGTTATTCTCCTTTATGTTTATTTTGAACTATGGCGGCGGTAAATACCGCTTCGCTATAGTTACTGACAAATAATAATGAACAGTGTTCAATTTACTGGATAAAGAATTCCCACGAAACGTGGGAATTTCAATAGAGAGTTCTTCGGACGGTTTCCAGTACGGCGGTGGGATCATAATCCTGCCGCAGTAAAGCTGACAATATCAGGGAAAATAAAACGTTTGCAAATTTTTCCACTGTAAATTGTGCAGTAAAGGCGTCCGGTCGAATCCTGGAATCCTGCACTAAAACAGAACATAAGCCATCTAAAATATGCTGCCAGGTTTGCTGCATTTTTTGTTTTCCGTCGGATTTATCTTCTCGCATGAAAACAAGGGAATGGAGAGTAAAAAATCCAGGATATTGCTTGCAGCCGTATTCCATTCGTCCGTATATCCAAGTAATACAGGCAAGAGTGTCATGAAATACAGGCTCAGATTCTGGATGATGAAAAATTTCACCCCAGACACTTTCTACTGTGGCGCTGACAAGAGCTGTTTTAGATTTAAAATAATTGTAAATCGTACCTACCGATACATCACAGGCTGCCGCGACAGAGCGAATGCTGACAGCGGACCAACCCTGCTGCTGAATCAGGATTCGGCTGGTTTTTAAAATTTCCTCTTTTGAGGTTACAACTGTATTCATTTTATCACCTCAATATGAACGATGTTCATTATAGCATAGACATACTGCAGTGTCAATCATGAAAGAGAATATCCTGATCAGTTCGTTTATAAACACAGATGGAGAAAGAAAAAGCTGAAATTTATTAAAAAACATGTTAAGATGAAAGAACAGAGAAAATGACAGGAGAAAGAACATGAAATTATGCATTGCAGCAACTCCATGCAAAGTCTTTTAGAGCAGGATTGCATGGAGTAAAATTACTGCCTGGAGACTTTGCGTATCAAAAAGAGAAAGGGAAGAAAGTCCCTTAAAATTTGAGTGATAAGGAGCAAAGTCTTATGAAAAATTATAAAAAAACAATTTATGAAATGAGAAGCTTTTTACTTCTTTGGATAACACAGGCATTTTCCGGTCTTGGGAGTGCGTTGACGAGTTATGCGTTGGTTTTGTGGTCATATACACAAGAAGGATCTGCGCTTTTGACAGCGATGCTGATGGTATGTTCCTATACGCCGTATGTAATATGCAGCATTTTTGCCGGGGCATTCAGCGACCGATGGAATAAGAAAGTGACGATGCTGGTCTGTGACGCAGCAGCGGCAGGTACAACCATAGTGATGCTGCTTCTATTAAAGACAGATTCCTTAAAAATTTGGCATCTATATTTGATCAATATGATAAACGGTCTGATGAATACGGTGCAGCAGCCGGCTACAGAGGTGGCGGTGACGCGTATCCTGCCGAAGAAGTATTATCAAAAAGTGGGAGGTTTGAAATATTTTTCGAGTTCTCTGAATTCCATTCTAGCGCCAATGATTGCGACGGCTGTTTATGGAATTGCCGGAATGGATGCAATTATCGGCATTGATTTATTTACGTTTGCAGCAGCGTTTCTGATGTTGGCATTTGTAATCCGGATTCCGGAAGGGGAAAAGCAGTCAGAGAAAAAAGAGAAGTTGTTGGTATCGGTAAAACAAGGAATCGGATGGCTGCAAAAAGAACGAGGTATTTTCAAGCTGATTTTGTTTTTGGCATCGATCAATCTGGTGGCATCTATTTATAATGCGGCATTTCCGGCAATGCTTCTCTCCAGAGAGGGCGGCAGTGAGCAGGTTATGGGTCTGGTGAATGCGGTTGTTGGCTGTTCGACGCTTGCTGGAAGCTTGCTTGCCGCCCTTGCTAAAACGCCGAAGAGCCGCGTACGTGTGATTTGCAATAGTTTATTGTTTTCGATGAGCTTTGAGAATTTTATGTTGGCGCTTGGCAGGGAACCGCTGATTTGGTGTATTGGCGGTTTTCTGGGATGGATTTTGATTCCATTGATGAATACGAATCTTGACGCTGTTATGCGGCTGCGTGTGCCGGAGGAAATGCAGGGACGTATTTATTCGGTACGGAATTCATTTCAGTTTTTTACAATTCCGGTCGGATATTTTCTGGGAGGTTTTTTGGTCGATCAGATATTTGAACCGATTATGGCAAGCCAGAGCGCGGATAGTCTGTTAGTAAAAGTATTCGGCAGCGGCAAAGGGTCCGGAGCGGCGCTGCTGTTTTTCGTGACTGCCTTTGCAGGAATTGGTGTGTGCTTGTATTTTCGGAGAGATAAACAAATTTGGGCGTTAGAAAAATGAAATTAAAACGGAGGAAATGAGAATGAAATTTATATCCTGGAACGTAAATGGGCTGCGTGCCTGTGTTCAGAAAGGATTCATGGAGTTTTTTCAGGAGACGGATGCGGACATTTTCTGCATCCAAGAATCCAAGATGCAGGAAGGACAGTTAGAACTGGATACACCGGGCTATTATCAGTACTGGAACTATGCAAAGAAAAAGGGATATTCGGGAACCGCAATTTTTACGAAAGAAGAACCGCTTTCGGTTGCGCATGGGATTGGTATAGAGGAGCATGATCAGGAAGGACGCGTAATCACATTGGAGTTTGAGGATTTCTATTTTATTACAGTGTATACGCCAAATTCACAAAATGAACTGGCGCGTCTGCCGTATCGAATGCAGTGGGAAGATGATTTTCTGGCGTACCTGAAAAAGCTGGAGGAGAAAAAGCCGGTAATTTTTTGTGGAGACCTGAATGTGGCACATAGAGAAATCGATCTGAAAAATCCGAAAACAAACCGTAAAAATGCCGGATTTACAGATGAAGAACGTGGAAAGTTTTCTAATCTTCTGCAGGCCGGATTTATTGATACCTTCCGTTATTTTTATCCGGATCAGGAGGGAATTTATTCTTGGTGGTCGTACCGATTCAGCGCCAGAGCAAAAAATGCGGGGTGGCGTATCGATTATTTCTGTGTATCTGAAGTGCTGAAAGACCGTTTGACGGATGCCAAAATTCTCACAGAGGTGATGGGTTCGGATCACTGTCCGGTAGAACTGGATTTAAAATGAGAGATTAAATGCAGAAAAATTACAGATAAAAGAAAAGATGCCTTCGCAGATGATTCGTCTGCGAGGCATCTTTTTTTATAGGAAGAATTAAAAAATTTCAAAGAGAAACTATCTTTTTTACAATTAACAACGTTATACTTTACAGATAAGCAGATACGAGGAGGGGCTTATGGATGCGGATTTTCTTTTAATACGAAAAATGAAGCAGGGCGATGAGCGTGCGATTGAAATGTTTGTGCGGAAATATTATCCGGTTATTTTACAATATTGCGGTTATCGATGCTTTGACAGTGATTATGCGCAGGATCTGGCACAGGAAACATTCGCAAAATTTTTTGCCGCGCTGCCCCAATATCGTCATCAGGGAAAGGCAAAAAATTATTTATATACGATTGCCGGTAATTTGTGCCGTGATCAGGGACGGAAGAAGGCGGAAATTCCGGTAGAGGAATTGATAGAATTACCGGATGACCGAACGGGGCAGATGGATGAAAAAATACAAGTGGAATGGGCCCTGCGGCAGCTGCCGGAGGAATTTCGGGAGATTATAATTTTGTATTATTTTCAGGAACTAAAAGGAAAGGAGATTGCCGCACTGTTGAGAATTGGCTTGCCGTTAGTGAAATACCGTCTTAGGCGGGCAAAAGAGCTTTTAGAAAAGCTGCTTGGAGAGGAGGAAGAGGCATGAAGATAGAGGAAAAATTGTATCGTTATAAAGAACAGCAGACGATTACCATCGGGGAGGAACAGCTTTTACGGGTGGCAGAGCGGGCACAGGAAATAGTAGCGGAAAAGCAGCAGAATATCATGTCATATCCGGAGTTTCTGAAAAGCCAGTTTTATTATATCCGCAAACGCTGGTGGGTATTGCAATTCCTTTTGATGGCGGGGATGCTGCAGTGGATTGCCGTTGCGGGAAACTATTTAAGCATCCGCAGGGAGATGGGGGTCTTTTCTGTACTATTTGTAATCTTGATTATTCCGGAATTGTGGAAAAATCGCAGCAGTCAGTCGATGGAAGTGGAAAGTGCTTCTTATTATACCTTAAAGCAGATTTACGCGGCTCGAATATTAATTTTTACGGCAGTGGATGTCTTGCTGTTCAGCATTTTCTGCAGTGTTTCGACCGTTGCTTTTCAGGTATCGGCGGAGGAACTGATTGCACAGTGTCTGGTGCCGAGCTGTGTGACGGCATGTATCTGTTTTTGGTCTCTTGGCAGCAGAAGACATTTTGGAGAGACAGCTGCGATTGCCATTTGCCTGGTTTGGAGCCTGATCTGGTTGATGGTAATACTGAACAGAAGGGTGTACGACTTGATCAGCCTGCCGGTCTGGATTGGTATTTTAAGTGTAACGATCGTATGTTTGGGGATGGCTGTGTACCGGACATTGCATAATTGTGAGAACTGTTGGGAGGGAATACAGATATGGAATTAACGCTTGTGAATGTAACAAAAGAATTTGAACAGGACAGAGAAAAATTTGCTGCGGTTGACGGAGTGACATATACGATGCACCACGGTGTGTATGGATTGCTGGGAGTAAACGGAGCGGGAAAAACGACTTTGATGAGGATGCTCTGTACGTTGCTGCGGCCGACAAAAGGGCAGATTTTGCTGGATGGAAAAGATATTTTTTCTATGGATGGAGAATATCGAAGGCTTTTGGGGTATCTGCCGCAGGAATTTGGATATTATCCGGAATTTTCGGTAAGGGATTATTTGCTGTATATTGCTTCTATTAAAGGAATCCGTCCGGCAGCGGCAAAAAAAAGAGTGAGAGATCTGCTGCGGCAGGTGGGAATGGAAAAAGCGGCAGCTAAGAAGATGAAGAAGCTCTCGGGCGGTATGAAACGGCGCGTGGGGATCGCGCAGGCAATGCTGAATAATCCGAAAATACTGATTCTAGATGAACCGACAGCCGGGCTTGACCCGAATGAGCGCATTCGATTTCGAAATCTGATCAGCGAACTGGCGGCGGAGCGGCTGGTGCTGCTTTCCACACATATTGTTTCGGATATTGAATATATTGCGAATGAAATTCTGCTGATGAAGGACGGGAAAATTTTGCATTCCGGAACGGCGTATGAGGTGATTGACGCTGTTCCGACAAGAGTATGGAAGGTGCAGGTATCTGGCGCGGAAGCGGAACGATATATGCGTCGGTACCAGGTGGTGAACATTAAGAACGCGGCGGATTATACAGAGCTTCGCATTCTTTCATCGCAGGCTCCTACGCCGATGGCACAGGAGGATACACTAACGCTGGAGGACGCATTTTTATACTATTTTGAGACAAGAGAAGAAGGAGAGGAGTACAGAGATGGTAAAGTATGAAATAAAAAAGATTCTTTCCCGGACCGGAAGTAGGATTGCGCTTTTTCTGTTGGGATTGTTGGTGCTTTTTTGCGGGTTCGGAGCAATGCGGAATGTTGCCTATGTGAATGAACAGGGGAAAGAAGAGGTTGGTCCGTCGGCAATACGCAAGCTGAAAACGGAAGTTGCCAGGTGGGAAGGGGAACTGACGACAGAAAAACTGACGAAAGTGCTGGAAGAACACCAGCGGATCAGCCAGACAGAGGAATGGAATTCAACAAATATGCGGGAAAGCAACAAGGCATTTGGATGGACACAGGGATATCGAGATATTTATTATCTGCTGATTCGCGCTTACTGCGGTTTTCAGGACTATGATTATTATGTAGTGAATCGTTTGACGGCGGCTGATATGCCGCATTTTTATGAGAATCGTATCAAACAGCTGCAGGAATGGCTTGATACGGCGGCAAAAGACCGCTTTAACAAAATGGAAAAAGAATTTCTACTTGCGCAGTATCAGAAACTGGAGACGCCGCTGTACTATGAATTTCATCGCGGCTGGACGCAGCTTTTTGAAATCGCGCCGACTGTGCAGATGATCATGGTAATGATTCTGGGATATCTGCTGTCCGGTTTGTTTGCAAGGGAAGTATCCTTGAAAGCGGATGCTGTCTTTTTTACTTCTTTCTATGGAAGAAACAAGGCGGTGCAGGCAAAGGTTACAGCCGGATTCCTGCTGTCAACGGTGGTTTACTGGAGTACAATGGCAATTTATTCACTGTTGGTTTTAGGGATGATCGGCATAGACGGCGCTGGATGCATGATACAGATACGGAGCGGTTGGAAGAGTATCTATAATATTACGATGCTGCAGGAATATTTACTGATTCTGTTTGGCGGTTATGTTGGAATGCTGTTCTTTGCCGCATTGACGATGCTGATCTCAGCGAAAACAAAGTCGGCGGTTGTAGCAGTGGTAACACCATTTATACTGATTTTTTTGCCGAGTTTTTTGCCGGAACATCTGCCAATGCTGTCAAAAATAATCGGGTTAATGCCGGATCAGCTTTTGCAGATAGGACAAGCGCTCCTGTTGTTTGAGACGTATTCCATCGGCGGAAAAATAATGGGATCACTGCCGATTTTGTTTGTCGGATATGTGGTAATTGCGGCAGTTTTGTATCCGTTGGTATACCGGGTGTTTCGGAGGATGGAAGTGAAATAAAATTTTCAAAAACAGCTTGACACTGACGTAACGTCAGCCCCTATACTGTTCTTACACGGAAGGGGGAATACTGTATGAGGACAGTAAAAGAAGTGAGCAGTTTGACCGGCGTGAGTATACGCACGCTGCACCATTATGATGCCATCGGACTTCTGCGGCCAAAGAGGGAAGACGGGTCAAAATACCGACTTTATGACGATAAAGATTTGGAGCGTCTGCAGCTGATATTATTGTTCCGGGAACTGAAATTCTCCTTGAAAGAAATTGGGGGGATCATCGACAGTCCTGCATTTGATAAGGAAAAAGCGTTGGAACAGCAGCTGGAACTTCTGATGCTGCAGCGGGAGCATATCAATAACCTGATTTCTCTTGCCCGTGGAATAAAACGAATGGGAGTGAAACAAATGGTGGATTTTAGTGCTTTTGATACGAAAAAGCTGGATGCATACGCAAAGGAAGCCAAAGAAAAATGGGGCAATACGGACATTTATTGTGAGTCAGAGGAAAAAACAAAACGGCGCAGCGATACCGAAAATAAAATGCTGTGTGTTGAGATGATGGATATTTTTCGGGAATTTGGTGAGATCCGTACACAGGATGCAGCTGGAGAGCAGACACAGAAGCTGGTGAGAAAGCTGCAGGATTTTATCACGGAGCATTATTACCGGTGTACGCCGGAGATATTGGATTCGCTGGCCTTGATGTATACAGAGGACGTACGATTTACAGAAAATATTGATCAGGCAGGCGGGGATGGATGCGCGGCGTTTGCCGCGGAGGCGATCCATATTTACTGCAAGCGCTGAATGTGTGAGTTTGAGGGATCAAATGAATTTTAGATAGATTTATTTATGAGAAAAACGAGGGCTGTATCAAAGTCCTCGTTTTTTACATGATATTCTAACCATTCTTGTCAATTAATGGTTAGAATAATGGTTAGAAAAAATGCGTACAGTAGGGAAAATTTTTTGTATATCTCCGCACAAAACCCTGTCCATAATCGTTAAACAAGTATATAACGTTATATAGATTTCATCATTTGCTGCTGAAAGGGGGCGTGGAAACGTGGATTTGGAAGAGCAGTACGACAAAATTTATCGCTATTGTTATTTTAAACTGCAGCATCAGCAAAAAGCAGAAGACATTACACAGGAAACGTTCCTGCGCTTTCTGGAAAGCACTGCATATCGGGAACAGGGAAAGCGACTGCAGTATCTGTACACGATTGCCCGAAATCTTTGCATGGATGAGTTTCGCAGAATGACATATGAGCAAAGCGCGGGCATTTTTTCCGGGGAGGAAATAAAGTCTGAAGATGACAGGAGAGGGCCTTTTGCGATGCATAGTGCGGCAGCTTATATGGAGCAAAACACAAATCCGGAGAGCAGGGCGGATATGCAGGAGCAGATTGTAAATGCGTTGACGGTACGTGAGGCGCTTGGAAAACTGACGCAACAGGAACGAGAACTTTTGCTGCTGTATTATGTCAACGAAGTGCCGGCGGCGGTAATCGCAAAGCTGATGGGCGTGTCGAGATTTGCAGTATACCGGATGCTGAAACGGGCAGAGCGCAATTTCAAAATGAAATTGCAGACAGTAACATAAAAGAAATGTTTGTCTGTTCTTTAAAATGTAAACAGAAGAGGTATGGAAAGGAGGATTTCGTAATGAAAAAACAGCAGAAGCAGATGCTAAAGACAGCGTTTGCAGCGCCAAAACCAAAGCAAAAGGAACAATTTATCATGCAGATAGAGAGACTGACACAGGATATTTTCGAGAGGAAAAACAACAGACAGCGCATGGCAGAGTTTCTGCTGACACAGGCCGGATATGTCAGCAAGTGGGTATGGATCGTGTCATTTGCAGCCTTTCTGACGGCAGTATTTACCGGGATTTTTGTGCCGGACAATATGCTGTGGATGATGTCTGCAGTTATGCCGATTCTGGCGGCCGCAGGGGTGCTGGAAACCGTTCGGTCGGAGATTTATAAAATGGCGGAACTGGAACAGGCAAGCCGATATAACCTGCGCAGTATTTTGTTTGCCCGTCTGGAAATTGTCGGAATGGTGCATTTCCTGCTGTTCAGTATGGGCGTGTTTTTGGTACATACAGCGGAAAGCGAGGCGTTTTTGTACAGTGCGGTTTACCTTTTTGTTCCGTATCTTTTGACAAGCGGGGGATGCCTGTTTCTGGTGAGGCGTCTGCATGGCAGAGAAGGCGCTTACGGCGCGGCGGCATTTGCGGTGCTGATTGCATTTTTGCCGCAGATTTTGTCTTATTGGCGGGAGCTGCTTTATGGCGCGGAAAATTTTAAATGGTGGCTGGCGTTGCTTTTTCTGCTGCTTGTTTTCAATGCTCTGCAATATCGGAAAACAATAAATAATTCGGAGGATCTTTCATGGAACTTAAAATAGACCGATTGACAAAACAATATGGAAGCAAGATTGCGGTGGATCGTATTTCTTTGAAACTGCAAAAAGGAGTATACGGCTTGTTGGGTGCGAACGGGGCCGGGAAGACGACGCTGATGCGTTTGATCTGCGGTATATTAAAGCCTGACAGCGGCAGTATAGTTCTGGACAGAATGGATGTGACGAGTGAACAATACCGAGCGAGGCTTGGATATCTGCCGCAGGATTTCGGTTATTATCCGGATTTTACCGGAATGGATTTTTTGCTTTATATGGCAGCATTAAAAGGGCTGGATAAAGCAGCGGCGAGAAAAAACGCGGCGGAACTGATAAAATTGGTTGCCCTGCAGGAATTTGCGAAAAAGAAGATTAAAACGTATTCCGGCGGTATGAAACAGCGTCTTGGTATTGCGCAGGCGCTTCTTGGAAATCCGCAGCTGTTGATTCTGGATGAGCCGACGGCAGGACTGGATCCCAAGGAGCGCGTACGCTTCCGCGATTTGATCGCGGAGCTTGGAAGAGAGCGGATCGTTTTGCTTTCCACACATATTGTCTCTGATATTGAACATATCGCGGATGTCGTGCTGCTGATGAAGGACGGACAACTTATTTATCAGGGAAATTGGGAGGAAGAACAGGGCAGTCTGGAGGAATTTTATCTGCGGCAGTTCGAGGAGGTGTAAAAATGCGGAATTTCGGAACATTATATGGTTATGAGTTAAAGAAGATCCTGCTCCGGAAAATTGTCTGGGCGGCAACGGCGCTGATGCTGGTGATTACACTGATTAGCGGTCTGGCATATATTTTCGGGGATTATGTTGTAGATGGTAAAAAAGTGGACAGCAATTATCATCAGTTTCTGATTGACCGGAATTATGAGCGAGCGCTTAGCGGCAGACCGCTTGATCAGGCGTTTTTAGATGAAATTGAGGCAGGTTACGATAAAATTCCGGAAAACGTGGCTTCCTATACGACAACGGAAGAATATCAAACATACGCAAGACCTTACAGCAATGCGTTTCACATTGTACGCTGGATGGCGGGCATGACGGTTTCAGAAGCTATGGCGTGGGAGATGGATTATGAGGAAATGTATGAACGGCATACGGCAGATTTGGAGGAGAGCTGGAAAGAATGTCTGCTGACAGAAGCAGAAAAAGAATATTGGCGGAGACAGGAAGCAGCTTTACCGCGTCCGCTGACGTATGAATATGATGAAACATACGTACAGCTTTTGGACATACTGTATGCGATTTCCATTCCGATATTTTTATACATGGCGATCTGCCTGTCCG
This sequence comes from uncultured Marvinbryantia sp., assembly GCA_937915375.1. Taxonomy (GTDB): domain Bacteria; phylum Bacillota; class Clostridia; order Lachnospirales; family Lachnospiraceae; genus Marvinbryantia. The sequence goes on from CALDMO010000016.1 coordinate 144,182, forward strand.
GTGTGTTTGCGGAGGAACACAGCCGCAGGACGGACCAGGTGATCCTATCGAGCCGATTCGGGAAACAGCCTCTTTATCTGGCGAAAATTTTTGCCGGTTTGAGCTTTGCGGCAGTCAGTGCGCTGATATTTTCTGCTGTGTTGATCGGAACTGCAATAGCTGTTTACGGAGCAGATGGATTTTCAGCAGCGGTGCAGCTGACACGGCCTGAATATTCCGGACACCTGTCTGTGGGAATGGCAGCCTTGCTTGGGTATGGGGTATTGCTTGCGGCCAGTGTTTTGACTGCGGGAATCGTATTGCTGCTCTCGCAGCTTCTGCGCAGCAGTACGGCATCGCTGGCTTTGACGGCGGCAGGCATTATCTGCACGATGTTCGTGAAGATACCGGATCAGTATCGGATTTTCGGACAGCTTTGGGATTATCTGCCGTTTAATTTCGCGGCAGTCTGGAATATTCTTGATGTTCGTTTAGTTTCGGTATTTGGAAAGCTCTTTCAGAGTTGGCAGATTGTACCGGTATGCTATTTGCTGGTTACAGCTCTTTTGGCTGCTGCCGGCGGTATGATTTATTCCCATTCTCAGGTGCGGAGCCGTTAACTGTTTGGAGGGTTGAACGGGTGCAGGAGGTGTAAAATGCGGTTGTCACTCATGGCAAAATCAAGTATAATTTAACTGTTATATCCATTTTTGTAAAAGGTGTATCAGATACAGAAAAATGGATATATCAAGGAGAGAAAAATATATGAAGTGGATTTTGTCATGAGAAAAATAAAAAAAGTATTTTATTTATTAGCATATAATTGGAAACCGTTACTAGGGTTTGAACTGATTTATAAGCTGCTTTCGGCGGCGGTTATGGGACCGCTTCTGGGAGTGGCTTTTCAGGCTGTCATGGACGTAAGTGGTTATCCGTATCTGACTACGGAAAATATTTGGGATTTTTTGAAGCATCCGCTGGTAATCGCGGTCATGATTTTGCTTGCGCTTTTTATCTGTATCTTCTCTATGTTTGATATTGGGGCGCTGATTTTCCTGATGGATCAGTCGTATCATCATCAGAAGGTAAGTTTATATCAGACAGTTGTATTTTCGTTTAGAAATGCACTACGTGTAGCAGAACCGGGCAATTTTTTGATGGCGGCGGTTTTATTTTTGCTGATTCCGTTTTTAAATATCGGTGTTGCTTCCAGCTTTGTGGTGGCGATGCCGATTCCGGAATTTATCATGAATCATATTGAAAAAAATAAGGAGCTTCTGACGCTGTTCTGGCTGGTGATAACAGGACTTGCGGTTTTATTGCTGCGCTGGATTTATGCGTTTCATTATTTTACGCTCAGACAGTGCAGCTTTAAAGAAGCGCGTCTTTGCAGTCAGCGTCTGAGCCGCAAAAATAAAATAAAGGATATTGCTGCGCTGATCGGTATACAGACGATTTTTTATCTGTGCTATGCGCTGTTTGCGGCAGTGGCAATTCTTTTGGTCGTATTTCTGAAACAAGTATTTAGACAAATACGGATATTTGATATGGTTACGCTGTCAACGGTTTGGGGGATGCTGGTGGTGATCTTGTTGATTGTTACCGCTCTTGGAACGCCGGTCAGCTATGCGTGTATCAGTGCGCTTTACTATTTCCATATGGAAAAACGAGAGGAAGCGTTGATTTTGGTAGAGGCCCCGGCGCAGCCAAAAGAGAAAAAGGCGCAGAAGCGGATTCGAATCGTGGAAATAGTTCTTCTTTTGGCAGCGGTTTCCGGATGTGCGTTGTTTGTTTATATGTCTTCGACGGAGAAGATTAATCCGCAGATTGAATATCTGCGAACAATGGAAGTAACGGCGCATCGCGGCGCTTCGGCCTATTATCCGGAAAATACGATGGCGGCTTTTCAGGGCGCGGTGGAGATGGGCGCGGACTGGATCGAGCTGGACGTACAGCAGAGCCGTGACGGAAAAGTTTTTGTAATGCATGACCGCAATCTCAAGCGAACGACAGGACTGGACAAGAATTCCTGGGAGGTGGACTGGGCGGAAATTGCCGCTCTCGATGTTGGAAGTCATTTCGGAGAAGAATTTGCCGGAGAAAGGATACCGCTGCTTTCGGAGGTGCTGGAGTTTGCGAAAGAAAATAATATCCGGCTGAACGTTGAGTTAAAGCCGTCCGGTTATGAGACCGGGTTTGAAAAAAATGTGGTGGATGCGATTCTGGAAGCGGATTATCTGGATTTCTGTGTGATCACTTCCTGGAATTACCAGACGCTGGAGCGTGTCAAGGCCTACTGTGAGGAGGCAACGACCGTTTATGTCATGGGTATCGCGATCGGAAACGTGAATCGTCTGGCTGCCGCCGACAGCTTCAGTATGGAGGCGTCCAGCGTGACACCGACGATGGTCTCACGCGTGCACAATGCCGGAAAACAGCTTTACGCCTGGACGGTAAATACCAGAAAATCGATCAATCGGATGATTGATATGAATGTCGATAATATCATTACGGATAAGGTGTTGCTGGCACAGGAATGTATCTATGAAAATAAGACAAGCGGCATTATTCAGACATATGTGGAATTTTTGCAGAGGAAATAAAGATGAACAAATATGCGATAGGAATTGACTTTGGAACGCTGTCAGTGCGTGTCCTGTTGGTGAATGTGGGAAATGGCAGAGAAGAAGCGATGAGTGTTTGCGAATATGCGCACGGAGTGATGGAGTCGCATCTTCCATGCGGAAAAGTGCTTCCGGCAGATTTTGCCCTGCAGGATCCGGCTGATTATCTGGAGGGAATGATCATGGGAATCCGGCAGGTGCTTGCGGAGAAAAAAGTGTTGCCGGAAGAAGTGATTGGTATTGGGGTGGATTTTACATCCTCCACGGTTTTGCCAGTAAAAAAAGATAAAATACCATTGTGCTGTTTACCGGAATTTTCCGGAGAACCGCATGCCTATGTGAAACTCTGGAAGCATCACGGGGCAAAGAAAGAAGCGCAGCAGATGGATGAAATTGCAAAAAAGAGAGGAGAGGACTGGCTTTCTTTTTACGGCGGAAAGGTTTCGAGCGAGTGGATGATCCCGAAAATACTGGAAACCCTGCACGAAGCGCCGCAGGTTTATCAGGAGGCGGACAGGTTTCTGGAGGCTTTGGATTGGATTATCTGGTATCTGACGGACACAGAGATCTGCAGCGCCTGCGGGGCGGGCTACAAAGCATTTCACCGACATGACAGCGGTTATCCGTCTGTGGACTTTTTCAGAGAACTTGATCCGCGTCTGGAGCATGTAGTGGAGGAAAAACTGAACGCTCCGCTGAAAACGGTTGGGGAATGCGCCGGAGGGCTTTGCATACGGATGGCAAATGTGCTTGGACTTCGTCCGGGAACGCCGGTGGCGGCAGGTATTATTGATGCGCACGCTTCTGTTCCGGGATGTCAGATTTCAGAACCGGGTACCATGATGCTTATTATCGGTACGTCCTCCTGTCATTTGATGCTTTCAGAAACGGAAGCGGGCATTACGGGAGTAGGCGGTCTTGTGAAAGATGGAATCCTTCCAGGGTACTTTGGTTATGAGGCCGGTCAGTGTTGTGTAGGCGATTTGTTTGGCTGGTTTGTAAAAAACGGCGTGCCGGAGAGATATCACCAGGAAGCACGGGAAAAAGATCTTTCGTTACATCAGCTTTTGACAGAAAAGATAAAAGATTATCGGGCAGGCCAGAGCGGTCTTTTGGCTCTTGACTGGTTTAATGGGGTGCGGTCGCCGCTTATGGATTTTGACCTGAATGGTATGATTCTCGGGATGAACCTGCGGACCAAACCGGAGGAAATTTATCTGGCATTGATAGAGGCAACGGCGTATGGCACGCGTATGATTATCGAACAGTTTGAGGCGGCGGGAGTGCCGGTGAAATCTATTGTGCTTGGCGGGGGAATTCCGGTACGCAATCAAAAACTGGTGCAGGTTTACGCGGATGTCTGCCGCAGGGAAATCCGTTTGGCAGGAACGGCCTATGCCAGCGCGCTCGGGGCGGCAATTCTGGGAACAGCGGCGGCACCAACGGAAGTGACCGGGTTTGAGAATATAAAAGAAATTGTGCAAAAACTGGGGAAAGTCAGTACAGAAGTATTTATACCGGACCAGACAAATGCAGATGTGTATGATCAGCTTTATGAGGAGTATAAAACGCTTCATTGTTATTTAGGTACAGGTGAAAATAATGTGATGAAGCGATTAAATGCACTGCGGCAGAGAATCTGAATAAACTGCCGCAGTGAAACAGGAGGTCAAAATGATTGAAAAAATGCTGCCGTTTCAGTTTATAAAAAAATCTCCGTTTTATGGAAGCTGTCAGGGCATGAATTACCGTATTATGAAAAAAGGAGAAGAACTGGAGGCCTGTGCCTTTCCGGGACCGTATAATTTCGCGACAACACCGGAAGAACAGAAAGAATACCGGAAGTTTGCGTTTACGGAGGAAGGGTATGATGAGGCAATTGCGTGGCTGAATGAAAAGTATACGGAGAGCGTGTGGGAAAATAGATGATGCAAATAAGGTCCTGATATTTAGAAAAACAGGACCTTATTTTTGTAAATGGATGGGGGTAAAATATTAAATTAGAGAATAATGCGGTGAGGAATTCAGATTTATAACACAAAGGGGGTTTTACATATGGTAAAAATTGAAAGACTGTGGATGGATTATGAAACAGAGCTTCTGGGAATAGATCGGATGCCACGGTTCGGCTGGGTAATGAAAAGTGATCAGCGAGGCGCAAAGCAGGAAGCGTATCAGCTGCAGATCGCGTTGGATGAAAGATTTTTAGAGTGCGTTTACGACAGCGGCAAAAGACAGGAAGAGCAGTCGGTGCATGTAAAAACGGAAGAGGTTTTGCTGCAGCCGCTGACACGATATTATGTGCGTGTGAAGGTGTGGGTGAATGGTGAAGAAAGCTCATTTTGTGAGCCGGGAAATTTTGTGACGTCGCTTTTGAGAACGGAAAACTGGCAGGGGGATTTTATTTCTGCCGAAACGGAAGCGGACGCAGGAATCTCTAAAGGTACCTATCTTAGAAAAGAGTTCGCTATTCAAAAAAAGATTAAAAACGCTTATGTGGCAGTGACGGCGCTCGGCATTTACAATTTGTACATAAATGGAAGAAAAGTCGGTATAGACGAATTGACGCCGGGGTGGACATCTTATAAAAAGCATCTTTGCTATCAGATCTATGAGGTGACAGAACTGCTGAAAGAGGGCAAAAATGCGATTGGCGCGATTCTTGGAGCAGGCTGGTACAAGGGGACGATGGGATTTACCCGCGCGCGAAATCATTATGGAAAACAGACAGCGCTTTTGGCAAATTTGCTGATCCGCTATGAGGACGGCACGCAGGAATGGATCTGCACGGACGATTCTTGGAAAGGAAACGACGCTCCGATTGTGTTTGCTGAGATTTATGATGGTGAAATTTACGACGCAAACAAAGAGATTGACGGTTGGTGTGAGGACGGACTGATTGACAGCGATTGGAGAGCAGTGCAGAAAATTGATTTTGATAAGGCGGCTTTGACCGCACAGGCGGCGGGCAGAGTGACGGTGATGGACAGACTGCCGGTAAAACGTTTGTTTCAGACGCCGCAAGGGGATACGGTGCTTGATTTTGGACAAAATATGACCGGACGTATCGCGGTGACGGCACAAGGAAAAGCAGGTGACCGTATCCGGGTAGATTGCTTTGAGGTTTTGGATGCAAAAGGCAATGTCTATCTTGATAATCTGCGCGGAGCGAAAGAAAGCTTTACTTATATTTTTCGGGAGGATGGCGAGATTACATATTATCCGTCCTTCACATTCATGGGTTTTCAGTATGCAAAAATCGTGGAATTTCCAGGAGAACCGAAGCCGGAGCATTTTACGGCATATACGCTGCATTCCAAAATGGAACAGACCGGAACGTTTGTAACTTCCATGCCGGAACTCAACCAACTTTGGCACAATATCCTCTGGGGCATGAAGGGTAATTTTTTGGATGTGCCGACGGATTGTCCGCAGCGTGATGAGCGATTGGGATGGACAGGGGATGCGCAGATTTTTTGCCGCACGGCGAGTTATCTGATGAATACGGATACCTTTTATACCAAATGGCTCAAAGATGTGGCAGCGGATCAGCGGCCGGACGGAGGGGTGCCGGATGTTGTACCGGATATTTTAACCCCGGATGAAACAATCATAAATGATTGGCTGCTTTCGCAGGGAACGTACGGCGCGGCTGCCTGGGCAGATGTGGCGGTGATTCTGCCGTGGACGATGTATTTGACGTTTGGCGATATGGAAATTCTGGAAACACAGTATGACAGTATGAAGGCATGGATTGATTTTATGGTTGATCACGCAAAGGATTATTTCTGGAGTTTTCATAATCAGTATGGCGATTGGGTGGCGCTTGATGCTTCGGAGGGAAGTTATCATGGCGCAACGCCGGACGAACTGACCTGTATGGCATATTTTGCTTATTCTACAAAGCTGTTTGTGAAATCCGCGGAGGCATTGGGGAAAGAGCAGACGGCGGCAGAGTATCAGAAGCTTTATGAGAATATTGTAAAACAGTTCCGGAATACCTTTTTTGACGAGGACGGAAATATGACCGTACAGACACAGACTGCACATATTGTTGCATTGTATTTCGGTCTGGTTTCCGAAGAAAACCGCGTAAAAACGGTGGAAGGCTTGAAACGTCTTCTGGCAGAGCATGATGGCCATCTGGTAACCGGATTTATCGGTACGCCGTATTTCTGTCATGCGTTAAGTGAAAATGGCTGTACAAAGGAAGCGTTTGATTTATTGCTGAAAGATGATTTTCCATCCTGGCTGTATCAGGTAAAAATGGGAGCAACGACAATCTGGGAGCATTGGGATGGCTTAAAGCCGGACAAAACGATGTGGAGCGCGGATATGAATTCTTTTAATCATTATGCTTATGGCGCGATTGGAGAATGGATGTTCCGTGTGATCAGCGGTATTGAGGCAGTGGAGAGCGCTCCGGGTTATCGGCAGTTTAAAATCCAACCGCATATTGGTGGTGGGCTGACACGGGCAAAAGCAGAGTATCAGTCGATTTATGGTATAATTTCCAGTGAGTGGGAGCTGGAGCACGGACGCGTGACCGTAAAAGTGCAGATTCCGGTCAATACGGAGGCGCAGATTGTACTGGATGGGGCTGTGCGGATTCTGGATGCGGATGAAGTGATGTTTACGCCTGAATCAGGCGGAGCGTTTATTGGATCTACGGGGGCTGGAAGTTATGTGATCAGCTATGAAATTCGATAGCAGGATATTAAGGTCAAAAGATGCCTGCTGAATGATTTTATGTTATGTATTTTCAAAATTTTATGGAAAACCTGCTTGACATTCAGGCAGGTTTTCTTGTAAAATAACTGTACTAATACAAATAATACACATGATACACGAGGGGTGTACAAGGTGAAGGAAAAAAAGCACAGGCAAAACAGAAGATACAATCCGTGCGGAGGAGGATAGGATGATATTTGTAGATTACAGGGACAAACGTCCGATATACGAACAGATTGTAGATGGCTTTCAGATGCTGATTGTGAAAAAGGTGCTGGCAGCGGACAGTCAAATGCCTTCGGTGCGGGAACTGGCGACACAGCTGACGGTGAACCCCAACACCGTACAGAAAGCATATGCGATCCTGGAGCAGAACGGTTATATTTATTCTGTTAAGGGAAGAGGCAATTTTGTCACGGGCGGCGAAAGCTTAACACAACAGAAGCAGCAGGCGCATTTAGAAGAGTTGAAAAAGAATGTGCGCCAGGCGGCGGAGCTGGGGATCGCGCAGGAAACGCTTACGGAGCTGACCGCGCAGATTTACCGGGAATATCATTTGGCGCAGAGCGCTCTTTTGGAGGAAGAAGTACAGCGGCAGACAGCATTAGAAGAAGCAGGGGAGGAACAGCATGATTGAGATAAAAGGTGTCAGTAAAAGCTTTGACAATATAAAAGCACTTGATAATGTGACGGCAGTCATTCGCGAGGGCAGTGTTTATGGGATTGTCGGCACCAATGGGGCGGGAAAAAGTACACTGCTGCGTGTGCTTGCAGGCATATTAAAGCCGGATGCTGGCGCGGCGAAAGCAGACGATATGGATATTTATGAAAATCCGCTGGCAAAACAGCGCCTTTGTTATATACCGGATACACCATATTTTTTCACAAATGCGAGAACGAAAGACATGATGCAGTATTACCAGATTCTATATCCGGAGTTTCAGACAAAACGATTTCTTGAGCTATGCGGAAAATTTAATCTGGATGTCAATCGTAAGCTGTCTACATTTTCCAAGGGTATGAAAAAACAGATATCGGTACTTCTTGGTATTTGTGCCGGAACAAAATATATGCTCTGTGATGAGACCTTCGACGGTCTGGATCCGGTCGTGCGTCAGGCGGTAAAGAGTATTTTTATTGATGAAGTGTTGAAACGGGAATTTACGCCGATCATTGCTTCTCACAATCTGCGGGAACTGGAAGATATCTGCGATCATGTAGGGCTGCTGCATAAGGGCGGCATTCTGTTTTCCAGAGATCTGGAAGAAATGAAAACGGATATTCACAAGATCCAGTATGTGATTACAAATCCTGCGCAGGAACAGCGCCTGTGCGCAGAATTGAATGTGATTAAAAAGGAAACCAGAGGAACGCTTTCCTGCATTACCGTTCGCGGCAGCAGAGAAGATGTGGTAACTGCGGTGGAATCGAAAGAACCGCTGTTCTACGAAATCCTGCCGCTTTCGTTGGAGGAAATTTTTATCAGTGAGACGGAGGTGATCGGATATGACATCAAAGATATCATCGGCTAAGCTTTTAAAAGAGTCAGTAAAGCGCAGCATGGCATTTCTTGTGCTGATGGAATTACTGTATTTCTGCTATTTTGCAGTGGGAAGTTTACTTTATCTGCAGATAACGCCGTATTTTGGCAAAAAGAATCTTACCGAAGACTTGCTTGTTTTTGGAGCGCTAAATCCGCTTTTGCTGATGGGCGCATGTGTGTTTGCAGGTATTCTCGCAATGATCCAGTTTTCTTACCTGCATAACCGGGAAAAAACGGATTTTTATCACAGCCTTCCGGTGCGGAGAGAAAAATTTTTCGGTATTCAGTATATGGCGGGTATTTTGATTTGGCTGGTTGTTTATAGTGTGAACGCAGCGCTGTTTTTACTGATCTGTCTGATCCGAGGCTTGTGCAGTGTGCTTCTTGTAAAAACAGTTCTGCTCAGTATTCTGGTGCAGCTGGTATGTTTTTTGCTGGTATACAGTTTGATGATACTCGTGATGATGCTTACAGGAAAATTGTTTGCTGCGATCATCGGTTTCGGAATTATCTGTATTTATGCTCCGGCAGTCGGAGGATTGCTCAACTGGATGATGGGAACTTATTTTAGCACGTATTCTCCTTTGTACGGCATTATAGAGTCGCCGGTGGTGTGTCTGACTCCCATTTACGCGATTGCAAAGGCTGGAGGATTTATAAGCGATCACCTGCCGGGGGATCTGAACGATTTGCCTCAGATTACCTTGCCGATGGATTATATTTTAGGGATTTCTATGGCGGCAGCGCTGGTTACAGCGTTTTGTATCTGGCTGTATCGCAGGCGTTCCTCTGAAGCTGCCGGAAAAACAATGGCATTTGCCTCTGTAGCCAGAGGTGTGAAATTCCTGTTGGTACTTCCGATGTCTCTGGCTTTGCAGCTGTTGTTTTATACCATTACTTATGAAAATGCGGTGTGGGGATTTTTCGGATTGTTGTTCGGATTACTGGTATTCAGTGCGGCAATCGAATTTGTTTATACAATGGACATCCGGGAAGTGTTTCGGGATAGAGGGCAGATGCTTTTTACTGCAGCTGTAGCTATTGTGATTGTGGCTGTATTTCAGTTTGACTTGACCGGGTATGATAAATGGCTGCCGGTAAAGAGTGAGGTGCAGGAAGCTGAGGTGGAACCGGGCGGCTATCTGTCGCAGACACCGCGCAGTATTTATACAACGGGCGGAACAGCGGGAAAAGACAGATATTATATATGGGAACAATATTCTGAGGAAGAACGGTATAGGATACAGGATATGGATGTGCTCTATGAAATTCTGGAGCAGAGCGAGGAATTTTCGGGAGACGGAACCGCATACTATGCTTTCGCGGACGAGTATCAGATTCCGCTGCAGGTGATCTGGAAACTGGAAAATGGTACGGTAAAAATGCGCAGATATACGTTTTCAGAAGAAAAATTATCGGCTTATTTTGGGAAAATCTGGGATTCCAAAGAGTTTCAGGAAGCAATGCATCCGATTTTGAAGAAAGAGACAGCGAAACTTTTGAAGATTGCAGCCTACAGTTATAATGGGAACAATGAATATCGTACGGCAGAGTTTACGGAAAAAAACCGAAAAGAATTTTTAAAGACATTTTGCGAGGAACTGCGTAGATGTACGATCAGTCAGGCGCTTGCAGGAGCAGAAACAAGACTTGAGCTTTTCTACAGCGATGAAAGCGGAACGATTTATTCTGAATCCTTTGAGTTGTATAAAGGAGCGTTTCCCAAAACAATAAAGCTGTTAGAAAAAGATGGATATTTGAATATAGAAGCGGAATAAATCAAAGAAATATTAAAAATGGGGCAGTCCTGAAGTTTATTTTTCAGGGCTGCCCTAAGTTTGTCTGGTTATTCTTTTTCTTTCGGCATTTCGATGCGGATGTGAACGTCTTCAAGCTGTTTCGGATCTACAGTTGCCGGAGCGCCCATCATTACGTCCTGCGCGGTTTTGTTCATCGGGAACGGAATGATCTCGCGGATGCTTTCTTCGCCGGCAATCAGCATAACCATACGGTCAACGCCCGGTGCGATGCCTGCGTGAGGCGGAGCGCCGTAGCAGAAGGCATTGTACATTGCCGGGAATTTTGCTTTTACATCTTCTTCGCCAAGACCGACCATATTGAAGGCCTTTACCATGATTTCCGGATCGTGGTTACGAACTGCGCCGGAGGAGAGCTCTACGCCGTTGCATACAAGGTCATATTGATATGCAAGGATGTTAAGCGGTTCTTGCTCTTCGAGCGCTTTCATACCGCCCTGCGGCATGGAGAACGGGTTATGGCAGAATTCCAATTCACCGGATTCTTCACCGATTTCATACATCGGGAAATCAACGATCCAGCAGAATTCGTAGCAGTCTGTTTTCATGTGGGCCGGGCATACAGCGCCGAGCATTTTGCGAAGCACACCGGCAGTTTTTTGAGCAGTCAGTTTTTTACCGGCAGTCAGGCCGATAAAGTCACCCGGTTTTAAATCAAGAGCGGCGATGACTGCTTCTTTTCTTTCCTGTAAGAATTTAGAAATACCGCCGACAAATTCACCGTTGGCATCCAGACGGAACCAGTAAGCTTTGTTTCCGCTCTGCACTTCCACATCCGCGCAAAGTTTATCAATTACCTTACGTGTTCCTTCAAAACCGGAGCAAACGATGGCTTTTACTGTCTGACCTTCAAACGGGCCGAAACCACAATCAGCCATGCATGCAGTTGCATCCTGTACAAGCAGGTCGATGCGAAGATCCGGTTTGTCGCTGCCGTATTTTTCCATCGCCTCAGTATAAGGAATACGTTTGAACGGGGCGGTAGAAGCGGTGTGGTATACGCCGTATTTCGCAAAGATCGGCGGAAGTACATCTTCTAAAACTTCAAAAACATCATCCTGGCTGGCAAAAGCCATCTCCATATCCAGCTGATAGAATTCACCCGGAGAACGATCCGCGCGTGCGTCTTCATCACGGAAGCAAGGGGCGATCTGGAAATAACGGTCAAAACCGGAGGCCATCAAAAGCTGTTTGAACTGCTGCGGAGCCTGCGGAAGTGCGTAAAATTTACCAGGATGATTTCTGGACGGAACCAGATAATCGCGTGCGCCTTCCGGAGAGGAACAGGTCAGGATTGGAGTTGTGATCTCCATAAAATCGTGTGCGGTCATGCTGGCACGCAGATCAGCAACGATTTTGCTGCGCAGAGTGATTTTATCTTTTACTGCCGGATTACGCAGATCCAGATAACGATATTTCAGACGTGTGTTTTCATCTGCTTCCTTGGAGCGTGCGATCTGAAACGGCAGTTCGTTGTACTGACATTTTCCAAGTACTTCGATAGAAGAGGGAACCACTTCGATTTCGCCGGTCGGCAGAGCCGTGTTTTTACTGGAACGCTCACGCACGACGCCTTTAATGGAAAGCGTAGATTCGTAGTTTACCTGATCAATGATGTTCATCATTTCTTCTGTCTCGATCACAACCTGAGTTGTGCCGTAATAGTCTCTTAAAATCAAAAATCCCAGATTTTTGCTGACTTTTCTAAGATTGTCGTACCATCCGACAATGGTTACTTCAGCGCCGACATCTGAAAGACGAAGCGCATTGCAAGTATGGGTTCTTCCCTGCATCATAGTATTTATCCATCCTTTATTTATCAATTAGGCCAGAGCCTTATAATCACGCAATATTATACTATCCGATAAGAGGGAAGTCAACGTTTGCGCATGAATTTTGAGGTGTTTAAGGGTGTTTCCGGCGGCAATGGGAGCCACTTGAGATGTTATGATTGACTAACCTGGAAATTGTCTCATATAATAACGACAATTAAGGGAGTAGTCGGCGCAAAGTATAAAGCATTTTGTGCGGCAAGCCAACATACTGACGATACGGATCGTCTGGTTTGCCTTAATTGATGAGACTTAAGGTTTACAGCATAGCTGTGCCTGTCTCATAATATAAAAAACAGCGGGCACAGAGATGTGCTCATTTTTTGTGTCATGGGAAGGGCTTCGCTTTCCTTTGGCATTAGAAAAGCAAAGGAGAAGAAGTATGGGTACAGTAGAATTGATATTATTGTCGGTCGGACTGGCGATGGATGCGTTTGCGGTTTCCGTATGTAAGGGATTGGCTCAGAAAAAGCTGTCGGTGAAGGCCTGTCTGAGCTGCGGCGTATGGTTCGGCGGTTTTCAGGCATTAATGCCTCTGATCGGATATGTTTTGGCGGCGCAGCTTTCTGGTTATGTGACGGCGATTACGCCGTGGATCGCATTTGTGTTGTTGACGCTGATCGGAGGAAATATGATCCGAGAGGCCTGTTCCAAGGAGGAAGCGTGCAGCTGTAATGCAAGTGGGGGCGGTTCCTGCAGCGATGCGCTGGATGTGAAGACGATGTTTGTGATGGCGGTAGCGACAAGTATTGATGCATTGGCAATCGGTGTAACCTTTGCGATGGTGCCGGTGAATGTATTTCCGGCTGCGTCTGAGTTTATAAACACGCTGATCGGTGTGGGCTGTATTGGCGTGATTACGTTTGTGCTTTCCTGTCTGGGTGTGAAGATCGGAAATGTGTTTGGCGCTAAATATGAAAAGAAAGCGGAACTGGCAGGAGGAATGATTCTGGTCTGCCTGGGACTGAAGATTTTGATCGAGCATTTAATAGGGTAAAATGGAAACGATGAAGGAAAAGGTTTTGACAGGAGATACATTTCACTCTAAAATAAGAAAATATAAAGGAAAATATGAGTGACGGAGGAGAGGTAACAGAGATGATTTCATTTGAATGTGATTATGCAGAAGGCGCGCATGAGAAAGTACTGCAGCGCCTGATCGAGACAAACAGAGAGCAGCAGGTTGGCTACGGCTTTGACACTTATACGGAAATGGCGAAAGAAAAAATCCGCAAAGCCTGTGAATGTCCGGAAGCGGAAATTTATTTTCTGGTGGGCGGTACGCAGACAAACGCGGTGGTGATCCGTTCTATGCTGCAGCCGTATGAGGGGGCAGTGGCGGCTGCAACCGGACATATCGGCGTGCATGAGGCCGGAGCGATAGAGTATACCGGACATAAGGTGCTGAGTCTCCCGGAGCATCATGGGAAAATAGAAGCAAAAGAATTAAAGGCATATCTGGAGACTTTTTATGGGGATGAAAGCTACGAGCATATGGTGTTTCCGGGAATGGTTTATATTTCTTTTCCGACAGAGTACGGAACCTTGTATACGAAACAGGAATTGACGGAGATTTCCGGTATCTGCCGGGAGTATAAAATGCCGCTTTATGTAGATGGCGCACGTCTTGGCTATGGATTAATGTCGCCGGAGTGCGATCTGACTCTGCCGGAGCTTGCAAAGCTTTGCGATGCTTTTTATATCGGCGGAACGAAGGTTGGCGCGCTCTGTGGGGAAGCGCTTGTGTTTACGCACGGAAATGCGCCGAAGCACTTTATGACGCTGGTGAAACAGCATGGCGCTCTTCTGGCAAAAGGCCGTCTGACCGGTCTGCAGTTTGACGCGTTATTTACGGATGACCTGTATTTTACAATCAGCCGTCACGCGATGGATCTGGCGATGAAGCTGAAAAAAGGTTTTCAGGAGATGGGATGTACGTTTCTTTTGGATTCTCCGACGAATCAGCAGTTTCTGATTCTGGAGGATGGGCTGCTGGAGGAATTGAGAAAAGAATTTGTTGTCAGTTTCTGGGAAAAGACAGATGCCACGCATACAGCCGTCCGTTTTGCGACGAGTTGGGCGACAAAAGAGGAGGATGTGGATACTCTGCTTGCATGGATGAAAGAACGGTTTGTGAAATAGGAGTGCAGTAATGCAGGAGGAAATGCGCATGGAACAGATATGGGAAAAAATGTATGAGGCGGCGAAGGCCGTTTTAAATCCACGAGAGGTTTCGGAAATGATAGAAGCCGGAGGCGTGGGAGCGGCAGTGGAGGCAGCCAGCGGAAAAATCTATGTGGGCGTGTGCGTAGACTGTGCCTGTACACTTGGAATTTGTGCGGAGAGAAACGCCATTTTTAATATGATTACAAACGGCGAAAGTGCGATACGTCGTGTGATCGCTGTTAATTGGGACGGAAAGGCGATGCCTCCGTGCGGCGCCTGCCGTGAGCTGATGGCACAGCTTATGCCAAAGGATTATAAGAATGTGGAAGTGATGCTGGATTATGAGCAGCAGAAAATCATGACGCTCGGTGAACTGACGCCGGAGTGGTGGATATAGGGAACAGAAAAAGCAACTCAGACTTTTTGGATAGAAAGACTGGGTTGCTTTTTTTCGTTTTCCGGTGATAATTTTTCCAATGCTATATAAGCAAAATACCCTTGAAAAATCAGAACATTTGTTCTATAATAAAAACGAACAAATGTTCTGATTTAAAAAAGGGATTATAAGGGAGGTGCGCAGATGGAACTGCAAAAGGAGCTGTCTTTACAGGAAAAATTGCATATACTGGCAGACGCGGCAAAGTATGATGTTGCCTGTACTTCCAGTGGTGTGGACCGCAAGGGAAAGAAGGGTTTTTTGGGAAATTCGGTTTCGGCAGGGATCTGCCACAGCTTTGCGTCGGATGGACGCTGTATTTCCCTTTTAAAAATATTGATGACAAATCATTGTGTGTATGATTGCAAATACTGTCTGAACCGGGCAGCGAATGATGTGCCGAGAGCAACTTTTACTCCGCAGGAAATCTGTGAATTGACGGTCGAATTTTATAAACGAAATTATATTGAAGGATTATTTTTGAGTTCCGGAGTTTTGAAAAATCCGGCTTACACGATGGAGCGGATGTGTGAAACCCTATATCGCCTGCGAAACGAATATCGGTTTAATGGATATATTCATGTAAAGGCGATTCCGGGAGCGCCGGAGGAACTATTGGCGGCAGCCGGTTATCTGGCGGATCGCATGAGTATTAATCTGGAATTGCCGACCGGAGAAAGTATGCGAAAATTGGCGCCGAACAAAAGTCACAAAACAATTCTGCGTCCGATGCGGATGATGACAGACACGATTTCGGAGCATCGATTGGCAATTGGAAAAAACGCACGTATGGAGCGAAGTGCAGGAAATCAATATCTGACAGGATGTATTTTTGCGAAAGAACAGTTGGAAAAACAAAAAGATTTGCGGTGGACAGCGCTTACCGGAATGGAGGAGCATCCACAGACAAATGCGCAGGAACCATGGCGAAACTCTGCAAATGATATTCAGAGTGAAAAATCTGCGCAGATATCGCATGCACTTACCGTACCAAAGGATTTCAAGAAAGATTTGACGCGTCCGTTTGCTCCGGCGGGGCAGAGTACGCAGATGATTATCGGCGCTACGCAGGAGACAGATTATCAGTTATTAAAGACAACACAGCATTTGTATCAGACGTATGATCTGAAACGTGTTTTTTATTCCGCGTATGTGCCGCTAAATGAAGACAGTCTGCTGCCGGCACTTGGGACACCAGCGCCGCTTCTGAGGGAACATCGTCTTTATCAGGCAGACTGGCTGCTGCGTTTTTACGGATTTCAGGCAGATGAACTGCTCAGCGAACAGCGGCCGGATTTTAATGAGCAGCTTGATCCGAAATGCGAGTGGGCACTGCGCCACCTGGAACAGTTTCCGGTGGAAATCAATACAGCGCCTTATGAGGTGATACTGCGTATTCCGGGAATAGGACCGAAATCCGCTATGCGGATCGTGCAGGCGCGTCGTTTTGGCGCACTTGATTTTACACATTTGAAAAAGATTGGTGTAGTGCTAAAAAGAGCGCATTATTTTATTACCTGTTCCGGAAAGATGATGTATCGCATTCCGATAGAGGAGCAATATATTACCAGACAGCTGATCGGCACGAATGCGAAAGAAAATTGGCAGATCATACATCAGAATGAGGGGAATTTCCGACAGATGTCACTGTTTGATGATTTTCAAATGCAGATGCAGGGGTAGAATGGCAGGGGGAATATACAGATGCAATTACAACAGAATTTACTTCGAAATCTTGATACAGCAGTCCGTTCTATGACGATTTTTACTTGTGAAGACACGTTTGAGGCGATGATGACCTGCATCTATGATGCTTGGGCGAGCCGCCTCGGACATGCGAATGTTCGTTTACAGACAGAACCGGTGCTTCAGCAGGAATTATTTTGTCAATATGTACGCATTGAAGCAGATACCGAAAAAGTACAGAAAGTGGTCCGCTCTGTACAGCGTAAGATTTCTTATGAGGCATATCGGCAGATGTTTCTGGCGGCAATGTCTTTTGAGGAAGATAAGCTGGACGCGATTTATCGTTTTTTGATCCTTGGATTTACATGTGGACGGGAAGTGACGAAAATGCTGTCACAAAAAGAGGTGGTACGTGTGATGGAGCTGAGCCGTCATACACAGAATGAGGCGCATTATTTTCAGGAATTTGCACGTTTTACGGCGGTAAATAAACAGGTATATGTGGCGCACATCGAGCCGAAATGTAATATTGTTTCTATCACGGCACAGCATTTTGCGGATCGGATGCCTTCGGAACACTGGATGATGATTGATGATAACCGCAGGATTGCAGCGGTTCATCCAAAGGATCAGGAATTTTATGTGACAGAGCTGTCTGAACCGGAACTGGAGAGGCTGAAAGAGACAGAAGAGCAGACAGATTTATATGCCGATTTATGGAAGGAATTCTTTAGAAGCATCGGTATTGAGGCACGAAAAAATGACAGATGTCAGCGAAACTTGTTCCCGCTCTGGTATCGAAAACATGTGACAGAGTTTATGGAGAAGGGATAGGGGGCGAAAAAGCTGAGGGGAATCGAACCCCTGTCTGAAAATATGATATTTCCTGACATGGCAGCTGCGGCAACTTTGTAAAGTGGCTTGAAGAAAGAAGAATTAAGTGCTATTTTAAAAGCAATAGCAACATGGATTAAAAATGAAACGGAGAAGGGGATAGCGAGACAGTCAAAAAGAGAAAGGAATGGGGAAGATGGGAAAACAGTATGCAATTCAGGTAAATAAGGATCGTATAACAGGAATCAGGAGCGATAGGATTTACGGTCATTTTTTGGAGCATTTTCACAGGCAGGTATACGATGGTATTTTTGATCCTGAAAACCCGCTGTCAGACGAAGATGGTTTTCGTGAAGATATCATAGAGGCTATGAGAAAGATTAAGGTGCCGGTAATACGGTGGCCGGGTGGATGTTTTGTGTCATCGTATCATTGGAAAGACGGTGTGGGGGAAAATCGAAAACCATTCTTTGATAAAGCGTGGCGTGTAGAAGATCCGAATACGTTTGGAACGGATGAGTTTGTCAAATTTTGCAGAAAAGTCGGATGTGAACCGTATATCTGCACGAACGCCGGTACCGGTACGGCGGAAGAGATGAGTGACTGGATGGAGTATTGTAATCTGGAATCAGAAGGACAGTATGCAAAATGGAGAATCGCGAATGGATATAAAGAACCGCATAATGTGAAATATTGGAGCATTGGGAATGAGAATTACGGAAGCTGGGAAATCGGAGCAAAAACAGCCGAGGAATGGGGAAATCTGGTAAGAGAATCAGCAAAGATGATGAAGCATGTAGACCCCAGAGCGGAATTGTCAGCGGCGGCGCTTTCGGATGTAAACTGGACGATGAACCTGCTGCAGCAGAGCGGACAATTCCTTGACTGGATTTCTATACACGAGTATTGGGATATGGTACCGGAAATAAATGAAACCTCTTCCTATGAAGAATGTATGGCGTTTACTGAGAATGTAGCACATGCGGTAGACAAGGTAAGAGGGATGCTTACCGCACTGGGACTGGAAAAAAGAATAAAAATTGCTTTTGACGAATGGAATCTCAGAAGCTGGCATCATCCGAATGTACATACGATCAAACAGGGAGTGGAAAAAGAGGAATATATTCTTCCGAGAAATAAAAATGATGATAACAGTACCTATACGATGGCAGACGCGGTATTTTCTGCCTGCTTTTTGAATGCGATGAATAGGAACTGTGATATTGTTGGAATGGCAAATTTTGCGCCGATTGTAAATACAAGAGGCTGTATTTACAGCAGCCATGATAAAATTGTATTGAGAAGTACCTATCATGTATTTGATTTGTATGTGAATTATTTGGGTGATACGGTTGTTGATCTCTGGTCAAGAACAGAACAGGAAAAAATGACAGTAAGACAGAAGAATGGTCAAAGCATTGAAGTGGATGTATTCGATCTGTTGGCAACTACATGGTCGGACCAAAAAGGAATGGCAATTGCGGTTGTAAACAAACATCCTTCTGAGGCGCGAAGCGTATCTTTTGATTTTGAGTATGACGATGCTCTTGTAAAACAGTACAGTCTGAATGGAAAGAGTGTGGATTCTTATAATGATATTGACCGAAATGAGGTGTTTATAGAAGAAAAAACACTGGGCAACTATTTTAGAGGAAAAGAAATTGTTGCGGCGCCGCATTCTGTAATTATTATTCAGATTTTACCAGACTAATGAATCTGAAACAGGAGGGATATCGAGTATTGCGTGTGCATTCCGGTGAAGATGGAACGATTTTATTTTCAAAGCAGTTTTTTATCAATCACTTGTGTAATTTGGCGAAAAGTTATGATAGAATATAAGTAAATAGAAAATCTGTTGGGGCAGGTGGAGTATTGCTTATACAAGGGAGGGAGTCGGATGAAAAGAACAATACATAAGATAATGGCATTACAGATGGCGGCTTGTGTATGCGTAAGTATTAGTCTGGGTGCGGAAGCGTCTGCACAGATGCAGGGAGAAAGTGTTCCGTATCTGGTTCGGGTTGAACGAGCGGATCTTTCTATTTTTGAAAAGCCGGGTTACGCTTATGAGTCAACGATGATTTGTAATCCAGGAACCTATACAATTGTAGAAGAACAAGTTGATTTGGAAGGAAATTTATGGGGCAAACTGAAATCAGGGGCGGGATGGATTGATTTGGATATGACGCAAGAAGAATCGTTTGACACAGAACCGATTACAGCGCTCTATGCAGATGAGGTATTTTTGGAAGAATATGACAGTTATGAATTCCATGCAGATCGTTCCGATTATATGGTAAAACTGGCATTTTTCCCTGAGGAAGAATGGACAGATGTCTGGTTTGGTTCATTGGATGTTACAAACGGCAACTATATGGAAACGGAAAAAATATGTTCTCTTCCGAGTCTCTCTGTGGATGATACATTAATCGTGGGAGTTGAATTTTACGGAGATCTGACGTCATATAGCATTGTTTTCACGGATGAGGCGGGATGGAGACGACATTTTGCGGTTTCCGTGAGCGGAAAAGACGGTTCTCTTATACTGGAAGAGTATTGGACATGAATCAAAAGGAAATAATTCTTGCAATTTGATTTTTACAGGAGTATTATAAAAATAATAAAATACAGGGGAGCTTGTGTTGACAGGCTGAGAGGAAGGATTCACCTTCGACCCTTTAACCTGATGTGGGTAATGCCGCCGTAGGAAGTAATCACGCTAAAGTTTTGCAGGAGGTCCCATTTTGGGCCTCCTGTTTTGTTTTGCAAGTATACAGTCTGTCTGGTGCGTTAACACATACAGAAAATAAAATATGCAAAGGAGAATTTACAATGAACAAGGTCAACACGAAAAAAATCGCAATTGCAGGAGTGTTTTGTGCAGTTGCAGTGATAGGGAGCTTAGTGTCATTTCCGATTTTTGGAAGTAAGTGTGCGCCGGTCCAGCATATGATTAATATTTTATGCGCGGTACTTTTAGGGCCGGGATATGGCTTAGGAGTGGCGTTTGCGGCATCTTTCATCCGAAATATACTGGGCTTGGGAAGCTTGATGGCATTTCCGGGAAGTATGTTTGGAGCATTGCTTTGCGGGATGATTTATAAACGAACAAACCATATTTTTGCAACGCTGTTAGGCGAAGTTTTTGGAACGGCAGTTCTCGGCGGGTTATGTGCATATCCGGTTGCGATTTTCTTTATGGGACAAAGTGCAGCTGGGCTTGCGTTTTATGTGTATATAATACCGTTTTTGATTTCGACAGCGGCAGGAGCTTTGCTGTCAGGTGTGTTGATCTACAGTTTAAAAAAGGCAAATGTGCTGCAGAATATGCAGGAATCAATTGTTTAAAAAGATATGTGAAGAAAAAAGAATATGCTTGAAAGGAAGAAAAGAATGAGAAATTATACAACTCAGATGGAAGCTGCCAAAAAAGGAATGATTACCCCGGAGATGAAAGCGGTTGCAAAAAAAGAATATCGTACAGAGGAGGAAATCCGCGATCTGGTTGCAAGAGGTCAAGTAGCCATTTGTGCAAATAAATTACATACGTGCATAGAGCCAAATGGAGTTGGCTCTATGCTTCGTACAAAAATCAATGTAAATCTTGGCGTATCTCGTGATTGCAAAGATTATGATATTGAGATGGATAAGGTGATGGCAGCAGTCGATATGGGAGCAGAGGCGATTATGGATTTGTCGTCCCACGGAGATACACGGCCATTTAGACGGAAACTTACAAGTGAGTGCCCGGCAATGATTGGAACAGTTCCGGTATATGATAGCGTTATTCATTATCAGAGAGATTTAGCAACATTGACTGCGAAAGATTTTATAGATGTAGTGCGTCTTCACGCAGAAGACGGTGTGGATTTCGTAACATTACATTGCGGAATTACCCGTAAAACAATAGATCAGATTAAAAAACATAAGAGAAAAATGAATATTGTTTCTCGCGGAGGTTCACTCGTATTTGCATGGATGAGCATGACAGGAGAGGAGAATCCGTTTTATGAATATTACGATGAAATTTTGGAGATTTGTCGTGAATATGATGTGACCATTTCTTTGGGAGATGCGTGTCGCCCTGGATGTCTTGCAGATGGCAGTGATGTATGCCAGATTGAAGAGTTGGTTCGATTAGGTGAATTGACAAAACGTGCTTGGGAGAAAGATGTACAGGTTATGGTAGAAGGACCTGGACATATGCCGCTTGATCAGATCGAAGCGAACATGAAGATTCAGCAGACAATTTGTATGGGAGCGCCGTTTTATGTACTTGGGCCAATTGTTACAGATATCGCTCCGGGATATGATCATATAACAGCAGCTATCGGCGGAGCGGTAGCAGCATCTGCAGGTGCGGCGTTTCTTTGTTATGTAACACCGGCGGAACATTTGGCGCTTCCAAATGTAGAAGATGTAAAACAGGGGATCATCGCGTCGAAAATAGCGGCTCATGCAGCAGATATTGCGAAAAAAATTCCGCATGCAAGAGATTTAGATGATAAAATGGCAGATGCAAGAAGAACATTTGACTGGGAAAAGCAATGGGAATGTTCGATTGATCCGAAAACTGCAAAAGAAATTCGTGACAGCCGTGCGCCGGAACAGGAAGACAGTTGTTCGATGTGCGGAAAGTTCTGTGCCGTAAGAAGCATGAACAAAGCACTGAGTGGAGAGTATATTGATATCTTATAAAAATAGATTCTAAGATGCGCAGCAAAATTGTGCAGAATGGAATGATAAAACTGAGGCCGGCTGCATTGCAGCTGACCTCAGTTTTTTAGCGGAAAGAGTGATGCTTATACTACATTCCTAATTCATATTTTTTTCGTAAATTAGTGTCAGACCTTTGAGAAGAAGGGCATCATCCAAGATAATCTCATGTGTACATAAAGGGATGATACTATCAGCTAAACCGCCGGTTGCAACTACGGTTGTCTTCTGACCAAGATCTTTTTCAATGCGTTCAATCATACCATCTATACAAGAGGCATTTCCGTAAAGAATACCGCTTTTCATACATTCGATAGTATTTTTACCGATCAGGCGTTTTGGCGGATCCAGACTAATACGCGGCAACTGGGAAGTACGACTGGTAAGAGAATCCAGAGAAACCTGAATGCCCGGAAGAATCATACCGCCAATGTAATTTTTATTTTCATCAACCACACAGATGGTCGTAGCGGTTCCCAAATCGATTAAAATCAATGGCAGGCGGTACTGCGCAATCCCAGCAACAGCTCCTACAATCAGGTCGCTTCCTACCTGGGCGGGGTTATCCATCAGGATGTTCAGACCAGTCTTAAGACCAGGTCCAACGACCATTGCTTCACAGCCAGTCACTTGCTGCAGCGCTTCTTTGATCTGTGTCGTAACCGGTGGAACAACAGAACCAATAATAGCTCCGGTAATTTCTTTTGGATCAATCTGGTGAAAATCCAGTACCATTTTGATGGAAATAGCGTGTTCCAATGTTGTTTTTTCGCGATTCGTGGACAGGCGTTCGGTAAAGAGGATCTCTCTTTTGCGGATGCAGCCCAGTACAATATTTGTATTTCCGATATCTAAAGCTAAAATCATAATAAAATCCTCGTTTTATATTTTTTAATAATGCTGGAACTGTGAGGTGCGTCAAGCAGTTTTTGAGTTTTACATTATTTAATAGAAGAAAGCTGACGGCGTATAAATACCAGCAGAGCTTTTCCGAGCGCGGCAACAAGGACAGCGGCAGCAATTGCTTCCGGAATACCGGAGGCGGTGATTGTTCCCATGATCAATCCCCACACAGCTGTGACAGCTACGTCCTTTGCCTGTGCATACTGTTGTGCAAGCAATTTGTAGATGCTGCCCATAACGAGCAGTGTGTTTGCCAGCGATCCAACAAAACCAGTCAGCGCAAGTGAAAATAAAGTGTTTGCTTTTAGCTTTTGCAGCAAAATCCAGAACCATCCGGAGATTACGCCGATCAAGATACGGCATCCGATGGATATCCAGAGCGCTTTGAAAATGCCCGGGAGATCTCCAGCTAAAAACGGAGAGAATGCAAACGAGAGCAGTGTAGGGGCAGTGGTATTGCTGATCATGGAGCAGATACCGAAAATGCCGCCGAGAATTGCTCCGGCTGCCGGACCAAGCAAAATAGCACCGATGATAACAGGGATGTGTACGGTTGTTGCCTTGACGATTGGAAGCTGTATCATACCAAGCGGTGTGTTTGCCAGTAAAACAACGACAGCAGCCATAAGTGCAACACTAACCATCCAGCGAGTGTCTTTTTTTGTTGCTTTCATATGAAATTGTCCTCCTTGTTATTATTCCCGAAAGGGATACAATACATTGCGAAAAAAAGTATAGCATGAAAAAGATAAATGAAAAAGAAAAAAGTGTATTTTTATTTGAAATAAGCAAACTGCACAAAAACTGACTGATAATTAACAATATTTTGAAATACAATCAACGGTTTGCGTGTTAAAATAACAATATAGTATATAAAAAGAAACGGAAAGCGAGGAACGTAGTATGAAACTTTATGTAAATTGCGCTGCTCCGAAAGATGGAAATGGCTGCAAAGAGACACCATTTAAGCACATCAATGATGCGGCGAAAGTTGCGAAACCGGGCGATGAAGTCATTGTTGCACCGGGTACTTATCGTGAATATGTAGATCCGGTAAATGCAGGTACGGAGGATGCGAGAATTGTATACAGAAGTGAGGAGCCGCTCGGCGCGGTGATCACCGGTGCGGAACAGGTGAAAACCTGGGAAGTTTATGAAGGCAATGTATGGGTGGCGCGTATTCCGAACAGTATTTTTGGTTCCTACAATCCATACACAACATTCGTATACGGTGACTGGTATTTTGCGACAGCAGACAAGCATACGGGCTGTGTATATATGAATGATAAGGCTATGTATGAAGCTGTTACGCTGGAAGAGTGTATGAAGGGCGAAGTTTACAAGAACAGCTGGGTGCCGGAGGATTCCATTTATAAATGGTACGCAGAGCAGGATGCGGAAAAAGATGAAACGGTTCTTTACGGAAACTTCCAGGGAAAAAACCCGAACGAAGAGAATGTAGAAATCAATGTAAGACGTCAGTGTTTTATGCCATCGAAGACAGGAGTAGGATACATTACCGTTCAAGGATTTAATATTAATAAAGCGGCTACTACATGGGCGCCGCCGGCAGCTTATCAGGACGGTATGATTGGACCGCACTGGTCAAAAGGCTGGATCATTGAGGATTGTGATATTTCTAATAGTAAATGTGCTGGTATTTCGGTGGGAAAATACCTCGATCCGGAAAATGACCATTACTTTACATATAAACAGGTGAAATCTCCGACGCAGATGGAACGAGATGCAGTATGCCGCGGACAGTACCACGGATGGCTGAAAGAAAAAGTAGGAAGTCATATTATCCGCCGCAATAATATCCATCACTGTGAACAGGGCGGTATCATCGGACGCATGGGCGGTGTCTTCAGTATTATTGAAGATAATCATATTCATCATATTAATAATATGATGGAACAGGGCGGCGCGGAGATTGCAGGTATCAAGATGCATGCAGCAATTGATGTGACATACAGACGTAATCATATTCATCATTGTACAATGGGTATCTGGTGCGACTGGGAAGCGCAGGGTACACGTATTACACAGAATCTGCTGCATGACAATCAGCGTCCGGAAGGTGCGGGTATCTTAAAGGGCGGTATGATGTCCCAGGATATCTTTGTCGAAGTAAGTCATGGACCGACATTGATCGATAATAACATTCTTCTTTCCGACGCAAGCCTGAGATTCGCGACACAGGGCGTGGCAATGGTACACAATCTGATCTGTGGTTCGCTCACAGTAGTTGGAGAGGGAACGTCTTGGCGTTATACACCGTATCACATTCCGCACCGTACAGAGGTGATGGGCTTTATGACTTTCCTGCATGGTGATGATAGATTTTATAACAACATTTTTGTTCAAAAATGGCCGGCAGAAGATATTATTACACCGCATGACTTTGATGATGGGTATGATTCGGAAAATCGTAAGGTGGGTACTTGGATGTTTGATGAATATCCGACTTATGACGAATGGTTCTCACAGTTTGACTTTACAAAACCGGCTGATATGATGAAATGCGAACCGGCTCATTTTGGACATCTTCCGGTATGGTCTGAAGGAAATGCATATTTAAGCGGTGCGGCAGCAAGCAGACATGAAGTAAATGGTCTGGTATGCGGCGATGACGTAAAAGTAGAACTGACAGAAAAAGACGGAAAGCTTTATCTGGATACAAATGTTTATGAGAAACTGGAAGGCTTCACGGGCAGAATGATTAATACCGAGATTCTGGGTAAAGCATTTGAACCGGAGCAGCCGTTTGAAAATCCGGATGGAACCCCGATTCAGTTTGATGCAGACTATTTTGGAGAGCATCGTGGAATTAATACAGTTCCAGGACCGTTTGTTTGCGCAGAGACAGCAAAAAAACAGCTTTGGTAATCATTGAAGGAATACATGGCGGATGCTGACCGGTGAGAATCAGGCGGCATGTTCCGCAGAAATAAAAGGAGAGTTCTAAATGCAGACAGCATCCATGTTGGATAGTAAAACGTGGATGCTGTTTTGTATATTGCTGTCAATCGTTGTCAAAAAAATTTTTAAAAAAGTAGTTGACAAATAAATCGCCAGATGATATTATACAAAAGCTGTCGCGAAACGACAGCAACAACTACAAAAAAGATTTAAAAAAATCGAAAAAAGTAGTTGACAAAACAAAAA
>CALDMO010000017.1 GCA_937915375.1 uncultured Marvinbryantia sp.
GATAAAATAAGGCTTTGCGGACATTTAAGAAGATATAAAAAGATAGTCAAAAAGACATATATAATTTATATCAAATTTTTATAAAACAAAAATACAGATTGCAAATTCCGGTAATTTATTTTATGCTTATCTGTAATGACCGCGGGAGGAAAACGGCTGCGGCAGAAGAACAAAATGAAATGAGGAACGATATGTATCAGATTAAAAAGACAGAGGGTAGAGCGAAAAGAGCCGAGCTTCAGACGGTACATGGAACGGTACAAACACCGCTTTTTATGAATGTGGGAACGGCTGCGGCTATTAAGGGAGCGGTATCTACAATGGATCTGCAGGAGATTGGCACGCAGGTGGAACTTTCCAATACGTATCATCTGCATGTAAGACCGGGAGACGACGTGGTAAAGCAGATGGGCGGTCTTCACAAGTTTATGGTATGGGATAAGCCGATTCTTACAGATTCCGGTGGCTTTCAGGTGTTTTCCCTGGCTGGACTGCGCAAAATTAAAGAAGAAGGCGTTTACTTCCAGTCGCATGTGGATGGACGAAAGATCTTTATGGGACCGGAGGAAAGTATGCAGATTCAGTCAAACCTCGGATCCACGATCGCCATGGCGTTTGACGAGTGCCCCTCCAGTGTGGCATCCCGTGAATATGTGCAGAATTCAGTAGACAGGACGACGCGTTGGTTAAAGCGCTGCAAAGAGGAGATGGCACGTTTGAACAGTCTTCCGGATACGATCAACAAACAGCAGATGCTGTTCGGCATCAATCAGGGAGCGATTTATGATGATATCCGTATTAATCATGCGGAGGAAATCAAAAAGCTGGATTTGGATGGCTATGCGATCGGAGGACTGGCGGTTGGAGAATCGCATGAGGAAATGTATCATATTTTGGATGTGGTGGTACCGCATCTGCCACAGGATAAGCCGACATATCTGATGGGAGTCGGCACACCAGCGAATATTTTAGAGAGCGTGGAGCGCGGCGTGGACTTTTTTGACTGTGTTTATCCGAGCCGCAACGGACGTCATGGCCATGTATATACTTCTTTCGGCAAACTGAATCTATTTAATGAAAAATATAAACTGGATGACCGTCCGATTGAGGAGGGATGCCAGTGCCCGGCCTGCCGCCATTACAGCAGAGCGTATATCCGTCATCTGTTAAAGGCGAAGGAGATGCTTGGCATGCGTCTTTGTGTTTTACATAATCTTTATTTCTATAATCATATGATGGAAGAAATCCGCGATGCGCTTGATCAGGGCTGTTTTAAAGAGTACAAAGAAGAAAAGCTGGCAAAAATGGCCGGAAAGTAAACGATGGCCGTTGTATTTGAAGACTATTCACTTCTGTACGGTGATACGGCAGAGAAAAAATAGAAAAATCAGAAAAAACTCTTGATGAACTGGCAAATTTTGTGTATCATGTAGATGTTATACTTTTTTGGGTATAAAAACAGAATGGAGGAAACTGGAGATGAACTTTTTAATGACTGCTGACGCGGCAGCGGCTCCGATGGGAGCAGGCGGCGGTATTATGCTGTTAGTTTTTTATGTAGTCATCATTGGTGGCGCAATGTATTTTATGGCCATCAGACCGCAGAAAAAAGAGCAGAAAAGAATCAGTGCAATGCTGGCAGATCTTTCGGTCGGTGACAGCATTGTGACAACCGGCGGTTTCTACGGCGTGGTAATCGATATCACTGACGAAGATGTCATCGTGGAATTCGGAAGCAATAAAAACTGCAGAATCCCGATGAGAAAAACTGCAATTGCAGAAGTAGAAAAAGCAGAAGTGCAATAAAGCTATTCTGCGGGACAACAAATGCCCGCAAGAGTGAAACACGAAAAAAGGGCATGGTCCGGTGGGACTATGCCCTTTTCTGCAAGGGAGATTCTTTTTTTAAAACAGTCATTTTACGGCTGAGTGAGGAGAGAGACAGATGGAATATAAAATTGCACTGATTCCGGGAGATGGCATTGGTCCGGAAATCGTAAAAGAAGCCGTAAAGGTTTTGAATACGGTTCAGAAAAAATATGATTTTACATTAAAATATGAGGAGCTGCTGATGGGAGGCGCATCTATTGATGTGCATGGCATTCCCCTGACAGATGAAACGGTCGCGGCGGCCAAAGCGAGCGACGCGGTTTTGATGGGAAGCATCGGCGGCGACGCGAAAACTTCACCATGGTATCAGCTGGAGCCGTCTAAACGGCCTGAAGCGGGACTCTTAAAGATCCGAAAGGAGCTGAATTTGTTCGCAAACCTGCGTCCGGCTTATCTTTATGAGGAATTAAAGGAAGCCTGCCCACTGCGTGAGGATATTATCGGTGATGGATTTGATATGATGATCATGCGTGAACTGACTGGCGGACTGTATTTCGGAGAGCGAAGGACAGTGATGGAAGACGGCGTCAGAAAGGCCATTGATACGCTGACATATAATGAAAATGAGATTCGTCGCATTGCGAAGCGCGGATTTGAGATTGCTCAAAAGAGAAGGAAAAAAGTAACGAGCGTAGATAAAGCGAACGTACTTGATTCCTCGAGGCTTTGGAGAGCGGTTGTAGATGAGGTGGCAAAAGATTACCCGGATGTGGAACTCTCTCATATGCTGGTAGATAACTGCGCGATGCAGCTCGTCAGAGATCCGAAACAGTTTGATGTGATTCTGACGGAGAACATGTTTGGAGACATCTTATCTGATGAAGCCAGTATGGTGACCGGATCGATCGGTATGCTGGCTTCCGCAAGTTTAAATGAGACGAAATTCGGTCTTTATGAACCGAGTCACGGTTCTGCGCCGGATATTGCCGGCAGGGACATTGCAAACCCGATCGCAACGATTCTTTCGGCGGCAATGATGCTGCGCTTTTCACTGGATCAGGATGCGGCGGCGGATGCTGTGGAAGCGGCAGTAAAACAAGTATTAAAAGACGGTTATCGCACAGGGGATATCATGTCGGAGGGATGCATACAGGTCGGATGCGCGCAGATGGGAGATCTGATCGCAGAACGCATTCAATAAAATAGATAATAAAATCAGAAAATGACGTCAGAAAGAGACGTTTACAGAAAGGCGGATAAGCATATGAGAAGTGACGCAGTAAAAAAAGGAACCCAACAGGCACCACACAGATCGCTTTTTAACGCGTTGGGCATGACAGAAGAGGAAATGAAAAAACCGCTGATTGGTATTGTAAATTCCTATAATGAGATTGTTCCGGGTCATATGAACCTGGATAAGATCACGGAAGCGGTTAAGATGGGAGTTGCTCTTGCGGGCGGTGTACCGAGAGAATTTCCGGCGATTGCCGTGTGTGACGGAATTGCTATGGGTCATATCGGAATGAAATATTCTCTGGTGACGCGTGATCTGATCGCTGATTCCACCGAATGTATGGCGATGGCGCATCAGTTTGACGCGCTGGTTTGCATACCAAACTGTGATAAAAACGTACCAGGTCTTTTGATGGCAGCAGCGAGGCTGAATATTCCGACGATTTTTGTCAGCGGCGGTCCGATGATGGCAGGACATGTAAAGGGCAGGAAGACCAGTCTGTCCAGCATGTTTGAGGCAGTCGGCGCAAACGCAGCCGGTACCATGACAGATGAAGATGTCTATGAATTTGAATGTAAAGCCTGTCCGACAGCAGGAAGCTGCTCCGGTATGTATACAGCCAACAGTATGAACTGTCTGACAGAAGTACTTGGAATGGGACTTGGCGGCAACGGTACGATTCCGGCGGTATATTCCGAGCGCATCAAGCTGGCAAAGCATGCCGGAATGAAAATTGTGGAACTGGTGCAGAAAAACATCCGTCCGCGCGATATCATGACGGAAAAGGCATTCCATAACGCACTGACTGTGGATATGGCGCTTGGCTGTTCGACAAATAGTATGCTGCATCTTCCGGCGATCGCACATGAGGCAGGTGTGGAACTGAATGTCGATATTGCCAACGAGATCAGCGCCAGAACTCCGAATCTGTGTCATCTTGCTCCAGCCGGCCCGACTTATATCGAAGATTTGAACGAGGCGGGCGGCGTGTATGCGGTGATGAATGAGCTTGATAAAAAAGGACTTTTATATACAGATCTGATGACAGTAACCGGAAAGACGGTGAAAGAAAATATCAGCGGATGTGTAAACCGCAATCCGGAGGTTATTCGACCAATCGACAACCCATACAGCGAGACAGGCGGTATTGCTGTCTTGAAAGGAAATCTGGCTCCGGATTCCGGCGTGGTAAAACGTTCCGCAGTTGTGCCGGAGATGATGGTGCATGAAGGGCCGGCCAGAGTGTTTGATTGTGAGGAAGATGCGATTGCCGCGATTAAAAGCGGTAAGATTGTGGCAGGTGATGTCGTAGTGATCCGCTATGAGGGGCCGAAGGGCGGTCCGGGTATGCGGGAGATGCTCAATCCAACGTCAGCGATTGCCGGTATGGGGCTTGGATCTTCCGTTGCTCTGATTACAGACGGTCGTTTCTCCGGTGCGTCAAGAGGCGCATCTATCGGACATGTTTCACCGGAGGCTGCTGTCGGCGGTCCGATCGCACTTGTGGAAGAAGGCGATATTATTAAGATTAATATTCCGGAAAACCGTTTGGATGTAGCTGTTTCTGATGAGGAAATGGCAGAAAGAAAAGCGAAATGGCAGCCGAGAGAGCCAAAAATAACAACCGGTTATCTGGCACGCTACGCGAAGATGGTGACAAGCGGTAATCGCGGAGCAATTCTTGAGATATAAGAATTTTAAATCGGGGAGGTACATATGAATTTAACAGGTTCAGAGATTGTAATAGAATGTTTAAAAGAGCAGGGTGTAGATACGGTATTCGGTTATCCGGGCGGTACGATCCTGAATATTTATGATGCGCTGTATCAGCATAGCGATGAGATTACGCATATTCTGACTTCACATGAGCAGGGAGCCGCACATGCGGCGGATGGCTATGCGCGGGCAACCGGAAAGGTTGGCGTTTGTCTGGCAACTTCCGGACCAGGGGCAACGAATCTGGTAACCGGTATTGCAACGGCGTATATGGATTCCGTTCCGGTAGTGGCAATTACGGCAAACGTAGGCGTATCGCTGCTTGGCCGAGACAGTTTTCAGGAAATCGATATTGCTGGTGTGACCATGCCGATTACGAAACATAATTATATTGTAAAAGATATTACAAAGCTGGCAGACACGATCCGCAATGCGTTTCGGATTGCGAAAGAAGGGCGTCCCGGACCGGTTCTTGTGGATATTACAAAGGATGTGACAGCAGCAGTTTGTGAATATCAGAAAACAGTGCCGGAGAAGATTGAGCGTAAGACAGATTATATTAAAGATGCGGATTTGCTGGAGGCAGTAAAGCTGATCAATGGCTGTAAGCGTCCGTTTATCTTTGTGGGCGGCGGCGCAGTGATTTCTGATGCGGCGGCAGAATTGAAAGAATTTGTCCGCAAGGTACATGCACCGGTTGGAGATTCTCTGATGGGAAAAGGCGCGTTTGACGGAAGAGAAGAACTGTATACCGGTATGGTTGGTATGCATGGTACAAAAGCATCCAATCTTGGTATCACTAAATGCGATTTATTGGTTGCAATCGGTACCCGTTTTAGCGACCGCGTACTTGGAAATCCGAACCGTTTTGCTCAAAATGCGAAAATTCTTCACATTGACATTGATCCGGCAGAAATTAACAAAAATGTAATGGTAGACTGCTGCTTGCAAGGAGATGTGCGGGAAGTGCTTCGCCGCTTGAATTCACTGGTGGAAGACCATAAGCATGATAAGTGGCTGGACGAAATACGCGAGCTGAATGAAAAATATCCATTAAAATATGCAGAAGAAGGACTGACCGGTCCGGCGATCATTGAGGAAATTTATAAAGAGACGAACGGTGAAGCGATCATTGTTACAGACGTCGGACAGCATCAGATGTGGGCGGCGCAGTATTATAAATATAAAGAGCCGCATACACTATTGACATCGGGCGGTCTTGGCACGATGGGATACGGTTTAGGCGCTGCGATTGGTGCTAAAATTGGTTGCCCGGAGAAAACGGTTATCAATATCGCTGGAGACGGCTGTTTCCGCATGAACATGAATGAGTTGGCGACTGCGGCGCGTTACAATATCCCGATCATTGAAGTGGTCATCAACAATCATGTGCTCGGCATGGTGCGCCAGTGGCAGACATTGTTTTATAAGGAACGTTATTCTTCAACGATTTTAAATGACGGCGTTGATTTTGTGAAGGTAGCGGAAGGTCTTGGCGCGGTTGGTATTCGCGTGACAACAAAAGAGGAATTGAAAGATGCGCTGCACAAAGCGCTCACTTTAGGCAGACCGGTGCTGTTGGATTGTCAGATTGACCGGGATGATAAAGTATTTCCGATGGTTCCGGCAGGCGCTCCGATTGAAGAAGTGTTTGATCAGGACGATCTGAAAAAATAAAACTGTTTTGAGAGAGTCAGGAGGAGAGGATTATGAAAAAAGTGTACAATTTTTCAGCGGGTCCAGCAGTGCTTCCCAAAGAGGTTCTTGAGGAAGTAGCGGCGGAGATGATGGATTATCAGGGGTGCGGCATGTCTGTGATGGAATTAAGTCACCGTGGGGAAGTGTTTGAGAAGATACTGCATGAGACAGAAAAAGATCTGCGGGAACTGATGAACATACCGGATAACTATAAGGTGTTGTTTTTGCAGGGCGGTGCATCCCAGCAGTTTGCGATGATACCGATGAATCTGATGAAAAATAAAACGGCTGATTATATTGTTACTGGACAGTGGGCGAAAAAGGCATATCAGGAAGCACAGAAGTACGGAAAAGCGAATAAAATCGCTTCTTCTGAGGACAAAATGTTTTCTTATATTCCGGATTGTACCGATCTTCCGGTCAGTGAGGATGCTGACTATGTTTATATCTGTGAAAATAACACGATTTACGGTACAAAATTTAAAAAATTGCCGAATACAAAGGGAAAACCGCTGGTTGCAGATGTATCCTCCTGCTTTTTGTCTGAACCGATAGATGTGATGAAGTATGGCATGATCTATGGTGGTGTACAGAAAAATATTGGTCCGGCAGGCATGGTGATCGCGATCATCCGGGAGGATCTGATCACAGAGGATGTATTGCCTGGAACACCGACGATGCTGACATACAAAACGCATGCGGATGCAGATTCGATGTATAACACACCGAACTGTTTCTGTATCTATGTTTGTGGAAAGGTGTTTAAATGGATCAAACGCCGCGGAGGTCTTGCGGCGATGAAAGAATATAATGAAAAGAAAGCGGCTGTTCTTTATGATTTTCTTGATCAAAGCAGAATGTTTCGCGGAACAGTGGAGAAAAAAGACCGTTCTCTGATGAATGTTCCGTTTGTGACAGGCGATAAGGAGATGGATGCCAAATTTGTCAGAGAGGCAAAAGCGGCTGGCTTTGAGAACTTGAAAGGACATCGGAGCGTCGGCGGTATGCGGGCAAGTATTTACAATGCCATGCCGATCGAGGGTGTGGAGGCACTGGTGGAATTTATGAAAAAGTTTGAAAAGGAGAATCTGTGATATGTATCGTTATCATTGTTTGAATGCAATCTCTCGAATCGGACTGGATGATTTCAGCGGAGAATATGAGAAGACGGACAGCTTAGACGACGCTGACGCGGTGTTGGTGCGCAGTGCGGCCATGCATGATATGGAGCTGCCGGAAAATCTGCAGGCAGTTGCGCGTGCAGGAGCAGGAGTAAATAATATTCCGCTCAGTAAATGCGCGGATAAAGGAATTGTAGTTTTCAATACGCCGGGAGCAAATGCGAACGGTGTAAAAGAGGCAGTGATTGCCGGTCTGCTTTTGGCATCCCGTGATTTTGTCGGCGGCATCAACTGGGTGCAGTCGGAGCGGCAGAATGAGTTGATTGCGAAAGTAGCGGAAAAAGAGAAAAAGCATTTTGCCGGATGTGAGATTAAAAACAAAAAGCTTGGCATTATTGGATTGGGCGCGATCGGTGTATTAGTAGCGAATGCGGCGGCAAATCTCGGCATGGAAGTATATGGATATGATCCGTACATTTCTGTTGATGCAGCTTGGAATTTGTCCAGAAACATTCGCCATATTACAGATGTGGATGATATTTACCGCCAGTGCGATTATATCACGATTCATGTGCCGTTGATGGACAGCACCAAAAAGATGGTAGGCTGCGAGGCAATCGCAAAGATGAAAGAGGGTGTGGTGCTGCTGAATTTTGCCCGTGATGTTCTTGTGGATGAGGAAGCAGTGATTGAGGCACTTCGTACCGGTAAAATGCGTAAATATGTCAGTGATTTTCCGAATCCGCTGACTGCTGGGGAAAAGGATTGTATTGTGATCCCGCATCTGGGCGCGTCTACAGAAGAATCCGAGGATAACTGTGCGCGTATGGCAGTTAAGGAAGTTATGGATTATCTGGAAAACGGAAACATTCATAATTCTGTGAATTATCCGACCTGTGATATGGGAATTTGCAGCAGTGTCTGCCGTTTGGCGATCAATCACAGAAATATTAAAAATATGATCGGTCAGTTTGCGTCGGTTCTTGGTACGTCAGATATGAATATCGCGCATATGGCTAACCAGAGTAAGGGAGAATATGCATATTCGCTGTTTGACTTGGATACACAGGTAACAGAAGAAGTTCTGGAAAAAATCCGAAGTATTGACGGTGTATTAAAGGTTCGTGTTTTGAAATAATCTTGGTTACAGACAAAAGAGGATTCGTAAAGTGAAAATACACAGCGAATTCTCTTTTTTTTCAGAAAAAATTATGATATAATTACAAAAATAGGTAAAATAAAAAGAATGGGAGGAAGAAAAATGGCAGAAATCAGACCATTTCGCGGCATCTGTCCGCGGTCAGATTTGACAGAACGGATTGCAGCGCTCCCCTACGATGTATACAGCCGGCAGGAGGCAAAGGCAGAGGTATTACGAGAGCCGCTCAGTTTTCTGAGAATCGACCGGGCAGAGACGCAGTTTGACGATAGTGTTGACGCTTACGCGCCTCAGGTTTATCAAAAGGCGCATGACCTGTTGTGGGAGATGATCGCGGACGGCAGCTACGTGCAGGATGAGAGCGCATATTATTATGTTTATGAACTGACAGCGGACGGACACAGTCAGACAGGCCTGGTCGCTGTTTCTTCGGTAGATGATTATTTAAACGATGTGATTTTAAAGCATGAAAATACGAAAGCCGATAAGGAGACAGATCGTATCCGCCATGTGGATGCCTGTGATGTGCAGACAGGACCGATCTTTTTGGCATATCGTAGAAACGAGACAGTGCATATCTGTATAGAAGAGTCGAAGGAGACAAAGCCTTTTTTTGATTTTACGGCGCCGGACGGCGTGCGTCACCGTGGTTGGAAGATTACATCGCCGGAAAGAATTCATATGATTACGGAAACTTTTGCAAAGGAGATTCCGAAAACATACATTGCGGATGGTCATCACCGGGCAGCTTCGGCAGTACGCGTGGCACAGATGCGAAGAGAAGCGGCTGCAAAGAGAAAAGAGGATGGTAAAAAACAGGAATACGACTATTTTCTTTCTGTACTTTTTGAACAGGAAGAATTGCGCATTATGGCGTATGACCGCGTGATCGAGGATCTGAGCGGGCTGACGCCGCAGGAGCTTCTGGTGCATGTGTCTGAGAAATGTGAGATTCGTGAAAATACAGTACCGGATCATATCTGTGAGGACGGTATCTGCCATATGGTGATGGCAAATAAACCGTTTCATCCGAAAGAAAAAGGGCAGGTAGGGATGTATCTGGATAAAAAATGGTATTGTCTGCGTTTTAAGGAGACGGCAGTCGGAGATCCTCCGGCAGACAGCCTTGATGTTGCGGTGCTGCAGCGGGAAATTCTCGAACCATTTCTGGGCATTGACGATCCGAAGAAAAGTGAGCGGATTACTTATGTTGGCGGTCGCAGTGATGAAGAACTGGAAAAAAGAGTGGATCAGACCGGCGGTGTTGTATTTGTGATGTATCCAACATCAATGGAGGAACTGTTTGCGGTAGCCGACGAACATCTGCTGATGCCGCCAAAGTCTACCCGGTTTGAACCAAAGCTTTGCAGTGGCTTGTTTCTTCATGCGTTGTGATAAAAATATTAGAATTCAAAGATGCCTGATCCTGGCATCCTGTAAAATACTATATTATGATAATTGCGGAGGTGTATTATGGCAGAAGACAAACTGTATGACTTGATGGATTGGGCAGAGATTGAAGCGTTGGTATATTCAGAGGAAGACCAGCCTCACAATATTCTTGGACCGCATATAACAGATGACGGTATTCTGATTCAGGCGTTTATTCCGTCAGCGAGCCGGATCATTGTGAAGATCACTGGTAAAAAAGAATCATACGAGATGACGATGGAAGATGAAGCGGGCTTTTATGCGGTGCTGATTCCGGGGAAAAAGATACCAAAGTATACGCTGGATGTAGTTTTTGACAACGGTACATCATTGGAGTATATTGATCCATATGCGTTTGAACCAATCTTAACGCCGCAGGAAACGGCAAAGTTCAATGCAGGTATCTGTTATGATGTTTATGAGAAACTTGGCGCGCATCCGATGACGGTAAATGGTGTGGATGGCGTACACTTTGCTGTTTGGGCACCAAATGCGATGCGTGTCAGCGTAGTGGGAGATTTTAACCTCTGGGACGGCAGAAGACTGCCGATGCGCCGCCTTTGGGACAGTGGGATTTTTGAATTATTTATTCCGGGAATCGGTGTTGGTGAGATCTATAAATATGAGATTAAGGCAAAGGGCGGTCTTACATTTTTAAAATCCGATCCGTATGCCAATGCGGCAGAGATGCGTCCGAATAATGCTTCTGTTGTTGCGGATCTGCGCGGATTTCGATGGACAGATGCAGCTTGGATGAAAGCCAGAAAAGCAGCTGATTTCAAAAAGAGTCCGATGGCGGTTTATGAAATGCATCTTGGGTCCTGGAGAAAACCGGAGGAGAAAGAATTTTATAATTATCGGGAAATTGCTCCGATGCTGGCAGATTATGTAGAAGAGATGGGCTATACGCATGTGGAACTTCTGCCAGTGATGGAACATCCGTTTGACGGTTCCTGGGGTTATCAGGTGACCGGTTATTACGCGCCGACCGCGCGATATGGCACGCCGGAAGATTTTATGTATTTTATGGATTACATGCACGGAAGAGGGATTGGAGTAATCCTTGACTGGGTACCGGCACATTTTCCACGCGATACATTTGGACTTTCCTGTTTTGACGGGACATGCCTTTATGAGCATCAGGATCCGCGCCAGGGCAGTCATCCGCACTGGGGAACCCTGATCTATAATTACGGCAGACCGGAGGTCAGCAATTTTTTGATTGCGAACGCATTGTTCTGGGCAGAGAAATATCATGCGGACGGTATCCGTATGGATGCGGTTGCTTCGATGCTGTATCTGGACTATGGTAAAAACGACGGTGAGTGGGTAGCGAATATTTATGGCGGAAACGAAAACCTGGAAGCGCTTGAGATGCTCAAGCATTTGAATTCTGTCTTTAAGAAACGCGGAGACGGCGCGCTGCTGATTGCAGAAGAATCTACCGCATGGCCGAAGATCACCGGTGATCTGGATGATGGAGGCGTTGGTTTTGACTTGAAATGGAACATGGGCTGGATGAACGATTTTATCGGATATATGTCGATGGATCCGCTGTTCCGCGGCGCAAACCATGGCGGCCTGACTTTCAGTATGATTTATGCGTACAGCGAAAACTTTATTCTGACACTTTCTCATGACGAGGTGGTACACGGAAAATGTTCTCTGATCAATAAAATGCCGGGAGATCTTGCTCAGAAATTTGCGAATCTGCGTGCGGCATATGGCTATATGATGGCTCATCCGGGCAAAAAGCTGCTCTTTATGGGGCAGGAGTTCGCACAGTACAAAGAATGGAATGAGGCAGAAGGACTGGAATGGAGCGATCTTGACAACGAGCCGAATCTGCAGATGCAGAAATATTATAAAGCGCTGCTGGCATTTTACAGAACACATCCGGCATTGTATGAAAAAGACTATGATCCGGAAGGCTTTGAGTGGATTAATGCAATCTCTGCCAATGAAAATATGCTGGTATTTTTAAGAAAAGCAAAGAAAAAAGAGGATACGCTTCTGGTAGTATGTAATTTCTCACCGCTTGTTTATGAAAGCCACAAGATTGGCGTGCCGTATCCTGGCAAATATAAAGAAATCTTCAACAGTGATCGGACGGAATTCGGCGGCAGCGGAAATGTAAATCCGCGTGTGAAACAGTCGAAGAAGGACGAATGCGACGACAGAAACGATTCCATTACCATTAAGGTTCCGCCTATGGGAATTTCTATATTTTCGTATGCAAAAGCAGAACCGAAAGCAGCAAGCAATAAGGCCGCGAAAAAGACGAAAGCGGAAAAGGAACCGAAAAAAACAGAGAAACCGGCAAAAACAGCCGTAAAATCAAAAAAGAAGCCATCTCTGAAGGAACAATTGATGAAAAAGATAGAGATGGAAGAGGATAAATAAAACATGAATAGAAAACCCGAACAGACAGCCGAAGTACACAGCCATATTCTTGCCGACGGAACTGTGATTGAACATAGACATGAACATACGCATGGACACGTTACACAGGACGACCATGCACACAGTCATGGACATAGCCATACACATACGCATGATCCGAAGCATGTGAAAGCTGTTGTCAATCGACTGTCGCGGGCAATCGGTCATCTGGAATCTATCAAACGAATGGTTGAGGAAGGGAGAGACTGTAGTGAAGTGCTGATTCAGCTCTCTGCCGTGAAAGCAGCTTTGAATAATACCGGAAAAGTGATTTTACAGGATCATATTCAGCATTGTCTGGTGGATGCGGTGGAGACCGGAGATCTGGAGGCGATTTCTGAGTTGAATAAGGCTATAGACAGATTTATTAAGTAACTGTGGATTTACAGTGACGGTCTGAAAATTGTACAAAATTTATTGTAGATATTGATTTTATACAAAAAAAGAATGTGCTGAGGCACATTCTGCGAAACGTTGTTATGACATAGGAGAGTTTTCACTTTCCTATGTCATAAAATATAAAATAAAAAAGCTCCTGGCCGGATTCGAACCGGCGACCTACGCATTACGAATGCGGCGCTCTACCAGCTGAGCTACAGAAGCTTATGTGTCTTTCACACAACCGATATTATACACAATCTTTTTCTAAAATGCAAGCATATTTTTTATTTAATTAAGAGAAAATTCTGCTCTTGATTATCCGTGCGTTTTCGATTAAGATAGAGAAAGATTTTGACAGATATCATCAGGCGATATCTGCGGAAATATAGAAGAGGAGAAATGAAGAAATGAGTAAAGTAAGAACACGTTTTGCGCCGAGTCCGACTGGCAGAATGCATGTTGGAAATCTGCGCACGGCTTTGTATGCGTACCTGATCGCCAAACATGAGGAAGGAGATTTTCTGCTTCGTATTGAGGATACCGATCAGGAGCGCTTTGTGGAAGGTGCGTTAGAGATTATTTACCGCACATTGGAGCATGCGGGATTGAAGCATGACGAGGGTCCGGATAAAGAAAAAGGATACGGTCCATATGTGCAGAGCGAGCGTCAGGCACAGGGTATTTATTTGGAATACGCCAAAAAACTGATTGAAAAAGGCGAGGCGTATTACTGCTTCTGCGACAAAGAACGTCTAGAATCCTTAAAGCAGGAGATCGCCGGAAAAGAAATCGTTGTTTATGACAAGCATTGTTTGTCTCTTTCTCAAGAAGAAATTCAGGCAAAGTTGGACGCGGGCGTGCCGTATGTGATTCGTCAGAATGTTCCCAAAGAAGGGACGACGAAATTTGAGGATGATATTTATGGAACGATCGAAGTACCGAATGCAGAGCTGGACGATATGATTTTGATCAAATCGGATGGTTATCCGACCTATAATTTTGCAAACGTGGTGGATGATCATCTGATGGAAATTTCACATGTGGTACGCGGAAATGAATATCTTTCCTCTGCGCCGAAATATAACCGGCTTTATCATGCGTTCGGCTGGGAAGTGCCGGTATATGTGCATTGTCCGCTTATCACAGATGAAAATCATAAAAAACTGAGCAAGCGAAGCGGACATTCCTCATATGAGGACCTGTTGGAGCAGGGCTTTTTATCTGAAGCAATCGTAAACTATGTAGCGCTTTTGGGCTGGTGTCCGTCCGATAACCGTGAGATTTTTTCGCTGGAAGAACTGGTGGAAGCATTTGATTATCATCATATGAGTAAATCACCAGCTGTCTTTGATATTGGAAAACTCAAATGGATGAACGGTGAGTATATGAAAGCGATGGAGTTTGATCGTTTTTATGAGATGGCAGAGCCATATATCAAAGAAGTAATTAAAAAAGATCTCGATTTGAAAAAGATCGCGGAGATGGTCAAGACCAGAATCGAGGTATTCCCGGATATTGCCGGTTTGATTGACTTTTTTGAGGAAGTGCCGGAGTATGAAACCACTATGTATACACATAAAAAAATGAAGACAACGGAAGAATCTGCATTGGCAGTATTAAAAGAAATTCTTCCGGTGTTGGATGCACAGCAGGATTACAGCAATGATGCGCTTTATGAATTGTTGGTTCAGTTTGCGAAGGAACACGAATATAAAAATGGTTATGTGATGTGGCCAATCCGTACCGCGGTTTCCGGCAAGCAGATGACTCCGGCCGGAGCAACGGAAATTATGGAAGTACTTGGACATGATGAGACAATCCTCCGCCTGAATGCGGCAATTGAGAAGCTTGAGGCAGCAAAATAAAGATGGCTTTATCAGATGCACAGAAAAAAGCAGTGACACATAAGGAGGGGCCCGCCATTGTGCTGGCGGGCCCCGGTTCTGGAAAGACAACCGTGATCACGGAGCGGACGAATTATCTGATAAAGAACTGCGGTATCCAACCAATTCATATTCTGGTCGTCACTTTTTCCAAAGCAGCGGCCCAGCAGATGAAACAGCGTTTTCTGCGACTGAGCGGCGACACATCTACTCTTGTCCGATTCGGAACATTTCATTCTGTTTTCTATGAAATTTTAAAGCATGCTTATCATATTACGGCAGATAATATCGCAGGAGAAGAGACCGTTTACCGATTTTTAAGAGAGATTGTGTCTTCTATGGATCTGGAAGTTGAAGATGAGATGGATTTCCTGCGTGATCTTGTGCAGGAAATCAGCCAGGTGAAAACGGAGCAGATCCCTTTGGCCCATTATTATGCTAAAACGGCGCCGGAAGAGGCATTTCGAAAAATTTATCAGGCCTTTGAGCGAAAGATGGAAGCGGAGCGTCTGCTTGATTATGATGATCTGATGGTCTGGACCTGGCAGCTTTTTAAGGAACGAAAGGATATTTTGGATGGCTGGCGGAATCGCTGGCAATATATTCTTGTGGATGAATTTCAGGATATTAATCGTCTCCAGTATGAGGTAATCAAAATGCTGGCGGCGCCAAAAAACAATTTCTTTATTGTTGGAGATGACGATCAGTCAATCTATCGGTTTCGTGGAGCAAAGCCGGAAATTATGCTGAATTTTCCGAAGGAATATCCAGGATGCGCACAGATCCTGCTTGATAAAAATTTTC
Source organism: uncultured Marvinbryantia sp. (assembly GCA_937915375.1). Lineage (GTDB taxonomy): Bacteria > Bacillota > Clostridia > Lachnospirales > Lachnospiraceae > Marvinbryantia. Next base: position 15,700 of record CALDMO010000017.1, read on the forward strand.
GTTGTCCTGGAAATGTGATGGATTATGCGGCAAAGGTGATTGAAAGGAATACAGTACGTTTTCCAAAAGAGATCCAAAAAGTAAAAGAGGATGGAGCGGCAGTAGAAACGCTCCTGTTTGCAAACCCACAGCAGGAAAGTCTTGGCATTATCAAAAAGATTCAGGATTATGCGCAGAAAGGGTATAGCTATCGCGAGATAGCGGTGCTGTACCGTAACAATACGGATGCCGGTCAGCTTTCGCAAAAGCTGCTTGAATACAATATTCCGTTTGCAATGAAGGATGCGCTGCCGAATCTGTTTGAACACTGGATTGCCAGACATATTCGAGCGTATTTAAAATGTGCGATGGGAAGTCGGGCGCGTCAGGATTTTCTGCAGATCATTAATCGTCCCAAGCGCTATATTGGGCGGGAATGTCTGGATACGTCGCTGGTCGATTTGGAACGGCTGCGCTGTTATTATGACGATAAATACTGGGTGGTACAGCGTATTGATAAACTGGAGAGTGATCTTCGGGCTATTGGTCGTATGGATCCGTATACGGCGGTTAATTATATCCGACACGGCATTGGTTATGAATCTTATTTGGAAGAGTATGCCGATTATCGGAAGATCCGTTGTGAGGATCTTTTTGAAGTGTTGGATCGATTGGCGGAGAGCGCAAAGAATTACCAGACGCATGGACAATGGCTGGAGTATATGGATGAGTACACGGAAATGCTGAAAACGCAGGCAAAGTCTGTCAAAAGAGAAGATGACGCCCTGACGCTTATGACCATGCACAGTGCAAAAGGACTGGAATTTAAGATTGTGTTTCTTATTGATGTGAATGACGGCATTATCCCTTATAAAAAGGCGCTGATGCAAAGTGATGTGGAAGAGGAACGCCGCATGTTTTATGTGGGGCTGACACGGGCCTCTGAGCGGCTTCATATCTGTTCCTTAAAAGAAAAATACGGCAAGAGCTTAAAGCCCTCGCCGTTTCTGGTACGTAATACCGGGAAGAAATATTAATCTTCCATTTCCTCAAATTCCTGTTCGTCTAACAGCTCGTCGAATGCGTCTGCAGCAAGCTCATATTCGTCGTCATCCTCGATGTTTTCCAGAGTTGGATTACCGTCCACTTCTTTATAGCGGTACAGGAAGACTTCGCCGTCCTCATTTTCGCCGTTCTCATCGAGCGGGAGAAGTGCGATATACTGATTTTCACCTGCCGGGAAAATAGTCAGGATTGCGCATTCAATCACTTCGTCATTATCAAGCGTCAGTGTAACTGTAGCCTGATCACAGTCGCTTCCGCAGGAAGAACAGTCTCCGCTGCATTTTGCATCAAAATTTTCACTCATTAGAATTACCTCACTTTTCATTTTTGCTTGATTATCAACACTGTATCAAAAACAGATGGTAATTGCAAGCAGTTTTGAAAAACTTAATAGAATTGTCCGAAAAGGCAGGTGCCTTTGGGAAGGAGCGTAATGGTACAGAACATAGCAGATTTTTTTGAGATAGATACAGTAGCGCCGCAGGAGATTTACTGCGGCGTCCAAAAAGAGAAAGACGGCATTCGATTTACGATTTCCCGAAAAGCAGAAGAAGACGTTTTCCTTGTATTATATGAAAAAGGAAGTGAAGGAAAGATTCTGGAGGCGGAGTTTCCGGAGCAGCCGGTTCTGGGGGAATTATATTCCATGAAAGTAAAGGCTTTGCCGTGGAAAAAATATGAATATAATTTAAAGAGGAACGGGAAAATCCAGCCGGATGCAGCTGCCAGACAGATTTGCCGTGTATCTGAGGATGAGACACGCTGTTGCTTTTTATTTGAAAGCTATAATTGGAATGAGGATGTCAGCCCGAATATTTTGTATGAGGACGCAGTGATGTATCATGTACATGTGAGGAATTTTACGAGGGATCCGAAAGCCGGCGTGCGTCATAAGGGAACGTTTAAGGGGCTGCAGGAAAAAATCGATTATTTAAAAGAACTCGGCATCAACCAGATCAAGCTGATGCCTATTTATGAATATGAGGAGGCTTTAAAAAGCAAAGAAGAGTACAGAGGAACACCAAATTCTTCGATGTTACAAGAAAAAGAAACGGCAGCAGTAAAAAAAGCAGAAACACGCAAAAATCGCTGGGGCTATGCTGGTGCTGCCTATTATGCGCCGAAAGCTTCTTATGCCGCTACAGATAATCCGGTCAGGGAATGTAAGGATATGGTGCGCGCTTTTCACACAAATGGTATCGAAGTGATTTTAGAAATGTTCTTTACAGAGGAGATAACAGTCAGAGAGATTTTGAATATCCTCACTTATTGGGTAAAGGAATACCATATCGATGGTTTTTGTTTTGTGGGCCGCAGTGATTTTACAAAATTCCTGCTGCAGGATCCATTTTTGGCCGGATGCAAGATTTTAGGCGCGGGATATCCGGAGGGAGAGAAGCAGACAGAAGGAAAGCGTGTTTTTGCGGAATGCAATGACGGATTTAAGATGGATATGCGTCGCCTCTTAAAAGGGGATGAAGGAATGCTGGAATCGTTCGTCTATCATACTCGAAGGAACCCTGCGGGCTTTGGCTGTATCAATTACATTACGAACCATGACGGCTTTACTCTGCAGGATCTGGTTAGCTATGATCAGAAGCATAACGAGGAAAACGGCGAAGGAAACGAGGATGGAGCATGCTGGAATTTCAGTTGGAATTGCGGTGCGGAAGGGCCGACAAAGAAAAAGAACATCCTTGCGCTTCGCAGGCGGATGGTAAAAAATGCTTTTTTGATGATGCTTCTGGCGCAGGGAACGCCGATGCTTTTAGCAGGCGATGAGTTTGGCAATTCTCAGAATGGCAATAACAATCCCTATTGTCTGGATAGTGAAACTGCATGGGTGAATTGGAAAGAAAAGAACCGTAACCGGGAACTGTTGGAGTTTGTAAAGCAGGCGATTGCGTTTCGGAAAGAACATAAGGTACTGCATCAGAAAAAGGAACTGCAGCTGACGGATTATCAGTCGGTGGGGATGCCGGATTTGTCTTACCACAGCAAACGCGCTTGGTACGGCGGTTTTGAATATGAGAGCCGCCAGATTGGGCTGTTGTACAACGGTTTTTATTGCGGCGAGGACAGTGTGCTTTACGTGGCATACAATTTTCACCCGCTTGTGCAGGAATTGGCGCTGCCAAAACTAAAAGCAGATATGAAGTGGCATCTGCTGATCGATACTTCAAAAGAGCAGAGTTTTTTAAAGGAAGATGAGCAGACTATTTCCGGGCAGGAGCGAAGCTGCATGGTGCCTGAGCGTACAATACAAGTATTTCTTGGAAAGAAGGACTAAAAAATGCATGCACTCGGTCATTTGAAAACCATTACAGAACATAAAGTGCTGGTGTTTGAACACTGCCGAAAGATCGGGATCTGGCGTCAGGGACTGCTGCACGATCTTTCTAAATATGCTCCATCAGAATTTTGGATCGGAGCGAAATATTATCAGGGCAATCGCAGTCCGAATAATGCGGAGCGCGAAGAGAAAGGTTATTCATCGGCATGGCTGCATCACAAGGGTAGGAACAAGCATCACTTTGAATACTGGATTGATTACAGTCAGGGAAAGGATCATGCGATGGCCGGGATGCGGATGCCGCGAAAATATGTGGCAGAAATGCTTGCAGACCGGATCGCTGCTTCTAAGGTGTACAATAAGGATGCATACACCGATCATCATCCGCTTGCATATTATCTGCAGGGCAGGGATCATTATATGATTCATCCGGAAACACAAAAAGAACTGGAGTTTTTGCTGCGATATCTGGATAAATACGGAGAGGAAGCCTGCTTTCGCTATGTACGTCATGTGTATCTGAAGAAACCATATCGGTTTGAAAGACGGGTAAAAACAAAAAAAGATAGTAAATAAATTTTGCAGAAAAGAAATGCGCCGGGATTGAACCTGACGCATTTCTTAACTTACAGAACAATTATTCTGGATAGGACAGTCTGTCCGGAGCGATGCCATCCAGAACATCATCCAGATATTTTTTGGCCAGATAATTTGCCATTGGCAGATTCATATCCAGATAATTGCCGCAGTCTCTGGCGCAGGCTCCCGGTACCTCCTCTTTAAAATCACGGATGAACGTGTACATTTCTTTGATCAGTGGTACGATATCGGCAGATTCGTAATCACCGGCTAACAGCAGATAAAATCCGGTGCGGCAGCCCATCGGCCCGAAGTAAACGGTTTTTGGTCCATATTCGCTGTGATTACGCAGGAAGGTCGCGCCCAGATGTTCGATGGTGTGAACTTCAGCCGTATTCATGACCGGTTCATCATTCGGCGAGGTCATGCGCAGATCAAAAGTAGTAACAGTTTCACTGCCGATATGATCCTTTCTGGATACATAAATGCCGGGTTTCAAGGTAAGATGATTGACGGTAAAGCTTGCTATTTTTTCCATGAGAAAATCCTCCTGTGTTTTACATATTGCCGGAAAAGAATATCGTTTTGCAAATAATTATAAAAAAATTACCGCTGCATCTGTGTGGATGCATTCCGGCTAGATTAATATCAGTATGATATATCGGAGAGGAAATGTCAATTGACTTTCCAAACTTGTGGTGCTAAACTAAATTAGGAAATTTTCTGTGCGTTGGAGAAATTTTGGCGTACGGGAAAGAAAGGCGGCATAGAATTATGATAAATGATAAAAAAGTACTTTTCAGCGGAATGCAGGCGACTGGAAATCTGACACTTGGGAATTATCTGGGCGCGTTAAAAAACTGGGTGACCTTAAGCGATGAATATGAGTGTTTCTATTGTGTGGTAGATGAACATTCGATTACGGTACGGCAGGATCCGGCGACTCTTCGCAAACGCGCGCGCGCATTGCTGACGCTTTATATTGCAGCTGGACTTGATCCGGAGAAAAACTGTATTTATTATCAGTCACATGTATCGGGACACGCAGAACTGGCATGGATTTTAAACTGTTATACTTATATGGGAGAACTGAGCCGTATGACACAGTTTAAGGATAAGTCAGCAAAGCACGCAGATAATATTAATGCGGGTCTGTTTACCTATCCTGTTTTGATGGCGGCGGATATTCTGCTGTTTCAGGCAGATGTGGTGCCGGTTGGTATTGATCAGAAACAGCATTTGGAGCTGACCAGAGACATCGCGCAGCGTTTTAACAGTATTTATGGTGATGTCTTTACGATTCCGGAGCCGTATATAGGAAAAGCGGGCGCAAAGATCATGAGTCTGCAGGATCCTTTAAAAAAGATGTCAAAGTCGGATGAAAACCCGAACGGCAGTATTTATTTGATGGATGATGTGGATACGATCATGCGTAAATGTAAGCGTGCAGTGACAGATTCGGAGGCCAGTGTGCGTTATCGTGATGAGCAGCCGGGTGTGAAGAATCTGATCGATATCTACACCGCTTGTACGGGAATTACACCGGAACAGGTAGAAAAAGAGTTTGACGGCAAGGGCTACGGTGAGTTTAAACTTGCGGTCGGAGAGGCGGTGGCGGCACAGCTGAAGCCTCTGCAGGATGAGGTTGCGCGTCTGGAAAAAGATAAAGCGTTTATTGACAGCGTGATTAAAAATAATGCGGAAAAAGCGTCTTACTTTGCAAATAAGACGTTGCGTAAGGTGCAGAAAAAAGTTGGATTTCCGGAGCGAATCCGTTAATTATTAAAAAGCTGCGGTGCGAGTCAAACAAAAGGGCGCAGAACAGAGTATGGAACAGGAGAGGCAGGTGGACGTGATGGATGCCGGAGGCAGTCACCCTTCTGATGGGCGAATAAATAATCGAGCAGAAAGAGAAGGGGGATATTATGGACAGAGAGATTTTCAAAGAGCTTCTGACAGCCAGAGAATTCAAGGCTGTCCGGAGCATACTCAATGTGATGAATGCGGTGGATATTGCGGCTCTCCTTTCCGAGTTAGAGGATAAAGAGCTTGTATTGGCGTTCCGCCTGATTCCGAAAGATAAAGCAGCGGACGTATTTGCTAATATGGACGGCGAACTGCAGTCCAATCTGGTGGAGATGTTTACGGAACGGGAATTGAAGGATATTCTGGATGAACTGTTTCTGGATGATACGGTTGATCTTTTGGAGGACGTTCCGGCCAATCTGGTGACGCGTATATTGGAGAACGTTCCGCCTGATAAACGCCGTAAGATTAATGTACTTTTGAATTATCCGGACGACAGCGCCGGAAGCATTATGACGACGGAATATGTGGACTTGCGCAGACATACGACAGTGGCGCAGGCGATGACCCATATTAAACGTGTTGGTATACACAAAGAAACGATTTACACTTGTTATATTCTGGAACACCGCAGGCTGATCGGTATTGTCACCGCAAAAGATCTGATGACAATGGACGACAATGTCACCATGGAAGAGATCATGGAGACAGAAATTAAATTTGTCAATACACACAGCGATCAGGAAGAGGTCGTTCGTCTTTTCCAAAAATATGATCTGTTGGCACTGCCGGTTCTGGATGCAGACGGTCTGATGGTTGGTATCGTTACGGTTGACGACGCGATGGATGTTATGGAAGATGAGGCAACCGAGGATATTGCCAAGATGGCGGCGATCAGTCCAAGTGAAAAATCCTATTTTGATACTTCTGTTTTTCAGCATGCAAGAAATCGTATTGGCTGGCTGTTGATTTTGATGCTTTCTTCTACAGTTACCGGTTTGATCATTACGCATTATGAAAAGGCGTTTGACGCAGTGCCGCTTTTGGTGTCATTTATTCCGATGCTGATGGGTACAGGCGGTAACTGCGGTTCGCAGAGCTCAACTCTGATTATTCGTGGTATCGCGATCGATGAGGTGCATTTTAAGGATACGTTCAAGGCGATGTTCAAAGAGTTTCGAATTGGTATATTGGTTGGTATTGCGCTTGCAATCGCGAACGGTATCCGTATTATGATTATGTACCATGATATTCTTTTAGCGATTATTGTTGGGTGTTCTTTGATGGTAACGATTGTGCTCTCAAAGCTGATTGGCTGCTGTTTACCGCTTCTGGCCAAAAGAGTAGGACTTGACCCGGCAATCATGGCGGCGCCGCTGATCACAACGATCGTAGATACCTGTTCGATTCTGGTATTCTTTGCGATTGCGACCGTGATGCTGCCGCAGCTGTGAGATATTTGCCGAAAAACAACAGACGAAGATGAAAGGCGAGGTTGTTTATGGGAAAGATTTATAAAAGTGCAATGGAACTGATCGGAAATACGCCGCTTGTGGAGGCATTAAAACTTGAAGAACGTTTACAGCTTTCGGCAAAGCTTCTTTTGAAATTGGAGTATTTGAATCCGGCAGGCAGTGTAAAAGACCGGGCGGCAAAAACGATGATAGAAGAGGCGGAAGCGCAGGGGAAATTGAAAAAAGGCGCAACGATCATTGAACCGACATCTGGAAATACTGGAATCGGTCTGGCGATGATCGCGGCGATTCGCGGTTATCGCATGATTTTGACGATGCCGGAGACGATGAGCGCGGAGCGACGGAATATTTTAAAGGCTTACGGTGCGGAAATTGTACTGACGGAAGGTGCACGCGGTATGGAAGGCGCAATTGAAAAAGCAATGGAGATTGCCCAAGAGATTCCGGGCAGTTTTCTTCCGGGACAGTTTGATAATCCGGACAATGCAAAGGCACACTGGGAGACGACCGGACCGGAAATCTGGCAGGATACGGACGGAAAAGTTGATGTGTTTGTATCCGCAGTAGGTACGGGCGGCACCATTACCGGTACTGGAGAATATTTAAAAAGTAAAAATCCGCAGATAAAAGTGATTGCGGTGGAGCCTGACAGTTCAGCGGTCCTGTCAGGAGGCGAAAAAGGCGCGCACAAGATTCAGGGAATCGGCGCCGGCTTTGTACCGCAGGTATTAAATACAGAAGTTTACGACGAAATTTTCCGCGTGAAGGATGAAGAGGCATTTGCGGCGGCAAAAATGCTTGGCAGGACGGAAGGCTTTCTGACCGGTATTTCTTCCGGCGCGGCGCTTCATGCGGCGATTGCAGCCGCGAAACATCCGGAAAATAAAGGAAAGACGATAGTCGTTCTTCTGCCGGATAGCGGTGATCGATATTATTCTACACCGCTTTATACAGAATAGTCATAATTGAGTGCTCCCTTACATATACTGGAACAGTACAGGTAAGGGGGTATTTTTTTGAATCTGTCGAGATTGGAATTGTACATACCCAAATGGGTGGAAATGCTTCCGCCGGAGCATCCGGTGAAGGAAGGTATGATAGGCGTTGTAAAAGAACTAATGGAAAATCATAATACAACGGAGGATTTAGAAAAAGATGGATTGGATCTGGTGCGTTCCTTGGACTTTGTAAACAAGGTCATGCTGCTGCCGGGCGGTGAGAGCGAGGATATTGCCGTAATGCAGGTGGAAGTGGATGACGCATGGTATTACCGGATGCTGAGCGATCTGGCAGGAGTGGAGATCGACGGAGAATATCAGCTGATTTCTATGATAAAAGAATTGTCTGCCTTGAAAACAGAGTATGAAAAAGCAGAGAAAGCGCTGGTTTCTGTCAGAAACACTGGTTACGGCGTGATTACACCGAAGCAGGAGGAAATCCGCATCGAGGAACCTGTAGTGATCCGGCAGGGAGGAAAATTTGGTGTGCGTTTAAAAGCAGTCAGTCCGTCAATCCATCTGATCAAGGCGGATATTGAAACAGAAATTTCTCCGATTGTCGGAAGCGAACAGCAGGCGAATGATTTGATTGAGTATATCCGGGATTCTTCCAAATCGGATGAGGGAATATGGGAGACAAATATTTTCGGAAAATCTATCGAGCAAATGACGGAGGACGGCATACGTACAAGACTGTCACAGATTACAGAAGAAAGTCAGAATAAACTGCAGATGATATTAAAACGTATTGTGAATGAAGGAAACGGCAGTTTTATTTGCATCATTATTTGAGCAAAGGTTTTCCGGGCAGGAATTTTTCTGCCCGGTTTAGACGTAGAATTGTTGCAAAATATTTCAAAAAGTTGACAAAAATATTCTTTTATATTATAATAATGAACGAAATTTAATAGTTTCGTAATAAGAAACGCAGAGGGAAAAAGTTATGAAGAAAAAACGTATATTGCTGATCGTTCTTATGATCCTGATTTTTGCTGGGGCAATGTCAACGACAGGCAGCGCCAGTTGGAAGACCAGCGGAGGAAAGACAAGGTATTACACCAGCGCAAAAAAATATGTAAAAAGCAGCTGGAAAAAGATTAACGGTAAGTGGTATTACTTTGATTCTAAAGGTTATCTGAAAACAGGACGCTTCAAGGTGGGCAAGGATTATTATTATGCAAAGAAATCCACCGGAAGAGTACATAACAAAAAGGTCGGCAGCTATTATTACGGTGCGGACGGCAGAATGGTAAAAAAGTGCTGGAAGAAATGCGGCAAATATACCTGGTATTTCGGCTATAACGGCAAACTGAAAACCGGACGCTTTAAAGTAGGGAAAAATTATTATTACTGTAAAAATTCTACTGGTCTTGTGAAAAAGAAAAAGATCGGCAGATACTACTATCGTAGCAGCGACGGTGTCAGCGTTACGAACCGCTGGGTCGGCAATTATTATTACGGCAGCGATGGAAAGAGTAAAGTCGGCAAGTTTACGGTGGATAAAAAGACTTATTACTGCAAAGAAAATGGCGGAAAGGTCAAAAACTGCTGGTATAATAAAAATTATTATGACCAAAATGGTGTGATGGCAACGAACAAATGGATCAATGGCTCTTATGTAAATTCCCAGGGCAAGATCACGAAAGGAAACAAAAATCCGCTCAATCCGCCGACAGCCTATGAGATAAAACTTTTGGCGGCAATTACATATCTGGAGGCGGGAAATCAGTCTTACCGGGGGAAGGTTGCGGTGGCGAGCGTTGTGATCAACCGTTTGCAGAGTTCCCGATTCCCGAATACACTGCGCGGCGTTATTTACCAGAGCGGACAGTTCACTCCGGCGATGACGGGAGCATTGGACGTACTGATGAACAGCGGTCGAAGCATTCAGAAAGAATGCGTCAAAGCCGCCAAAGAGGTGCTGAAAGAAGGATCAAAGCTCAAAGGGTATTACTTCTTTGATCGGGGCGGTATTGGCCTGCAGATTGGAGCACATTTTTTCCATTAGGAAAGAGAAGGGAGCAACTTTATGAAAAACAAACGATTTTTTGCGGGTATTCTGATGCTGATCTTTATGCTGTGCATCACAGTGCCGATCAGCGCAAGCGCGGCAACCTACAAATGGAAATCTATCGGGAATGGGGACAAGCAGTGTTACAGAAACGGAAAGCTTGTCAAAAATAAATGGGTAGATAACAGACATTTAAATGCGCAGGGAATTATGGACCGCAACAAATGGGTAAAGAGAAAAATTGATGGTCATGTTAAGACTGTGTTCGTACGCAACGACGGCAGGTATGTGCCGAATTTCAAAGGCGGCTGGCAGAAGATTGGTTCCAAATATTATTATTATTCCAAATCGGGTAAACTGTATCGCTCCAAATGGATTCGCCTGGTTGGCAAGCGTTATTATATTAACAAGAACGGCTATCGTCTGACTGGTCTTGTAAAAATGCCGGATGGTCTGCGTTATTTTACGAAGGACGGTGTTAACAAAACCGGCTGGCGGACGATTGGCGGAAAGAAATATTACTTCCACTCCCAGACAAGGGCTGCAGTTACGAATGGTATTTTTAAATTTAAGAATGGTGATGCCTATTATTTTGACTCCAAAGGCGTAATGCAGACCGGCTGGAAAAAAGTAAACGGCAATTATTATTACTTTAAGGATAAGATGCTGAAAGACTGGCAGAACATTGATAATAAGCGGTATTATTTTAATCCGCAGACAGGTCAGCGTATGCAGGGGATATGCAGTATTAATGGCAAACTGTATTGTTTCCATGTAAAGACAGGGGAGCAGATTAAGAATAAGACGGTTTCTTATAAAGGCAGAAAATACATTGTTGATAAAAACGGACTCTGTACCCTGATTCCGGATATGAACGGACCGTCTTCTAAGATGCTGTTTTTCTTGGCTTTTGAGTCCGGTTCTCAGGCTTATAACCAGACGGGAGGCGACAATGGCAGTGCCTGCGGCGCGTACCAGTTTGATTATCGTTATTCCTTGCTGAATTTTGTGAAATATGCGTATTCTCAGAACGCAGCTCTTTGCAGGGAATTTAAACCGTATGTTGGTCTGGCAAGCGGATACTCCTTAAAGAATAATCATAAATTCTATGCGGCTTGGCATAAGATTTATAGCCGTGATAAAAAAGCGTTCTCTGCTTTGCAGGATGTATTTGCAAAACAGAATTACTATGATCCGGTAGAATATACGTTGGCGCGGGCCGGAATCAATCTTGCCGGACGTCCGGATGCGGTAAAAGGCGCCGTATACAGCTATTCCATTCAGCATGGTGCGTCATCTGCGGTAAATGCAGTGAAAGCAGTCAAACTGAATTCGGAAATGTCCAACAAGGCCTTTTTAAAGAAACTGTATTCCTACAGAATCAGAAAATTCCCAGCATATGAGAATCGTTATATTGCAGAATATAACCTCGCGCTGAGAAACCTGTAGCATTTTGAATGATAAAAACGATTTGTCTGAACAGCCGTCGGAGAATCCGGCGGCTGTTATTGACACATAGAGATAGTTTTTCTATAATAGGCATGGACAGTCGGATGGAAAACATTCGTATTAGAAACAAAGCATTTGAAATGAGGAAATTATGATTGCATTTGTCAGAGGAATTATGGTACGTGCGGAGGAGAACTCCGTAATCATTGAAAATAACGGTATAGGGTACCGTGTTTTTGCCTGCGGTAGAGATATTTCACGGATGGCAAACGGCAGCGAGGTATTACTGCATACGTATTTGAATGTGCGTGAAGACGCTATGCAGCTCTTTGGTTTTATGTCGGCGGACGATCTGGAAGTGTTTCGTCTGCTTTTAAGTGTTAATGGCATCGGACCGAAAGCGGCGCTTGGAGTGCTCTCCGGCATGACAGCCAATGATCTGCGTTTTGCAGTGCTTTCAGAGGATACGAAAACAATTTCGGCGGCACCGGGAATCGGCAGGAAGACTGCGCAAAAGCTGATCTTGGAATTAAAGGATAAATTCAGTCTGCAGGATGCCTTTGAGGAAAAACTGGCGATGACGGAGCAGGAAGACACTGTATCCGGCGGCAATCAGGAAGAGGCGATACAGGCGCTGGTAGCGCTTGGTTATTCGGGCAGTGATGCCTTGAAAGCAGTGCGCGAAGCTGCGGCTGATGCGGATATGAGTACTGAGGATATCTTAAGAGCAGCCTTAAAGCGGATGCCGTTTTAAAGAGTTGGAGGAAGTATGAAAAAAAGGATTATCGAGACGGAGGTAACACAGGAGGATGTTCGGATAGAACCGTCCCTGCGACCGCAGTCTCTGGATGAGTATATCGGCCAGGAAAAGGCGAAACAAAACCTGAAAATTTATATTGAGGCTGCCAAATCACGCGGCGATTCACTGGATCATGTGCTGTTTTATGGTCCTCCAGGTCTTGGAAAAACAACGCTGGCTGGGATTATCGCTAATGAAATGGGAGTCAATCTGAAAGTGACGAGCGGACCGGCGATTGAAAAGCCGGGGGAGATGGCGGCGATTTTAAATAATCTCCAGGAAGGTGATGTGCTGTTTGTTGATGAGATTCACCGTTTGAACCGTCAGGTGGAGGAAGTGCTTTATCCGGCAATGGAGGATTACGCAATTGATATTATGATTGGAAAGGGTTCAGCCGCGCGTTCCATTCGTCTGGATCTGCCGCGCTTTACAATGGTCGGAGCGACAACGCGGGCAGGACTTTTAACAGCGCCGCTGCGTGACCGTTTCGGTATTATCCATCATTTGGAGTTTTATACAGTAGAAGAACTAGCGACGATCATTGAGCATTCGGCGCGTGTACTTGGGGTGGAGATTGACAGCAAGGGTGCTGTTGAATTGGCAAAGCGTTCGCGCGGTACACCGCGTTTGGCGAATCGTCTGCTAAAACGTGTGCGTGATTTTGCACAGGTGAAATATGACGGAAAGATTACCAGTGAGATTGCGGCATTTGCTCTTGATCTGTTGGAAGTAGATCGGTATGGTTTGGATATGACAGACCGTAATCTCCTTCGTACCTTAATAGAAAAATTTTCCGGCGGTCCGGTCGGTTTGGATACGTTGGCAGCGACGATTGGAGAGGATGCCGGCACGATCGAGGATGTGTATGAGCCGTATCTTTTGAAGAATGGTTTTCTAACGCGTACGCCACGCGGGCGTGTGGCGGCGGAGAAAGCCTATCACCATCTGGGCTTGCAATTCCCGTAAAAGTTGGATATACTATAGAAAGATAATATGATTTTACCGATAGTGAAGATAAGGGAGAACAATACATGTCAGCAAAAAATCAGACGCAGGTAATGATCGACGGAAAGCTTTTGACGGTCAGCGGCTATGAGAGTGAGGAATATATTCAGCGAGTTTCTATGTATGTCAACGGCAAATTGTCCGAGTTTAAAAAGATTGACGGTTATCGCAGACAGTCGGAGGATATGAAAAATATCCTGATGCAGCTTAATATTGCCGATGATTATTTTAAGGCAAAGAAACAGGTAGAGATTTTAGAAGATCACATTGCTGCAAGGGATAAGGAAATTTTTGACCTGAAGCACAATCTGATGGATATGCAGAGAAGGCTTGATGAATTAAAGAAGAAATAATGTACAGGCTGCCAGAACAAGAGCAGCCTGTTTTTATCCTGTCAGAAACCGTGAGGTTTTACAAGAGCAGAGAAAAAGGAGTTATTTATGAACGTAGAATTGCTGGCCCCGGCAGGGAATGTGGAGAGTATGAAAGCGGCATATGCAGCAGGTGCAGATGCGGTCTATATTGGCGGCAGCCGTTTCGGAGCGCGCGCATTTGCGGACAATCCCGAAGCAGATGAGCTGATAAATGCGATTGAATATGCGCATTTGAAAGGGAAAAAATTGTATCTGACTGTTAATACGCTGCTAAAGGATCGGGAAATGGACGAATTGTATGCTTATTTGCTGCCATATTATCGGCATGGACTGGATGCGGCGATCGTTCAGGATGTAGGTGTTTTCTGCAAGCTGCGTGAATGGTTTCCGGATTTGGAACTTCATGTCAGTACACAGATGACGATTACTGGGGCGGACGGAGCAAAACTTTTAAAAGAAATGGGAGCATCGCGTATTGTGACGGCGCGAGAACTGTCATTAGCGGAAATAAAAGAAATTCATGATGCCGTGAATATTGAGATCGAAAGCTTTGTACATGGCGCACTCTGTTATTGTTATTCCGGTCAGTGTCTTTTAAGCAGTATGATCGGGGGCAGAAGCGGAAACCGTGGACGCTGTGCGCAGCCGTGTCGTCTGCCCTATGAGTGGGTGGGTGAGCAAAAGAAGAGAAAGGATAAATACCTGTTAAGCCCAAAGGATTTGTGCACACTGGATTTGATTCCCGATCTAATTGAAAACGGAGTCTATTCTTTTAAAATTGAGGGCCGTATGAAGCGGCCGGAATATACGGCGGGTGTGACACGTATTTATCGTAAATACATCGACCGGTATCTGACATCCCCACAGATAAAATGGAAGGTGGACGAAGAGGACCGCGTTGAACTGATGGACCTATATAATCGCGGCGGCTTTACGGACGGATATTACAGACAGCATAATGGTCCGCAGATGATGGCATCATCACGGCCAAATCATCAGGGGACTGCGGCGGCGAAAGTACTTGGCAGTAAAAATGGACGCATCCAGATGCGTGCGCTATTGAAGGTGCAGGAAGGGGACGTACTTGAGGCAGGAGGAGACGGTGGTCTGGAGTTCACCATAAAAGAGTCGGTAAAGACTCAAAATACTTTTTCGGTGGCAGCAAAAGCAAAGCGGCCAAATCTGGCTTCAGGGACGATTGTTTTTCGTACACATAATGCGTTCTTACTGCAGGAACTAAAAAAAATGTATCTTGATACGCCGATTCCGGAAAAAATTAATGGGAAATTAATACTTTCCAAAGGAAAACCTGCTATACTGACTGTGATACATGGCACGCATCAGGTATATGTGCAGGGAACAGTGCCGTCCGCAGCTGTAAATCGCCCGCTTCTTTTGGCTGATGTGGAAAAGCAGATCAGAAAAACCGGCGGCAGCGGCTTTGCTTTTAACTGCCTGGATATCATTATGGAAGACGATTTGTTTTTGCCGATGCAGGCATTGAATGAGCTACGCAGAAATGCGCTTGAAGCTTTAAAAAAACAGATCATTGAGCAGTATTATCGGACGGCAGACAGAGAAATATCAGATATAGGACGGGCAGCCGTTGAAAAGCCGGAGAAAGCTCATCCGGCGCTTGCGGTCTCACTGGAATGTCTGGATGGATTTGAGGCGGTATGTAATGCTCCAAATGTGGAGAGAATCTATATTGACTGTACAGCGTTTGCAGGGCGCGAAAAATTTTTAGCTCTTTCGGGCAGGCTGATACAGTCATGTCACGAAAAAAAGAAACAGTGCTTTTATATACTGCCGTGGATTTTCCGGGCGCAGGCAAGGAAATATTATCAGGCGGAGGCGTTTGTCGTGTTGGAACAGTATGACGGTGTGCTGGTACGCAGCCTTGATGAACTGCAATTTTTAAAAGAGCAGAAGTATGTTAAAACGATGGCGGCAGACTGGAATCTTTATACCTTCAATCGAGCTGCCGCAGACTTTTTCAGAAAAGAAGGGCTGGCCTTTGATACGGTATCGCCGGAGCTTAACAAATGGGAGTTAAAAGAGCGCTCTTTGACAGGCAGTGAACTGATCGTTTACGGTTATCAGCCTCTGATGGTTTCAGCACAGTGCCAGGTGAAAAATCGGCAGGGCTGCACAAACAAACCGTCTGTTCATTATCTGATGGACCGTAAAAACATGAAATTTGCGGTAAAAAATCAATGTGCCTTCTGTTATAATACGATTTATAACAGCGCGGTGCTCGAACTGTCGGACTGTAAAGAGGAGATTTTAAAGCTTCATCCGCAGAGCATCCGGCTGCAGTTTACTGTGGAGACGGACGAAGAGACAGCACAGGTACTGCGCAGATATGAAGCGGCTTTTTTCGGAGAAGGAGGAGCTGTCGTCTGCCCGCAGGGAGCATATACAAGGGGGCATTTCACACGTAAGGTGGAATAGGTGAAAGTATGTATAACTTGATTGTTCAGTTTTCAAAATATGCCATACTGCTTTTGATGGCGATTTATACGCTGCAAAGTTATGTGGTATTCAGTAAAAGGAATGAGGAAGACAAGGAATTTTTATTCCTGCGTCAGAATCTAATGATGTTTTTGATCCATTTTGTCGCGTTTGTGATGATGTATATGGAGACAGAAGATATGCAGCTGTTTTTTTTATACGGCGCGCAGTTTATTTATCTTGCGGCAACGCTGGTGTTTTTCCGCAACCTTTACTCGCGGGCGTCAAAGCTGGTTGTCAATCATATGTGTATGCTGATTATGATCGGGTTTGTGATGATCACACGGCTGGGCTACGACCGCGCATCGATGCAGTTTGATTTCGGACAGATCATTCGGCAGTTTGAGGTTGCCGCCGCTGCAACGGTGATCGCGCTTTTGGTACCGGTGATCATCCGTAAAGTGAAAGTGCTGACGAAATGGACATGGCTTTATGCTCTTGGCGGTCTTGCTGTACTGGCGGTCGTTATGGTAGTCGCGAAAGAAACATACGGGGCGAAGCTGGGATTTTCTATTGCCGGTATCAGCGTGCAGCCGTCTGAGTTTGTGAAGATTATTTTTGTGTTCGGTATTGCCGGAATGCTTGGAAAAGCCAGATGCTTTTTGGACCTTGTGATTGCTACTGCCGTGGCAGCGGCACACGTACTGGTACTGGTTCTTTCAAAAGACCTTGGAAGCGCGCTGATCTTTTTTGTGACATATTTGGTAATGCTTTATGTGGCAACCAGAAACAGCCTCTATCTATTTGCTGGTCTTGGCGCCGGTTCACTGGCTTCTGTGGCGGCATATTATCTGTTCGGACATGTCCGTCAAAGAGTACAGATCTGGCTCGATCCGTTTGCAGATTATGCGTCTGCCGGCTATCAGATCGCACAATCTTTATTCGCAATCGCGGCCGGCGGATGGTTCGGTACCGGACTGATGCAGGGAACACCGGATAATATTCCAATTGTAGAACAAGACTTTATGTTTGCGGCGATTTGTGAGGAACTGGGCGGTGTGTTCGGTATCTGCCTGATTCTGGTGTGTATGAGTTGTTATATTATGTTTGTCAATATTGCCATGCGGCTTTCCAACCGCTTTTACCGTCTGGTTGCTTTAGGACTCGGAACGATGTATGCGGTGCAGGTATTTCTGACAGTGGGCGGCGCAATGAAATTTATTCCGCTTACCGGAGTGACACTGCCGCTTGTCAGCTATGGCGGAAGTTCCATATTAAGTACCGTGTTGATGTTCGCTATTATTCAGGGATTGTACATTATGCGGGAGGATGAGGAGGATGCACTTGAAAAAATCAGAGAGATGGAAATGGTCCGTAAAAGACCGTTCTGAGAAAGATATTCAAATTCCCGATTTTATTTCTGAACATAACTATCATATAGAGCAAGAGCCATTTGGACCGCAAGGTCAGGAGCCTCAGCCGCCGAAAATGCCGCCGGTCTCCAAAAAACAGCGAAACCGTACCTACGGTCGGGTGGCGTATATGTTTGCGGCCATGTTTTTGGCGCTGGCCGGATATATGATTTATTTTAACACGATGAAAATAGAGGAGATCCGTTCCAATCCGAACAATGCTAAGATGGAGGAACAAAAACAATACGTTGTGCGCGGCACGATTTATTCAGCGGATGGAGAAATCCTTGCCGGAACGAATGTCAATGACGACGGCAGTGAGACGCGAGTGTATCCGTATGGAAACATGTTTGCACATGTGGTTGGTTATACAACGAATGGAAAATCCGGTCTGGAGGCAATCTATAATAACGATCTGCTTTCATCTAACGCTTCGATCATGGATCAGGTAGGAAAAGAGAATAAAAATGAAAAGCTGCGCGGCGACAGTCTGATCCTGACGCTTGATACGAAACTGCAAAGGGCGGCGTTTGATGCGTTGGGCGCTTACCGCGGCGCGGTGGTTGTGATGGAACCGGATACCGGACGTGTGTTGGCGATGGTTTCCAAACCGGATTTTGATCCGAACCAGATGGAAGAACGTTGGGAATATCTGATTGCGGAGGATTCCGGAAGTCCTCTTTTGAACCGCGCGACGCAGGGACTGTATCCGCCGGGATCTACTTTTAAGATTTTAACGACGTTGGAATATATGCGTGAGCATCCGGCAGATTATATGAATTATACGTATAACTGTGAAGGGGTGATTCAAAAAGATGACGTGAGCATTCCATGTTTTGGCGGGGCGGTGCATGGCTTAGAAGATCTCAAAACATCGTTCCAGCAATCCTGCAACACTTCATTTTCAAATATTGGTTTAGGGCTGGATAATGATAAATTTGCGGCTTTATGCGAAGAACTTTTATTTAACAAAGAATTACCGACGGTGATGCCGTATAGCAGCAGCCAGTTTTCTTTAAATAAAAATTCTAGTTATGGCGAAATGATGCAGACAGCGATCGGACAGGGCAATACGCTGGTTTCGCCGTTCCACATGGCGCTGATTACCTGTGCGATTGCCAATGATGGGCAGCTGATGTATCCGTATTTGGTTGAGCGTACGGAAAACGCCAAAGGCGTTAAGGTAAACAGCACGGAACCGATCCGCTATAGGCGTTTGCTTTCTGTGCAGGAGGCGAAGGTTCTGCAGGAGTATATGCAGAGCGTTGTAGAGGGAGGAACGGCATCTTCCTTGTGGGGAAGAGGTTATACGGCGGCGGCAAAAACAGGATCTGCCGAATATCAGATAAACGGAAATACCGGAGAGGAAGAAGTACTTTCTACACATTCTTGGTTTGTCGGTTATTCCAATGTTGAGGATCCTGATATTGTGGTCAGTGTGATCGCTGAGGATGGAGGAACCGGAAGTTCGGCGGCAGTGCCGATCGCACAGGCAATTTTTGATGCATATTACTATAATTGATATGGCAGCGCATTTTTTGCTGCCGTGGAGTATTGCTGAGGTTAGTCAAATCAGAGTATGATTTGGAATTATCAGTTGCAGATTGAAAAAAAAAGCGGTATACTAATAACAGTGTGAGTCACAACGCAAACAGGAGGAATTGCAATGATCGAGGCAACGAGCTGTGGCGGGGTGGTAATATTTCGAGGCAAAATACTGCTTTTGTTTAAGAGTTATAAAAACAAATATGAGGGCTGGGTATTGCCGAAGGGCACGGTAGAAGCGGGGGAGGCGTATAAAGATACGGCTATCCGCGAGGTGCTGGAGGAAACTGGCGTAAAGGCCAGTATTGTCAAGTATATCGGAAAAAGTCAATATTCCTTCAATGTGCCGGAAGATGTCGTGGAAAAGGACGTACACTGGTATCTGATGCGTTCGGAAAGTTATTACAGTAAGCCACAACGCGAGGAACACTTTATAGACTCAGGATATTATAAGTATCATGAAGCCTATCACCTTTTGAAATTTGCCAATGAGCGGATGATGCTCGAACGCGCGTATGAAGAATATCTGGCGTTGAAAAAGGCAAATTTGTGGGGAAAGAAGAATTACTTTTAACCAGAAAGGCCGATGATGGTTCATCGGTCTTTCTGCGCATAAGCAGAAGGAATCTGATTTTCAGATTGGCTGTATGAAACAGAAAAATCAGGCAAGGATAAATATATGAAATGGTATCGGAATCTATATCTTACAGAGGGCGTACATCAAAATAAACGGACGATAATTGAAAAGATTGAAAAAAATGCAGGGCTGCCGGGTATCTGTCTTGTGACGCTGGCGGCAAACGGCCGTGATTTGTTTGATATTTTTTCAGCTAATCTTCTGTTTCAGACACCGCTGCACGGGCATTGTCCGGTGATTGTCGGTATTGCGAAAGGGAAGGAAGAGGCAATTGATCTTGCAGCGCAGCTGGCGCTTGCGGTCTATCGTCAAAACGGAGATTTTGATATACGAAAATACTTATGCGCGCAGTGGCAGAAATTATCTGATCTTGAAAAAGAAGAGGAATTGCAGATAGAAAAAGAGCTGCGCGCGCGTGCGGGCGAGGACGCGGACGGTAGCTTTTATTTTGTATATCCGATGGAGCGTTTAAAGAAGCGCAGACAGTTTTTGAGACAGAAATAACAGAGAGTTCTGAGGAATTTAGAAAAAAGAAACAGCGGGTGAAAATATGCTACATATTTTATTTTTATTATTAAAAATACTGTTTTTTCTTCTGCTGTCAGTGTTGCTTATAGGGTTGCTGGCTGTCCTGTTGTTTTTGTTTGTGCCGGTCCGATACCGGGCACATTTGCAAAAAGAGGGGGATGACCCGGCAAAACAGGAGGGACTGCACGGGCAGTTTCACGCGCAGGTAAACGTACACTGGCTGCTGCATCTGGTTCATGCGCAGGTAAATGTGCAAGGGATGAATGCAAAAGTTCGGGTAACGCTGTTTGGGTATCCGGTAGTCGGGCGTGAGAAACCGAAAAAAAAAGAAATGCCTCGGGAAAAAAGACGTCCGCAGCCGGAGGATGAATGGGCGGAAGAATCGCTTTTTGAGATGGACAAATTGGAGAAAAGTGAGATAAGGATGACAGAGTCACCAAAGGAAGAAACGTATCCGGCAGAGCAGACGGAAGAGATCTGTCCGGCGAATGACCCAATTCTAATAGAAGATGGGGGTGACTCTCAGATTCCGGAACAATCGGAAACAAAGTTGCAGCCTTTTGCGGAGGATGAATCATCCAAGCAAACGATCTGGTTCGGCATAAGGAAGTTTATCGAAACGGCATTTGCTGCAGTGAAAAAATTTTGTTTCGGTATTTGGAATAGTTTTAAACGGATACCGGACAAACTAAGGAATATCCGGAAGTCATATCAAAAAGCAAAGACGGCCTTTGCTTATTACCGGCGGATATGGTACGATGAACATACAAAGAAGGCAAAAAAACATTGCATAAAAGAGATTCGATATCTATTGCGCCATTATCTGCCGAAAATGCAGAAGGGGCATCTGCTTTTTGGGTTGGATGATCCGGCACTGACCGGTCAGGTGCTCGGCGGACTCTATGTTTTGCAGGGGCTGACGGGCGGACAGATGCAGATTGAGGCAGATTTTGAACAGTTTCGGCTGGAGGGGGATGTTATCCTGAAAGGACATATCCGTCTATGTCATCTTATAAAAACGGCATTTTCGCTGTTTTTAGATAAAGATATTCAGGTGACAGTAAAAAGAATACGTAAAATGCAGGGCAAACCTGAGAATTAAGGAGGAACAGGCATGGCAGCAGAAAATAATTTTCAGTCAAAGGTGGAATCACTATTTAAAGGAATGGACGGATATATCCATTCAAAAACCGTTGTCGGTGATGCGATCACGGTCGGTGATACGATCATCCTGCCGCTGATCGATGTATCGTTTGGCGTTGCAGCCGGAGCAATCGAGGGACAGGACAATGGCCGCCGGAAAAATAACGGAGGGGGCGGTATGGGATGCAAGATGATCCCGAGCGCTGTGCTTGTCATTCAGAATGGCACATCAAAGCTGGTGAATGTCAGAAACCAGGATGGTTTGACAAAGGTACTTGATATGGTGCCGGATTTTGTGAACCGTTTCACATCCGGAAGTGGATTTGCCGCTGGTGGACAGACAAAGGATAACGGCAATACAACAGAAGTGTAACAGAAAAGAAAAATGGAATCGTTTTGCGGTGGCAGAACGGTTCCATTTGCATATGATGAATATAAGAACTGCAAAGACGGCGAGCGTAGATGAAAAAAGTAATAGGCTATACAGTGTTTTGGATAGCAGTGGGGATGCTGATTGCGTTGCTCCTGTCCAGCGTGTTTTGGAGCGTGCTTTTGATTTTTGTGTTGTTGCTGATAGGATATAATTTATTTATGTGTTAGATATGTAAAAGCATTTTCTGCGCAGGCGAAGGAGCAGAAAGCAATGTGTCTGCGCATGAAAAAAGGCTGATGTATACACACCAGCCTAGAATCAGCATCTTCTGAATAGATTAAGCTCTTTCTACTTTACCGGATTTCAGGCAAGAAGTACATACGTACATTCTTTTTGCTGCTCCGTTTACTTTAACCTTTACAGATTTGATGTTAGATTTCCACATCTTGTTTGTTTTTCTATGAGAGTGGCTCACATTGCATCCGAAATGAGCTCCCTTTTCACAAATTGCACATTTAGCCATGACTGCACCTCCTTATTACTTATTCGTCTATACCGTATGTACAGACTGGCAACAATCGTATTTTAACAGAATCTTTTTTATTTTGCAAGTATAAAATAAAAAAAGATGTTCCCTTTTTGGCGAAAACTTGGTATACTGTCTATAAGTATGAAATTTGGAGGTATTTTATATGAAAGGTCATATGAATAGTGCACTCGGAACGATTTCCATTAATATGGATGTCATAGCTATGTATGCAGGAAGTGTAGCAGTAGAATGTTTCGGTATTGTCGGTATGGCGGCTGTTAGCGTAAAAGACGGTCTGGTTAAGCTGCTTAAGCGCGACAGCCTGAAACATGGCATAAATGTTACTGTCGGAGCGGACAACCGTATTTCGCTGGATTTTCATGTGATTGTCTCTTATGGCGTCAGCATTTCAGCGGTGACAGAAAATCTGATCAGTAATGTAAAGTACCGTGTGGAGGAATTCACCGGCATGGAAATTGATAAAATTAATATATTTATAGAAGGTGTAAGAACCATCGATTAAGGAGGAACTCGCAAAGTGGGTAGAAATACAATAAATGCCAAATTATGCGCAAAAATGTTTTTGACAGGCGCAAGCAATCTGGAAGCAAACAAAGAATGGATCAACGAGCTGAATGTATTCCCGGTACCGGATGGTGATACTGGTACGAATATGACACTCACCATTTTGTCAGCGGCAAATGAGGTTGCGGCGCTGGAAGATTTTGATATGGAAACGTTGGCAAGAGCGATTTCGTCCGGTTCTCTGCGAGGCGCCAGAGGTAACTCAGGCGTTATTCTTTCCCAGCTTTTGAGAGGTTTTACAAAGGGGATCAAATACGAAGAAGAAGTAGATACGCTGATGATTGCGGAAGCATTTCAGAAAGCGGTTGCGACGGCTTACAAAGCGGTTATGAAGCCGAAAGAAGGTACGATTCTTACGGTTGCCAAAGGCTTTGCGGATAAGGCAAGCGAACTTGCGGCTGAAGGCGTAGAGATGGAGGAGCTTCTCGGACGCGCGCTTGCGCATGCGGAGTATGTGCTTGGAAAAACGCCGGAGATGCTGCCGGTACTAAAAGAGGCGGGCGTTGTGGACTCTGGCGGTCAGGGGCTGATCCAGGTGTTAAAGGGTGCGTATGACGCATATCTTGGCAAGGAAGTAGATTACAAAATTGTCAGCGGCGGTCCGGCAATCAATGTGACAAGGATTTCTCCGGAAGCGGAAGCAGAGATTAAATTCGGCTACTGTACCGAGTTTATTATTATGACAAATGAGCCGATGAGCGAGGAAGAGGAGATGAACTTCAAGGCATTCCTGGAGGGCATTGGCGATTCCATTGTTGTTGTTGCCGACGAAGATATCGTAAAAGTACATGTACACACCAATGATCCGGGTGTAGCGATTACAAAAGCGCTGACTTATGGTGCGCTGTCCCGTATGAAGATTGATAATATGCGCGAGGAGCATCAGGAAAAACTGATTAAAGACGCATCCAAGCTGGCTGCGCAGGAGGCGGCAAAGAAGCAGGAGAATCCACAGATGCCGCATAAGGAAGTTGGTTTTATCTCTGTATCTATTGGCGAGGGTATCGGAGAAATCTTCAGAGGATTGGGAGTGGATTATCTGATCGAGGGCGGTCAGACGATGAATCCGAGTACGGAGGATATGTTGAATGCGATCGAACAGGTAAATGCAGATACGATTTACATTCTTCCGAATAACAAAAATATTATTCTTGCCGCAAATCAGGCGGAAGCATTGACAGAAGACAAGAAGATTATTGTGATTCCGACTAAGACGGTGCCGCAGGGAATTGCCGCTGTAATCAATTATGCGCCGGATAAAACGCCGGAAGAAAATAAAGAACTGATGACGGAAGGCATTGCGGCTGTTCGTACCGGTCAGATTACCTATGCGGTGCGCGACACACGTATTGATGACAAAGAAATCCATGAGGGTGATATCATGGGTATCGGAGATCATTCTATTCTTGCGGTTGGAAAAGAAATTGCAGAGACCACCAAAGAAACCATTCGTCTGATGACGGATGAAGATTCTGAATTGATCAGTATTTATTACGGTGAAGATGTATCTGAGGATGATGCGCAGGCCCTTGGAGAGGCTCTGGAAGAGGAATATCCGGATTGTGAAATTGAAGTGTATCCGGGTGGTCAGCCGATTTATTATTATGTTGTATCAGTGGAATAAGTGAGGAATCAGTATGAATCGTGAATCGTCCTTGACTCTTTTAAAGGGGATCGGAGAAAAAACGAGGAGCGTGTATGAGAAGGCAGGCATCCGAAATGTCGGAGACCTGCTTTCTTATTATCCGCGTACTTATCAAAAATATCAGCCGGTGACGGAGATTGCCGGTGCTGCAGAAGGAGAGACGGTTGCCGTTTGCGGTCAACTGGAGAGGGAATTGACTGTGCAGTATATAAGGCGGATGCAGATGGTCTCTGGTGTGGTAGCAGATCAATCCGGCCGGATTACTGTTCGTTGGTTTAATATGCCGTATCTGCGAAATACCATCCAGAAGGGCGTGCCATATGTTTTTTACGGCAGGATAGTAAAAAAGGGTGGACGTACATTTTTAGAACAGCCAGCTCTATATAGTCTGGAAAAATATCAGGCGATGCTGACGCAGCTGCAACCCATTTATACACTGACAAAAGGCTTGACGAATCAGATGATTGCTAAAAATGTACGGCAGGCATTGGATGGGATGGATTTATCTGGAGACTATTTGAGTGAAGAAATCCGCGGCACATACCAATTGGCACAGTATGATTATGCGTTGGAGGAAATTCATTTTCCAAAAGATGAGCATCATCTGCAGCTTGCAAGAAAGCGTCTGGTGTTTGATGAATTTTTCTTTTTTATTCTGGCGCTGCGTCAATATAAAGAACGAACAGAAACGGCTGCCGACCAGTTTGGAATGCAGCCGAAAGAATTGACCGATCATGTGATCAGACATCTGAATTATCAGCTGACTGGCGCGCAGCAGCGTGTCTGGCAGGAGATTGTGCGGGATATGACTGGCGGACGCGTAATGGCGCGTCTGGTACAGGGAGATGTTGGCAGCGGAAAAACGATTTTGGCGTTTCTGGCAATGCTGTTAGCTTGTGCGAATGGCTTTCAGAGCTCCATCATGGTACCGACAGAAGTATTGGCACGTCAACACTTTGAGGCTCTGCAGGAACTGATTGAGCAGCAAAATCTTCCTTTTGTCCCGGTGCTTTTGACCGGTTCGATGACAGCAAAAGAAAAGCGCGGAGCATATGCAAAAATTGCGTCTGGAGAAGCACATATGATTGTCGGCACACATGCATTAATACAGGAAAAGGTAGAATACTATAATCTGGCGCTTGTGATCACAGATGAACAGCATCGATTCGGAGTGCGTCAGCGGGAAATGTTTGGAGAAAAAGGAAAAGAACCGCATGTGCTTGTCATGAGCGCGACGCCGATTCCGCGTACGCTGGCAGTTATTTTGTATGGTGATTTGGAGATTTCGGTTGTAGATGAATTGCCTGCCTGTCGACTGCCGATTAAAAATTGTGTGGTCAATACGAGCTACCGTCCCAAAGCGTATAAATTTATTGAAAAAGAAATCAGGGCCGGACGTCAGGCGTACATTATCTGTCCGATGGTGGAAGAAAGCGAGGCAATTGAAGCAGAAGATGTACTTTCGTATACGGAAAAAGTGCGTGAAATTTTTCCGTCGGATATTCACATAGAATATCTGCACGGTAAAATGAAGCCGAAAGAGAAAAATGAAGTGATGGAACGATTTCTTAGAAATGAGATCCAGATTTTGGTTTCGACAACGGTCATTGAGGTCGGCGTTAATGTTCCGAACGCTACAGTCATGATGATCGAGAATGCCCAGCGGTTTGGACTTGCCCAGCTGCATCAGCTTAGAGGGCGGGTGGGAAGAGGAAAACATCAGTCTTACTGCATTATGATTTCTACATCTGAGGGGGAGAAAATTCCTAAACGACTTCAAATTTTAAACAAATCGAACGATGGATTTTATATTGCTTCTGAAGATTTAAAGCTGCGTGGTCCAGGTGATCTTTTAGGAGTGCGCCAGAGTGGTATGATGGAATTTAAGATCGGAGACGTTTTTACAGACGCCGCTATTTTGCAGCAAGCTTGCGATGCAGTAAATGAATTGCTGGAAAGTGATCCGGAAATGACAGCTCTGGAACATCGATTGTTGTATGAAAAGTTTGAATATTACAGGTCAAATACGCTAAAAAAACTGAATTTATAAAGATGATTTTTCGAAATATTCACAAACTTTTTGAAACCTTCCGAAAAAGCATTGCACTTTTGGAAAGATAGGTGTATAGTCGGGAGTGCTGAAATAAAAAATGAGTTCTACTAGTTTGAGAGTCAAACTAACGGGAGGATTTAAAAATGGCAACAAAAAGAACAGCTGCTGCAAAAGAAACGGCGGCAAAGGAAAAGACAGTAAAGACAACACCGGTAAAAGAGACAGCAGAGATAGAGACAGCAGTAAAGAAGGCTCCGGCAAAGAAAGTGTCGGCGAAAAAAGCCGCAGTAAAAGAAACAATTATGGTTCAGTATATGGGTAAGGAAGTCAGCACAGATGATCTTATGAAAAAAGTAAAAGAATACTGGACGAAAGAGTTAAACAACAAAGTAGGCGATCTGAAATCTGTAACACTGTACGTGAAGCCGGAAGAAGGAAAAACATACTTTGTAATTAACGAAGACGTTACCGGATCTGTAGAGATCTAAAACAGGAAAAACCCGACGCCAGATGCGCCGGGCTTTTTATTTCGTGTTAATCTGCGGATATGCTTACATCATTGTGCCGGTCTGACCACCCATACCGGACATCTGTCTTTCCTGTGCCTCGATCATTTTTTTCACCATATAGCCGCCGACAGAACCGTTCTGTTTGGAAGTCAGGTTGCCGTTGTAGCCATCGGATAACGGTACGCCGAGTTCGCTTGCAACTTCAAATTTAAAACGATCCATTGCTCCTTTTGCCTCTGGAACTGCCATTGTGTTAGAAGATTTGTTTGACATAGTATTACGCCTCCTTTGTTTTTCGTGAATTCTTTTTCTTTTTTGAATTCCATATTTGATTTGGTGTGCAATCACTGTTTGCTGATTGCAGAAATAGTATATGAATTTCTCACAATAATAAACTGGCAGTTCTTTCTAAAAAATAAACTATTTGCTATTTTAGAGAAATATGATATAATGTATATTGAATTATGGGGCTTTTTTGAAAGATA
Source organism: uncultured Marvinbryantia sp. (assembly GCA_937915375.1). Lineage (GTDB taxonomy): Bacteria > Bacillota > Clostridia > Lachnospirales > Lachnospiraceae > Marvinbryantia. The sequence continues at coordinate 43,431 of CALDMO010000017.1, forward strand.
TGTAAAAATAGAATCGTTTATAGTTTGTTTTTGAAAGAAAATCAGAAAGGAGAAGACAATGCAATGAATATTGGGGTTATTGCGCATAACAGTAAAAAGAGTCTGATGGAAAATTTCTGTCTTGCATACAAACGTATTTTGAGCAGACATGAATTATATGCAACTGGTATTACCGGCAGACGAATTGAAGAAGTAACGAAATTGAAAGTACACAAGTTTCTTCCGGGCAGCATGGGCGGAGACAAGCAGTTTACAGAAATGATACAGCGAAACAGTATGGATATGGTGATTTTCTTTTATAATCCTTTGATTGAGGATCCGCGTCAGGCGGATATTGATCGGATCACCAGATGTTGTGATGCCTATAACATTCCGATCGCGACCAACATTGCCACAGCCGAGTCACTGATTCTCGGACTTGATCACGGTGATCTGGAATGGAGAAACATCGTATAAAAGAACGGACGGGTTGGAGAGAGTAGATGAGAGTGATTTCCGGTAAGGCAAAACATATGCCGCTGAAGACAATCGATGGAGATGCGACGAGGCCGACAACGGATCGCATCAAAGAAACGCTTTTTAATATGCTGCAGCATGATATTTACGGCAGCCGTTTTTTGGATTTATTTGCCGGCAGCGGCGGCATCGGGATCGAGGCACTCAGCAGAGGAGCGAAAGAAGTTTTTTTGGTAGAACACAATCCGAAAGCGGTGGCCTGTATCCGAAGTAATCTGGCATTTACACATCTGGAAGAGGGAGCACATGTAATTACAGGTGATGTGTATGCGGCGTTAGCGCGCCTGGAAGGCGGAGAGCCCTTTGATATTATTTTTATGGATCCTCCATATAATCTTCTGGCGGAGCGGAAAGTGCTGGAACAGCTGGCAGATTCTTCTCTTGTATCGGAGGATACCCTGATCGTGACAGAGGCTTCTTTGCAGACCGAATTTGACTATCTGCAGGAACTTGGATTTGAAATGATCAAATATAAAAAATATAAGACAAACGCACATGTTTTCATTAAAAAAGCGGAGGCAGAAAACGTATGAAAAGAGCCGTATATCCGGGCAGCTTTGATCCGGTTACCTATGGACATCTCGATGTGATCCGGCGTTCGGCAGCTCTTGTGGACGAGCTGATCGTCGGTGTTTTGCAGAATAATAATAAAAATCCGTTGTTTTCTTCAGAAGAACGTGTTAGAATATTACATGAAGTGACAAAAGATATGAAGAATGTCCGCATTGAGGCATTCAGCGGATTATCTATCGATTTCGTAAAAGAAAAGGATGCACAGTTTTTGGTGCGCGGTCTTCGCGCAATTACCGATTTTGATTATGAATTGCAGATGGCTCAGACAAACCGAATCATGGCGCCAAATATTGATACAATATTTTTGACGACAAGTCTGGAATACGCATATTTAAGTTCATCAACTTTAAAGGAAGTTGCTTTTTATGGTGGAGATATTTCTAAATTTGCGCCAGAAATAGTACAGAAAGCTGTACGTGAAAAAATGACAGCCATACGGACACAAAAATAAGAAGCAGGATTTTATGGATTAATAAGGAGAGTATAAGATGAGTAGCAGAATTGAACAGATTATTGAGGAAATTGAAGAGTATGTAGACAGCTGTAAATTTCAGCCGCTTTCTTCTACGAAAATCGTTGTAAACAAAGAGGAACTGGAAGAACTTTTAAGAGAACTTCGTATGAAAACTCCGGATGAAATTAAACGCTATCAGAAGATTATCAGTAACAAGGATGCTATTCTGGCAGATGCTCAGACAAAAGCGGATGCAATGCTTGAGGACGCTAAAGCAAGACAGCAGCAGATGGTAGATGAAAATCAGATCATGCAGGAGGCTATGGCACAGGCAAATGCGCTTCTGGAACAGACAAACAAACAGGCGCAGGATATTCTTGACAGCGCGACACAGGACGCAAACAGCATTCGTATGAGCGCGATCAGCTATACGGATGATATGCTTGCGAATCTGGAACAGATTATGACACATGCTACGGATACTGTTGGCGCGAAATATAATACGTTTGTAAGCTCCCTGCAGTCCTGCTATGAGATTGTAAGTAAGAACCGTCAGGAACTTTCCCCGCAGACTTCTGCCGCTTCCAGCTATGCGGCGGCAACAGCGGAAGAAGCGTTCGATGACGAGGAAGAATTTACCGAAGAATAATCAGTACACAAAGATTGCTGCGAGAAACAGCGCGATTAGTGTGATAAATAATTTGTCGCGCAGATAAATATGTATTGGTACGCCGGCATTTTTTAATAACTGTGCCGATTGCGCCGTGCAGCAGAGACCGCCGAAAGCGGAAATTGAAATAAAAAGCAGATATTTAATAGAAAATGGGAACGGAAGAGCAGCAACGGCATGGATGCCGACACTGACTTCCGTTATCCCAAGAAGCAGAGTTTTCGGGAGAGATGATTGTATTGGCAAGTGTTCAATCATAGATGCTAGTATGGAGAAAAGCATAACATACCCTCCCAATTTTGTGATATTGCTGACACCATCAGAAATACAGACATCCACCACAGAGAATTGCAGACTAGTGGGAGATGTCTTGTTTTTTGTCTGCTTGAATCTGTGGTTTTCAATCTGTTTTTCAGCCTGTTGTTTTTTTCGAAAACTTGGCAGAGAAAAAAAGGCATAAATTACCGGTGCGCTGTATAGAATAAGTAGGGTAGGCCTTTGCAGTGCAGCGTCACCCATATGCTGAATTACCAGATAGTTGATGAGAAAAGCCGGGCTGATATTATTGATTATCGCAGCCAGAAACGTACGTTCTGTCTGAGAGGAGTTTCTGGAATCTGCGAGATCAGACAATGTTTTCGCGCCCATTGGGCATCCACAGAGAAATCCGGTAAATACAGCGTAAAAACCATGAGCAGAGAGCGGTATGAATTTCTGTAATGGTTTGGATATAAGCGCTGAAAGTTTTGCGGCAGCGCCTGTTCTTAGAAGAAGGCTGGAAAGAATCATCATCGGAAACAGCGTCGGGACAAGCGAGCGGTACCAGAGAAGGAGACCGTCAGCTGCGGCAGCAAAGCCTTCCGTTGGAAAAGACAGGAAATAGAGAAATAGTCCGCCGCTAAGTGCGGATAAGAACAGTACAAACATAAATCCTCACATAGAATCTGAAACATTGAATAGTTTTTCGGTATGTGATATACTTTATTAAATTAAAGCGGATTTTAGAACCGACTCGCGGGTATTTACAGACATAAACGTTTTGAGGCAGAAAGCAGGTGTTATTTTATGGAAATTTTACTGTGGAGAGAGATTCTGGATCCATACGATCTGGCAGTGAAAGAACTGACGGCGAAATTTGAACATTTAAGATACGAATATAAAGCGAGAGGACTATATAGTCCGATTGAACAGGTGACTGGTCGTGTAAAAACCATATCCAGTATTCTTGATAAAATGCAGAAGAAAAATATTGAAATTACGGAACTGGAAAAACAAATCGACGATATTGCGGGTGTGCGTATTATCTGCCAGTTTGTAGAGGATATCCCTCGTGTGGCACAGTTGATTCGGGAACGAACCGATATGAAGGTAATTCATGAAAAAGATTATGTGGATCACATGAAAACGAGCGGGTATCGAAGCTATCATCTGATTATCCAATATAAAGTGCAGACGATCGATGGTCCGAAGGATTTGCAGGCGGAGATACAAATCCGCACGCTGGGAATGAACTTCTGGTCAACGATCGAGCATTCCCTGCAGTACAAATACAAACAGAATATCCCGGATCACATTAAGGATAAGCTATTAAAAGCCGCCGATGCGATTGTCATTCTTGATCGTGAGATGTCGTCAGTGCGGGATGAGATTATGGATGCGCAGAATTCCATGCAGCACCAGGCAAACATGGTCGTTGATATTTTAAATACGATACAAAATCTTTATCATCTGGCTAATAAACGTGAGATCCAGAAAATTCAGGAAGAATTTTATCAGATCTATACAGAAAAGGATTTAGACAAACTGGGGCATTTTCATAAACAGCTGGATATTATTGCAGAAGGTTATCGTGCACAGGGAATCCAGTTTACATGTGAGGATATGAATTGATATGCAGCTGCCGAAAATATTTTTAGAGGAAATGCAGGAATTGTTAAAGGAAGAATTTCCTGCTTACATAAAGAGTTTTGAAGATGAAAGCGTACAGGGAATCCGTGTTAATACAGAGAAGATTTCTGTGGAAGAATTTCAGCGGTTGGCGCCGTTTGAGTTAGAGCCGGTGCCGTGGACAGACAATGGCTTTTATGTTCGGCAAAAAGATCAGGTAAGCAGACATCCCTATTATTTTGCCGGTCTTTATTACGTGCAGGAGCCAAGCGCGATGCTTCCGGCAGCCACTTTAAATGCACAGCCGGGGGATGCTGTGTTAGATTTGTGCGCTGCTCCGGGTGGAAAAGCGACGGAACTCGGCGGACGATTAGGGCGAAAAGGTATACTGCTTGCAAACGATATCAGTCATTCCCGGGCAAAAGCGCTTCTGAAAAATCTGGAGTTGGCAGGAGTGGGAAATCTGATGGTCAGCAGCGCACTTCCGGAAAATTTGGAGGCAGAATATGCTGGCTTCTTTGATAAAATCCTGATTGACGCGCCGTGCTCCGGCGAAGGAATGTTTCGCAAAGATCCGGCTATGCTGAAATCTTATGCTGAGCACGGACCACAGTATTATGCCAAAATACAGAGAGAAATTTTAAAAAGTGCCGTGCCGATGTTAAAGCCTGGCGGTAAAATGGTATATTCTACCTGTACCTTTTCACGTCTGGAAAACGAGGAAACAATCCGTTGGATTTTGGAAGATTATCCGGATATGCGTCTCGTTCCATTGGGAAAAGACGGTGTTCTGCGCCTGTTCCCACACCGTGTAAAAGGAGAAGGCCATTTTACTGCCATGCTGGAAAAGACAGGAGAACCGGTACCGGAAAAAGAAAAGACAGCAGTAAAAAAACAGACGCTTCCGAAAGAATATGAAGAGTTTGCCGCAAAATATTTGAACCTGCAGTTAGAAGACTGGCAGTATCGAACGATCGAAGATCGTCTGTATGCGCTTCCAAGAGACATTTGTATAAAGGGAAAGATTCGTTATCTGCGTACTGGTCTGCTGCTGGGGGAGAATAAGAAAAAACGCTTTGAACCATCGCAGGCTCTGGCCATGTTTTTAAAACGCTCTGAGGTAAAAAGCAGCATTTCGTTCGCGGCAGACGACGGACGGGTGATTCGTTATTTGAAAGGCGAAACGATTGAGTTGACAGAAGCGGAGGAAAAAGGGCTGCTTGCATGGACACTTGTCTGTGTAGACGGTTTTCCACTGGGATGGGCGAAACTGGTAAATGGAAGTCTTCGCAATAAATATTACGCAGGATGGCGCATGAATTAAATGGAAAAGATAAGACTGGATAAACTGCTGGCGACCGCTGGAATCGGCACACGCAGTGAGGTAAAAGGCTTGATCCGTAAAGGACAAGTGACAGTAAACGATGAGATCTGCAAAAAAGCAGATGAAAAAATAGAGACAGAAACAGACCGCGTCGCAGTAAACGGCAGAGAGATTTCTTATTCAAAATACGAATATCACCTGCTGCATAAACCGGCAGGCTGCGTTTCTGCGACGAAAGACAATGTACATCCAACCGTGATGGATTATATTCCGTCTGACCGTAAGAGTGAACTTTTTCCGGTCGGCAGATTGGATCTTGATACAGAAGGGCTGTTGTTGATCACAAATGACGGAGAAATGGCGCACTATCTGCTTTCTCCCGGAAGGCATGTACCGAAAACCTACTATGCAAGGATAAATGGAAACGTGACGCAGGCGGATGCAGATGCTTTCGCGCAAGGCGTAGATATCGGAGAGGATAAGCCAACGCTTCCGGCATCTTTGCAGATTCTGACAACCGGGGAAATGTCCGAGATCGAATTGACAATCTGCGAGGGAAAATTTCATCAGGTGAAACGGATGTTCCAGGCGGTCGGCAAAGAGGTTGTTTATTTGAAACGCATTTCTATGGGAAGCCTGATACTTGATGAAACACTGCCTGCCGGCAAGAGCCGCAGGCTTACACAGAAAGAGATCGAAGACCTGAAAAAAAGGAGTACTTCATGACAAATGGTTTTTTACCGGTATCCCGTGAGGATATGGAACGACAGAACGTAGAACAGTTAGATTTTATTTTGGTAACAGGGGATGCTTATGTGGATCATTCCTCGTTTGCGCATGCGATCATCAGCCGTGTGCTGGACGCGAACGGCTATAAGGTCGGTATTATCGCACAGCCCGACTGGAAAGATGATAAAAGCATTCAGATATTAGGGGAACCGCGCCTGGGCTTTCTTGTTTCAGCCGGAAACATGGATTCGATGGTGAATCATTATTCGGTATCGAAAAAACGACGAAAAACAGACGCGTTTTCACCGGGCGGAGAGATGGGAAAACGTCCTGATCACGCGACAGTGGTTTACTGCAATCTGATCCGCAGAACCTATCGCAAAACACCGATCATTATCGGCGGCATTGAGGCGAGCCTGCGCAGGCTTGCGCATTACGATTATTGGTCGGATTCTCTGAAGCGTTCCATCTTACTTGATTCGGGCGCGGATCTTTTGTCCTACGGTATGGGGGAGCGGTGTATCGTGGAGATTGCCGATGCCTTAAATGCCGGGATTGCGGTAAAGGACATTACGTTCATTGATGGAACAGTATACAAGACGAAAGATATTTCTAATCTGTATGAACCGGAGCTTCTTTGCTCCTATGAGGAATTAAAAGCTGACCGTCGAAATTACGCGAAAAGTTTTTATACACAGTATTGCAACACCGATCCTTTTAATGCAAAGCAGCTGGTTGAACCGTATCCAAATGGTATGTATGTGGTGCAGAATCCGCCGCAAAAGCCGTTGTCGCAGTCAGAAATGGATCAGGTATATGCTCTTCCATATCAGAGACGGTGGCATCCGATGTATGACGAGGCGGGCGGTATCCCGGCGATCGAGGAAGTGAAATATTCTCTGATCAGCAATCGAGGATGCTTCGGTGCCTGCAGTTTTTGCGCTCTGACCTTTCATCAGGGACGCATTATTCAGACGAGAAGTCACGAATCCTTGATTTCCGAAGCATCTAAATTTGTCTGGGAGAAAGAATTTAAGGGTTATATTCATGACGTTGGCGGGCCGACAGCTAATTTCCGTCATCCGGCTTGTGAAAAACAGTTGGAAAAAGGTGCCTGTAAAAACCGACAGTGTCTGTTCCCGACACCTTGCAAAAATATGAATGCCGATCACAGCGATTATCTGAAATTACTGCGCAGACTGCGGGAACTCCCAAATGTAAAGAAGGTTTTTATACGTTCAGGTATTCGTTTTGACTATCTGCTGGCAGACAAAAATGATACGTTTTTTAGAGAGCTTGTGGAGCATCATGTCAGCGGCCAGCTGAAAGTAGCGCCGGAGCATGTTTCTGCCGCCGTGCTTTCTAAGATGGGCAAACCGGCGAATGAGGTCTATCAGCGGTTTGTAAAGAAATACAAACAGTTAAATGAAAAATGCGGGAAAAACCAGTTCCTGGTGCCGTATCTAATGTCGTCTCATCCCGGTTCGACTCTAAAAGAGGCGGTTGAATTGGCGGAATATCTGCGTGACCTTGGCTATATGCCGGAACAGGTACAGGATTTTTATCCGACGCCGTCCACGCTTTCCACCTGTATGTATTATACGGGGGTGGATCCGCGTACAATGGAACCAGTCTATGTGCCGGTCAATCCGCACGAAAAAGCGATGCAAAGAGCGCTGATCCAGTATCGCAATCCAAAAAATTACGATCTGGTTAAGGAAGCTCTGATAAAAGCGGGGCGTACAGATCTAATTGGATTTGATAAAAAATGTTTGATCCGTCCGAGAAAGGGGGGGCAGACAGTGTCATCCGCCGCGAGTCGGAGCATGAAAAAGAATGTTTCACCGCAAAAAGACAGAACGACATCTGGAAGCGGTTCGGTCGGCAGAAATCAGACAAGAGCTGCGAAACAAAAAAAGACAATCCGCAACGTGCATAAGAAGAAATAGAGGAGATACCATGAAAAAAATAAAAAAAGGAGAATACGGCTATATTTCCTATCAAAAAAAGACGCGCGTACTGATGACGCTGGTGTTATTTGCCATTCCGATTATGATTTTTGTTACCGGCTATATACAGACCGGCACGCGAAAAAATCTCTTTACATTTGTGGCGATCATGGGCTGTCTTCCGGCCAGCAAATGCGCGGTCGGCATGATCATGATGCTGCTGCAGAAACCGATGAAAGCGGAATTGTATCATCAAATAAAAGAACATGTCCGCGATATGACAGTTATCTATGAAGCAACAGTCAGCGCTTATGAGAAAAACACACAGCTGCCATGTATTGTAATCAGTGGTTTGAATATTGCCTGCTACTGTGAAGACACAAAGGCGGACACTGCTTTCGTAGAACAGCATATCAAAAAGATATTGCAGGGGAACGGCTATAAATCTAATGTAAAAGTGTTTACGGATTTAAAAGCTTATCTGCGTCGTCTCGATGAGCTCTATGCACACCGTGAGGAACATGAGGCCGGGATCGCCTTTGAGCTGGACGAACGGTATCCGGATGCAACGAGAAACGATTTGGTAAAACATGTGATCATGGCAATTTCATTGTAATAAAGCTGGTGACAGTATGAAAGAAATTATCATTGGTAAAAACGAGGCTGGACAGCGTCTGGATAAGCTGCTGGCAAAACATCTAAAGGAAGCGCCGAAAAGCTTCCTTTATAAAATGATGCGAAAAAAAAATATTACCTTAAACGGCAAAAAAGCAACTGGAAATGAATTGACGGTTCAGGGTGATGTCGTACGGCTGTTCTTTTCTGACGAGACGTATGAAAAATTTTCCGGTGAGGCGAAAACTGCGGCGAAACAAACGACGGTTGATCGAGTATCTCCGCTTCCAAAAGAATGGATTATTTATGAAGATGATCATATCCTTGTGATTAATAAACCTGCCGGGATTTTATCACAGAAAAGCCGGCCGGAGGACATCTCTATCAATGAACGGATGATCTCTTACCTGCTGCAAAAAGGTGATTTGACGAAAGAAGAACTGCGGACATTTCATCCATCTGTCTGCAATCGGCTGGATCGCAATACCAGCGGTCTTTTGATTGCCGGGAAATCACTGACAGGTCTTCAGACAATGGCGGAAATCCTGCAGGATCGCAGCCTTCATAAGTATTATCTGGCGGTCGTACACGGCGTCTTAAAAGAGAAACGACATCTGGAAGGTTATCTGAGTAAAGACTCTTCAAAAAACTGTGTACAGATCTTTACAGACGAAAAGAGTGCGAAAAAAGTTGATCCGCAATCCAAAGCAATCGCGATGGAATATATACCGCTGCAAATCGGCCGGACAGCAACACTGTTGGAAATTTTGCTGCTTACTGGGCGTTCACATCAGATCCGCGCTCATCTGGCCAGTACGGGTCATAGCATTATCGGGGATGTCAAATATGGAGGCGCAAAGAAAAACGAGTATTACCGAAAGCAGTATGGTACGGAATATCAGCTCCTGCATGCATTTCGAATGGAATTTCCGCAGATTGCGGGCGCGCTTTCTTATTTGTCTGGTATGTGTCTGACGGCTCCGATACCGGTATTGTTTGAAAAGATTATCAGAGAAAATTGAGGAAAAATCTATGGCAACCTGGAATTCAAGAGGACTGCGCGGTTCACTTTTGGAGGATATGATTAACCGTTCCAATGAAGTCTATCGGGAGAAAAAACTGGCGCTGATCCAGAAAATACCGACACCGATCACGCCGGTTAAAATGGACAAAGAGACACGTCATATCACGCTGGCTTATTTTGATCAGAAAAGTACGGTTGACTATATCGGCAGTGTACAAGGAGTGCCGGTGTGTTTTGATGCGAAAGAATGTACGTCGGATACGTTTTCTCTGCAAAATGTCCATGCGCATCAGATTGCGTTTATGGAGGAATTTGAGGCGCAGGGCGGCATTTCATTTCTAATTATTTATTTTACCGGCAGGGATGAGGTATTTTATGTACCGTTTGCGGAGATAAAACGTTTCTGGCAGCGCAAAGAGGAGGGCGGCAGAAAAAGTTTCCGGTTTGTGGAAATGGAGCAATCCATCCGATTACATCAGGGACGCGGTGTGTTGATTCCTTATCTGGACGGTTTAAAAGAAGATCTGATGCGCAGAGAAGAAAATGTTTGACATTTCCTGCGCTGGTATCTATAATAGAATACAGTTTCACAAATTAGAACTCTACCATAATAAAGCGACAGGAGATGAACGGCTATGCAAACAAAACTTCTTCACACGCCGGAAGGTGTGCGGGATATTTATAATGATGAGTGCGAGCGTAAGCTTGGTCTGCAAAAAGATCTGCATGAGGTTTTAAAGTCTTACGGATATCGGGATATTGAAACGCCGACATTTGAGTTTTTTGATGTATTCAATCATGACGTTGGTACGATTCCTTCCCGCGAGCTCTATAAATTCTTTGATCGGGAGGGGAATACACTGGTACTGCGGCCAGATATCACACCGTCAATTGCCAGAGCCGTTTCTAAATATTTTAAGGACGAGGAAAAAGAGATACGTCTCTGCTATGAAGGAAAAACGTTCGTTAATAATTCCAGCTATCAGGGACGTTTAAAAGAGACTACCCAACTTGGAGCGGAGTTGATTGGTGCAGATAATGCGCAGGCGGACGCGGAAATCATCGCTATGGTGGTGGACTGCCTGAAAAAATCAGGTTTAGAGGAATTTCAGATCAGCATTGGTCAGGTACAGTATTTTAAAAGTATTATCCGTGATGCCTGTATGGATGAAGAAACAGAAGCGACCTTAAAGGATTTCATTTCTAACCGAAATATTTTTGGCGTGGAAAATGTGCTTTCTGAGCTGCAGATGGATACGCGCAACCGCGAGGCATTGACGCAGCTGCCGTCTTTGTATGGTTCGGTGGAAATTCTTGAAAAGGCGATGCGGCTCGCCTGTAATAAAGGCGCGAGAGCGGCGGTGCAGCGTCTGCTGGAAATTTATGAGATCTTAGAGTGCTATGGCATTGAAGATTATATCAGTTTTGATTTCAGCATGCTTAGTCGTTATAATTATTATACCGGTATTTTCTTTCGCGGATATACCTTCGGCAGCGGGGACGCGGTTGTAAAGGGAGGAAGATACGATAATCTGCTCGGACATTTCGGAAAGGACGCGCCGTCAATCGGTTTTGTGGCTGTGATTGATCAGCTGCTGGCAGCGCTTTCGAGACAGAATATCCGCCGCAGACTGCTTAAGCGGGCACAGGAGATTTATTACGCGAAATCACAGCAAAAAACTGCTATTCGGCTGGCAAAAAAGATCCGGGAAAACGGCGGCTCTGCCGTACTCTATCTGGAGCCGGAGGAGAAAAGCGAAGATTTGCAGAAAAATCTGGACGTACTCTGTAAATCCTATAATATTGCGGATACGGAGGTAAATGTATGAGGTATTTAACATTTGCGCTTACGAAAGGGCGTCTTGCAAAAAAGACGATGGAACTGTTAGAAAAAAGTGGTATCCGCTGCGAGGAGATGCAGGATCCCGATACCAGAAAACTGATTTTTGTAAATGAAGAACATAAGCTGAAATTCTTTCTGGCAAAAGGGCCGGATGTTCCTACTTATGTGGAGTACGGAGCGGCAGATATTGGCGTGGTCGGAAAAGATACGATCGATGAAGAAGGGCGGAAGCTATACGAGGTGCTCGATCTCGGTTTTGGAAAATGTCGGATGTGTGTCTGCGGACCGCATAAAGCAAAAGAACTTTTGCAGCATCAGGAACAGATCCGTGTAGCAACCAAATATCCGCACATCGCTAAAGACTATTTTTATAATAAGAAACATCAGACCGTAGAAATCATCAAACTGAACGGTTCTATTGAACTGGCGCCGATTGTCGGTCTGGCGGAGGTGATCGTCGATATTGTAGAGACCGGATCAACTTTACGGGAGAACGGGCTGGAAGTTTTAGAAGAAATTTGTCCATTATCTGCGCGCGTGGTAGTGAACCGCGTCAGCATGCAGATGGAGAGCAGACGCATTACAGAAATACTGACGGCATTGAAAAAGGCTTTACAGGAAAAATAAAGGAGAGTACGTATGAGAATCGTGACATTGACAGAAGAAACAAAACAGAACCTTCTGGAAGATCTGTTAAAAAGAAGTCCGCAAAGTTACGGTGAATATGAAGACCGCGTGGCGGCGATTGTTGAGGATGTACGCAGACGTCGTGATGAAGCCGTTTTTGAATATACCGAAAAATTTGACCATATCACGCTGACATCGGAGAGTATCCGCGTAACGAAAGAAGAGATTGAAGAAGCTTACGCAAAAACGGATGTAAAGCTGATCGAAGTAATCAAAAAGGCTTTGACCAATATCCGCGCTTATCACGAAAAACAGCGGCAGTACAGCTGGTTTGACAGCCGAACAGACGGCGTGCTGTTGGGGCAGAAAGTAACGCCATTATCCTGTGTAGGTGTTTACGTACCGGGCGGCAAGGCAGTTTATCCGTCATCTGTATTGATGAATGTATTACCGGCAAAGGTAGCGGGCGTAGAAAAGATTATTATGACGACGCCCTGCGGAAAAGACGGAAACGTAAATCCGTCTACTCTGGTTGCTGCAAATGAAGCTGGTGTGGATGAAATCTATAAAGTAGGCGGTGCGCAGGCGATAGCGGCAATGGCCTTTGGCACACAGTCTGTGCCGAAAGTAGATAAGATTGTCGGACCGGGCAATATTTATGTGGCGTTAGCGAAAAAAGCAGTGTACGGTTTTGTCAATATTGATTCTATCGCAGGACCGAGTGAGATTCTGGTTTTGGCGGACGCGACGGCAAATCCGCGTTTTGTGGCAGCAGATCTTTTATCACAGGCAGAACATGACGAGCTGGCAAGCGCGATCCTGATTACTACCAGCCGGGAACTGGCTGAAGCCGTATCCGAGGAAGTTACGAAATTTACACAGAAGCTGTCCAGAAAAGAGATTATAGAAAAATCGTTGGATAACTTTGGGTATATTTTAGTGGCGGATTCGATGGACACCGCTATTGCGGCGGCGAACGACATTGCTTCCGAACATCTGGAAATTGTCACTGCCAATCCGTTTGAAGTAATGACAAAAATTAAAAACGCCGGAGCGATCTTTATCGGAGAGTACAGCAGCGAACCGCTTGGCGATTATTTTGCCGGACCGAATCATGTATTGCCGACCAATGGTACAGCAAGATTCTTCTCGCCGCTCGGAGTCGATGACTTTATCAAAAAATCAAGTATTGTCTATTACTCCAAAGAAGCGCTTTCGGAAATTCATGAAGATATTGAGGCATTCGCAAAAGCGGAGCAGCTGACGGCGCACGCAAATTCGATTCATGTGAGGTTTGAATAATATATTATAAATGTTTAAGAGCAGATTATACATAATGTATGGTTTGCTCTTTTTATTCAGTAATTGGAAGATACTCTTTATTATAATTGTTTTATTATCTATGGTCTAAAATTTAATAGTATAAATATTCTGAATTATAAATCATTAATTACGAAAAATATTGAAATTTTTGATAATAATAATATTAAAATATCAAAATGACAGTGCATTAATATAATAAAGTGAGAGGAGGGACGTGAAGCGTTAAATAGCATGTTTGGCGACATAGTTACCAAAGGTCAATTATGGTTGGCTGAAGCCGAAGATGATGGTATGGTAAGTGTATTGCAGCTTGTTTTATTAAATGAAGATTTGACTCTTGCGCTTGGTATAAAAAAAGACAATACATAGAAAGGTTTGACGCTATGTAAAACAATAGGGGCATCGTTCATTTGAACGATGCCCCTGCAAATTTTTCAAAAACATTATGTGTGATATTACTCGATGGTTTCCTCTGCCATCTCTTCAAGATCTTCTATATCAACAACCTCAGCAGTCAGAGCGTCTGCCGGAATTTCAATTTCCGTAACGGTATCATAGGAGTAGGTACCTTCTATTGAAAAATCATTTAATACCAGAGTAATAGTAGGAACAGAAGTTTCTGTTTCTCCTTCCGCAGATGCGACGGAAGCTGCCATCATTTCTGAGATCATTGCATTGAGCAGAGAAAGATCAGAATCATTAAAATCAGCGTGGAACTTTTCGATTGCATAAGTTTCTTTATCAAGCGTGTAGCTCATATTCATCACAAAGCTGCTTAAGATTGCTTCTGCCGCAGCAATCTCTTCATCAGCCACATCTTCCCCTTGCGCTTCTAAAGTCGTTTCAATCAGATCCATCAGATCAGAGAATGCGATAGATCCAGAAAGTTCATAAGTATCGTCTGTTTCTTCTACCGTCCATTCGATTTCCATGCCTTCCGGAAGCATCTGGTCAATGGATTTTCCCTGTAATTCCTGAATGCTGGATACACCAAGCTGCTCAAACATTTCCGACATATCAACCTGTGTACGCACCCACTCAGCTGTGCCGGTGCCGTCATCTGCTTTTTGATAAGTATCAAATGTTGTACCGTTTTCTACCATGTACATTTCCATATTGACATCCTGACTTGCTCCCATTACGGAAACATTCATGGCCATGTTCATTCCAATCTGCATAGGATCTAGCAGGATATCAGCGGAAATATCGCCGCTTAATACCATACCTAAGGAAGAAGAACTGGTACCGTCAGAAGTTTCCAGTGCCCCGTCAAAATTCATAGTCATATCCATAGAAGAGGATCCGGCATTTTGCATATATTCTGCCTGTTTTGCAAGAAGTTCTTCTGCAGTCATGGTACTTTCCGCAAAGACATTGACAGAGGATACGCACATTGTCAATGCAAGAGCGGCTGTAAAAATTCGTTTTTTCATAGTAATTCTCCTTTCAGGTATCATGATATTTGCAGTATAGCATACTTTGTTTTTTCTGTATAGCAAAAACTGTATTTTAAGAAAATCTTTTGCAAATTCTAAACAGGATCTATCATTGCCTAAAATATGCTGCATGCATGGATAATTGTTTGACAATGAAAAGAGCAATGAGTTATAATGTAGTAACGTACTAAAATTACAGAACATTCTATTTTGGGAGGAATATATTATGGTCGGAAGAATTGCAACCGTACAGAGAGACACGAAAGAGACGAATATCCGCCTGACATTTCAAGTGGATGGAAGCGGCAGCTGCAGCGTGGACAGCGGGATCCCTTTTTTTGATCATATGCTGAACGGATTTGCTCGTCATGGACTGTTTGATCTCGACGCAAAAATCCGCGGAGATGTGGAAGTAGATTCTCATCATACGATTGAGGATACCGGAATCGTTCTTGGAGAGGCGATCAAAAAAGCGGTCGGAGACAAGACGGGCATCTGTCGGTTCGGCCATGCCATTCTTCCAATGGATGACGCGCTGATTCTCTGTGCGGTTGATCTGTCCGGACGACCATATTTAGAATCCGACCTTACTTTTACCTGTGAAAAAATCGGGGATATGGATACGGAGATGGTTCGAGAATTTTTTTATGCCGTATCTTATGCAGCTGGAATGAACCTGCATTTTAAACAGTTTTCCGGACGAAATAATCACCATATCGCGGAATGTGCGTTTAAGGCGTTTGCCCGTGCGCTTGATATGGCAACGATGACGGACGATCGCATCAACGGTGTGCTCTCCACAAAAGGAAGTTTGTAGAAACTTTTAGATCTCAAAAGAAACAGAGGAAACGGCCTATGGAAAACAAAAAATTAATTGCGCAGATTGTTTTAAGAAAAGGAAAAACGATACAAGATTTAGAAGATAAACGGATCATTTATGATGGAAACGCAGTAAAATTAGCACAGCATTATGAAAAAAAAGGCGCGGATGCACTGATCATATATAATGTATCTAAAGAGGAACGCGAAAAGGAAAATGCCGTACGCATAGTCCGGGAAATCGGCATGAATGTTGATATTCCGATCATTGCGGGCGCGATTGATACGGCGGAGGATGCAAAGAAACTTTTGCTAGCCGGATGTAGCAAGGTCTTTATATCGGTGAACAGCGAAACAGATTTGCAGACGCTGGAAACGCTTTCTAAACGCTTCGGAAAAGAACGGCTTGCAGTATGCATTATGGATTTTTCTAATATCAGCAGCATCAAGGGCTATCTGTCTGTATTTGAGGACTGCGTATCTCTGGCTTTGATGTTCGGAGATAATTTCCATTTGTATGATGTGATAAACCGTCTGCCGATTGAAACCATTCCGGTTTTATCTGTGTTTTATCTGGAACATGTACTGGCGCTTTTACGCCTGAAAAATGTAGCTGGTATTTCCGGAAAGGCATTTTCAGATCCGAGTACAAATTTGTTTGAACTGCGTAATTCCTTTGCGCGGCGCGGTGTTCGGCTGCAGAGCTGTATCAGTGATTTTCAGTGGGATGACCTCAAAACAAATGCCGACGGACTGGTGCCGGTCATCGTGCAGGATTATAAAAACGAGCAGGTGCTGATGATGGCTTATATGAACCGGGAGGCTTATGAAACAACGCTGATGACCGGGCGGATGACATACTTTAGCAGAAGCCGTCAGAAGCTCTGGCTCAAGGGAGAGACATCCGGACATTTTCAGTATGTCAAGCAGATTCTGATTGACTGTGATAATGATACACTGCTTGCAAAGGTAGCGCAAAAAGGGGCTGCCTGCCATACCGGAAACCGTACTTGCTTTTATCGAGAGCTTGTGAAAAAGCGCTATGAAGACTCCAATCCGTTTGCTGTGTTTGAGACGGTTATGACAGGTATTCGCGGTCAAAAGGAAAATCCAGTTGAGGGGACTTATGTAGACAGAGCATTCGATCAGGAGATGGATCAGATTCTGCAAAAAACCGGAACAAGCTTTGTCAGTTTAATGCTTGCAGCGAAAAATCGCGATAAAGAAAACGTGCGCAGCCAGATTTCTGATCATCTGTTTCAAATGATGATGATTATGGATCAGCTTGGCATTTCTTGGTCAGATATTGTGCGTGAATATAAAAAACTTTAGTTGCAGCAAAGAGTAACCTGTTTACAGGTAACGGAATAAGTTATAGAAAAGGACATTTTTATGGACTATTCGAATTTTGTGCCGGTGGTTGGTACGGTGGTAAGAGTAAATCGTGGAACGGAATGCTGTAATCAGATAATGTCTGTGCGTTCCGAGAATGGGATGGTGAATTTTATTGTAGCACCGGAGACGCTGTTCATTGACAGCAGACAGATCCGTCCTGGCATGCGGGTAGCTGTTTTTTATGACACAGATCTTCCGGTTCCGTTGATTTTTCCTCCGCAATATCGAGCACAGATTGTTACTACTCTTGGTCGAAATGAACAGATTATGCTCAATTATTTTGACCGGACTTTGACGGCAACAGACCATTCACTGCGACTAAATGTAGATCGAAGTACACAGATAGAGATGGCCAACGGACAGATTTTTTTGTGTAATCCGGCAGAACAGACGCTTTTGGTTTATTATTCTGCGACAACCAGAAGTATTCCGCCGCAGACAACGCCGCGCAGGCTAGTCGTATTGTGCCAGAGCGGACATTGATAGACAGTGCATGAGAATCATCCAAAAGAATCTATGACGAGAAGAGCGACTTATGAACAGTATTTCTGCTTTTATTTAAATGGCTATTGAATACATTATACAGGAGTACGGCTATGAAATATTATGAAAAATATGAGTCACCACTTGGTACAATTACGTTTGCCGGAATCGGAGACACACTGACCGGGTTATGGTTCGACGGACAGAAATATTTCGGGGCAGATCAGCTAAAAGAATGCAGGCAAAAAGAGCTTCCTGTATTTAGAGAAGTAAGAAAATGGCTGGATATTTATTTTTGCGGGAAAGATCCTGGATTTATGCCTGCGATTTTGATGGAAACAACACCATTTCGGCGGAAGGTATGGGAAGTGCTGCTGAAGATTCCCTATGGCGAAACTATGACATATGGAGAAATCGCCCACGTGATTGCGAAACAAAAAGGAATAAAAACCATGTCTGCACAGGCTGTCGGCGGAGCAGTCGGACACAATGCCCTTTCTTTGATCATTCCCTGTCACCGCGTAGTTGGAAAAAATGGCAGTCTGACCGGTTATGCCGGAGGGATAAATCGCAAAGCGGAATTACTGAAATTGGAAAACGCAAAAAGATGCAAGTTGTAACTAACAATTTTAAAAAGTATTTTGAATAATCATATTTGATTGACAAATTACAATAAAGTTAAAAAAGGTGTAAAGCCTGGATAATTTGATAAGACTTTACACCTAAAGAGAAGGAGCGGCTTATGTTTGGATTTAAAAAGAAAGAAAAGAAACCGTTGTGGATTATGGGAAAAGACGTAATGGAGATTATTCGGTCGGACTATGAAGAAGATACGTCCTTTGCCCTGATAGAATTTCAGTATCAGGGAGGATCATATCTTATGGGCTCCTGTATAGTTCCGCCAAATGCCAAGGAGCGGAAGGAAAATATTACTTTTGTATTTCAGGATCAGTCATATCAGAATTTTGATGAATTTCAGGAAAATGCTTGTATTAATGGTATTAAAATTTCTGAACTGAAAGATCCCATTGAAATCATCAGGGCTGGGATTATTGGGAATGATACTATGCTGAAGACACCCTGGGGAGATACTAGGCTTGCGAAGAAAGCTTTGAGATAAAAACAATCAAAGCTTCTCCATGTTTTTCCGAAGAGCCAGCCACATGGCAATGAAAATAATCACATAGACTACCATACCAATACCGGCAGATTCCCGGGCGAATTTTGTAGAAAGATTCTGCCTCATTTTTTAATTCTTTCACTAAAAGATACATCTCTTTTGTATATTTTCTGTAAACAGTAACCCCTTTTCTTTCTAATTCCTGTAAAATAGATTCTTCTCCTTGGGTTTTGGGCTCGTAAATTACGATTTTCAGCGAAGGAATTTGTAGTAATACTTCTAGGTTATTTACAGGAACCTGATAAAGATTTACGACTTCCAGCTGCCAAAGTTCCCGTAAAGTCCAGATTTTCAAAATAATCGAAATACGTCAAATCTAATTTCTGCAATCTGGGAAAATTTGGAAGTGTTTCTGAGAGTATTTGGGGATTTTTTATTCTTAATAATAACGGTACCTGTAAAAATTATATCATGAAAAAGAACGGAATTTCAATTTTATATTTTATGTGCGGGAAATTTCAGGCTGTAAAAAGCGAAACTGAATAGTATAATTTTGCATGAAAAGACTTGGAAGCAGCGATAAGATTGTGGTATAGTAAAAGTATTGCCTGAGTTGGCAAAGAACTTTTAGAAATGGAACGAGAATTTTATGAGAAAACTTGCGTTATCAGATGAAATATTATTAAAGATCGATAAACCGGCCCGTTATATCGGAAACGAGATCAATTCTGTAATGAAAGAACCGTCCAAAGTGAAAACTCGGTTTGCGCTCTGTTTCGCGGATTTGTATGAAATCGGTATGTCTCACCTCGGCATTCAAATCCTTTATGATATGTTTAATCAGCGAGAAGATGTCTGGTGTGAGCGCGTTTATTCGCCATGGACAGATCTGGATGCGATCATGCGCAGAGAAAATATCCCCTTATTTGCTCTGGAGTCTCAGGATCCGATCAAAGAATTTGATTTTCTGGGTATTACTTTACAATATGAGATGTGTTATACAAATATTCTGCAGATATTAGATTTGGCGCAGATACCGCTTCTGGCAAAAGATCGAGACTGGGGATATCCAATCGTGATCGGCGGTGGACCATGTGCTTATAATCCGGAGCCGATTGCTGACTTTTTCGATTTGTTTTATATCGGTGAGGGGGAGACCGTTTATTTCGATCTTCTGGATGTCTATCAGAAATGCAGAAAAGAGGGCAGATCTCGCCATGAATTTTTGATCGCCGCGGCAAAGATTCCGGGCATTTATGTTCCGATGCTTTATGATGTGACATATAAGGAGGACGGCACAATTGCGTCATTTATGCCAAATGTGCTGGATATTCCGGAAAAAATTGAAAAACAGATTGTGATGGATTTGACAGAATCTTATTATCCGAAAGCGCCGGTTGTACCGTTTATCAAAGCGACACAGGATCGTGTAGTGCTGGAAATCATGCGTGGCTGTATCCGTGGCTGCCGTTTCTGTCAGGCCGGTATGCTGTATCGTCCAACACGTGAGCGCGATCTGGAAATGCTCAAACGGACGGCGTTGGAAATGCTCAAAAATACCGGACATGAAGAGATTTCATTGAGTTCCTTAAGCTCTAGCGACTATCGCAGCCTGAACGAGCTGGTAACATTTTTGATTGAGGAATGTAACAGACGCGGCGTGAATATTTCTCTTCCATCCCTGCGCATTGACGCTTTTTCTCTGGATGTGATGAGTAAGGTACAGGATGTGAAAAAGAGCAGTCTGACTTTCGCGCCGGAAGCAGGTTCACAGCGTCTGCGCGACGTAATCAACAAAGGATTGACCGAAGAAATTATTTTGAAAGGCGCGGGAGAAGCGTTTGAAGGCGGATGGAATAAGGTAAAACTATATTTCATGCTTGGCCTGCCGACAGAAACTGAGGAAGATCAGAAGGAAATTGCGCATTTGGCTGAGAAGATTGCCGAGCGTTATTATGAGATTCCCAAAGAACAGCGAAACGGCAAGTGCCAGATTACGGTCAGTACATCGTTTTTTATTCCGAAACCGTTTACGCCGTTTCAGTGGGCACGCATGTGTACAAAAGAAGAATTTCTTGGTCACGCAAAAACGGTCAATCATGAGATTAAGGAACAACTCAACAAAAAGAGTATCCGTTATAACTGGCATGAAGCGGACGTTTCCGTACTGGAAGGCTTGTTGGCGCGCGGTGACCGTAAAGTAGCCGGTGTCATTTTGAAGGCTTATAAAAACGGCGCTCTTTTTGATGCCTGGTCTGAGAATTTTGACAATGAGATATGGATGAACGCCATAGAACATTGTGGCCTGTCATTAGATTTTTATACAACGAGAGAACGGACTGCCGATGAAATTTTCCCATGGGATTTCATTAATATTGGCGTAACGAAAAAACACCTGTTCAAAGAATGGGAACGTGCTCATCAGGAACAGGTGACAGAAAACTGTCGTCAGCAGTGTTCCGGCTGTGGGGCAGCATGTTATAAAGGAGGTGTCTGCTTTGAAGGTCAGAATTAAATTTTCAAAACACGGCGCCATGAAATTCATTGGCCATTTGGATATGATGCGTTATTTTCAAAAAGCTATGCGCCGCGCTGAAATCGATATTGCATTTTCGGAAGGCTTCAGTCCTCATATGATTATGTCGTTTGCTCTTCCGCTTGGAGTGGGCGTAACAAGTGACGGGGAATATGTGGATATTGAACTTCGCACACCGATTTCTTCCGAACAGGCAGTAAAGCAGTTAAACAATGTAATGACAGAAGGTGTGACTGTTACAAGCTTTCGTCAGATTGAAGAAGGAAAAGCAGGGAAGGCGATGTCTCTGGTAGCGGCTGCTGATTATACAGTGCGTTTCCGGGAAGAAAAAGCGCCGGCGGAAAACTGGCAGGAAAAATTTAATGCTTTTCTGGCGCAGGAACAGATTCTAATCACCAAAAAAACGAAAAAAAGCGAGAAGGAAATCGATATTCGTCCGCATGTCTATGCGGTGTCCGTACAAGACGATGCCATCCATCTGACATTGGCAGCGGGAAGTGCGGCCAACATCAAACCGGATCTGGTATTGGAAGCATTTGCTGCATATCTGAACTGGGAAATGCCGGAATTTGCTTTGCTGATAAACCGCGATGAGCTGTACGCAAATATCGGAGATGAAACAGAACGCAGACTGATATCTTTAGAAGATTTGGGTGAAGAAATTGAATTGTAAACTGGTCATTACAAAATTCCAGAATGGGATTGCGACAATGCTTACTGACAGCAGGAGAGCAGTAGAGCTTTCTTTTGACATGGAAGCAAATACTTCCCTGCTCGGCAATATCTACATCGGAAAAGTGACGTCAATCGTAAAAAATATCGGCGCCGTATTCGTGGAGATTGAGGGCGGTCTGCCATGTTACTTTTCGCTTGCCGACAACTCGGAAATTATATATACAAAAAAATCAAATTCTCCGCGTCTTGTCGTCGGTGATGAATTGCTTGTACAAGTTTCACGGGAAGCGCAGAAAACAAAAGCACCAACGGTGACGGCAAATATCAATCTCACTGGCAAATATCTGGTGCTAACATCTGCGAAAAAGCAGATTGGCGTTTCCTCAAAACTGAACAAAATGCAAAAACAGCTTTTGACAGAGCAGATGCAGGCTTTGAAAGAGGAACGATTTGGCTGGATCGTTCGTACAAATGCCGCGGAAGTGCCATTTTCGGTCATCGAGGAGGAGGCCGCGCAGCTGCGAAGACAGTTTGAGGAACTTTTGCTGAAAGGAATGCATCGTCCAGCCAGAAGCTGCCTTTCTAAAAATTCTCCGTCCTGGCTGCTGCAGCTGAAAGATCTGTATAGTGACCAGTATACGGAGATCATTACAGATAACGAAGAACTATATGCACAACTGAAAACATATCTGGAAACAAATCAGCCGGAGGACACAGGAAAGCTCACCTTTTATCAGGACAGACTCCTGCCGCTTTATAAACTATACTGTTTTGAGACAGAGTTTGCCAATGCTTTAAAAGAACGTGTGTGGCTGAAATCCGGCGCTTATCTTGTGATTCAGCCAACAGAAGCTCTGACTGTAATTGATGTCAATACGGGAAAATATGAGCGTGGCAAGAATGTACAGGAAACCTATTATAAGATCAACTGTGAAGCGGCAGCAGAGATTGCCCGCCAGCTACGGCTGCGCTCCATTTCTGGCATTATTTTAATCGACTTTATCAATATGGAGAGTCAAGTACATAAGGATGCGCTGATGGAAGAATTGCGTCGTCTGTTAAAAAGCGATCCGATGAAAGCATGTGCAGTCGATATGACAGCATTGGGACTAGTGGAGATAACGCGCAAACGAAAACAGAAACCACTGTTGGAGAAAATAAGTGAGTATAATTTTTTAAAAAATTATGGAAACAGGGGTTGACGTAATAACTTATATATGCTAATATACAGAAGTATGCCGCGTAAAGAGGTTTAAGTGTTGTGCAAACAACCACCGGATTTAGCGAGTAATTAAGTAGGAGGTGCCATATGTACGCAATTATTGCAACAGGTGGTAAACAGTACAAAGTAGCCGAAGGCGATATCATTAACGTAGAAAAGCTTGGTGTGGAAGCTGGCGAAACTGTTACATTTGATCAGGTACTTGCAGTGAGCAACGACGGACTGAAAGTCGGTGCTGACGTTGCAGCAGCTACTGTTACAGCAAGCGTTGTGAAAAACGCGAAAGCAAGAAAAGTAGTTGTTTACAAGTATAAGAGAAAAACCGGTTACCACAAGAAAAACGGTCACAGACAGCAGTACACACAGGTTAAGATTGAAAAGATCAACGCTTAATTTTGTATGATTACAGTGACTGTGTATCAACATTCAGGACAGTATAAAGGGTTCTGTTGTAAAGGTCATGCGGAATATGCCGAGGAAGGATATGATATTATCTGCGCAGCGGTTTCTGTATTGACCGTCAATGCGATAAACTCTATTGAAAGGTTTACCGAAGATGATATGACAACAGACGGTGGAGCGGACGGTTACATAAAGCTGACGCTGGACGGTGAAGTTTCAAATGATACGAAACTTTTACTCGATTCTATGATACTTGGCCTGAAGCAAATTCAACAAAGCTACGGAAACGAATACATTGATATTACTTTCAAGGAGGTGTAGGACATGCTGAATATGAACCTTCAAATCTTCGCTCATAAAAAGGGTGTTGGTTCCACGAAGAATGGTCGTGATTCCGAATCCAAGAGATTAGGTGCGAAAAGAGCTGACGGACAGTTTGTAAAGGCTGGCAACATTCTTTACAGACAGCGTGGTACAAAGATCCATCCGGGTCTTAATGTAGGCCGCGGTGGTGACGACACATTATTTGCAACAGTAGATGGTGTTGTTAGATTCCAGAGAAAGGGACGTGACAAGAAAATGGTTTCTGTCATCCCGGTATCAGCAGAATAATTCTATGGGCTTCAAATCTCAGGGTTTGAAGCCTCTTTTAAATTGATGAGGTAAATATATGTTTGCAGATAGAGCAAAAATTATTATCTGTTCCGGAAAAGGCGGCGACGGTCATGTGAGTTTCCGCCGTGAGCTTTTTGTGGCAGCCGGCGGACCGGACGGCGGCGACGGCGGTAAGGGCGGCGACGTTATTTTCGAAGTAGACAAGGGTCTGACGACGCTTGGTGATTACCGTCATAAACGCAAGTTTGCGGCCCAGCCGGGCGGTGATGGAAGCAAACAGCGACGGCACGGAGCGGATGGTGAAAGCATTGTACTGAAGGTTCCGGAAGGAACCGTAATCAAAGATGCTGAAAGCGGCAAAGTTATTGCCGATATGTCCGGCGAAAATCAACGGCAGGTAATTTTAAAGGGCGGTAAAGGCGGTCTGGGAAATATGAATTTCGCGACTGCAACCATGCAGGTACCGAAATACGCGCAGCCGGGCAAACCAGCGCGTGAATTAGAAGTAACGCTGGAATTAAAAGTGATTGCAGACGTTGGTCTGATCGGTTTTCCAAATGTCGGAAAATCAACCCTGTTATCCCGTGTGACGAACGCGAAACCAAAGGTGGCAAATTATCATTTTACGACACTTAGCCCGAATCTTGGCGTGGTCGATCTGGACGGAAGCAAAGGTTTTATTATTGCCGATATTCCTGGTCTGATTGAAGGCGCTTCCGAGGGAGTCGGCCTCGGACATGAGTTTTTACGCCATATTGAACGCACGAAAGTTATGATCCATCTGGTAGACGCAGCTTCTACGGAGGGGCGCGATCCAGTGGACGATATTTATAAAATTAACCGTGAGCTGGCCGCTTATAATGAAGATCTTGCTAAGCGACCGCAGGTAATCGCAGCTAATAAAACGGATGCTATTTACACAGAAGAAGGCATGGAAGACCCTGTTGCGCGCATTAAAAGGGAATTTGAGCCGCAAGGCATAAAGGTGTTCCCGATTTCCGCTGTCAGCGGCAAGGGATTAAAAGAACTTCTCTACTATGTAAAAGAACTTCTGGATTCTCTTCCGCCGGAAAAAATCGTCTTTGAACAGGAGTTTTTCCCGGATGAGATTTACGTGGATGAAAATCTGCCGTATACGGTAGAAAAATCAACGGAGGAAGCGCATACGTTTATTGTCGAGGGACCGCGTATCGAAAAAATGCTCGGTTATACCAATCTCGAATCCGAAAAAGGGTTTATGTTCTTTCAGAAGTTTTTAAAAGACACCGGTATTTTAGACGAGTTAGAAGCAGCCGGCATTGAAGAAGGCGATACAGTTCGTATGTACGGTTTGGCTTTTGATTATTACAAGTAAGACATGTTTTTTACGAAAGGAAGTAACGAAAATGACAAGTAAGCAGCGAGCTTATTTAAAAAGTCTGGCGATGGTGATGGACCCGATTTTTCAAATCGGAAAATCAAGCCTTACGCCGGAAAATACAAAGGCCATTCAGGCAGCTTTAGATGCCAGAGAGCTGATTAAGGTCAGTGTACTGCAGAACTGTATGGACGATCCGAAGGAGATCGCTCAGATCCTGGCAGAACGTACACGTTCTCAGGTGGTACAGGTGATCGGCAAAAAAATTGTACTTTACAAAGAAGGAAAAGACGAGAAAAAGAAAATCATGCTGCCGTTATAGCAGGAGGGTTTTATGAAAAAACGTAAAGTCGGGATCATGGGCGGAACGTTTGATCCTATTCATGTCGGCCATCTGATCCTCGGAGAGAGCGCATATGAACAGTTTGGTCTCAATGAGGTGCTGTTTATGCCGTCAGGCAATCCGCCGCATAAGAAAAACCGCGAGGGGCGCGCAACCCTGCCGGAGCGTATTGAAATGGTACGCCTTGCCGTTGAAGGAAATTGTCATTTTACACTTTCTTTAGAGGAAGCGCACGAAAACGGATATACGTATACAAAAGAAACACTGACACG
Organism: uncultured Marvinbryantia sp.; assembly: GCA_937915375.1. Classification (GTDB taxonomy): domain Bacteria; phylum Bacillota; class Clostridia; order Lachnospirales; family Lachnospiraceae; genus Marvinbryantia. The sequence continues at coordinate 69,640 of CALDMO010000017.1, forward strand.
TCTGACGCGCGAGCATCCAGACACAGAATATTATTTCATTATGGGCGCAGATTCGCTGTTCAGCTTTGAGCAGTGGAGGGATCCGGCAGCAATCAGCCGCTTGGCTTCTTTGGTCGTTGCCGCAAGAGACGGCATTGATGATGCCAAACTGAATCAGGCAATTGCACATGTAAAGGAACAGTTCAAGGCAGACATTCACAAACTGTCAACGCCGAACATGGACGTTTCATCACAAATGCTGCGCAGCAGGATCGCAGATGGTCAGACGGTGCGTTATTATCTGCCCGATGCTGTACTTTCTTATATTATTCAAAAAAAGCTCTATCGAAAAATAAAGTAAAGTGTTTCTGTCAGGGCGCATAAATTTACAGGAGATTACAAGATGTACAATATTCCCAAAATGAAGAAAACGCTCAAAAAATATATGGACGAAGGTCGTTTTGAACATACACAGGGCGTAATGTATACCGCAGCCTCACTGGCAATGCGTTATGATGAGAATATCGAGAAAGCGTTGACTGCCGGACTGCTGCATGACTGTGCCAAATGTATGCCAGATCGTAAGAAAGTGAAAATCTGTTTGAAAAACGGCATTTTGATGTCGGAGATGGAGCAGGAACATCCTTTTTTGCTGCATGGCAAGGTAGGAGCATACATTGCCCGTGAAAAGTATCAAATCAGCGATGAAGAGATTTTATCAGCAATCACCTGGCACACGACTGGAAAACCAGATATGACACTTTTGGAAAAGATTGTATATATTTCTGATTATATTGAACCGATGCGGACAAAAGCGCCGAATCTGGCTGATGTACGCAGACTTGCGTTTGAGGATATCGATCTGGCATTGTTTAAAATTCTCTCAGATTCGATTGCCTATCTGCGTACGTCAAAAAAATCAATGGATACAATGACCCTGCAGGCGTATGAATTTTATAAAAATGCGCTGGATTGAAAGGAGATACTATGGATTTAACAAAGTCAAAAACAATGGTAAAACTTGCTATAGAAGCGCTGGAAGATAAAAAAGCGGAAGATATTAAAGTAATCGATATTACCGAAGTTTCTGTATTGGCTGATTATTTTGTCATTGCCAGCGGCATGAACCGCAATCAGGTGCAGGCCATGGTAGACAATGTAGAAGAAACACTCGGTCGTGCCGGTTACGAAAGCCGACAGATTGAGGGCTATCAGACGGCAAACTGGGTTCTGCTGGATTACGGCGACATTATCGTGCATATCTTTGATTCAGAGAACCGTATTTTCTATGATCTGGAAAGAATCTGGAGAGACGGAAAGACGGTTGACGCAAGTTTATTCGCATAAGGTTTAAAAAGCCGGGACGTATGTTCTTTAAACATACGCTCCGGCTTTTTGCATATCGTATTTTCAGGATAGGAAGCGGAACACACCAATCACTTTGCCGAGAATCTTTAAATCGCCTTCCACAATGATCGGATCCATAAAGTCATTTTCCGGCTGAAGACGGAAGTAACCTTCCTCTTTGTAGTAGGTTTTTACCGTGGCAGAATCATTTATCATAGCCACCACCATTTCACCGTTTTTCGCGGTACTTTGCTGCTGAACAAGAATCTGATCGCCGTCAAAAATGCCGGCGTTGATCATGCTTTCCCCTTTGACTGTCAGCATAAAAGTCTGCGTGTTCGGCATAAATTCAGCAGGAATAGGAAAGTAATTTTCAATATTTTCCACAGCCAGAATCGGTTCTCCGGCAGACACGCGACCGACGATCGGAACGTTTACCATCTCGCGTCGTACCAGATTAAAATTATCATCGATAATCTCAATAGCGCGCGGTTTGCTTGGATCGCGGCGGATATAACCATTTTTCTCCAGCGTTTCCAGATGCGAATGAACAGAGGAAGTAGATTTTAAATTGACTGCTTCACAGATTTCACGCACTGCTGGCGGAAAGCCTCTATTTAGGATTTCATTTTTGATATATTCTAAAATTTCTGCCTGTTTTTTTGTGATCTTGCCGTATGCCATAAAAACCTCCAACATTATTTTTATATAAATGATTATTCAGCAAATATTTTCGGAAAAATAAACTTACCTATAGTATAAAGGAAAAATCTGCAAAATGCAAACAGAAGTTCTGAAAATGTGTTCGGTTTCGATTTTCAATTTCATGATAGTTGCTTAATCTGGAATTTATATAAAATAACGAAAAATATCTTTATATCGCATACTAATATATTTTATATATCTTACAGATTTCAAACAAATTCTGTTTATCTGTCCAATATAGATAAAATATTTTGAATATAGTCCGAAAAAGTGATATAAATGTCATGTTTGTTGCATAGACACTAAATATCTAAAAGGATACAATTGAGAAAAAGGAGGGAGAAAGATATGAACAATAAAAAAATCTCTTTGGGAAAAAGATTAAAAAAAAGAATGAAAAAAGAATTACCGTTTCATATAATGCTTTTCCCGGCTGTTATTTTGGTATTACTTTTTAAGTATATTCCGCTTGCTGGACTTAGCATTGCATTTCAGGATTATTCTCCATTGTCTGGTTTATTTAATCAAGAATGGTGCGGATGGGAAAATTTTTCTTATGTTTTTTCACTTTCAACTTTTCCGCGTGTTATATACAATACGCTGTTTATAGCAATCATGAAAATAATAGCCGGAATTGTTGTTCCGGTAACAGTAGCGCTTCTGCTTAATGAAATAAGAAATGTAATGTATAAAAGAACTTTACAAACGATAGTTTATTTGCCGCATTTTATATCATGGGTTGCTCTTGCTGGTATTTTTCTGGATGTACTGAGTATGGATGGTGTTATAAATAAACTGCTCTCTTCGATAGGACTGGACCCGATTTATTTTCTTGGAGATGAAAAGGTTTTTCCTTACACCATGGTAGTAACTGATACGTGGAAAACATTTGGTTGGAATACAATTGTATATCTGGCTGCAATTACAGGTATTTCTCCTGTTTTATATGAGGCTGCTGCATTGGATGGCGCCGGTCGATTTAAACAGATTATACATGTTGCTATTCCAAGTATTTTACCGATTGTCCTTCTGATGACAGTACTTTCTATCGAAAATGTACTTCGAGCTGGATTTGATCAGATTTTTAATCTGTATTCACCTTTAGTATATTCGACAGGTGATATTATTGATACATACGTTTATAGAATGGGTATTTTAAGTGCTCAATTTGGTTCGGCAACCGCAGTTGGCCTGTTTCAATCAGTAGTATCTTTCATTTTAATTTTAGGCGGATACTGGGCTGCTGATAAAATTGCTGGTTATAGGGTATTTTGAGAAAGGAGACTAATGACAATGAAACCAACAAAAGGACAAAAAATTTTTTCAATTTTTAATTATATTTTATTGTCAGCCCTTGCATTGCTGTGTCTTCTTCCGATGTTAAATATTTTGGCGCTTTCCCTTTCGTCAAGGAATATGGTAAATTCCGGTGCAGTTACATTATGGCCTAAAGAATTTACACTAAGTGCTTACGCTTATATGCTTCAGAAAAGAGGTCTGATTCCGGCTTTGCTCGTAACGATGAAAAGATTAATTTTGGGACTTCTGCTGAATCTTACTATGACAATATTGGTTGCATATCCGCTTTCAAAAAGTGAGAAGCATTTTAAAAGCCGTAAATTTTATGTGTGAATTTTCCTCATAACAATGATTTTTAATGGTGGTATTATTCCAACTATTGTGTTATGATAAGGAAGATTTGATATCAAAAACATTATTTCATTTAATGAGACAGGCAAGAGAACAACTACAGGAATCATTGAAACTGACACTATTTTTTGTTGTTTCTGAGAAAATATCAACTGCTGTAAATTTAAATGAAAAATATCTAGAAATTCATACAATGCTTGCACATGAAATTTTGCAAGGATCTGCTGGTGTTGCTTTTCACATGGGGGTACGAACAACAAAGGTTCCAATGCTGTAAAACAAATTTCAGATATGCGTCGAAGTTTGGAAAATATACAGATTTTAATAAAAAAAGGAGCGTTGTCTGAAGCAAAATATGATATAGATTGTATTATGAATTATCTGGACAAATATTCACAAAGACAAGATCTGACAGCAGCAGAGGCAGCATGGACACTGAATGCCGCACTTCTTTCTTATATTAACAGAAATGGTATGTTTTCACTCATTCCTCTGGCTGAAGAAAGTGGTGAAATGGGTTCAGCAGGATATTTTAGAAAATTATTGGAATTGCTAATGCAAGAAACAGAAAAGCGAGTGGATAAAGCCATTAAATCCATTACAGAATTTACAGTAAAATACATAAATGATCATATTAGCGAAGATTTGAGTGCGGCGGTTTTATCAGATGCAACAGGATACAATTCCGGATATCTTTCCAGAGTTTTTCGTCAACAGATGAATATTAGTATCCGTGATTATATTTCTAATATGAGAATGAATCTGGCAAAAGAAATGTTATCTAACACTAATTTAAAGATATATGAAATCGCATCAAACTGTGGTTATGAAAATACAACATATTTTATTAAGATATTTAAAATAAATACTGGAATGACACCACAGGAATATAAGCTTAATTCTTCAAGAAAACAGTAAAAAAACAGTAAAAAAACAATGAAGTAGAATAGGAGAAAAATATGCATTCTTATAATCTGATTAATGATTCAAAAACATTTGCTTTTTCTGCTGAAAATCCGTCTGGAAAACGTGCAGGAGGATCAAGAGGAGGAGATTGTACCAAACTTCGACCGACAGTTACTATTCATGCGGGTGAAACAGTAACGCTTGTGGATACAGATGGACCAGGTGTTATTCAAAATATGTGGTTTACAGGATATGTAGGACACAGCTTTATTCTCCGAGTATATTGGGATTACCAGGAGTACCCGTCTGTAGAAGCACCGTTATCTGCTTTTTTTGGCTGTGCATATGATGAAAATTTTGAAGACAGAGATGGAAAATATCCTGTTTTGAATTCTGCTATGATTTTGGTTGCTCCTGGAAGAGGATATAATTGTTTTTTTGAAATGCCTTTTCAGAAGCATTGCAGGATTACGATAGAAAATCGCAGTAAAAAAGATGAAGTTCTCTATTATATTATCACTGGAGCACACCAGGAGATTCCACAAAATGCAGGTTATTTTCATGCTTCATACCGTCAACAGCATCCAGTACAGAAGGGAAAATCTTACACTGTTATAGATAATATTTCTGGAAAAGGTCAATTTGTAGGTGTTACACTGGCTACAGGAATGAACGGAAATAATACTTGCTGGGTTGAAGGCGAAGCGCGAATGTATCTTGACGATGATCCATATCCATCCATTCATTATACCGGAACCGAAGATTATTTTACCGGATCCTATGGATTTGGAAATGATATTTACATTAAAGATTATCAAACTTTCAGCGGCCTCTATAGCGGGCTATATGCGATTTTGGGAAATAACAGAGATTTCTATAACGGACAACAGAGATTTCTGCTTTACCGTTTTCACGTTATTGATCCGATTCGTTTCGAAACGGGATTTAAAATGACATTAGATAATATGGGGTGGACCGGTCCACGATATGATGACTATACCAGCGTAGCATACTGGTATCAGACACTTCCATCTGCACCGCTTCGTCCTCTTCCGTCTGATGAAGAAATGTGCATGAAGTAGAATATGGATAATATAATTATTTTATACAAGATTTTATCAAAATCTGGTTGAGTATTTAAAAAAAATAGTGTAAGATAGATGCAAGGTTGTACGACTGGCGGAAAAGTAGGAGTACCTACGGGGAGTACAACACAGTATATGAATGCCGACCGCCTGGGCGACCGCTTTTCTGAGAGGTCCTCAGGCGGTTTTTATTACCTTAAAACAGCAACGCGCAAAAGCAAACAGCTACATACGAAGGGAGAAAGCTATGTTATTACTGGAAAAAGAATTAAAAGAAAATGCCTATCCGGGACGCGGAATTGTAATCGGAAAATCCGCAGACGGAACAAAGGCTGTAACCGCTTATTTTATTATGGGAAGAAGTGAGAACAGCCGCAACCGTATTTTCGTCGAAGACGGGGAAGGAATCCGTACACAGGCATTTGATCCGTCTAAACTGACGGATCCAAGTCTGATTATCTATGCGCCGGTACGTGTACTGGGAAATAAGACAATTGTTACAAACGGCGATCAGACAGATACGATTTACGAGGGGTTAGACAAACAGCTTACGTTCGAACAGGCTTTGCGAAGCCGTGAATTTGAACCGGATGCACCAAATTATACGCCGCGTATTTCCGGTATTATGCACGTTGAAAACGGCACATTCAACTATGCAATGTCTATTTTAAAAAGCAACAACGGTGATCCTGATTCCTGCCGTCGTTTTACATTTACCTATGAAAATCCGAAAGCTGGAGAAGGGCATTTTATTCACACCTATAAATGTGACGGAAATCCGCTACCGAGTTTTGAAGGCGAACCGAAATCTGTTTCTATTCCGGACGATATGGATACCTTTACGGAACTTCTCTGGAACAGTTTAAATGAAGATAATAAAGTGTCGCTTTTTGTTCGTTATATTGACATTGCGACAGGAACTTATGAGACACGTATTGTAAATAAGAATAAATAAACAGGAGGAAACGTTTCGTCATGAAAGAATTACAGTTAAAATATGGATGTAACCCGAATCAAAAGCCCTCTCGTATTTATATGCAGGAAGGTGAACTGCCGATCAAGGTATTATCCGGCCGCCCAGGCTATATTAATTTTCTGGATGCATTCAACGGCTGGCAGCTGGTACGTGAATTGAAACAGGCTACAGGTCTTCCGGCAGCGACTTCTTTCAAACATGTATCGCCGGCAGGAGCAGCGATCGGTCTGCCGCTCACAGAGACTTTGGCAAAAATCTACTGGGTGGATGACTGCGGTGAACTTTCTCCGCTGGCATGCGCTTACGCACGTGCGAGAGGCGCAGACAGAATGTCCTCCTTCGGTGATTTTATTGCTCTTTCCGATACCTGTGACAAGGATACCGCTATGCTGATTAAACGCGAGGTTTCCGATGGTGTGATCGCTCCTGGTTATACAGAAGAAGCGTTGGAGATTTTACGTGCAAAGAAAAACGGTAATTACAATGTGATCGAGATTGATGAAAATTATGTTCCGGCTCCGATTGAACACAAGGAAGTATTCGGTGTCACATTTGAACAAGGACGTCAGGAACTGCCGATCAACGATGAGCTGCTTGCGAATATTGTAACGGAAAATAAAGAGCTGTCCGCAGAGACAATCCGCGATATGAAAATCGCTTTGATCACACTGAAATATACACAGTCTAATTCTGTGTGCTTTGTAAAAGACGGTCAGGCAATTGGTATCGGCGCTGGACAGCAGTCACGCGTACACTGTACGAGACTGGCCGGTCAGAAAGCGGATAACTGGCTCCTGCGTCAGTGCCCGAAGGTGTTGAACCTGCCGTTTATTGACGGTATCCGCCGCGCAGACCGCGACAATGCTATTGATGTTTATATCGGTGAAGAATATATGGACGTACTTGCTGATGGCGCTTGGGAAAAAATCTTCAAGACAAAACCGGAAGTATTTACGAAAGAGGAAAAACGCGCATGGCTTGATCAGATGGACGGCGTTACCCTTGGCTCTGATGCATTCTTCCCGTTCAGCGACAATATTGAACGCGCGCATAAGAGCGGCGTAAAATATATCGCGCAGCCAGGTGGCTCCGTGCGAGATGATCTGGTAATCGAATGCTGTAATAAGTATGATATGGTAATGGCGTTTACAGGAATCCGCCTGTTCCATCACTAATAAAACAAACACGTCCGGAGAACGCTTCGGACGTGTTCTTTTAGGGAGATTTTATGAAATATAACATTTTACTTCTTGACGCAGATGAAACGCTGCTAGATTTCCACCTAGCTGAAGAACAGGGACTGCGATCAGCGTTTTCCATTCATCATCTGCCTTACAATGAGGATATTTTAAAGCTGTATTCTTCCGTCAATAAAAAATGCTGGGAAGAATTTGAACAGGGACTTCTTACGAAACCGCAGTTATTGATTGAACGTTTTCGCCGTTTGTTTGCGCTGCTGCCGATAGAAGCTGATGCCGAGAAGGTACGTCGGACCTATCAGGAAGAACTCGGAAAGGGAGCATTTCTGATTGACGGAGCGAAAGATGTATGTCGTGAATTGTCACAGTACTGTAAGCTTTATATCGTTACCAACGGCGTATCGTCTATCCAGCATTCCCGTCTTTCAAAATCAGGGCTGGATGTGCTTGTAAATGATATCTTTGTCTCAGAGGAAATTGGCTTCCAGAAGCCGCAGAAAGCTTATTTTGATGAAGTATTCCGCCGTCTCGGCAACCCTGCCAGAGAAGAAATACTGCTAGTTGGAGATTCCTTGAGCGCGGATATCCGCGGAGGAATCGACGCCGGAATCAATACCTGCTGGTATAATCCTCATGGCAAAGAAAAACCGACTGATATGGAAATCACATATATCATTGATGATATAAAAAAACTGCCGGAACTGGTTTTGACGCGCAGCGGATTATAAAAAACTGATAATTATATATTCGAAAATACGTTCGATTTTCTCTTGACAAACATTTGTTCGATATGTATAATCATATCATCGAACGAATGTTCTTTCTGCAGAGGATATTCCAGATCGTGATGATCAGAAAATTGTAGTACAATCATTATACATTGATTGGTTATCATTGTATCTTTACAAGGGAGAGGAGAGCATTATGAGTAGCGCAAGAAAAAGAAGAGCTCGGCAGATGAAAAGAAACCGGAGAATTGCAGCTGTTTTATTTCTGGTATTAACATCATTAAACATTTCTGTGATTGGACATACCTTAAGTGTAAAAGCAGAAAAACCAGAAACCTATAAATATTATACGGATATTCGTGTGGAAAGCGGGGAAACGCTCTGGGATATCGCTATGGAATATATGACAGAGGAATACAGCAGCCCTTCGGCTTATATCCGGGAAGTAAAGCAGATCAATAATATTGGGGAACAGATTCAGTATGGACAATATCTTACGATTCCGTACTACTCAGAAGTACAAAAATAATCCATATTTGTGCCGGTTGTTTCATTGACATTAACAGTCATTTCCTTTAGTATAGAAAGTAGTTATGTTACTTGGAGGTTGTTTGATGAACGCTGGTAGGATAAGATGTGTACTTTGGAATTTTTGTCTGTGTCTGCTGGCCTGTCTGTTATTTTCTATTCCGGCACAGGCATCCAGAGCAGCAGTTGTTCCAGTCACAATTAAAGGAAAATTTGATTATCAAAAAGCTTACGACGTACTAAAACGTACGAATGCCATCCGCAAATCCAAAGGGCTGTCTGCCCTCACTATGGATGCAGATCTTCTTGAAGCGGCAATGCAGCGGGCAGCGGAGATCAGCCTGGTGTTTACCCATCGCCGTCCTGATAAAACCATGTGCTTCAGTGCAGCGCCAGACAAGATGATCGGTGAAAATATTGCGCTCGGGCAGCAAAGTGCAAAAGAGGTAGTCAAAGCTTGGAGAAAGTCACGCAGCCATTATGAAAATATTGTAAATCCTCAGTACCAAAGTATTGGCATTGGATGTTTTAATTACAACGGTACCCTGTATTGGACACAGACGTTTGGCAACAGATCTGCCCGGATATTTTCGATGCCATTAAGCAGTAAAACCGTAGAAGTTCCCATTGACCTGGATCTCTCCCTTGCTCGGAAGTATCTTTATGCTACCTCATCCAAGGGGAAGAAGCTAAAGCCCGGAGAACTCACGGAAATAAAGCTATATTTTTATTCGACACTGTCCGGATATGAATCTTTTTCACCAGTCAGATTATCGTGGAATAATTTCTTTTTGAAAAACGGCAGTAAGAAAATTCTTTCTGTAAATACATCTGGAAAGGTGCGGGCATTAAAAAATAGTACAGATGGTATAGGCAAACTGGAAATTGTCAGCAGACATAATAAACGTTTTAAAAAGAAAATTACCCTGCAGGTTCGCGCTTCTTCCAAGCGTGTGATTCATCTGCATGCAAATGGCGGTTCATTTGGGAAAAACTCTTCCGAAAAGGTAAAAAAAATTACACGTACATACAAAAAGTCATACGGAAAGCTTCCGACTCCCATCCGTAAAGGATATACGTTTAAAGGGTGGTATACAAAAGCATCCGGTGGACGTCGTATTACCAGTAATAGTACGGTAAAAATCAGCAGTAAGAATCCACAGCATCTTTATGCGCACTGGCGCAGACAAAAAAGCCGTAAATAATTATGTTTTGACAGCTAATGGAGGAGACCTTATGAATCAAAAAGATTTAACGCAGGGACCGGTTCTGAAAACCATGTCCCTGTTTGCTTTTCCGCTCATTCTGGGAAATTTATTACAACAGGGATATAATGTAGTGGATACTTGGGTAGTCGGCAAATTTGTTGGACCAGATGCACTTGCGGCAGTCGGTTCGGCCTTTGCATTGATGACTTTTTTAACATCCATTCTTCTCGGACTCTGTATGGGAAGCGGCGTTGTATTTTCTGTTTGTTTTGGAAAAAAAGATGAAGAAGCACTAAAAAACAGCATAGCGATGTCTTTTTTGCTGACAGCCGTGATTACAGCCATTTTAACAACAGGAGCTCTTTTGAGCGTCAATTTTATTATGGCCTGGATGAATATTCCAATTCAAATTACAGATATGATGCGCGTTTATCTGACTATTGTATTCTGCGGGATTCCGGCTGTTTTTCTTTATAATTTTTTTAGTTCTTACTTAAAGTCGATTGGAAATTCTGTGATTCCGCTCGTTTTTTTAGGTATTGCCACCGCAGTGAATATTCTGCTTGATCTTTTATTCGTAGCAAAATTCCAAAGAGGAACCCTCGGTGCGGCAGAAGCAACTGTACTTGCACAGTATCTGTCCGGCGCAGGAATTGCCGTTTATGTATTTATCAAACATCCGACTGCCAGAGCTGCGTTTCGGCAATGGAAATTCAAAAAATCCAGTCTGAAAGAAATTGCTGGATATTCCGTTCTTACCTGTATACAACAGTCCGTCATGAATTTTGGTATCCTGATGGTCCAGGGAATTGTAAACAGTTTCGGAACAGCGGTTATGGCAGCGTTCGCCGCAGCTGTAAAAATTGATTCTTTTGCTTATATGACGGCGCAGGAATATGCCAATGCGTTTTCAACCTTTATTGCTCAAAACATGGGAGCCGGGAAGAAAGAGCGAATCAAAAAGGGGATCCGCTATGCTTCTGTTATTACAATTTCCTATTGTGTACTGGTTTCTCTGGTGATGTGGTTTGCTGCTGGATGGTTAATGCGGATATTTGTAGATGCTTCAGAAACAGCTATTATTGCGGAAGGGATCCGTTATCTGCACATAGAAGGTGCATTTTATTGCGGTATCAGCATTTTATTTTTATTCTATGGTCTGTACAGGGCAGTAGGAAAACCGTTCATGTCCGTTGTTCTTACCGTTATTTCTTTGGGAACGCGTGTGCTGCTTTCATACGTTTTATCTGCGATTCCGACCATTGGCGTTGTAGGAATCTGGTGGTCCATTCCAATCGGGTGGGTGCTTGCAGATCTGGTTGGTTTTCTTTATTATCGAAAAAACGCGGAATCACTCTGTAAAGAACGTGACAGCCTGTATGAAAAGCAGAACGATTTGAAAGGGCAGAGACAGAAAAAGTTGCAGGGAAATAGTATACGGCATTTCTGATCTATACTTGACAAAGCCTCCGGTATGAGATATGTTATACATATTCATTCATCTATACGACAAACCATAGTTTTTCCAATAGATGAATGAATAATTTATATAAATGGACAGTATTTTCACAGATATACATGTATTATAAAATTCTATCTATAATGGAGGTTTTTATTATGGACGCCAAACAACTGACATATCATGAAAAAGTAAATATCGAAAATACTTTGCGTCTGCGTGAACTTTTGAAGTCAATGCCGCCGTTTGCAAAAGATTATTTTCGTGCGATTGAACCGACGACATCAACACGCACGCGCATTTCTTACGCATATGATATTCGGATATTTTTTCAGTTTTTATTGGAAGAAAATCCGGCTTTCAGAGAAAAAACCATGCAGGATTTTACAGTAGATATTCTTGACCAGCTGAAACCAATTGATATTGAGGAATATCTGGAATATTTAAAGGTCTATGACACCAATGATAACTTGAAAACAAACGGAGAACGTGGTTTAAAGCGCAAAATGGTTGCGCTGCGTGGTTTTTATGCCTATTATTTCAAACGTGAAATGATCAAAACAAACCCGACTGTACTGGTTGATATGCCAAAAATCCATGAAAAAGCAATCGTCCGCCTTGATGCGGATGAAACAGCCTCTCTGCTGGATTATATCGAGCATTGCGGCGATTTTCTGTCCGGTCAGAAGAAAATCTATTGGGAAAAAACAAAACGGCGTGATTTAGCCCTTGTAACGCTTCTTTTGGGAACCGGTATCCGTGTATCCGAATGTGTCGGGCTTGATATTTCCGATGTAGATTTCAAAAATAATGGGATTAAAGTTGTGCGGAAAGGCGGAAATGAAATGATTGTTTATTTCGGTGAGGAAGTTGAATCTGCATTGCTTGATTATCTGGAGGAACGTCAGGGTATCACTGCTATCGCCGGTCACGAAAATGCGTTGTTTCTCTCCACGCAGCGCAGACGAATCGGAGTACAGGCTGTTGAAAATTTAGTAAAAAAATATGCCGGAGCTATCACGACTTCTAAAAAAATTACACCGCATAAGCTGCGAAGCACCTATGGCACGAGTCTTTATCAGGAAACCAACGATATCTATCTTGTTGCGGATGTACTTGGACACAAAGACGTCAATACCACCAAAAAACATTATGCAGCTATGGATGACAAGCGCCGCCGCGCTGCTGCTTCTGCTGTCCATCTGCGTGAAGAATAATTCCGTTTACATAATGTAGTTATGTAAACGGAATTCGTATTAACTATTGCTGTATTTTCATTCTAAAAAAATCAGGAGAAAACAATTCTAATTCTCCAGTATGATTGTAAACGGTCCGTCATTGACTAATGCCACTTTCATCTCTGCCCCAAACGATCCCGTTTCTACAATCGGCACCTGTTTGCGGCATTCCGAAATAATATATTCATACAATTCGTTCGCCATTTGAGGATCACCCGCTTCTGTAAAACTCGGACGGTTGCCCTTTTTACAATTTGCGTATAAGGTAAATTGTGATACCAGAAGCAGGCTGCCGTTCACATCCTTTAAAGAAAGATTTGTTTTGCCGTTTTCATCCTCAAAAATACGCAGCCCAATCATCTTTTTAACGAGTGCATCTGCATTTTCCTTTGTATCATTCTGTCCGGCTCCAATCAATACCAGAAAACCTTTGCCGATCTGACCGATCACTTGACCGTCTACTGTAACGCTGCTCTCTAAAACACGCTGAATTACAAATTTCATATTCTTTTCTCCTCTTTTGATTTTGCAAAAAAGATTCTTTATTTTAACGTTACCGAATTGGGCGCACTGCAAAAACTGACTATCTTGCTTCCCAGTTCTTCCATTAGTCTGACATGCTCCGGATTATCATATGTTCCGCTTGTATCAAGCATCATCGAATCAGGTGCGTCAAAAAAAGCGACCTCCGGATGTACCTTTTTATAAAAGGCATCTTTTAATCCGCCATATCCGTGATGTCCCATCTGCAGATAGGTCGCCTGCAGCTGATCACCCCAGGTACGATACAGATATTTACTCATAGACTTTCCAACATCTGCGCAAAATAACATAGATTGTGTTTCACCGGACACCTTAAACATCAAAGAGCCGTCGTTTAAATAGTCCTTGGAAAGCTCTTGTACATGCTCATCATATGAATTGAAAACAGATAATTTCAGCCCGCACAGATTAAGTACATCTCCGGCATACAAGTATTGCAGATCTGGTACGTTCAGCGCCAGAAAACGCTGATAAGTCTCAACGCTGTCCCAGGGCGCTCTCTCCTGACAAATTTGCGGAGATGCCATATCGACGGTATAAATACAGTCAATCTTCAAATCATTCCGATTCGGATAAATATTAATAAAAGCTCCGACATGATCCTGATGCGGATGCGTTAAGATCCAAGCATCCACATGATTGCCGAGCTTTTTTAACACTTCACGAACATAATCGCCGTCTTCCTCCCATCCGCCGTCAATGATAATTAATCCGCGTCTGGGATTGTGGATTGTATAGAACATGGAGTTTGTCTCTCGCGGTCCGTACTGCGTAATCGTCCACTCATCAGGCTTCTGACTGCAGCCTGCCAGAAAGACAGATACTGCAGCCAGAAAGATTATTCCATAAATAAAAAATATTCTTTTTTTCATATCAATTATTTCCCGCTTTTTCAGCGGAACACAGATTTATTTTTTCGCTGCTTCCCGTTTTGCGATATAATCGATCAACAGATTTACTGTCTCGTCTACGCCAAGTTCACCACTATTGATACAGATATCGTAACTGCTGATATCCCCCCAGCGCTTACTGGTGTAATAATTATAGTAGCTGGCACGCTGCTTGTCAGTTTTGGTAATCGCATCCTTTGCCTTTGCGTCAGTAAGATTGTACTTTTCTGCGATTCTGCGAATACGTTTATCCATATCTGCATAAATGAACGTTGAGATCAGGTTTGGAAATTCATCGAGCGCATAATCTGCACAGCGTCCAACCATAACGCACGGTCCTTCTTTCGCAATTTCTTTAATTGCGTTAAACTGTGCGAGAAAAACCTTGTGGTTAATCGGCATACCAGATAATGCTGCTGACGCATAGCCCATCGAATACGTATCCATAACAAGTGAATACAAAAAACTGCTGGATGGCTTCTCGTCATGATTTTCAAATAATTCCTGACAGATGCCGCTGTCCTTCGCCGCGCGGTCTAAAAGCTCGTTATCATAAAATTTAATCCCCAATTTTTCAGCAAGCTTACTTCCAATCTCTCTTCCGCCGCTTCCATATTGTCTTCCGATTGTGATGATTGATTTACATTCTGCCATATCAGTCACACTCCTTTCTGCCAAACTTTTCTTTGTCTATAGTATACAACAATCTTTCGGAATTGTATATATATTTTAGTGAAAATTAATTTGAATTTTCTGTTACGGATTAATTTCGCAGTTTTGACAGGAGTGCTTCAAAATACACCGGCAGGGGCGCCATAAATTCCATATATGTTTTCGTGCGCGGATGAATAAAGCCAAGCACCTGCGCATGCAGAGTCTGTCCCTGTAAAGAAGGAAACGGACATTTAGTCGGACCGTATATGTCATCCCCAAGGATAGGATGATGAATACTGCTCATATGCACGCGGATTTGATGCGTCCGTCCGGTTTCCAGCTGACATTCAATATAAGTATAGGAACCGAACCTCTCCAGCACACGATAATGTGTCACCGCGTCTTTGCCATTTTTTACATTTATCGCCATCTTTTTACGATCGTTCGGATGGCGCCCAATTGTTGTATGTACGGTTCCGACCTCCTCTTTGAGGTTGCCGTGAACGATAGCCCTATATTTTCGGGTGATGGAATGTACCTTTAGCTGTTCCGCAATAAAATTATGAGAAAAATCATTTTTGCATACTACAAGCGAGCCGGTAGTGTTCTGGTCAATACGGTGGACAATGCCGGGACGCAGTACACCGTTAATACCAGAAAGCTGATCTTTGCAGTGATACATCAGCGCGTTGACAAGTGTGCCACTGTAATGACCGGCACCCGGATGTACAACCATGCCCTTCGGCTTATTAACAACCAGAAGATCAGCGTCTTCATAAAGAATATCAAGAGGAATGTCTTCCGCGAGAATATCCGGCTCTACCTGCTCCGGCAAACGTACTGTAATTGTCTCCATACCGCTCACCTTATAATTAGCCTTACAGGGAGCATCATTTACAAGAATCAAGCCGTCTTTCAGCAACTTTTGCAAATAAGAACGAGAAATCTCCGGCAGTTCATCCGCCAAATATTTATCAATCCGGACAGATGACATTCCCTCCTTGGTCATTATGATTTTTTCATCCATGCAAAATCCTCATTTCGATAAATAATCAGCAGCAACACCAGTGAAACACAGATAAAACAGTCAGCTACGTTAAAGACTGGAAAATCAATCAGGCTGAAATAAAAGAAATCAACTACAAACCCACGTGTCAAACGATCAATGGCATTGCCAAGTGCCCCGGCAGCCAACACAGCAGCTAACACGCGAAATGCCCGGTAATGCTTTGTCTGCGGAACCTTTATATAACCGTAGATCACCGCGGCTACCATCAATAACGTAAAAAGTAGGGAAAGCCATTGTAGATTACGGAACATCCCCCAGGCGGAACCAAAATTCTCCACATAGCATAATTCAAAGATACCCGGCACCAGTGTAATGCCGGGCATATCTTTCAGGTATCGGATTGCCAGAACCTTTGTCAACTGATCAAATGCTGTCAGCAAACCGGTTCCCACTATAAAAAAGGAAAACTTTTTCATCAGTCCATCGTCTCCGTATACGTAATAAATTGAATAGCCTCAAGAATCTCATCATCCGTCACGGTCGTGTCAAGAAATGCCTTACCAATTTTTTTAAGAAGTACGAATTTTACATGACCGTTTTCCATTTTCTTATCAGATTTTGTGATTGCCAGAATCTCCTTGTCATCGATATCTTCTACACTAAACATCAAGTCAAAGCCAATATTCATATCGCGAATTTCATAAAACTCTTCTGTAGAGAGAAGCCCTCTTTTATAAGAAATATACGCAGCAGCCACAAAACCGAGTGCTACACACTGTCCGTGCAGCATTTCCGGCGCTTTCTTTGTTTCAATCGCGTGACCGATTGTATGACCGAAATTCAGCAGTGCACGATCACCCTTTTCCGTCGGATCTTTCTCGACAATGAATTTTTTGATTGTATTGCTGCCATAAACCATTTCCGCTAAAGTTTCTGGATCACGCTCCATGATCTCCGACATATGTTCAATCAGCCAGGTATAATACGCTGCATCACGAATCAAACCGTGCTTTAATACCTCACCCATGCCGCAGGCAAATTGTTCCTCATTTAAGGAAGACAGCACAGAAAGGTTCGTATATACAAGAGAAGGCTGATGAAACGCGCCGACCATATTTTTATAGCGATCAAAATCAACACCTGTTTTCCCACCAATACTGCTGTCCACTTGTGCGAGCAGTGTTGTAGGAATCTGCACAAAATCAATTCCTCGCAAATAAGTTGCCGCCGTATAACCGGTTAAATCTCCGACAACACCGCCACCGAGAGCAATCAGCAAGTCTTTACGCTCAAAATGATGTTCTATCAGATATTCATACAGGGTACGCACCGTATCAAGTGTCTTTTGGGTTTCTCCGGACTCAAAAGAGAACGCAGATACGCTGGAGCATTTGTCCTGAAGAATGCCCATTACCTCATCCAGATACAGAGCTTTGACGTTTTCATCCGTAACAATACAGATATTACGCGTCAAAATTCCACAATCCTGCTCTAGCAGCTCTGCCAAACGCTCAAACGATGTTTCATAATAAATAGTATACCCTTCTGCGCGTCCCGTTTTCACAAAAAGACTATCTTTGTTTTCTTTTTTTTCTGTCACAATAAAACCTCCCTGTCGGTAGTCTAAATATATTTTTCCAATTCTGCAATCAGACGCCCCTTACGGGTGCTGGAAGAAATTCCCAGAAACCGGCACCTACCAAGTCCTCTGGCAGAGATCAGATCCTGTTCTTTTAATTTATATCCATTTGAAGTGACCATTCGTCCATTCACAAATACCTTGCCGACTTCAATGAGCCCTACCAGACTGCTTCTGGAAGAACCGAACGCCAACGCCAAAACGCTGTCCAGACGTACGGAGGCAACGGAACCTCGCACAATTTCAAATTCTGGTATTACCTGTATCTCCTGCGAGGACACACAGACAGCATTTACCTGCGTATGTTTGATTCTAGTAAGCTCGCTGCAAATAAAATCAGCCATTTTTTCCAAACAGAACAGCCATGCGCCTCCATCAAAGGTAACAATATCTCCGATCACACTGCGTTCGATCCCAAGGTTTAAGACTGCACCCAAATAATCGCGGTGTGACAGTCTATCCGCAAACTTTTGCTGTATCGGTGTGATTTTAATACAACTGATCGGATATTGATATTCATAAGAAAGAGCATCAGGAATAAATGCTATTATCTGACGCTCTGCATTCTCATAGCCGCCATACGTTTTACAGTTGACAAACGCAAGTTCTCTGGCAGTACTGTGATAAATATTTAATTCGTTCAGATTCAAAAAGTCTGTAAACATTACAATATTACGGCGATCCGCCATATTTGCCAGATCTTTCAGACGTTTCTGAAACAATTCTTCTTCTCTGTTCATCTTAATAATTAAAATTCATCGGCGGTACGTCAAAAGCGCCGTTTAGAATATCCTGAAAATCGCCGGATACATCGACAGCCGCCGGTGTAATAATAAAAATATAATTGCTGATCTTCTGCAGATTTCCACTGATCGCATAACAGGAACCGGAAGTAAAGTCAATGATGCGCTGCGCAAGATCCAGATCCAGTCCTTCCATATTTAATACAACGGTACAATTTGCCAACAATGTCTCCGTAATTTCACGTGCATCCTCCATACTCTTCGGACGAACGACACAGACTGCCATATCGTTTGCCGCTTTGCGGGTACGGATTGGTGAAACCTTTGAAGAAGATACAGGAGAAGCTGCCGGTTTTGCCTTTGTCGCAGCAGTTGTTTTGAGTGTCTGCGTGGTCGGCTGTTTTTTCAGTTTACGCATCACAGGCTCATCGTCATCCAGATCATTATAATCGTCAAAAGATTCCTCTTTAGACTTACGAAATACGTTCTTTCTGGTAGCTCTGCTTTCTTCGTATTCATCCAGTTCGTCATCATCCAGAAAATCGTCATCATCATCGTAATCGTCATTCAGTTTCATTGCATTTAAAATCTTATCCAGAATATTCATTTAATACTACTCTCCCATTAACTGATCTTTTATAACAAGCGGCTATAATCGCGTTCTCCGAAGATGCCTGTACCGACTCTTACATGTGTCGCGCCTTCTTCTACCGCCACCTCATAATCATTTGTCATGCCCATACTCAGGCAACACATATTTATATTATCAATGTTTTGTGCTTTAATGTCAACAAATAATTTATACAAATTTCGAAAATGAATACGGTTCTCCTCGGGATTTTCCACAAAAGGGGCAATTGTCATCAGACCACTGACCTTCAAATTAGGAAAGGCAGCAATCTGACGTACAAAATTTTCCGTCTCCTGTGGAGTGATGCCTCCCTTACTTTCCTCGCCAGATACGTTGACTTCAATCAGCACCGGTATGCATAGGTTTTGTTTGGCTGCCTCCTGCTGAATGGCCTCTGCCAAACGAATAGAATCCAGTGAATGAATCATGCAGGCTTTGCCGACCACATATTTCACTTTATTGCGTTGAAGATGACCAATCATATGCCAGCGCAGATTTTTGGGAAGTACCTCATATTTCTCTCTCAGTTCCTGCGGTTTATTTTCTCCGAAATCAACAACACCTTCCGGCATCAGTTCCTCAATCATAGAAACCGGTTTTGTCTTGCTGACTGCGATTAAAGTAACGCTTTTTGGATCACGTCCGACGCGCCTGCAGGCCTCGTCAATTTTCTGGCGGACAATATTATAATTTTCAGTAATCATATCCTTCTCCTATTATGTTATTATTCCTCATAGGTATCCTTCGGAACTGTTTCGGCGTCTAATGCAATCTGGTCATACTGAGCAAGTCCGTAAGGATCATTACTCTGTACAATACAATATTCTTCATTTTCATCAATAATCGTGATCTCACGGAAAATCGGATATCCCTTATTGATATTATAAACTCCGGTCAATGATTTTGTATCCGAAACCTGATAACGCTTAGAGGAATCTTTCATCAATACATAATCGCCCTCCTCAAACAAATCGGTATCAACATAATAATCAAGATCTGTTTTATCATATACGGTTGCCGTTACTGTCCGCATAATTGCAGAGCCATCTGTATCGTATGTTTCTTTCCGTAATGTAATCTCATTAGAATTCTCGGTGTTTTCCGTCACATATTCCTTAGGGATACGGTAAAAGAATTTTTCCGCAATTGCCGTTTTCGGGATTTTCAGACCAGCCTGACGGTTCAACAATAACTCAATCTCTACATAACGGTCTCCGAAGAAACGAATCAGCGAATTACTGATATCAAGCTTGCCAAAATACTGTCCGTCTTTTTCCGTAATTGTAAAATCAGCGTTGAACGAAGAACCATCCTCCATAAAACGAAAGCGCACGACATTCTGGTCTGATAATTCCATTGCTGTCTTTTTATCAAGAGGAATCGCAAGCGACCATTTTTCACTGGTAATCAGCTTATACACCGGATCTCCGGCCTTGACACTGTTGTTCATACGAAGATTCTGACGATGATAATTTTTACGGTTAAAATCATCCATAGTAATATCATCGATTGTGTAATCCTCCATACCGTCAACAGAATATACCACTATGCCGTCCTGATCGGTCGGAACCAAACCTAAACCGGCGCTGATCCCTTGTTCCGTGCTGTCCAACACTTTTTTAGAAAGAAGCTCCAGCATGGCTGTCTGCGTATCCGCTTTGAAATTATAAACATCCTGATAAGAAACGGAATTATAATTGGAAGAAAAAGAAGCGGCAATACTCCGCATCTGAGAATAGTCCTCAAGCTCAAGCTCTGCCAGTTCTTCTCCTGTTGCTGAAGACGCTAATTCTATATCACCGACAGAATAAACACCTTGTCCGACACCAACTTTGCTACCCTCTCTGGCATAATAATTGATCGGTCCAGCCTCGCTGCTGGTAACGATCTTCTCGCTTTTTAATGCGATTGCCGTATAACGGTAATTGCCGGACAGAGTTCCTGCTGTTACTTCATAGCCGGTGATATGATCCGCTGTCAGATACATAAAAAAATAGATGACAATATAAAGAAAAATAATGATGAACATAATCGTTCCGACATTAAAGATCGAGTGCTGATTTATTTTTATTACTTTATTTTTCTTTCTACGTTTTCTGCCGCCCAGCGCCATGTATTACCCTCCACTAAACTGCCTGCATCTAAGATATCAAAAATCCAAAAAGATGCCGGATAAGCATATCTTATCCGGCATAATTTTCTATGTAGCTATGTTGCTTACAGAGAAACAATTACATTACTGCGCATATTTTCCGGAAGCTCCTGCTCATCCATAGAAATGCTCAGTACAAACGTAATATTATATTTATCACCGAGAGTTGCCAGTCTGTCAAGCAGTTCAGAAATATCTTTGCCCTCCAGGCAGGCAATTTTCAGAAAGCTGTCAAGATAAACCTGTTCCAAATCGTGATCCTGTGAAAGAATACCACAGATAAAACCATAAAATGCGTCTGCGCTGCCCATAACAAATTCGGACATGTCGATCAGACGAACCTTGTTGTTCAGCTCATACATATGCTGTGAGCTTTTGTCTAAATAAACAATATTACCGTGTACAGATTTAATTTCTGAGTTTACTTTGTCAAGTAAATATTTTGTCTTTCCTTTTCCTTTATTACCCACGATGATCTGTATCATTGTAATCTCCTCCTTCGGTTTCGTATATGTACAATTATAATACACATGTCATTAAATTACAACTCTTTTTTGTTAATGATTGACAATAAATCATTCATTTGCAAATACAAATTTTCTTTTGTATCCGAATCCATAACAATACTAAAATAAGAATTGCCATAGTCATCTTTCGAAAGCAGTGCCAGACAGGCGCCTGCTTCATCCGTCGTTCCGGTTTTTCCTCCGAAAACAGTAACACCATTCGGCGGCATGGATTCGCCGGTAAAATAATAATTTGTCGCAAACCAGGTACGCTCGTATAAATCTCCCTCTATATCCTTATAGGTCACTGTATAAGCTTTCTGATTGATTGCGTCATTAAAGACGTCATATTTCAGCGCTTCCTGAAAAATCAGATAAGTGTCGTATGCCGTGGTATAGTGATTCTCGTCCTGCAGACCATGCGCATTTGTAAAGTGTGTATTAGTAGCGCCGATCAGGGCAGCCTCCTGATTCATCATATCAACGAAGCCTTCAATACTGCCGCCGACATGCGCAGCGATCGCGTTGCCGGCATCATTTCCGGAGGCGATCAACAAACCATAGATAAGCTGGCGCAATGTATATTCGTCTCCATACTGCAGATAACAGACAGAAGATTCCGGGTCAATATCCAACGCAATCTCGTCAACAAAAATGGAATCATCCAGGTTCCCGTATTTAATGGCAACCAGAGCTGTCATAATCTTTGTAAGACTGGCCGGATACAGCCGCTCATGAATATTTTTGGCATAAAGAACTTTATGCTCGTTTAAATCCATAATCGCCGCCGCACTGGCTGACTCTGTCTGCACGGAATCAAACGAAACGTCTGCTGCTGTCACACAGAGATCCTTGGTAAACGGCTCCGCACGCAGACTCACCGCGACATCGGCATCCTGCAGCACACCGTATTTCTGACTGGAAATATCATAGGGATTCGTCAGCTCCAGTTCATGCGAACGGAAAAAAAGCAGATATCCAATCAAGCCAATCAAGGCAACGGCACACAATATCGCCAGAAGCATCGCAGCAGCAAGCATCTGCTGTCTTTTTTTTTCCTGCCTTCGTCTGGCACGCGCTCCAGACTGCCTATCTGTACATTTCACGCCACTCTAACTCTCCTCTGTCAAGGGATTTGATCAACATTTCCGCCGTCGCCAGATTTGTGGCAAGCGGAACATTGTATGTATCGCAAAGACGAACAATGTTTTTGATATCCGGATCCTGTTTTTTGGGTTGAAGCGGATCTCTCAGAAAAATCATCATATCCATCTGGTTCTGTTCAATCTGTGCAGCAAGCTGCTGAACTCCACCAAGATGTCCGGAAAGGTATTTCGATACATTCAGTCCGGTCACCTCTTCTACCAGGCGTCCGGTCGTGTTTGTTGCATAAAGTGAATTTTTTGCAAAAATCCCTCGGTACGCAATGCATAAATTCTGCATCAGTACCTTTTTGGAATCATGCGCAATCAGTCCGATGTTCATTAGAAGACCTCCTCTTTAATATTTTTTAGACTGTAACCCCACATTTAATACCAGACCAATACCGATAAAGAGCGTCCACAGAGACGTCAGGCCCGCACTGACAAACGGCAGCGCCAAGCCGGTATTCGGCATCAAACCGGTAGCAACACATATATTCATAATGCTCTGGATACCTATCAGGGCCCCCATTCCGCAACATAGGATCGTACCTGAAAATTCACGCGCCCTCCGGCCGATCCAGATACATTCCAGAACAATTAGAATCTCAAGAATAATAATACCGCAGCATCCAAGAAAACCTAGTTCTTCCCCTGCGATTGCAAAAATAAAGTCTGTCTGTGCTTCCGATAAGAAATTGGCATTTTTTACTGATTCAATCGCAGTCGTTTCCAGTCCTTTTCCATAAAGCTGTCCGGAACCGATTGCTATGATGGAATTTACCTGTTGAGCCGCTGCATCCGGATACTGTTCCGGATACAGCCACGCAAGAATACGCGTCAGCTGATAATCCTGAATCAATGTCTGTCCCGGTTTTAAAATAATACCGAACAGAATGGCCAGTGTCGGAACACATACTACTAATATACCAGTAATGACCTTATAACTCAACCCCGCAACAAAATAAAGTGCACAAAACAGCAGCATCGTCAAAATACAGGTAGAAAGATTCGGCTGTTTCAGGATCAAAAAACACGGTACGGCTGCGATAATAACAGAAAGGACAATGATCTTAAACGTACTCAGATCATCCTCATGTTTGGAAAAAAACTGTGCAAAAAACATAATCAGCACAATTTTCATAATATCAGAAGGCTGCAGCGTTGTAAATCCCAAATCAAGCCATCTGGTCGCGCCGTTGACATTTGTACCAAGATAGCGTGTTGCCACCAGAAGTCCGATTGCGATCACATAAAAGATCCAATAAAATTTCAGCAGCCATACATAATCAATCAGAGATACAATGATCATAAGCATCAGACCGCCGGCCAGACCAATGATCTGTTTGCTCTGCACATCGCTGTCGGCGCTTCCGATGATCAGGATGCCAAGGATAGAAAGCGCTGTCACCCACAGGATCAGTCTGAATTTATAATCCCTTAATTTGTATTGTTTTAACATGTTCTTCCCCTTGCTTTGTCTCGTTAATCAAACGAATCTGTACTTCCATACGCACCTGCTCTGTGTTTACATATTTTGCAATCACAGAACGAATTTCGCGTTTCATCTGCAGTGTCATGTCCGGCGTTGTCTGCATTTTATCTGCAACTATCAATTGCTGCAAACGCTCACGGGCAATCGTTCCTGATGTTTTTCGCCTACGCACGGAAACTACCTCCTTACCCTTTTTTGAAAAACGATTTCATCTTTTGGAAAAAAGATGTTTCACAGGTAAAATCAGGTATTTCCACTTCTTCACCAAGTACGCGTCTGGCAATATTGAAAAATGCCTGACCGGAAGGCGTATCTGTACCGGCAACCGGCTCACCCTGATTGGTTGACACAACGATTCCGGTATCATCCGGCACAGCTCCAATCAGAGAAACCGCCAGAATTTCTGTGACATCCTCAACAGACATCATATCTCCGCGGCTGATCAGTTCCGGCCGCAGGCGATTGATCAACAGATCGATCTGTTTCATACCGCCAGCCTCCAGCAGTCCAATAATACGGTCAGCATCACGGATCGCGGATACCTCCGGCGTCGTCACAACGATTGCTCTGTCTGCTCCGGCTACAGCGTTTTTAAATCCCTGCTCAATTCCTGCCGGACAGTCCAGCAAAATATACTCAAAATGTTCGCGCAGATCTTCCGTCAGCTTGCGCATCTGTTCCGGTGTAACCGCTGTCTTGTCCCTAGTCTGTGCTGCCGGAAGCAGATACAGATTCGGATAATGCTTATCACGGATCAGCGCCTGCTTTAAGCGGCAATTTCCTTCTATAACATCGACCATATTATAGACAATACGGTTTTCCAATCCCATCACGACATCGAGATTTCTCAGACCAATATCGGTATCTACCAAAACGGTTTTCTTGTCCAGCTTTGCCAATCCGGTTCCAACGTTGGCTGTTGCAGTTGTTTTGCCGACGCCGCCTTTCCCGGATGTTACTACGATTACTTCACTCATGTTTCTCCTCCACACAGCATAATCTGGGAGATCATCCCGGTTGTCATAAGTATTTTATGTCTCTTCTTCCTGCTTGCCGAGTATATCATCCAGAGTAGCTCTGGTTAGATTCTTCACATAAATGTGATTGTCCTTTACATAGGCAATTTTCGGATCAAGCGCATATTCCGCGTTATCCGAACGTTTGGTGATCGCGCTGCGCGCCATTTTATCCGCGATGCGTATCTGAATCGGTTTCATAATCAAAGCCGCTACAAAACAGCTTCGATCACCGGACGCACCGGCATATACATTTCCGCGGCAGCTTCCGAGAACCACTACGTTTCCCTTGGAAGTAATAGAAGCCCCCGGATTTACATCTCCTAACACTACAATGCTCGTTTCCATTTCCAATGACTGTCCGGAACGCAGATTTCCGCGATAAAACTGCCCGTCTTTTGTATCTTGTTCATCTGCCAGGCGAATCGCCTCGGCGTAATATTCTTCTTCCTGCGGACGCTCATCTACGATGCAGACAATGTGAATCTGCGAATTCATCACAATTGCGTCAACCAGCCGATTTTCCTGATCTTTCGTGAGCGTGCGCCCTTGAAAAGTAACCGCCATCCGCGCATCCTGAAAGAAATGCGCGGATTCGCGGAATTTCTCAGCAACAGCATCCAGCAGGTCCGCAAATGGAAGCGTATCGCTTAAGCGAACCACAATACCATATTTATTACTTTTGATAATCACCGGACTATTCATAACTGTTCTCCCGAAAACTTTAGTCTGTTCTTGCACCGGAAACACCGCCATCTGGGATGGTTGCATATCCGGTAATCAGTTCATCCTTCTTACTTAAACCGAAGATATAACGAATCATATCCTTAGCTAAAAGGGCGGCATTTTTGGAACTGTAGCCGTTTGTAATACGGCAGGCAATGGCAACCTCCGGCGCTTCATATGGCGCATAGCCGACATACAGTGCATGGTTTGGAACTCCGGTCTGCTCGGCTGTACCTGTTTTACCAGCCATAGAAACACCGGTATCTTTCAGATATTCTGTCTGATTTACCATCTGGTTCATGCCGGAATGGATTGCAGACCACATATATTCCGTACCTTCCACATAATCATGAATCACCGGTTCTTTTTCCAAAACGGTACGCCCTTCAAAATCTGTGATCTTGTCAAGCAGCGTCAGATCATAACAAGTCCCGCTGTTGGCAACTGTAGCGACATAACGCGCCAGCTGTACCGTTGAGAAGGCGTTTCGTCCCTGTCCCATCGCAGAACGCGCCATCGAATTATCGGAAATCATCGGCGTACTTTCATCCATCTCAATACCTGTTTCCTGATCAAAGCCGAACATAGCGGCATATTTCGCCAGCTTTTCAATGCCGACCTCATCGACCGCCTTTCCGTCCTCCGCTCCAACATCGCCAAGGCGAAAACCGACCGTATTAAAATACATATTACAGGAATCCGCAAGCGCGCTGACCAGATTTTCATAGCCATGATTTCCCGGATGGATCCAACATTTAATCGGCAATGCCTCCAAATCAAAGCTGCCGGTACACTGAATCGTTTCATCTACGCTGAGAACACCCTCGTTAAGACCTGCCACTGCGGATACCATTTTATAGGTAGATCCAGGCGCTGTCAGTTCCTGTGTCGCCTTATTATAAAACGGACTTGCCTTACCGAGATTAAGCTGTTCAAAATATTCATCATCCATTTCGTTTGCCAGTCGATTATTATCATAGCCCGGATATGTCACACAGGCCAGCGTATTTCCATTGTTCGGATCGACTACAACCAGAGAACCCGAATACGGCGCTACCGCAAGCTGTGCCGGGGAAAGCTCCAATGTATAGATCTTATTCTTGATAAATTCAAAAGCAGAAAGGCTGCCGTCTTTCAGACGATTATAAGTTTCCTCATCCGCCTCCAACACTCCCTGATCATACAGAAGCAAGCAAAGCGTAGACGGCTTTAAGGTATCGTCCTCCACCATATATTTGTATATTTTACGGCTGAAATTACGGTCTGTCTTTACATATTCTTCAAGATAGCCGCAAAGATTCGTAAAAATCTCATTGGAATCCCAAAATTCACTTTCTTCCATGATACCGGAAACATCTAGCCAGTTTTTGGAAATTGCATATGTCAGATATTCTTTCAGACTGATGCTCTCATCCTTTGTCCACGCCAGATAGGTGTCATCTGTCGTGTCAATAGAATCCACCTTCAGCAATCCAAGTTCCGGTAGTGTTGTTTCCGTCAGATAAGTCATATATACCTGCATCGCTGTAGGCGATTCCTTATACGGCTTTGGAGATTCCGAGGTCAGTTCTGCTTCCAACTGATCAAAAATTTCCACCTCGCGTTGCTGCAGCATCTGGAACACTTCTTTTTCCAGTGCAGATGCATCGGAGGACTCCATGTGCGAAACACTTAATACATGATTTTCAAATAAATTGTAATAAATATCGTAAACCGGAACTACAATACTATCCGCCGACACATTCTCATTGTCAACCTCTTTTAAATCGTATGTGATCGAGTATACGATACCGGCAATATACTGCTCTAACAGATGATAGGCAGCTTGCTGCCAATCGGTGTTGATCGTTAAATACAGATTATTTCCGGTCTGCGGTTCCACGCGAGATTCTTCTTTTAAGACTTTACCGAGATTGTTCACGTAGACGATCTGTTTACCGTCTGTACCCTGAAGTTCTGTCTCGAAATACTGCTCCAGGCCTGTTTTACCAACAATATCCGTAGTATCATACACATCTCGGCCCATTTTCTCGTTTAAAGAATCCATCTCTTCTTTTGAAATCTGTCCAGTGTACCCGATGATATTCGCAAAATAAAGACTTTCGTTGTAAACACGGATCGAACTCTCAACAACGTCCACACCCTTATAATAGCCCTTACTTTCCATCAAACTGGAAACAGCTGTGTCAGAGATATCCTTCGCAATCGTTGTGGAAATATATTTCTGATAACTATTCTGGTTAATCGCACTGCGCAGAGCAATCAGCTTCAGCGCGTCCTCTTTGGAAAGCTGCTCCGGCAGACCGTACGGTTTTCTTTCTTCCGGCGTATATTTCACCAGCACACCATAGCCAAAGTCACCGTCGCCTCCCAATTTTTCTATCATGTCGTCTGCAGTAATCGCAGCCTGTTCAGCTGTCAGATCTTCCGTATACGGCTGACCGAATACATCGGCCTTAAATCGCAGCAGGCTGACACCGCTCTTTGTATATTCATATTCGCCCGCGTCATTAATCGCAATCGCGAAATCTGAATATACATCATCCCCATTTGCGTAAAGAATCTGCATGATTTTGTACAGATAGCCATTAATCGTCAGATTACGCTCTCTCGTCGTTTCATAACTTCCCACATCCTGAAACGTCACATCATAGGAAAGCTTATTGTATGCCAACAGATTTCCGGCGTTGTCATAAATGCAGCCGCGCGTGCTCGGAATCGAAGTTTCTTTGCGAATCTGCATAGTAAAATCAGACTGATACGATTCACCGTTTATAATCTGCAAATGAAAAAGTCTGCTTATCAGTACACCGCTAAAGGCAATGAAAATAATGGCGAGAATGATCGTTCTCGATGCAAACATCCGCGTGATAAATTTTTTTAAATGTTTAAACAAAGCTGTCTACACCCCTTTTATCCATCTGATCAAGCTTCCGGTTCAGCAGCAGCAAAAGCCGGTATAAAATCAGTGTCAGCAAAATGGTATATATCATTTCCGGCAGGATGATCCGTTTTAGATAAAAAAAGAAATTAATCCTGCCGCGCAGCAGAAACTGTGTACCATATACCAGTATCCCGTACGCAAGATCTGCTCCGGCCGTCAAAAGCGCCGGCATCTTGACGTCGTCATCATAAAAAATCCGATAACAGTAGCCGCAGAGATATCCAATAAACATATAAATGAACGCCCGGAAACCGACAATCGGCCCCAGCATCAGATCTGTCAGCAGCCCGCAGAGAAACCCCAGCAACATTCCGGAACGTTTCCCGCGCATCAGTCCAAATGAAACCACTAGCACAATCATCAGATTCGGCGTCACCGACGCGATAGAAATGGCCGGCATCAAAGAACATTGCAGAAGCAGGCTCAGAAAAACTACGCCGCATATTACCATCTTTGTTCTCATAATCGCTCTATTCCTCCGCCTTTGTCTGCTTCAGATTTTTGATCACAAGCACTTCTTTCAGACCCTTAAAATCAACAACCGGTGAAACATAACCGGAACGAGTCAGATTATTAGAATCTGTATGGATCTCACTGATATAGCCAATCAAAATTCCCGGCAAAAACTTGTCACTGATATGGGAAGTCACCACCATATCTCCTGCTTTGGCCGCTGATTCTGAATCGTTTAATTTCACCAAATGAACACTGCCTTCATCTATCATAGAAAGATCTCCGGCAATGATACAAGTATCCTTTGTCTCAGAAATTTCTGCGCTGACATTGCTGTAATCATCGATAATCGCACGAACCGTTGCCCAGTTCGGCCCCACCTCCGTGATGATACCGGCCAATCCTGCGCCCGCAAGCACATTCATGTCGACAGCCAACCCGTCATTTGCCCCTTTGTCGATCGTAAATTCGCTGAACCAGTTTCCGGCATTCTCTTTCGAGATCACCCGTGCGCCTACTTTTTCGTAACTTTCAAATTTATGATCCAGATCATAAAGATCGCGCAGGGTGTTTAATTCTGCATGATCCTGCAACAGCTGAGTATTTTCTACGGTCAGCTCATCCACCTGTGCTTTCAGCTTTTCATTTTCCTCTACCAGCGCCAAATTATCTTCAAAATAATCCATCTTACCGGAAAGCCAACCGCCGACCTCGTTGATGCCGCTCTGCAGCGGTGTCAGCACATAGCCTGCCAAACCGTTCACCGGGTTAGAAGAAAAGTCAAGTACAAAACTCAGAATAATAATAATGCCGCAGACCACTGACAGAATAAACAGCAGCGTCTTGCTTTTGATCGGTTCATGTATTTTGTTTTTTTTCATAACGACCTCATAATGTAGTTCCTGTCAAATCTTTTAACGAATATGTATAGTTATTTGCCAGCTCCGGATTGTTCATGATGATCTGTATCCCGTTTAAGGTAGTCAGTCCAGGTTCTCGTACAAGAGAAATCCGTACGCCCAGTATCCGTCTGAAATATTCAGACAAATTTGTAAGCAGTGATGTTCCGCCCACCAGACACAGTCCAGCCTCCATAATGTCATTGTAAAACTGTGGTGGGAGCCGGTCAAGTATCCCGAACACCTCCTGCCCGATCTGTTCGATTGTCGGCTGAATCGCCATACTGACCGCAGCGGAAGAAATTTCCGCGCTGACCGGCAGACCAGAAATCGCGCTGATGCCGAACACTGTCATACTGTCCGCTGGTCCGTCCAGCACATATGCCAAACGCTTTTTCAGCAGTACTGCTGTTTTGCTGCCGATATTAAGGTGGAACATCCGTCTGGCCATCGTAACAATGTCATTGTCTAAATTCTGACCGCCGAGCTGCAGTGTTTTACTGATCAGCACCTTACCGTCGGCTACCACCGAAATTTCCGTAGTTCCGGCTCCGATATTTACCAGCATACTGGCGCGCGGCGATGTCATCGAAACACCGACACCAATATTATCCGCAAGTCCCTTATCAACCAGGAATGTTCTGCGCGCATGAATGGTTCCGTTTAGAACATTATAGTAGGCGCGCTTTTCCACTGCTGAAATATCCCGCGGAACCGCAATATAAACAGACGGCTGTCCGGAAAAAAAATGCTTGTTTTTCTTTAGCAGATACGATAACACCGTCTCCGCATTTTTCGCATCCGCAATCACGCCGTTTCGCATCGGACAGCCAGCCTTAACATCCACTGGCGTTTTTTCATACATTTCGTAAGCGGCATCTCCAATAGCAATGACGCGGTTTTCACCGCGAACGGCAATCATATTTTTTTCACAGACTGTAATCCGGTTCTTCCGGTCACAGATCTTAATCGTATCCGTACCGAAATCAATCCCCAGTGCATTGTGTAATATCATCTTTTATCCCTCGTAATTACATACTTCCCGTTTCCCGAAAGCTGAAATAGCATCTGTCACCGATCACAATATGATCAAGCAGCTCGATTCCGAGAAGTTCTCCCGAATCTTTCATTCGCTGTGTAATCTTAAAATCCTCACCGCTCGGCGTGGCATCCCCACTCGGATGATTATGCAGTAAAATAATACCGACAGCATGATAATTCAATGCACACAGATAAATCTCCCGAGGTGAAAGCAAAGACTGATTCACCGTTCCTCTGGAAATGACCGTTTCTCCTAGAAGGCGACAGCGTGTATCAAACATAAGAAGCAGCACCTGTTCCTGTTCCAGATGCCGGAAATCTTCCATATAATATTCTGCAATCGCTGCGGCGCTGCGGAAAGAAATCCCGTCCCCTGCGGCTGCTTTTGCCATTCTTCTTGATAATTCTGTGATACAGCGAATCTGTACTGCCTTGACAGTACCCACGCCTTTGATTCCGCACAGTTCTTGAACAGTAAGATGATGCAGACCGAGCAATCCGGCGTGTTTTTTTGATTTCTTCAGTATTTCTTTTGCTAATTCAACAGATGTCAACCCTTTTGTCCCTGTTCGCAGAATCACTGCAAGCAGTTCTGCATCCGACAGACTTTCGGGGCCGAATTTCAGACATTTTTCATAAGGGCGTTCCAGATTCGGAAGCTCCTTTACGGTAGAATGATTCATGGTAATACCGATATGCTTCCCGGCAGGAAAACATAATAACACATTATAAACCTATACCATAACCAACTGTATCATAGCATAATTGCACCCAAAAGTATAGTTCTGAATCCTTAAAATTTAGTGAATTGGCAAAAACTGTCCGACAATTGCCTCAGCCGTTTTCATACCATCCATCGCAGCCGAAGTAATGCCTCCCGCATAGCCAGCGCCCTCGCCGCATGGATAAAACCCAAATATTTTTGCCATACGGCTCTCTCCTCTTGTAATACGCACCGGAGAAGAGGTACGGCTCTCAACGCCGAGCAGCAACGCGTCTTTTCGGGAAAATCCGGCGATTTTGTTTTCAAACTGCCGAATCCCTTCTTCCAGTCCATTTCCGATAAATTCCGGGAGCACTCCGCGAAGGTTTGCCAGCTGATAAGCTCCTTTGGTGCAGGGAAGCACTTCCCCGAACGCAGTACTCTCCTTTTTCCGACAGAAATCACTAAACAGCTGAACCGGAATGCGGCCTTCTCCAGCGCGGTAAGCACTCTTTTCCAATCTGCGTTGAAATTCGACACCGGCAAGTACATCCGCAGAGCCAAAATCCTGTGGGGTTACTGTAATAACGATCGCGCTGTTGGCATTGCGGCTGTCGCGCGCCTGATAACTCATTCCGTTTACCGCCAGCATTTTTTCTTCTGAAGACGCATTGACTACATAGCCGCCCGGACACATACAAAATGAATAGATTCCTCGTCCGTCCGAAAGCTTTCCAGTCAATTTATAATCAGCCGCAGCAAGATGCGTACGACCAGACGCACCGTACTGTGAACGATCGATCATCTCCTGCGGATGTTCCATACGCACGCCGACTGCAAACGGTTTCGGCTCCAGTAAAAGCGGATGTTTCGTCAGCATAGCAAACGTATCTCTGGCACTGTGACCGATTGCCGCAACAAACACCTCACAAGCAATTCGTTCGGTCCCATTGACAATAACAGCTTTCATCCGTCCGTCTTCTGTCTCAAGATCTGTCACTTGCGCACCGAAGCGCACCTCTCCGCCAAGCCTTTCTATCTCCAGGCGCATATTTTTAACCACATCTCGCAGCACATCCGTGCCGATATGCGGTTTATTGACATAGAGGATTTCCGGATGTGCGCCGGCATTGACAAACGTTTCCAACACAAAACGGCTGCACCCCTCGCGATCCTTCACCATTGTGTTCAGCTTGCCGTCCGAAAAGGTTCCGGCTCCTCCCTCGCCAAACTGGACATTTGACGACGGATCAAGCTTTCCGGTATCCCAGAATTTCTGTACGGTGCGGCTGCGCCTGTCCACATCTTCACCACGCTCTAAAATAAGCGGCTGATAACCGCATCTGGCCAAAATCAATCCGCAAAATAATCCCGCCGGACCACAGCCGGCAATTACCGGTCGGTGACTCAAACGCTGTTCTCCCGGCTGCGGATACTGATAAATCGTATCTCTGGCAATGCCAACTGTCGCTTTTTTACATTTTTTCAGGATCGCTTTTTCCTGCGCTGTCTGCACATCCAGAACCGCGCTGTAATGAATATCCTGCTTTTTGCGCGCGTCCAGAGAACGGCGCACCAATGTTACCTCCGAAATCTGCTCTAAGGCAATGCGCAGCTCTCTGGCTGCCGCCTGTTTTAAAGTAACATCGGTATAATCCAGCGGAAGCCGGATCTGTTGTAATCTAAGCATAATCATTCCTCATTCAAACATATTCGTTTACACGCCACTGTA
Source organism: uncultured Marvinbryantia sp. (assembly GCA_937915375.1). Taxonomy (GTDB): domain Bacteria; phylum Bacillota; class Clostridia; order Lachnospirales; family Lachnospiraceae; genus Marvinbryantia. The sequence continues at coordinate 103,566 of CALDMO010000017.1, forward strand.
AGTTACTGTATCATACAGCTTACGCCCGCAAGATGTCCGCTGCTCCACGCCCACTGTAGGTTATAGCCGCCGCAGATGCCGTCCACATCGAGCACCTCCCCTGCAAAATAAAGACCGGAGTGCAGCCGAGATTCCATTGTGCAGGTATCGATCTCTGCCAGATCCACGCCGCCCTGACAAACCTGCGCCTGTTCATAGGACTGTGTTCCAATAACGGTAAGCGGCAGATTCGTCAAAAGCTTCGCCAATTCCTCTGCCTTTTGCGGAAACTGCTTTTGTGCCTTCTCACCCGGTTTTATTTTTAGACGTTCCAGAATCGGCACAATTGCTTTTTTCGGCAGCAGTCCATACAAAAACTCTTCACAGCTTCCATCAGTACTGCGCTGCCGCAAATGTGCCAACAGATCCTCTCTGCTCCATTTCGGAAACAGATTAATGCTGACAGTAACTTTTCTTCCTGCGTTTAACGCTGCCGCGGCATAACGGCTAAGTTGAAACACCACAATACCGGAAATTCCATAATCGGTCCACTGCAGCTCGCCGGATTCCAGATATTGTTCTTCCTCTGTACATATATTCTTATCCATCGGATAATTTTGGTCTATTTCGCTGTTTTTCTGATAAGCAAAGCGCGGCAGATTCTCAACTGTCAGTTTAATCTCTGCCGCCATTCGCAGACCGGAAAGTTTTCGTATCCACGCTTCTTTTATTTTTAACGGTACAAGCGCCGGGAGCGGCGTCAGTACGGTATGTCCCAACTTTTCTGCCAACGCATAGGTATTTCCATCCGAACCAGTCGCAGATGCTGCCTTAGAGCCGCCTGTCAAAATAACCGCATCTGCCTCATACGTCCAACCCTGCGTCCGCACCTTCCATCCCTTTTTATCCCGGAAGAGTTCCTGCACCTTTTCCGTACATTTCAGTTTTACCGATCGTTTTTTTAATTCCCGCTGCAGTACATCTAACACGGACGATGCTTGTCCGGAATATGGATATACATATCCGTCACGCTCCATCGTCAATAGCCCCAGATGTTCAAAAAAAGCCAGCGTTTCCGCAACGGAAAATGTATCGATTACTTTTTGAACTGCTTTCGGGTGCACGCTTCGGTAAGCATCCGATCGCTTCTGATCCAAATTTGTCAGATTACATCTGCCGCTTCCGGTAATCAGCAGCTTTTTGCCCGGTTTTTCCATTCTTTCTAAAAGGGTAACCGGGGCTCCGCATTCAGCGGCTGTAATAGCCGCCATCATACCAGAAGCGCCGGCTCCGATCACAACGACTTTCTTCATTTATTTCTCCAGTGTGACAAGACCTTTATTTACCAGCTGCTGCAAGGAACGAATGATGCCGAGTTTTGCATGCTCCCAGGTTAATCCTCCCTGGAAATACGCCGCGTACGGTTCTTTTAACGGACCATCTGCACTCAGTTCAATAGAAGATCCCTGAATAAAAGCACCTGCCGCCATAATAACATTGCTGTCATAGCCAGGCATTGCCCAAGGTTCCGGTGTCACATAGCTATCCACCGGCGCTGCCGCCTGAATACCCTCGCAGAAAGCAATCAACCCTTCCGGCGTACCGAATTCCACTGCCTGAATAATATCATGACGACTCTCCTGTCCGTTTGGCACTACCTTAAAACCAAGTTTCTCATAAATATTTGCCGCAAAGATTGCACCCTTTAAAGCGCCCGCTGTAACAGTCGGCGCAAGAAAAAGTCCCTGAAAGAAACTGCGGTTTACACCAAGTGACGCTCCAACCTCCTTGCCAAGTCCCGGGGATGTCAGGCGATATGCCGCGTTTTCGATGCAACGTTTTGTTCCGGCAATATAGCCGCCGATCGGCGCCAGTCCGCCGCCCGGATTTTTAATCAAAGAACCAACGATCATATCTGCGCCGAAATCACTCGGTTCTATCGTTTCTACAAATTCACCATAACAGTTATCTACCATTACGATGATATCTTCACGGATTTCTTTCACAAACCGAACCGCCTCCGCAATCTGTGACACCGAGAGCGTCGGGCGCGTCTGATAGCCTTTGGAACGCTGAATCTCTACAAGCTTTGTCTGAGGCCCAACTGCTTTTTTGATTCCTTCAAAATCAAAGCCGCCGTCTGCCAACAGATCTACCTGTTTATAAGTCACACCGTATTCCGCCAGTGAACCATTCGACGGACGGATACCGATCACTTCTTCCAATGTGTCATACGGCTTTCCGGAAATCGAAATCATCTCATCCCCCGGTCGCAGATTTCCCGCCAATGCGGTCGCAAGCGCATGCGTGCCGCAAGTAATCTGCGCGCGCACCAGCGCTGCTTCCGTATGAAAAACAGCCGCATATACTTCTTCCAACGTGTCACGGCCAATATCATCATAACCGTATCCCGTACCGGAGCCGAAGCATTCTGCGCTGACCCGGCATTTCTGCATGGCGCTGATAACTTTTAACTGATTAAATTCTGCTGTTTCATCAATCTCTGCAAAACGTTTTTTTAACGTCTCCTCTATTTTATGCGCGAACCGGTAAACCTCCGGCTGAATGCCCAACTCGCGATACATTCCTTCCAGTGTGCTCATTGACATGACGCAATCTTCCTCTTTTCTATTTCGTTTTTCATTTCCTCTAATATTGCTTCCTCATTTGAATACTCTTCACGGTTTAACCAGATAATCCCACGTTCCCGTTTAAACCAGGTCAGCTGTCGTTTGGCAAAATGACGCGTATCCCGCTTCAAACGGTAAACAGCTTCTTCCAGCGTACTTGCTCCATTTAGATAATCAAGAATTTCCTTATAGCCAAGTCCTTGCATAGACACCATATCCCGTGTATAGCCTTTTTGCTGCAGACGCTTTACTTCTTCCAATAAGCCATTTTCCAGCATCTGATCAACACGACGGTTAATGCGCTCATACAGTATCTGCCGTTCCTGATTTAAAACAAAATACACAGCATTATACGGGGGTTCTTTTTCCCGCTCTCTGGCATTATGCTCCGAGATTGGTTCCCCGCTTTCCTTGTAGTATTCCAGTGCACGTATCACACGTTTGACGTTGTTTTCATGAATCTCTGCGGCTGCCTTCGGATCGACCTTCTGCAGCATCTGATGCAGATGCGCGGCGCCTTTTTCACGGGCCAGACGTTCCATTTCCTGCCGCCATGTCCCATCGCTTTCATTAGCTGTAAAATCAATATCGTAGAGCACTGCCTGAATATAAAAACCGGTTCCTCCTACCAAAATCGGAACTTTCCCTTTTTTCCAGATCTGCTGCATATATTTTTTCGCCAGCTGTTGAAACAGCACCACATGAAATTCTTCATCCGGTTCCAGCTCGTCGATCAGATAATGAGGCACCCCCTGCATTTCTTCCGGCATAATTTTTGCAGAACCAATATCCATTCCCTTATACACCTGCATGGAATCCGCAGAAATAATCTCTCCATCCACAGCTTTGGCAAGCGCGATAGACAGCGCTGTTTTTCCGACCGCCGTCGGCCCGGTTAATATGATAAGCGGTTTCTTTTCCATTTTTGTTCTCCTCTGTCAGACGATCCGTTTAAATTTACGCTCAATATCATATTTTGACATCGAAATAATCGTCGGTCTGCCGTGCGGACAGTTGTAGGGATTTTCCAGAGTCATCAATTCATCAATCAACGCATGGATTTCCGCCGTGGAAAGTCTTGCGTTTCCCTTCACTGCCGCTTTGCAGGACATGGATGCGATCTTTTCGTCCATGCTTTCTATGGATACTGCATCTGACTGTCCAGACAGGCTATCCAGCATCTCCAGAAACAATTCTCCATCCGCTAAACCAAACAGATTATCCGGCACGGCGCGCAAGGCATATTCCTTTCCGCCGAACTCCTCAATCTCAAAACCGATCTCCTCAAAGCGGCTCTGATACTTCTTTAGAACCGCTGTTTCCGCCATGCTAAGCGTTAAAATTACCGGCGGATTGATATTTTGAGAGGTATACTCGCGTTCCTTTAAAGACTTCATCATCCGTTCATACAGCACCTTTTCATGAGCAGCATGCTGATCGATAATGAAAAGCTTATCCTGAAACTGCACCAGCCAATAGGTATCAAAAAGCTGACCGATAATCTGATGCTCTTTGACATTCTCCTTTGACAGCAGCTTACTGTCAAAGAGATTGAGTTGTTCAGGTTTTACCGGATGCTCCGCCGTCTTACCGGTATCCGGTCTGATATTGTAGGTGTGTTCCGGGATAGCTGTCTTTTTTTCTTTTTCTGTAAGTGTTTCCTGCACGCTGTTCTTTTTAAGCGGCAGATTTTCTGCTTTTAATGATACTATGCCCGCATATGGATTCTGCTTCAGAAAGTTATGCGCCGCGCCATCACTCTTTACGCTCTGCTCTGCCGGAATATGTTTCACATCTTCTGCAGTACTTAAACGCTCCGAAACCGGCTGCGCTACCGGTCGCGGCTCAGGCTCTTTTACAGGCTGTACCGCTTTAGGCATGCACATTTCCATCTGCCTTCGTTTTACCTCAAATGGTTCCGGAACCAGCTGTTTTATCGTTTTCGGCTGTGCCGCAGTTTTTTCCTCTTTGCCAACACCGACTTGTACGATCATTTCTCGATTGGTAAGCGCATTTCTTACCGTTTCGTAAACAAAATGATACATCTGCTCATTCTGCGCAAAACGCAATTCCATTTTCGTCGGATGGACATTAATATCCAATTGATCGCCGTCGATGGTAAACTGCAAGGCTGTAAATGGATATTTATGTTTCATCATAAACGTATGATAGGCATCCTCAATCCCCTTAGAAATGATATTACTGCGGATGTACCGTCCGTTTACAAAATAATTTTCGTAATTACGGTTGCCGCGTGAAATTACCGGTTTACCGATAAATCCGCGTATATGAACAAAGTCACATTTTGCGTCTACTTCCACCAGATTTGCCGCGATGTCGCGTCCAAACACGTTATAAATAATGTCTTTTAAATTGTGATTACCGGAGGTATGCAGCTTTGTCTGTCCGTTAGAAATAAATTTAAAAGAAATCTCCGGATGCGACAGTGCGATACGCTCCACAATATCGCTGATATAACCGGCCTCTGTATGCGCCGATTTTAAAAACTTTTTTCTGGCCGGCGTATTATAAAAAATATTGCGTACCAAAAACGTTGTGCCCGACGGCGCCCCGATTTCCTCGATGATTTTTTCTTTTCCGCCCTCAATCAAATACCGCGTACCTGTCAGACTTTCCGGTGTTTTTGAGATCAATTCTACCTGACAGACCGCCGCAATACTAGAAAGCGCCTCACCGCGAAATCCCAGTGATGTCACATCTAAAAGATCCTCAACCACGCGGATTTTACTGGTTGCATGACGCAGAAAAGCGATCGGGATCTGCTCCGGGGAAATCCCCATTCCATTATCGGTAATGCGGATAAAGGAAATTCCCCCCTCTTTAATTTCGATTGTCACTGCATTGGCTCCGGCATCAATCGCATTTTCCACCAGTTCCTTTACAATCGATGCCGGACGTTCGATCACCTCACCGGCCGCAATTTTATCTATCGTACTCTGATCCAGAACTGCAATCTGATTCATAAATTGCTCCTTTAACTCTGCCACCGGTTTTTCAGTCTGCTCTGCAGGCGATTCAGCACATTTAAAGCTTCCAGCGGCGTCAATGTGGAAATTTCCAGTTCCTTTAATTCATTTAAAACATCCTCGTCACGAACGGTATCAAACAGACTCATCTGATCAAGATCCACCTGATCATATTTTTTGCACTTCGTCCGGTTTCCCGACGCACTCTCTCTTGTTTCACGCACCGTTTCCGTAATATCATTATCACTCAATTCCTGCACAAGTTCTTTGGCGCGCTCGATCACGCTGTCCGGCACTCCGGCCAATTTTGCCACCTGAATACCATAGCTTTTATCCGCCCCGCCTTTGACAATTTTACGCAGAAAAACAATATCATCACCACGTTCCTTAACAGCGATACAATAATTATTCACACCGGAAAGCTTACCCTCCAGTTCTGTCAATTCGTGATAATGCGTAGCAAACAATGTTTTCGCTCCAAGAAGTCTGGCGTTGCTGATATGTTCCACCACCGCCCAGGCGATCGAAAGCCCATCGAACGTACTTGTGCCGCGTCCGATCTCATCTAAGATCAACAGACTATTGGAAGTCGCATTGCGCAGAATATTGGCAACCTCAGTCATTTCCACCATAAATGTACTTTGACCGCTGGCCAAATCATCCGAAGCGCCCACGCGCGTAAAAATACGGTCAACGATACCGATTTTCGCACTGGCAGCCGGAACAAAAGATCCAATCTGCGCCATCAGCACAATCAACGCGGTCTGTCTCATATAGGTGGATTTTCCGGCCATATTCGGACCGGTAATAATCGAAATCCGGTTCTTACCGTTATCCAAAAGCGTGTCATTCGCAATAAACATATCATTGGTGATCATTTTTTCTACAACAGGATGACGACCGTCACGAATCTGAATCGTGCCCCTGGTATTCATCTTCGGACGCACATAATTATTCTGCTCTGCCACTAGTGAAAGAGAGGCAAACACATCTATTCCGGCAATTGCTTTAGCCGTTTTCTGAATACGCAGGATTTCTGCGCCGATCGCATCACGTACTTCGCAGAAAAGATCATATTCCAACGAAACAAGACGATCTTCAGCGCCAAGAATGATATCCTCCAGTTCTTTTAATTCCGGAGTGATATAGCGTTCTGCATTCGCAAGAGTCTGTTTGCGTGTAAAATAATCCGGTACCAGATCCTTATAAGAATTTGTCACTTCCAGATAATAACCGAATACACGATTGTATTTTATTTTCAGACCCTTAATACCGGTTTTTTCGCGTTCTTTTGCTTCCAGTTCAGTAAGCCATGTCTTTCCTTCTGTTTTCGCGTTTCTGAGACGATCGATCTCCTCATGAAAACCTTCGCGAATTATGTTGCCCTCCCGCACGGAAATCGGCGGCTCTTCCATAATCGCCCGCTCAATCAGACTGCAGAGATCCTGCAGCTCGTCCATATCGTCGCGAATACCGTTTAACAGTTCTCCTTTAAAATCTCCCAAAAGCAGGCGGATATGCGGCAGCATGGAAAGGGAACTTTTAAATGCAATCAGGTCACGCGGATTGGCAGATTGGTAGCTGATCTTGCTGATCAAACGCTCCAGATCATAAACCGGATTTAAATATTCACGGATTTCTTCACGCGCAATCGCATTCTGACAAAGTTCTGCAATTGCCTCTTGACGACGTTCAATCTCCTCAATATCAATCAAAGGCTGTTCCAGAAAGCTGCGCAACATACGCGCACCCATTGCTGTTTTCGTCTTATCCAGCACCCATAAAAGGGAACCCCTCTTCTGTTTTTCACGTAATGTCTCGCAAAGTTCCAGATTACGTCTGGTGGAACTGTCAAGCACCATATATTTACCGCAGATATACGGAGTTAATTTCGTCAGATTGGAAATAGACGTTTTCTGCGTTTCTATCAGATATTGCAGCAGTGCTCCGGAAGCAATTACGCCGCAGTTGAAATCCTCCAATCCCAGTCCGTTAAGGCTTGAAGTCTGAAAATGATCCGTCAGCGCACGGCGGCACAATTCATCATCAAAATACCAGTCTTCTAAGGTATAGACAGTGATACCAAGACGCAGTTTCAAATCAGACATATCCAGTCCACTCATCATCAGCGACTGATTGCAGATAATCTCCGTCGGTGAAAATTTGCTGATTTCATCGTTCAGTTTGCGCACAGTTTCTACTTCCGTTACCAGATAATCGCCTGTGGAAATATCAGCAATGGAGATGCCATAGCGGTCAGACATGCAGACAATACACATCAGATAGTTGTTGCGCGTCTCATCAAGCGCCATCGTATTCAGATTTGTTCCCGGGGTGACAATACGTACGACATCGCGCTTTACAATCCCCTTGGCTGTTTTCGGATCCTCCACCTGCTCACAGATAGCTACCTTATAGCCTTTCGATACCAGTTTATTCAGATAATTATCGACAGCATGAAAAGGAACACCACACATAGGTGCCCGCTCCTCCTGTCCGCAGTTTTTTCCGGTCAGCGTGATCTCCAATTCCCGCGACGCCACAAGGGCGTCCTCAAAAAACATCTCATAAAAATCGCCGAGACGATAAAATAAAATACAATCCTGATACTGTTGTTTTGTTTCCAGATACTGTTTCATCATTGGTGTTAATGCACTAACATCGCCCGAAAACCCAGTGTTTATGCGGCTTTCAGAAGCTCCAGGTATTGATTTGACCACATTTTTACGATAGTTTTTTTCCTCGTTTGTGTTTTTGTTTATACTCAAGTATGAAAACCTCTCTCTAAAATTTTATCTCCATCTGCAAAATCAGGTTTCTGTTCCGTATTTTTGAACATATTCAAGTCCGTTTATCATTTTTATCATATCAAGGATATGTGTCGGACACACCTCTATTCATTTTATATAGTCGATATATTCTCTTACACGTTCAATCCCATTTACATAGTTATTTAAAGTGGTTGCTTTTACAGAATGCACAACATAAAGAAGCATCCATTTTTCATACCACTTTGAAACAGAAATTCTAGGATCTTCTGGCCTCATAACGGCCATCTTTTCTTTGATATAATCCTTTTCCTAATTCCATACTATTTAAGTTTTTTCCCATAACATCACCAACCTTTCCGATGATAATACATGGCACTAAATATATATTTTAGCACAATAGAAAAAAGCTTTCAAGACTGCCGTTCTATCCATTTTTGAAATTTAAAAAGATCAATGCCCTGTCACATTTTCCAGAGAATTTCCTATTGGCCGATGACCGCCTCCTTTCTTCCTGGGGGATTCGTTTTACCATCGTGAATCACTATCTCGCTTTTTACCGCATTTCAGAAACAGCGAAACAGGTAACGATTGTCCATTTTTTGTATGCCAAAAGTAACTGGGCATCTATCTGAAAAGCAGGATTTCCATATAGCCATGGTAACTCATACTGATAACCAACCGCGCCCGAAGCTTCTTTGCCTTTTCCTGAACCAGCTTTTCTACCATATTTTTGCTCAATCCCTTAAAATAGGGGCGTTCCCAAAACAGAACCAACTCTTCCGGTATATTTTCCGGATTTGACATCTCTTTCGTTTGTTTGCACAGCGGTATCTATGATTTCTTCTATGGTTGATTTTTCTAACTATCCCCATTCGCAATTTAACAGTATTTATCTGATTTTAGAACTTTCACAAAAAAATAGATGAAGCAGACTCACGATAATCTGCTCCACCTGTAAAAAATTTTGTCATTTCTTCATTACATTATCCGCAATATTACTTTTTGCATCCGAAACTGCCAACACTAAATCTATTTCTTTCATTTATCACCTTCCTTATATTTTTCTGTCCGAATAATTGGCATTTTTGAGTATGGAAAACGCTTCTGCAATATCCACACCAGACAGAATAAGGATAAACTCCGCACTTACAAATGAGAATGTTCCTGGGTAAATAAATAATACTATAATTCCTATGGTTCCCATGGTCCAAAGAGGCAGCAGCCTTCCAGCCAGATAATGAGGTATCCCTAAGAAGGTGCGGCATGTACATACCGGTAATAATCTCTTCCTCTGAAACACAATCTGGCATGTATGTCCTTTTCCAAAAAGCAACCAGCCTACACCATGAAGCATTTCATGCAGAATCCCGCATACGATAATTATGGCTATAAGCATCGCCGCAAATTCAATTCCCTGTATACGCTGTTCCATTCTATGCGGAAGCAAATAGCTTTGATATAATCCAAAGACCAAAAGCATTAATGGCAGAGCAAAGAGTAATCTTTTTACCTGCATCCACATCCATTTTCGCATATCGTTTTTCTTATAAAAAGAGCTGCACAACAATAGCTACAAACCAAACAATCAGTAAAAGACCGTCAACATGTGCCAGCAGTCTGATGGCTTTGTTTTCTGGTGTTTTACCGCCAAAAATGGGATTTTCCAAATACAGGCAATTGGCAGCTATAATCAGCAGAGAATAATTAGATGCGAGGTTGGCATTTCCCCTGTACATCGAAAGAAAATAGCCTGCAAAAGCGATAAAAATGGCTGGCAGCATTACCATGTGATTTGATAAAATAGATTTTGTTTTCATAAAAATGACCTCCCGTTGTTGTTTTTGTTTTCTTGAGATAACTATAACAAACGAAAGGTCCTATTGTTCATTTTTTACGCAAATTGCCCGTTTGGTTTCACGAACGGTATTATTTTTCTTTTACATTTTGTTTTTTCCGGGTGTTATACTCAGTTTTGGCTCTTCTGGACAAAGGACATTCCTCACCATTGTCCAAAATAACAGCCTGGCGTTTCAGATCTACTGTCCGAATGCGATTACGGTTTACCAGAAAACCTCTGTGACAACGCCAAAAATCTTCACCCATCTCTTCTGCGAAATGTTCCAGACTGCTGTTAAATTCCAGCAGTTCATTATCCAGATGCAGACAAAGTGTGTGCTTAAATCCCAGGGCTTCAAAATAAAGAATGGTGTCTACCGGAATATGGCGGACAGTGTCAAACAACCGAATTGTACAGTATCTTCCATTCTTCGGACGTTCACAGGTCAGACGCTCCTGAATACTTGTCAGACACGCTCTGACCCGAACCGCCATCGCATCATAATCACCTTTCACAATATAGTCCAATGCTTCCAGCCGTAATCGGAAGGTTTCAAATGTCAAATCGTCATGCGCCGTGATAAATATGATAAAGCCTCTCGGATCATGAAGCCTTAACTTCTGTGCCAGTTCCAGTCCGCTCATCCTTCCCGGAAAATCAATATCAAGAAAATATACCGCCGGTATCGTATCCTTCCTTTGAAGGTCTAATAATTTTTCAGGTGTATCTGCCGCGCGGACAGGCCCCATATCCCCATTTAGTATAGTGATCTGGTTTGAAATAATATGTTCCAGTCTGTCACTGATGAGTTTTTCATCATCACATATGTAAATTGGAATCATTCCTCTTCTCTCCTATGCTGCCGGAAGTCGCAATTCCTGCACAAAATATCCGTCTTTTAAGTAGGTTCTTGTGACACAGCCTCTGCATCGGGATACGATGCGACGATAACTGGTAAGCCCTGTGCCATGACCATTTCCTTTTGTCGTATAGCCTTTCCGGGAAAGTGCAGATAACTCCGGTGTTTTTTCGTAATTATTAGAAACTGCAATATACAATTCCGTTTCTTCCTGAAGAAGGACAATCCGCACGGTTCCGTCCGTTTGCGGCACTGCCTCAATTGCATTATCAATCAGAATTCCTAATCCCCGTAGCAGATCTTCCGTTTCCATTACCACTTTGGTGTCAACCGGATAGAGTACCTCAAGTACGGAATGTATTCCTTTTTTTCGCATATCGGCCAACTTTGTAGTCAGCAAAGAGCGCAGCGGATAAAGCCCGATATTATTCAGTCCATCCATCTGCTGGATTTCCTGTCCCAGCTTTTCATCAAAATAGCTGCTGGTCTTTTTCATAAAATCCTGAATTCCTGCAAGATCACCTTCCTGTACCTGTAAGGTAAGACCGGAAAACAGATTTGTGAAATCATGACGGAATGCACGTATCTCCTGCTGCAATTCTTCCAAAAGTGCCATATGCGCTTGATGCTGTGCAATCGTTTCTTCCTGTGCCCGGATTTTATCCTGCCCTGCTGCATACATTGCCAGAAACTGTACCCAGAATAAAGCTGCTACAATGAGAGCAAAAAAGAAAATATTATAACCTATCCCCGGCGTCGTATCAGGATACATCCAATTCAATACCTGCCAGATACACATCAGTACAAAGCCGAACAATAAAGTTCCAATTGCCCACGTTTTTTTGGAAAACAAATGGGAAAAGTACCGATAAAAACTACTTTTTCTCAAAATCGGTACCACAATCGCAGCTGTCAGTAACACTGCAAGGTACGGAATATAGATTGTGATAAACGTATACAGATACATACCGCCGAATGTCGGGCTGTAGTAAGACGTCACTTCCATCAGGACGGAATTTGCTGTATACGCAATAAAGTTTCCTAAAAATGCTGCGGCTAATCCCTGCCAGAAATCAGTGCCAAAACATCGGCGCAGTACAAGTGCCAATACCACGGCATGCAACAGATTCCCTAACGTGCCATTTAGTAAATTGATAATATTTACATGCCGATATACCCCCATCGTTACATCCAATATAACTATCACTGCATATATCATTGCATTTGCCAACAGATAGTAAACTGTATAAATCAGGCACGGAACCAGCTTTATCTTTTTTCCTAAAATTCCGGATGCCAGGGTATATAACCCGATTCCAAAACATGCAAAAGAAAATCCGACTGAAAACAGTCGAAACGAGAGTGGCATAATAAAATCCTCCTGCTTATAAAATATCCACACTCTATTATAACTAGTGCTTTCGTGCGGTGCAACACGAAATTCTTTCAGTAACAAACTTTTTTGTGTTTCTTTTTTAGTAATGCAAAAGGTAAATTCACCTCACGTATTCGAAGTAGTAGCAACTTTGATTTTTTGTATTTTCCCCCTGTGAAAGGTATAATTTATAATCCCGACTTGTCATTTCCCTTGTTACGCGCAAACGGTCATCACTTCGTTCCAATTCCAACAGATCACAAACATAAAGGTATGCCGAATCCAGCGGAAGAAGAAACTCCAATTCTTCAAATGTAAAGCCCTTATTGCAAACCGCCCGAATGTCATTTGTTCAGGCGGTTTCAAGATTACTCCATACGAAGCCGTTCCACAATGCTTTGCTTTTCCAAGTTCTTAAAACACAGATATGGAAGCAATACTGCAAATATCAGTAAAATCGGAGTACAGATGATAAGAGGCAACAGAGTGAAATGGAATGTAGTAAATCCTCCTTCTACCATTGCACGGATTCCTATACCCACTGCAGCTGCACTAATCACATAGGAAACTGTCAGAGTAATGGCAGCATAGTACAGTCCTTCATAGACCAGCATCCAGCAAAGCTGCTTTTTTGTCATACCTACACTTTGGATCATAGCAAATTCCCGTCTTCGTGACACGATGGCTGTCACCATGGAATTGATAAAATTCAGAACTCCTACCAGAGCAATGATGATGCTGATGGCATTTCCCATGACTGCAGAAGAACGTGTTTCTCTCTTATACTGTTCTGTCATGGAACTGCGGGATGTCACCGGAAGGCTGCTGTCCTCTTCCTCAATATAAGTATTCAGCCATTCCTGCATTCCACTCATATGTGAATCCTCTACATTCACAAACAATCTTCGCAGCGTATTCTCCGGCCACTGTGCCCGAAAAGCATCTGTGGGAAGGATAAAATGCATTTCCATAGAGGAAGGTGCTCCCATTTCCGCTGCTCCGTCATCTATAGGCATCAGAGGATATACCACTGCCATCACCTCATAAGATTTTCCCTCAAGTTCTATGGTACTTCCCACTGACGGAGCCGGAAGCGATGGATAAATCTCTCCCTGCTCTATGGCAGGTCCCACTGCCAGAACGTATTTCCCACTGGCAAAGGCTTCCGTATCAAAAGCGCCGTCCATGATATACGCTTCCTCTGTGGCCGCCTCAAGTGGTATTCCATCCATACCAAATATTACAGCGCTCATTTCCCAAGTCTCTATTGCCTTGTGGAACGCTTCTGCTCCCGAGGGGTCGTAGGTACTCCAAACTGCAAGCATTTCTTCTGTATAGAAGTCTTGGAGATTTTTTACAGTCTGCTCATCCATCTTCCAGATAAACTGTGCGGAATACTGATGTCCTGTAGATTCCACACCTTCAAAGGCTTCTACGTTTTTCACTAACATTTCATTTAAGGTATCTCCCATTGGATCGTATCCTCCGATATAATCTTCGCTGGTTACATCGGAAAGTTCAAAATCCGCAATGGTCAGATTTGCCAGATATTTCTCCATATCAAAAGCTGCATTTTTTGCATAAAAACAGCTCAGAAGCACCATGCCCAGTGTCAGGGAACAAATCACGGTAATCGTCCTTTTTTTATTCCGCCCCAGATTTGCCCATGCCATGCTTGCAAGAGAAGTTTGCTCCTTTTTTCTTCTTGTTTTTTTACTTTTACCATCTGCATCATTCATGCGAAGTGCTTCTACCGGAGAGACCTTTCCTGCCAGTCTTGCGGGACGCAAACAGGAAATCAGTACCGTAAGCCATGCAAAGACTGCTGATCCGATAAAAATAAGCGGACTTACCGATACGCGGTTCTTTCCTTCTATAATTCCGGTAAAAGCAGGAACCAGTACCATGCCAAGAAGCCATCCTAGAATGAGACCTGCCGGAATGCCGATAAAGCACAAAAGGTTGGATTGTCCGAAGATCAGTTTTTTAATCTGTTTCGTGGTCATTCCCAGTGTTTTCAGCTTGCCGTAGAACTGGACGTCTGCCGTTACGCTGATCTGAAAAATATTGTAAATAATGAGATAGCCTGCGATAAACACCAAAACCATACCGAGATACATGGGCAGGGTTTCCTGAAGCGCTGTAGCGCTCATCTCCGGTGAATAAGCCAAATTCACATGATATTCCAAATCTGTAAGCCCGGTATCGGAAAGCACCTGCTCCATAGTGTTTTCAATCTTTCGGTCATTATGCAGCGTAACCTGGGCCATATGTATTCCGAAAACATTTCCATCTGTTACACTTTCTGCTCCGCTTTCCAACATGGTATCCACATAAGGTTTTGATACCCATGCCATGCTGGCATATACCGATTCATTCCCTTCCCAGAAACCGCTCAACGTAAAAATGGAAGAAATCGTTTCTGCATCCGGATCAGACAGATCCTTTCTCCATTCCAGAGTAACCGTCTCTCCAAGCTTCGGTTCCACACCAAGGCGTTTTAGGGTTAAGGTATCCAGTGCTGCCTCATTTTCCTTCTCCGGTAGATGTCCGGTGGTAGGCATACAAAAAGAATGAGAGGCATAACTTTCATCTGCCCAGCAGATTTCTACCTGTTTACCGGAAAGTACTTTGTTTTCCGCAAGCCCCAAAACCGTGCTTTCCCCAACTTCTTTAACATCCGGATGGTTTGTCAGCATTTCAATCTGTTCTGACGTAATAGATTTGAAAGAAACCTGTGCATCATATCCTGTCTGACGGAAGGTCATCTCCACCAGATTTTCACTCATACTCTGTGCCAGAGTAAATAAAGTGGCAAACATCATCGTAGTCATCAAAATCGCCAGCACCGCCACCAGGTTTCTTCCTTTGTTTTTCTGAAAAAGCCGTTGCTTTAATACACGAACCGGCTCGAATTTTTTTCTGCTTCTTCTCTCTCTGCTCATATCTTCTGCCCTTCCTATTCTGCAATCCTTCCATCCTCAATCCGGATAATCCGGTCAGCCATCTGTGCGATCTCCGGATTATGGGTGATCATCACAATGGTCTGATGAAATTCCCGACTGGTCATTTTCAAAAGCCCGATCACATCATCACTGGTCTTGCTGTCCAGATTTCCCGTAGGCTCATCTGCCAGAATGATCGAAGGCTTGCTTGCCAGCGCCCGGGCAATGGCCACTCTCTGCTGCTGCCCGCCGGAAAGGTTATTGGGAAGAGAATCCAGTTTCTTTTCCAGCCCCAGAAGCCTGACTACTTCCATAATAAACTTTTTATCCGGTTTTCTTCCGTCCAGCGAAATAGGGAAAATGATATTTTCCCATACGCTTAACACCGGAACCAGATTATAATTCTGGAAAATAAATCCAATCTGTTTTCTCCGGAAAATCATTGCCTGCTCACTTCCCAACTTGGCAAGATCCGTAGTCCCAATACGGATGCTTCCCTCTGTGGGCGTATCCAGTCCTCCCAGCATATTTAAAAGTGTGGATTTTCCGGAACCTGAAGTTCCGATGATCGCAGTAAATTTTCCACGCTCTATCTCTAAGTCCACGCCGTCCAACGCCCGTACCTGTGTTTCGCCTTTTCCATAATATTTTTTTAAGTCTGTGGCTGTTAAGATTGCTTCCATCTATCTTTCCTCCCTGTGTCCTGTCTTTTTTAGGTTGGTTTTACTATAACAGACCAATGTTTCAATCAAGGTACAGGAAAGGTACATTTTTGTAACTTTGGGGAATTGTTCTGAAAAATATTTCTGGCACGGCAGGCTTTCAAAAGCCATATACCGTGCCAGAAATATTTTCTTCTTTATTCATGAATGGTGTAATATTCCAATCCAAAAATACTTTGTTTGGTACAGATCTTTCGGATATCCCCGATGGAAGATCTGCCATAAACACTTCTTGAAACAGAAAAGCGCTCTTCTTCTCCCTTCCAGTTGCCATACAGATAATAATCCAACGTTTTTCCGGCTGTATTTATCTCTTTGTCCGTTATCGTTATCGTTTCATGTACCGGTTCCGCAAACGTCAATAGATAATTGACGGGAAAGGTGATTCCAAAAGAAAGTACAAATACAGCGAACACAACGGAAATCTTGCGCCCCGGTCTTTGGGGTGTTTTTATCTTAGAAGATTTGATAAAATAAGGAATTACAAGCACAATCGTAATATAAATCGCTATCTTCGTATAAACAATAAAACTGCATTCATAGACATTCAAATTGGACAAACATAAGATTAACGCGATTCCGGGTCCGACAAATGGAAGTTGAAAGACCAGTCCCTGTACTTTTTTGCTGATTGTATCAAAATACATATAGGGATAAAAGCTAAGATACATGGCATATGCAGCCAAGGGTATCGCGGTCAGAATAAAAAGCTTTATTTTTCCGCCAATCAAAACAGCGGCAAGATTCGAAAATACAAGAATCCATCCGGCTGTTTTGATTTTCTTTTCTGTCTCCGTAATGTCTATTCCTTTTTTTCCTCTTACTGATTTTTTCATCGTTTTATTCCCCCTGTCTCATCCGCTCTGTCAGGCTTCCTTTCGTGAGAAAATGAAGACAAAGCAACGGTACAGCCACTGCGAATATCCCCAATACTGCAGTAAAGAGCCACAGCGGCAGAAAGGAACAGGTATAGACCATGCTCCATGATCCCGCTGCTTCTAGAAAGGAACAGGTATAGACCATGCTCCATGATCCCGCTGCTTCTACTATCTTCGGCATAAAGAAACAGTCAAAAAGTATGGTCACAGGAATCAGGATCACAAGCATCAATCCAGCATGTAAGATTCCTTCCAGAAGGAGAAGCTTTTGAAGCTGCGCCCGTGTCATACCAAGGCTTTCATATACCGCAAATTCTCCTTTCCGGCTTACGGTTTTACTCACCAGCATATTGATAAAATTCATCAGCGCGATTCCGGTGAGCACCAGTCCGATCACCAGGTCCGGAAGTACCAGGTTCAGTCGCGCTACGCGGAAGTTTTCCTGATACTCGCTGCGCCGTACAACACCGACTCCCCGGTTCAGTCCCTGTTCGTATTCATCCAGATAAACTTCAAATTCTTTCTGCTGCCCTCTGTCAATATTTACTGCCAGCTGACGGTACGCCTGCCCTGGAAACAACTGATCAAAGGCTTCCAACGGTAGGATATATACAATGTTAAAGGCAGCCTCCAAACTTTCTGTTCCTCGAAGATACGTTTCATCATGCATTACAGAACCCATGACCGTAAACTTCTGCCCCATGAGTTCTACCTCTTCTCCTTCGACCGGTGAGGACAATCCCTCGTGATAAGCTCCGCCAACCAGTACAAATTCTCCGGAAGCAAATGCCTTTTCATCAAAGCTGCCGCTGGTAAACGGCGAATATTCCTGCAGATAATCCAGATACACCCCATCCATCCCAATGACCAGACCGGTATACGTTCCTGTCTCTTCCAGTTTTGCCAGTCCGTCCAGCCATTCAGGAAATGCCTTCTGGGTTTCCCGCAGGGTCTGCGTCTCATCATAGGGCTGGTCATAAAATGCCGTGATCCGTTCAACCAGTTCCTTTGAAGCTGTCATGGGAACTTCGTGGCTTTTCAGCACACTGACAGTGGCAATCTCCGGACGCTTTTTCAGTTCTTCTACAGTTTTTTCTGTAATTCCCTCATTTCTTTCGTTATACTGCTGCTGAGAAAGATATGCGGAACCGTCGCATAAACTGTAATCCCAGGGAAACATGGACGAAAGATAGCGATCTTCTTTGACGCTGATATAACGAATCCACACGGAATTTAAAAGAAGTACCGCTAAAAGCAAAGATACCACCGACAAAAGGGTACGCCAGCGGTTTTTTCCCAGCATCCGAAACGCAAGCTGTGCCAATGTCATACGGCCATCTGCCTTTTGTTTTCGTTTGGAAAGCCGCGCGTAAGCATTGCCTGTCATTTCTGCCGGAGTCTTTCTGGAAAGACGGAAGGACGGCAGAAGATATGCCAGTAAAACCGTTGTCGCTGTACATAAAAACGCTGCCGCAAAGGGCTGCCAGGACAGGAAATACAGAGCCGGATTTTGCTCCATTCCGATAATCACGCGCCCGGTGATAAAATAGTGAAGTATAAATCCAATCAGCCATCCGGGAACCGACCCCAGCAGAGAGACAAGCATTCCCTGTTCCATCAGCATTTGTCGAATCTGTCGCGGCGTCATTCCCAGAGATTTCAGCTCTGCATAAAACAAATGCTCTCTATCCGCAGCTACATGGACAATGCTGTAAACCATCAGATATCCGCACAGCACTACCAGAAGAGCCACATATAATAAGGACGCGCCTGCCGTCCTGCCATTTCTGTACGGGCATCCTGGTAAGCCAGATTCGTGGTATAGGTACAGCCTGTCACCCCCTGCTGGGAAAGGAGCAGTTCTGCCTGTTCCTCTAAATTTTTTGGCTGATGCAGGTTTACCCCAAGAGTTACATTTGTAGCGGATTCTTCATCGTAATCCGGCAGAAGCTTCTTCGCCTCCTCCTTCGTGATCCAGGCGCAGGCTTCCGAAAAATTTGTAGGACTTGCCCACCATCCGCAGAGAGTAAACGATGTGGTATGTTCTTCTCCCTTCGGATCTGTCCAGTCAATGGATACTGGACTTCCTATCTCATGGGGTACACCAAGGGAATCCATGGTAAACTCATCCAGAGCGATTTCTCCATTTTTCCGAGGCAGTGTTCCCACAGTCGGAACAGATAACACTGTCTTGGCATAGGCGCGGTCTGTCACCGCCAGCTTAATGCTTCTTTGCCCGATTACCGGGTTGGATAATCTTCCGATAGTACTTAAACGCACGGTGCTTTTGATATTGCTGTTCCCGGCAAGGGTATCCGCCTGTTTTTCCGTGAGTCCTGTATAAAGAATATGGCTGGTGGAGCCATAAGAATACTGGTAATTCAATAAATAAGCGTCTTCTAC
>CALDMO010000018.1 GCA_937915375.1 uncultured Marvinbryantia sp.
CGCACAGGACTTAAAATCCTGCGGGACTAATCTCCCGTACCGGTTCGATTCCGGTCTGCGGCATTGAATAAAGATAGGAGAAGCGTTGAATTTACAGCGTTTCTCCTATTTTTTGTAGGAGAGGTAAATTATGCCTATAGTAATAGATTATCAGTTGAGAGCAAATAACTCACGGCGCATCAGTGTTTCCTATCACATATTTTCATGATGAACTTGCTGCACTGCCAAACTGGGAGGGACATTTACATTGACATCCTGAATTTGAGATTGCTATAGCAGTGAATGGTATCTTGGACTTTCAAGTGGGACAAAAACACGTTACATTGGAAGCCTGAGACAGCATATTTATTAACCGTAATATATTGCATGGAATTCGACAGATATCCGGCGAGGGACCAGATCCGATGCCCAATATTGTTTTTTTTGATACTATATTTGCACCGGGAACCAGTGTAATCTACCAGAAATATATTCGCCCTATCACTGGTTCCGGGGTATTACCTTTTATCGTGTTTAGGCACGGAAATAGTTGGCATGACGAGGTAAACTGTCTGGTGAAGGATATTTATTGTCAATTGCAAGAGAGTAATGTTTGTTATGAAATGGTTGTCCAACGAGAACTTAACAGTATTTTTGAATACTTGTTTCGATATTTTGATGATTTGCCTAAATCCGAGATTACGCGCATACAAATCAATACTCAGATACGCATCCAACAGATGCTGACCTATATTTATACACACTATGCTGAATCTATTACTCTTGCTGATATTGCGCGTGCCGCTGATATCAGTCGTAGTGAAGCGGGACGTTGTTTCAAGGCATATCTGGGATGTTTGCCAGTAGACGCATTAATAAAATATCGGCTTCAAACCGCATATCGATTGATTAGCGATACAACGCTGATTCTTCAGGAAATCAGTCATGCTTGCGGGTTCAATTCTGTAAATTATTTTAGTCGTCAATTTCAACAGACTTATGGATATGCACCTAGTCAGAATCGTACTTTGGGAAAATAGTGCTGTTTTTAGATATTATTGTATCTTTTTGTACTGTGTTTTAGATGATACAATACATTCCAATAATGAAAAAACTTGAGTTTTTACAGTGAGGAGATTAAGATGGAATTTAAATGGCTGAATGAAGGAGTAATTGTAAAAAGAGATAATAGAATTGAAATTACAGCACCTGCACAGACAGATTTTTTCTGTGGAAGTATTGATAAATGTGGAGAAGGGATTCTTCCGGAATCACTTTGTAATGCTCCCTTTTATTATACAGAAGTAGAGGGGGATTTTATACTTAAGGTTAAAGTATCGCATGACTTTAAGGATACCTATGATTCTGCGTCCGTTATGGTCATGAAAGATATGAGTTGCTGGGCAAAATGTTGTTTTGAATTAACAGACTTTGGAACACATGCTGCTGTAAGTGTGGTAACAAAAGGGGATTCAGATGATGCCAATGGGTGTAATCTTGAGGGAAACACAGCCTGGCTGCAAGTTTGTAGAGTAGGTAATAATTTTGCGTTCCATTATTCTGTGGATGGGGAAAATTTTTATATGATGAGATATTTCCATCTTCCTGTTGATTCCGTTGTGAAAGTTGGGCTTTTAGCCCAAGCTCCGGTTGGAAATGGCGGAAGCAGGGTATATGAAGATTTAAGTATTCAAAAAGCAACCGTCAAAAATATTAGAGCTGGAAAATAATTTTAATGCGACAGGTGAAAAACTCTCGATGATTCGAGGGTTTTTCTTTTTTTCTTGACAATTCTCATAAAAAGAGTGATAATTTTCAATAAGATTTACGTGCGGCATGGTAACGTGTAAAAGCATACTTAAAGAGACGCACATTGAGGAGGATGAAAAATGTTAGAGATCAAGATTACCAGAACGACCAACCCGAAACCGATTCCGACAGAGGACAATCCGCTGGTATTCGGTACGATTTTCACCGATCATATGTATGTGATGGAGTACACAAAGGGAAAGGGCTGGCACGATCCGCAGATCATGCCGTATCAGCCGCTTACATTAGAACCGTCCGCAATGGTGTTCCATTACGGTCAGGAGATGTTTGAAGGGCTGAAGGCATATAAAACAGAAGACGGCAGAATTCTGTTGTTCCGTCCGGATAAAAATATTGAGCGCGCGAACAACTCCAACAGACGGCTGGAAATTCCGGAGATTCCGGAGGAGGACTTCTTAAATGCGCTGAAAACTCTGGTAAAAGTAGACGAAGCCTGGATTCCGACAAAACCGGGCACATCGCTGTATATCCGCCCGTTTGTGATCGCGACCGATCCGTTTTTGGGCGTGCGTCCGTCTGATACTTATAAATTTATCATTATTCTGTCTCCGGTAGGCGCATATTATCCGGAAGGACTGGATCCGGTGAAGATTTGGATCGAGGATGAATATGTCCGCGCAGTCAGGGGCGGAATCGGCGAGGCAAAGACCGGCGGCAATTATGTAGCGTCTCTTTCCGCGCAGATGAAAGCGCACAAGGAAGGATATTCTCAGGTATTGTGGCTGGATGGCGTAGAACGGAAGTATATTGAAGAAGTAGGAGCAATGAATATCTTCTTTAAGATCAACGGCACAGTTGTCACTCCGCAGCTGAATGGCAGCATTCTGCCGGGTGTAACCAGAAATACCTGTATCTCGCTTTGCAAAGAATGGGGGCTTCCGGTGGAAGAGCGCAGGATTTCTGTGGACGAACTGGTTGCGGCGGCAAAGAACGGTACGCTTGAGGAAGTTTGGGGCAGCGGTACTGCGGCGGTAATTTCTCCGGTCGGACATCTGCGCTATGAGAATGACGTATTTAAGATCAAAGACGGCGGTATTGGCGAGATCAGTCAGAAATTATATGATACGGTAACCGGTATCCAGCTTGGTAAAATCAAAGATACTCACGGCTGGACAGTAGAAGTAAAATAAACAGCAGAGAGATCTGCAGCGAAAGACAGACTGTGTGCGAGGGAATGCATACGGTCTGTCTTGTTTTACAGAAAGAATTTGGGAATGTTTTTGTCGGACATACGATAGCTCTGGCACTTGTCTCGGCAGCGATATCGGTGTATACTGAGAGTCAGAAATTTGATTACAGCTTACGGCAGAATACCTGTCTGGCGCATGCGGAATAAAAAATAAGCGAGGTGCAGATATGTACAGAGAGCATACAAAAGTAATTACAATCGGTGATCGGATAATTGGCGGCGGAAATCCGATTTTGATTCAATCGATGACGAATACAAGAACAGAAGACGTACAGGCGACGGTTGAGCAGATTAAACGTCTGGAGGCAGCAGGATGCGAGATTATCCGTTGTACAGTACCGACGGAGGAAGCGGCAAAAGCAGTGAAAGAAATCAAGAAACAGATCACGATTCCGTTGGTGGCAGACATTCATTTTGATTACAGGATGGCAATCGCGGCGATTGAAAACGGCGCGGACAAGATCCGTATTAATCCGGGAAATATTGGCGGCGCGGACCGTGTAAAAGCGGTAGTAGACGCGGCAAGAGAACGTCAGGTGCCGATTCGCGTTGGGGTCAACAGCGGTTCTTTGGAAAAAGAAATTTTGGCAAAGTACGGCGGCGTGACGGCAGAGGGGATCGTAGAGAGCGCGCTTGATAAGGTACGTATGATCGAGGAGCAGAATTATGATAATCTGGTCATCAGCATCAAATCCTCAGATGTTTTGATGTGTGTGAAGGCGCATGAGCTGATTGCGCAAAAAACGAATTATCCGCTGCATGTTGGCATTACAGAGGCAGGAACGTTGTTATCTGGAAATATTAAGTCAGCGATTGGCCTGGGACTGATTTTGTCTCAGGGTATCGGTGATACGATCCGCGTTTCTCTGACTGGCGATCCGACAGAGGAAATTAAGTCAGCGAAGCTGATTCTGCGCACGTTGGGACTTCGCAAAGGCGGTATAGAGGTGGTATCTTGCCCGACTTGCGGACGTACCAGCATCGATCTGATTGGGCTGGCAAATCAGGTGGAAAATATGGTGGCAGATATTCCGCTTGATCTTAAGGTGGCTGTGATGGGATGCGTGGTAAACGGTCCTGGTGAGGCAAAAGAAGCAGATA
Organism: uncultured Marvinbryantia sp.; assembly: GCA_937915375.1. Classification (GTDB taxonomy): domain Bacteria; phylum Bacillota; class Clostridia; order Lachnospirales; family Lachnospiraceae; genus Marvinbryantia. Next base: position 4,100 of record CALDMO010000018.1, read on the forward strand.
TCGGAATTGCGGGCGGAAAAGGAGAGGGCTTGCTGATTAAAAAAGGCGAGGTTGTCAAAAAACTGCCGGAAGCGGAGCTTTTGGGAGCGTTGAGAGAAGAATTATTACATTGGAACGAATAAGGGACGCTGTCTTTTGGAACAGCGGTTCCAGAGACAGGAGTTTGCTTTATGGAAAGAAAATTTTCGGACGTATTTCCGAATTTACAGGTGAGCAAAGAGGCAGAAAATCTTTTGGCGAAGGTAGCGGTTGCAAAGGTAGCCGTTACTTCCGCACGGGATTTTCTGCGTATTTTTATTGTCTGCGAAACCTGGATACAGAAACAGATTATCTATGAGATCGAAGAAGCGATACACCGTCAATGTTTTGACGGAGAAGAGATTACGATTAAGATCATTGAAAAGTTTCATCTTTCTGGGCAGTACACGGCGGAGAATTTTTTCCCGATGTATCGGGACAGTATTCTTTTGGAACTGAAAAATTACAGTATTTTTGAGTATAATCTTCTGCGCCGCGGTAAGTGCGAATTTTTGCAGCCAGATCAGATGCTGCTGACGATTGAAAAGTCGGTGATCGCCAGAGATAAAGCCGGAGAGCTGATTCGTATTCTGGAAAAGGTATTCCGGGAGCGGTGCGGACTGGAATTAACCGTACAGCTGCAGGAGATTCCGGCAAAGATGAGCGCGGCGCGCAAAAACAGTGATTTGCTGATCGAACAGGAAGTCGAGCAGATCAGTCAGCGTGTACGTGCGAATCTGGATCAGGAACATGGGGATGATTCTGAAAAGCAGCCGCAAAAGCAGGAGAAAAAGGCAGGAAAAGAGGAATGGATGGTTGCGCAGGAGAAAAAACCGGCGGTCAGCAATGCGCCAAAAGCGGCTGGAACCGCAGCGGAAAAGGGAGGCCGGGGAGGCCGCTCCGGCGAATACCGCAGACCGATGCGTCAGTCTGATAATCCGGATGTGCTGTTTGGTAAAGATTTTGAGGATGAAACAATCGAGATTGTCACAATCCAGCAGGAAATGGGCGAGGTAGCGATCCGCGGTCAGGTGCGCGCGATGGAAGTGCGTGAGCTGCGCAATGAAAAGCGCTTGATCACTATGGAAGTTACAGACTTTACGGATACGATTGCTGTGAAGATCTTTTTGCGTGCCGATCAGGCGGAGCAGGCTGATGAGCTGTCAAAAGTGTTGAAAAAAGGCGCTTTTGTAAAATTGAAGGGCGTTACTAATATTGATCGTTTTGACAGTCAGCTCGGTATCGGATCGGTGCGCGGCATTAAAAAATGCGCGGATTTTCGCGGAGGACGCGCAGACACCTATCCGCAAAAACGTGTAGAGCTGCACTGTCATACGAAAATGAGTGATATGGATGGGGTTTCCGAGGCAAAGGATCTGGTGAAGCAGGCGCATAAGTGGGGACATCCGGCAATCGCTATTACGGATCACGGCGCGGTGCAGTCTTTTCCGGACGCAAACCATGTCATTGAGGATATTGACCGGGCATACCGTGACGCTTATAAAGCAGAGCATCCGGAAGTGCCCAAAGAGGAATTAAATCAGATATCTGCGCCGTTTAAGGTACTTTACGGCGTGGAGGGATATCTGGTGGATGATCTGCGTCAGATTGTTACCAATTCCCAAAATCAAGATTTAAATGGTCCGTGCGTGGTATTTGACTTAGAGACAACAGGATTTAGTCCGGTCAGCAACCGGATTATCGAAATTGGCGCGGTTAAGGTGGAAAAAGGTGTGATTACGGATCGTTTTTCTACGTTTGTGAATCCACAGGTGCCGATTCCATTCCGGATTGAAGAACTGACTGGTATCAATGATAATATGGTTCTGGGAGCGCCGACGATTGAGGAGGTGCTGCCGCAGTTTTTGGAATTTATCGGAGATGCGATTCTGGCGGCTCACAATGCATCATTTGATGTGAGTTTTATAGAAGAAAATATGCGCCGTCTGGGACTGGAAAAAGAATTTACCTATGTAGATACCGTCGGTCTGGCGCGCGTGCTGCTGCCGCAGCTGAATCGTTTTAAACTGGACACGGTGGCAAAAGCGCTGCATGTGCCTCTGCAGAACCATCATCGAGCGGTGGACGATGCGGAATGTACATCGGGAATTTATTTAAAACTATTGGAAATACTGGCGGAGCGCGAGATCACGGATATGAATGGAATTAATGCGTTGGCAAGCACGTCTTTGGATCAGATCAAGAAGCTGCCGACATATCATGTGATTATTTTGGCGAAAAATGAGGTCGGGCGTATCAACCTGTACCGGTTGGTGTCTTATTCGCATATGCAGTATTACAACAGACGGCCGCGTATTCCAAAAAGTGCATTAAATAAATACCGCGAAGGTCTGATCGTCGGTTCGGCATGCGAGGCGGGAGAACTGTTTAAAGCAGTTTTGGAAGGAAAATCGGAGCCGGAACTGGCGAGAATCGTGGATTTTTATGATTATCTGGAAATCCAGCCAATCGGCAACAATGAATTTCTTCTGCGTGAGGATGACAATGGCGTGGAGACACACGAAGATCTGAGAAATTTAAATCGTAGGATCGTCAAGCTGGGCGAGCAGTTCCATAAACCGGTGGTAGCGACCTGTGATGTGCATTTTATGAATCCGGAGGACGAAGTGTACCGCCGTATTATCATGACCGGAAAAGGTTTTAAGGATGCGGACAGTCAGCCGCCGCTTTATTTGCGAACAACAGAGGAAATGCTGAAAGAATTTGCGTATCTGGGAGCGGAAAAAGCGGAGGAAGTGGTAATTACCAATACGAACCGCATTGCCGATATGTGTGAGAAGATTGCCCCGGTACGGCCGGATAAATGCCCGCCGGTGATTGAAGATTCCGACAAAACACTGCGTGAAATCTGTTATAACCGAGCGCATGAGATATACGGGGAGGAACTGCCGCCGATCGTAAAAGAACGTTTGGAGCGAGAATTGAATTCGATTATTTCCAATGGCTTTGCCGTAATGTATATCATTGCGCAAAAATTGGTGTGGAAATCGAATGAGGATGGCTATCTGGTTGGTTCGCGTGGTTCGGTGGGTTCTTCGTTTGTAGCGACGATGGCGGGGATCACGGAAGTAAATCCGTTAAGTCCGCATTATTACTGCGAGGATTGCCATTATTATGATTTCGATTCGGAAGAGGTGCGCGCCTACGCCGGAAGGGCAGGATGCGATATGCCGGATAAGCTTTGTCCGGTCTGCGGAGCGCCTCTGAAAAAAGAAGGTTTCGATATTCCATTTGAGACGTTCCTTGGATTTAAAGGAAATAAAGAACCGGATATTGACTTGAATTTCTCCGGTGATTATCAGGGAAATGCGCATCGTTATACAGAGGTTATTTTTGGAGAAGGGCATACCTTCCGAGCCGGAACGATCGGCACGCTGGCGGATAAGACGGCGTTTGGTTATGTAAAGAATTATTACGAAGAGCGCGGACAGCATAAGCGTTACTGTGAGATCAACCGTATCGTTGAGGGATGTGTCGGTGTTCGCCGAACAACCGGACAGCATCCGGGCGGTATTGTTGTACTGCCGCACGGGGAGGAGATTTATTCATTTACTCCGGTACAGCATCCGGCAAATGATATGGAGACGGATATTATCACAACACATTTTGACTATCACTCTATCGACCATAACCTCTTAAAGCTGGATATTCTCGGACACGATGATCCCACCATGATCCGTATGCTGGAGGATCTGACGGGGCTTGACGCGAAGAAGATTCCGCTGGATGATCAGGCGGTTATGTCTTTATTCGCAAGTACGGAGGCGTTGGGAGTGGAACCGGAGGACATTATGGGAACGCCGCTCGGTTCGCTTGGTATCCCGGAGTTTGGTACCGAGTTCGTTATTCAGATGCTTCAGGACACAAAACCGCAAAGCTTTTCGGATCTGGTACGTATTTCTGGTTTGTCGCATGGAACGGACGTATGGCTTGGCAACGCGCAGACCTTGATCCAGGAGGGCAAGGCAACGATTTCTACCGCAATCTGTACGCGTGACGATATCATGACGTACCTGATCATCATGGGACTGGACAGTGAACAGTCGTTTACCATTATGGAAAGCGTGCGAAAGGGAAAAGGTCTGAAGCCGGAGTGGATTGAGGAAATGAAAAAACATGATGTGCCTGACTGGTATATCTGGTCCTGCCAGAAGATTAAATATATGTTCCCAAAGGCGCACGCGGCGGCATACGTTATGATGGCATACCGTATTGCCTACTGTAAGGTTTATTATCCGCTCGCTTATTACGCGGCATATTTTAGTATCCGAGCTTCGGCATTTAATTATGAACTGATGTGCCAGGGACATGAACGGCTGCGCATTTATATGAATGAATACAAGAAAAACTACGATTCCTTAACAAAAAAAGAGCAGGATACCTACAAGGATATGAAAAGCGTGCAGGAGATGTACGCGCGCGGCTTTGAATTTATGCCGATTGATTTAAATATAGCGAGCGCCTCACGCTTTCAGATCATTGACGGAAAGCTGATGCCGAGTCTTTCTACAATCGACGGTCTGGGTGAGAAAGCGGCGGAGGCCGTGGTGGAGGCAGTTAAGGACGGACCGTTTCTGTCACGACAGGATTTCTGGCAGCGGACAAAGGTCAGCAAGACGGTTATCGATTCGATGGCGGATATGGGGATACTCGGTGATCTGCCGGAAACAAATCAGCTGTCGCTGTTTGATTTTTAAAGATTGTGTGGTATACTTGAGAGAAAAAAGAGAGGGGTGGCAATTATGAGAGAATTTGCAAAGTCAACAAAGCTTGATCATGTTTGTTACGATATCCGCGGTCCGGTGCTGGATGAAGCATACCGCATGGAGGAGAATGGGGAAACAATTCTGAAATTAAATATCGGTAATCCGGCGCCGTTCGGTTTTCGGGCGCCGGATGAGGTGGTAAAAGATATGATGGCGAATCTGCCTCACACACAGGGATATTCAGATTCCCGCGGTCTGTTTTCCGCCAGAAAAGCAATTATGCAGTACTGTCAGCTAAAAAACATTCCGAATGTGGGAATGAATGACATTTATCTCGGAAACGGTGTCAGCGAGATGATTGTGATGGCGATGCAGGGGCTTTTGGACAACGGAGATGAGATTCTTGTTCCGGCGCCGGACTATCCGCTTTGGACAGGCGCGGTCACGCTGGCAGGAGGAAAAGCCGTGCATTATATTTGCGATGAGCAGGCGGACTGGAATCCAGATATTGCAGATATCCGCAAAAAGGTAACGGATAAAACGAAGGGAATTGTGGTGATCAATCCGAATAATCCGACGGGGGCCGTTTACAGCAAAGAGATTCTCGAAGAAATCGTTGAGATAGCCAGAGAATTTGATCTGATCATTTTTGCGGATGAGATTTACGATCGTCTGGTGATGGATGGTGTAGAGCATATTTCGATTGCCTCCCTTTGTCCGGATCTGTTCTGTGTGACGATGAACGGACTTTCCAAATCCCACCGTATTGCGGGCTATCGTGTAGGCTGGATGTGTCTTTGCGGAAACAAAACGCATGTAAAAGGTTATTTGGAAGGCATCAATATGCTGAGCAATATGCGTCTGTGTTCTAACGTTCCGGCACAGTCGATCGTACAGACGGCGCTCGGCGGATATCAGAGTGTCAATGAACTGCTTGTTCCGGGCGGACGTATCTATGAGCAGCGTGAATTTATTATGAAAGCGCTCAACAGTATTCCGGGAATTTCAGCAGTAAAACCGAAGGCAGCGTTTTACATTTTTCCGAAACTGGATATTGCCCGTTTTAATATTACGGATGACGAACAGTTTGCGCTTGATTTCCTGCGTCAGAAAAAGGTGCTGATCAATCATGGTACGGCCTTTAACTGGCCGGAACCGGATCATTTCCGCGTTGTTTATCTGCCGCGCCGCGAGGTGCTGGAGGAAACAATGAATAAGTTGGAGATGTTCCTTGCCAAATACAGACAGAGATAGGCGGTTACTTTATGTTGGAAAAATTTTATCCGGATGTGTATCTGGATTCCACCTATATCATAGATTTTAAAAGCTGGTATAAAAAAGGATATCGCGCGGTACTGTTTGATATCGATAACACACTTGTGCCGCATGGTGCGCCTGCGGATGAACGCGCGAAAGCGCTGTTTGCCTCACTTCGTGAAATGGGTATGAAATATTGTTTGATTTCCAATAATCAGCTTCCGCGCGTAAAACCTTTTGCGGACGAGGTGCATGCATTTTATATTGAGAATGCGCACAAACCGTCAAAAAAGGGATATCAGGCAGCGATGGAAAAGATGGGAACAGATCCTGCTGAAACGATGTTTGTCGGAGATCAGCTGTTTACGGATGTGTACGGAGCCAGAAGATGCGGTATGACGAGTATTCTGGTAAAACCGATCCATCCTAAAGAAGAAATCCAGATCGTGCTGAAGCGTTATCTGGAAAAAATTGTGCTATATTTTTATAACAGAAAGAGAAATTGATATGAATCACATCATTCTGATCGGCTTTATGGGAGCCGGTAAGACGACGATCGGTAAGGCGCTGGCAAGGGAATGTCAGCTGACGTTTCTCGATACGGATGAGCAGATCGAGAGCTGGCAGCAGATGAAAATTTCTGATATTTTCGCAAGGTACGGAGAAGCGTATTTTCGCGATCTGGAGACAGAATTGCTCAGAAAACTGCAAAAAGAAAAAGAACGTATGGTGATCTCCGTGGGCGGGGGGCTGCCAGTGCGAAAAGAGAATCGTGCGCTTTTAAAAAAGATGGGGGATGTCGTTTACCTGCAGGCAAAGGTGGAAACACTGACAGCGCGTCTTGATGGCAGCAAAGACCGTCCGAAGCTTGCGGGAGGAGATTTGCGCGAACGAATCATTTCTTTGATGGATGCGCGGGAGGCGTTTTACATTGAGACGGCGGATGTGCAGATCCATACAGACAATAAAAAAATTCAGGAAGTAGTAAAGGAGATTAGAGAACATGTTTTATGAAAAATTATTTCCGGTAATGAAAGAAAAAAATGCAGATGCACTGGTGATCTCAGACGGTGCAAACATGAGATATTTCAGCGGTTTCCGCGGAGCGACCGGTTATCTGTATATTTCTGAGAAGCAGCGTATTCTGGCAACCGACGGACGCTATACAACGATGGCAAAGGCAGAAGCGCCGGATTTCGAGGTGGTAGAACTTGCAAACGGGCAGACCTATGGGGAGCTTCTGAATACATATATGGAAATGGACGGAGTGAAAAACGTCGGTTTTGAGGATCATTATCTGCTTTACGGTAAATTTCAGGAACTGCAGAAAGGCTGCTGCGGCAGACTGACGGTGCCGATGGGCGGCAGTATTGATATTCTGCGCAGTATTAAGACAAAAGAAGAGATCGCTTATATGAGCAGAGCGGAAGAAATTGGAGACATTGCGTTTAAGCATGTGCTTGGCATGCTAAAACCGGGGCTGACAGAGCTGGAAGTAGCGGCTGAATTGGAATATGTGATGAAATTAAACGGCGCGGAGAATATCAGCTTTGATCCGATCGTAGCATCCGGTATCAATTCTTCTATGCCGCATGCGATGCCGGGGCTGAAAAAGATTGAAAAGGGCGATTTTGTGACGATGGATTTCGGCTGTATGTATAATGGATATTGTTCTGATATGACCAGAACGGTGGTGATCGGTAAGGCAGATGACAAGCAGAAAGAGATTTATAATATTGTACTTGAAGCGCAGCTGGCAGGAGTAGAAGCCTGCAGAAGCGGTGTGCGCGGCTGTGATGTAGATAAGGTTGCCCGCGATATTATCACAAATGCCGGTTATGGCGACTGCTTCGGTCATGGACTCGGTCACAGCGTCGGTCTGTATATCCATGAGGATCCGCGTCTTTCCAGATTGTGTGAAACCGTTCTGGAGCCGGGAATGATCCAGACGGTAGAGCCGGGGATCTATATTCCGGGTTGGGGCGGCGTTCGTATTGAGGATATGGTGGTAGTCAATGACGGTCCGTGTACGAATCTGGCGCATTCCCCGAAAGAATTGATTGAACTCTAAGAAATTTTTGAAATAAAAGCCTTGAAATGATACGGGTTTTATTATAAAATAATGTATAATTATGGGAACTTCTGATCCCATACCTGTTAAATCTAAGGAGGAAATTTGAATGATATCAGCAGGAGATTTTAGAAATGGTATTACCCTTGAAATTGACGGAAATGTTTGTCAGATCATGGAATTCCAGCATGTAAAGCCAGGTAAAGGCGCTGCATTTGTCAGAACAAAATTAAAAAACATCATCAGCGGCGGCGTGGTTGAAAAAACCTTCCGCCCGACAGAGAAATTCCCGCAGGCTCGTATTGACCGCGTGGATATGCAGTATCTGTATGAAGATGGCGATCTTTTCAACTTCATGGATGTCAACACCTACGATCAGATTGCACTGAGTCAGGCAGACATCGGTGATGCGCTGAAATTTGTAAAAGAGAACGAAATGGTGAAGGTATGTTCCTACAACGGCAAAGTATTCGCTGTAGAGCCGCCTCTGTTTGTAGAACTTGAGATTACAGACACTGAGCCGGGCTTCAAAGGAGATACTGCTCAGGGCGCTACCAAACCGGCAGTAGTTGAGACAGGCGCAACGGTTTACGTACCGCTGTTCGTAAATCAGGGCGATAAGATCAAAATTGACACACGTACTGGAGAATACCTTTCCAGAGTGTAACCTGACCATCAGAGGGGCCGCTGTGGAAATGACAGCCGGTCCCTTCTGCTGTTTTATGGAAGGACAGCAGCTTTGCAACATAAAAAAGAGGAGATAAAAATGGGAAAATATTTCGGAACAGATGGATTTCGCGGTGAGGCAAACGTAAAACTGACAGTAGAACATGCATTTAAAGTGGGACGTTTCCTGGGCTGGTATTTTGGAAGAGATCACAAGGCAAACATCGTAATCGGAAAGGATACCAGAAGAAGCAGCTACATGTTTGAATATTCTCTGGTTGCGGGCCTGACAGCCTCTGGTGCAGACGCGTATCTTCTGCATGTGACGACGACTCCGAGTGTATCTTATGTGGTACGCACCGAAGAATTTGACTGCGGTATTATGATTTCCGCAAGCCATAACCCTTACTATGACAATGGAATCAAACTGCTCAACCGCAGCGGTCATAAGATGGACGCCGGTGTGGAAGAGATGATTGAGAAATATATTGACGGCGAACTCGAAGAACTGCCGCTGGCAACGAAGGAAAATATTGGCCGTACGGTTGATTATGTGGCTGGCAGAAACCGTTATATCGGTTATCTTATTTCACTGGCGACACGTTCTTTTAAAAAGTACCGCATCGGTTTGGACTGTGCGAACGGAAGCTCCTCTGCAATCGCGAAAAGCGTATTTGACGCGCTTGGCGCAAAGACGTATGTGATCAACAATGAGCCGGACGGCACAAACATCAATACGAACTGCGGTTCCACTCACATTGAGGTATTGCAGCAGTTGGTAAGAGAGAAAAAGCTCGATGTGGGCTTTGCTTTTGACGGCGATGCGGATCGTTGTATCGCGGTCGATGAAAATGGCGATATTGTGGACGGCGACAAGATTCTTTACGTCTGCGGTAAGTACTTAAAAGAAAACGGCAAGCTGAAAAATGATACCGTTGTCACAACGATCATGTCAAATCTTGGTCTTTACAAGGCGTTTGACCGCGCAGGAATTGAGTATGAAAAGACACAGGTCGGCGACAAATATGTTTACGAAAATATGGTGAAAAATGGGCACTGTCTCGGCGGTGAGCAGTCCGGTCATATTATTTTCAGTAAGCATGCGACAACTGGAGACGGTATTTTAACGTCTCTGATGATCATGGAAGTGCTGACGGAAAAGAAAATGAGTCTTGCAACACTGGCAGGGGAAGTAAAGATTTATCCGCAGCTTCTGAAAAATGTCCGTGTGGCAGACAAACAGGAAGCAAGAGAAAATGAGGCTGTGGTAGAGGCTGTTAAGAATGTGGAGAAAACGCTCGGTGACGAGGGACGCATTCTGGTGCGCGAGAGCGGTACTGAGCCGGTCATCCGCGTGATGGTAGAAGCCGCAGAGCAGGAGCTTTGTGAGAAATATGTAAATCAGGTGATTGACGTTATGACGCGACAGGGCCTGGTAGTGGAGTAATTTTGTAATGGATCATAAACTGAAAAAACTGATACGATACTATAAACCATACCAGAAATTATTCTGGTCAGATATGTTTTTCGCAATCCTGGGGGCTGGCATTACACTTGCCATCCCCTTGATTGTGCGTTATATTACCGGCACCGTTGTGCTTTTTCCCAAAGAGCAGGTTTTGCCGGCAATTTTAAAGCTGGCGCTTGTCATGGTGGCTATGGTGCTGGTGGAGTGCTTTTGTAATTTTTATATTGCGTATTTCGGTCACATTATGGGCGCGAAGATTGAGCACGATATGCGAAATGAAATTTTCCGTCATTATCAGAAGCTCTCGTTTACCTTCTTTGATAATCAGAAAGTTGGTCAATTGTTGTCGCGCGTGACAAGTGATTTATTTGACATCAGCGAACTTCTGCATCACGGACCGGAGGACATCTGTATTTCTCTGATTAAATTTGTTGGTGCGCTGGCGATTCTGATGACGATCAATGTTCCGCTGACCATTGTATTATTCGCGTTTGTGCCGCTCATTGTGATTTACGCGTTTTTCCTGAACCGCAAGATGAAGCGGGCGTTTAAGGAAAACCGTGCCCGCATTGCGGACATTAACAGTCAGATTGAGGACAGCTTATCCGGTATTCGTGTGGTAAAATCGTTCGCGAACGAATCCGTGGAGCTGGAAAAATTCCGCAGGGGCAATCAGCGTTTTGTGGACAGCAAACGCATCAGCTACCGCTATATGGGTATGTACCATTCGGGACTTGGCGCGCTGACCACATTAGTGACGGTCGGCGTTGTTGTGGCAGGCGCGGTGTTGATCTCCAGAGGTTCGATGGAGGCGGTTGATCTGATTACGTTCCTTTTGTATGTCAACAACTGCACGGAACCGATTAAGAAACTGATCAACTTTACCGAGCAGTTCCAGAACGGCTATACCGGATATGAACGTTTCCTGGAAATTTTGGCGGTAGAGCCGGATATTGCAGATGCGCCGAATGCGGTAGAATTAAAAGATGTCAAAGGCAATATTGACTTTGATGACGTTTCCTTCAGCTATGAGGAAAATCTGGAGCGTGTGCTGAATCATATTAATCTTAAAGTTGGAGCAGGTGAATATATTGCGATTGCCGGCAGCTCCGGCGGCGGTAAGACAACACTTTGCAGCTTGATCCCGCGTTTTTATGATGTAGACAGCGGACGGATTTTGCTGGACGGCATCGACATCCGTAATATTAAGCTGAAAAGTTTGAGAGACCATATCGGTATTGTGCAGCAGGATGTTTATCTGTTTGCGGAAAATGTTATGGAAAATATCCGTTACGGTAAGCCGGGAGCGACGGACGAGGAAGTTATCCGCGCAGCGAAGATGGCAAATGCGCATGAGTTCATTATGGAGCTGCCGGACGGCTATCAGACAGATATCGGTCAGCGCGGCGTGAAACTTTCCGGCGGACAGAAACAGCGTCTGTCGATCGCGCGTGTATTTTTGAAAAATCCTCCGATCCTGATTTTTGATGAGGCGACCAGCGCGCTCGATAATGAGAGTGAGAAGATTATTCAGGAATCGTTGGAAGCATTGGCAAAAGGAAGGACGACATTTGTTATTGCGCACCGCCTTTCGACAATCCGTAATGCCGGAAAAATTCTTGTAATGACAGAAAAAGGCATTGAGGAGCAGGGTACGCATGAGGAACTGTTGAAAAAAGGCGGCATCTACAGTAAGCTGTATCAAATGTCTGCGCAGACAGCGTAGGACAGGCAAGGGAACATAGGGATATTTAAAAAAGAGGCAGAAACAGAAGGAGAGAGAACGATGATTTCAGAGAAGATGTTGGAAATGACAAAAAACAGCTCTGCAATCCGGGCGATGTTTGAAGAAGGCAGACGCATGGCAGAGCAGTTTGGCGCTGAGAATGTTTATGATTTCAGTCTGGGAAATCCGAATGTTCCGGCTCCGAAGGAGGTAACGGAGGCGATTGAGGCAATTCTTCGGGAGGAGGATCCATTGACGGTACACGGTTACATGAGTAATGCCGGATATGAGGATGTGCGTCAGGGGGTTGCCGCTTCTTTGAATCAGCGGTTTGGTACAAAGTTTGCCGAAAAAAATATTCTTATGACAGTCGGTGCGGCGGGCGGTCTCAATGTGATTTTTAAAACACTGTTGAATCCGGGTGATGAGGTGCTTGCTTTTGCTCCATATTTCGGAGAATACAATTCCTATGTAGCAAATTACGGTGGAGTCCTGCGTGCGGTTCCGGCAAATACGGTGGATTTTCAGCCAAATCTGACAGAATTTGCGCAGATGCTGACAGAAAAGACGAAAGCAGTGATCGTTAATTCCCCGAATAATCCGACGGGTGTGATTTATTCCGAGGAGACGATTCTGCAGCTGGCAGAGATTTTAAGGGAAAAACAGAAAGCATTTGGCAGCAGCATTTATCTGGTATCGGACGAACCATACCGGGAGCTGGTTTACGGGGAGGCAGAAGTTCCGTATCTGACGAAATATTATGAAAATACGATTGTCGGCTATTCTTTCAGCAAATCGCTTTCCCTTCCGGGGGAGCGGATCGGCTATTTGGTGATTCCGGATGAGGCAGATGAGAGCGACGCGATCATAAATGCCGCAAATGTGGCAAACCGTATCCTTGGCTATGTCAACGCGCCATCGCTGTTTCAGCGTGTCATTGCCAGATGCCTGGATGCAAAGACGGATATTGCCTATTATGACCGTAATCGGGAAACTTTGTATGAAGGTCTGAAAAAAGCAGGATATTCCTGTATCAAGCCGGAGGGGGCATTTTATCTGTTTGTGAAATCACCGATTCCGGATGAAAAGGCATTTTGCGAAGCAGCAAAGAAATATCATCTGCTTCTGGTCCCGGGCAGTTCATTTGCTTGTCCGGGCTATGTACGTCTGGCATATTGTGTGGCGTATGAAACAATCGTGAATGCGCTGCCGAAGTTTGCGCTTCTGGCACAGGAATTCGGTATTGCGCAGCCATGATCCGGCAGAAGTCAGATAAAAATAATACCATAAAACAGCAGTGATTTTCCGATGGGAAATAAGGAGTATATGATGGGAAACTGGGAGACAAACGTACGAAAAGTAATCCCCTACACACCGGGGGAACAGCCGGATTTTCCGGATATAATTAAATTAAATACAAATGAAAATCCGTATCCGCCCGCGCCGTCCGTGCAGGCGGCGATATGCGCGCAGAACGCGGATGCGCTGCGCCTGTATCCGGCTCCGGGAGCGGATGCGCTGGTGAACGCGCTGGCAGAATATTACCAGATGGACAGAGAGCAGGTGTTTGTGGGTGTCGGTTCGGATGATGTGCTGGCAATGGCCTTTTTGACTTTTTTTAATTCTGACAGACCAATCCTGTTTCCGGATATTACGTATTCTTTTTATGATGTGTGGGCAGAGCTGTTTCGCATTCCTTATGAATGCCAGCCGCTCGATGAACATTTCCGTATCCGAAAAGAAGACTATTGCCGGCCGAACGGCGGTGTGATCATTGCAAATCCAAACGCGCCGACAGGTGTGGAACTGCCGCTTTCCGAGGTAGAGGAAATCATCCGGAACAATTCGGATGTGGTGGTGATTGTTGATGAAGCGTATGTGGATTTCGGTGCGGTATCGGCAAGAAGTCTGGTAGATAAATATGAAAATCTGTTGGTAGTGCAGACTTTTTCTAAGTCGCGTTCACTGGCGGGACTTCGTATCGGCTATGCGTTCGGCAGTAAAAAGCTGATTAAATATCTGAATGATGCAAAGTATTCTTTTAACTCCTATACGATGAACCGCCCGAGTTTGGAAATTGGCGCGGCAGCGCTTCAGGAGGACGCATACTTTCAGGAGACCTGTAAAAAAATTATTACGACAAGAGAGCGAACAAAAACAGAGCTGAAAAAACTGGGTTTTGTATTTGAGGATTCCAAGACGAATTTTGTATTTGCTTCTCATCCGCGATATCCGGCAAAAGAATTATTTGAAGCGCTGCGCGAAAACCATATTTTTGTGCGCTACTGGAACAAACCGCGTATCAGCAATTATCTGCGTATTACCATCGGAACAGACGAGGAGATGGACGCGTTGTTTGCGTTTTTAAAAAGGTATATGCAGACACATAGCTCCGGCGTGGTTTGAGAATCGGTGAATATATGTGAAATTATCAAAATAGGATAGAACGAGATAGAATTTAAAGGAGTAACAATATGTTAAAAAAGATACTGCAGGGGATGGTGGTGGGAATTGCCAATATTATTCCGGGCGTCAGCGGCGGAACAATGATGGTTGCCATGGGCCTTTACGATAAATTGATTCACTCAATCACACATTTGAAGAGTGAATTTAAAGAAAGTATGAAGCTTCTATTGCCGATTTTCGCGGGAGCGGGTCTGGCGATTGTTCTGCTTTCACGACTTTTTGAGTTTTTGCTTTCCGAGTATCCGATCCCGACAAATTTCGCGTTTTGTGGGTTGATTGCGGGAAGTCTTCCGTTTATCCTTAAAAAGGTAAAAGGACATTCCGTCACAATTGGGAAGATGATTCCGTTTTTCATCTTTTTTGGAATTGTTATTCTTATGGCAGTATTGGGAGAGAACGACGGAAATGCCGCAGATGTAAGTTTTGGTTTTATAAATGTTTTAAAATTGTTTGGGGTAGGTATCGTTGCGGCTGCAACAATGGTTGTGCCGGGCGTCAGCGGCTCTATGATGCTGATGCTGCTTGGATATTATGATACGATTATCGAGACGATCAATGACTGTATTGACGCGCTGATCGGTTTCAATATGCCGGAACTGCTGCATACGTTTGGAATCCTGATCCCATTTGGAATCGGTATAGTGATCGGAATTTTTGCCATTGCAAAGCTGATCGAGTATATTTTCAGCAAAGCAGAACTCCATGCTTATTACGGAATTATCGGTCTGATTCTTGCGTCTCCGATCGCGATCCTGATGAAGACGGACTGGAGCGGCGCTTCCGTACTGCTGATCGCGGTCAGTGTTGTTACTTTTGCGGCAGGATGGTTTACTGCAAGTAAATTGGGTGGAGAATAATGAAAGACATAGAGGAGAGTTACAGCAGTTTTGCGCAGGTATACGATTTATTTATGAGTGAGATCCCTTATGAAATGTGGGAGCAGTATGTAAAAGAGCTTCTGCGAGAGAGAGGGATCACGGACGGGCTGGTTCTGGAGCTGGGCTGCGGAACCGGAACGTTCACGGAGCTGTTGGCGAAAGACGGCTATGATATGATCGGCGTGGATAATTCCGCTGAGATGCTGGAGACAGCAGCCTTAAAAAAAGAAAAATCTGGTCTGGATATCCTGTATTTGATGCAGGATATGCGGGAGTTTGAATTATATGGAACCGTTCGGGCGGTGGTGAGTGTCTGTGATTCAATGAATTACATTTTGCAGGAGGATGAACTGCAGGAGGTATTTGCGTTGGTCAATAACTATCTTGATCCGGGCGGAATATTTATTTTTGATATGAAAACACCGTGGTATTACCGAGAAGTGATGGGTGACTGCGTGCTGGCTGAAAATCAGGAACAGGGCAGTTATATCTGGGAAAACGCTTACTATGAAGAAGAAATGATGAATGAGTATGATTTGACGCTGTTTATCAAGGAAGCCGACGGACGATTTTCCAGGCATCAAGAGACGCATCTGCAGCGTGCGTATGAGACAGAGACTGTCATTGCGCTTCTGCAGGCAGCAGGACTGCAGGTTGAGGCAGTGTATGACGCGTTTACGAAGAACGTGCCGACAAAAGAAAGTGAGCGTGTGTATTTTGTAGCACGGGAAATTCGAAAATAACAGATAAGATTCAGGCAAGGGGAGCCTTGCGGCAGGAGGAATAGAAATGAACGATTATATGGTGCGTGCAACGGCAGCAGACGGGCAGGTACGTGCGTTTGCGGCGACGACAAGAAATCTGGCAGAGGCAGCGCGCGAAGCGCATGAAACCAGTCCGGTGGCCACAGCGGCGCTTGGCAGACTGTTGACTGCGGGCGTGATGATGGGCAGCATGATGAAAGGCGAAAAGGATGTCCTGACCTTACAGATCAAGGCGGGCGGTCCATTAAAGGGGATTACAGTGACAGCGGATTCACAGGGAAACGTGAAGGGATATGTAGGTAATCCGAATGTGGTAATTCCGGCGAACAGTAAAGGGAAACTCGATGTGGCCGGTGCAGTAGGGCCAGGCTTTTTAAATGTAATTAAGGATATGGGGCTGAAAGAACCGTACAGCGGACAGACAATGCTGCAGACTTGTGAAATTGCAGAGGATTTAACGTATTATTTTGCGACATCTGAACAGACACCGTCCGCGGTGGGCTTAGGCGTTTTAATGAACAAAGAAAATACGGTGCAGCAGGCAGGCGGTTTTATTATTCAGCTGATGCCGTTCGCGTCGGAAGAGATTATTTCCGGTTTGGAGAAAAAGCTGGCGGAAGTGACTTCGGTAACAGCAATGTTGGAAGAAGGAAAAACGCCGGAGCAGATCCTGGAACAGCTTTTAGGAGAATTTGGTCTGGAGATCAATGACACTATGCCGTGCCGTTTCCATTGCAACTGCTCAAAGGAACGTGTAGAAAAAGCCGTTATCAGTATCGGAAAAAAAGATTTGAAGGAAATGATCGTGGATGGGAAGCCGATTGAGGTGAACTGCCATTTCTGCAATCAACATTATCAGTTCACGGTGGAAGAATTAAAAGAAATGCTTAAGGCGGCATTGTAAGGAGGAACGATGGAGCACGGATTTATAAAGGTAGCGGCAGTTACGCCGGATGTGAGGGTGGCAGACTGTATTTATAATACCGAAGAGACTTGTAAAAAGATGAAGGAAGCGGCACAGGCCGGGGCAAAGATTATTGTTTTTCCGGAATTGAATATTACCGCATATACCTGCGGAGATCTGTTTTTTCAGGATGCGCTTTTGCGTGCGGCAAAACAGGGACTTTCGCGTATTGTGCGCGAGTCGGCTGGTCTTGACGCTCTGATTTTTGTCGGTCTTCCATGGGAAAAGGATGGAAAGTTGTATAACGTAGCGGCCGCCGCGGCGCATGGAAAGCTGTTGGGCGTAGTGCCGAAACAGCATTTGCCGAATTATGCGGAATTTTATGAAGCGCGGCAGTTTGCGGCAGGAGATACAGCGGTTTCAACCGTAGAATTTAACGGAGAAGAAGTACCGTTTGGCGCAAATCTCTTGTTTGAGTGCGCCGATGTGAACGGTCTGTTAGTTGCGGCGGAAATTTGTGAAGATTTTTGGGTTCCGAATCCTCCGAGTATTTCCCATGCGCTGGCCGGAGCAACCGTGATTGTGAATCTGTCAGCCAGTGACGAGAAGGTTGGTAAAAATGATCTGCGAAGACTCCTAGTATCGAACCAGTCCGCGCGTCTGGTATGCGGCTATATTTATGCGAGCGCCGGATGCGGTGAATCGACAACAGATCTGGTCTTTGGCGGTCACAAGCTGATTGCGGAAAAAGGCAGCGTACTGGCAGATTCTACTCCGTTTAAAGAGGAAATTTGCTGTACGGAGATCGATGTGCAGAAGCTGTGCGCGGAGCGCCGCAAAATGAGTACGTTTTGTCAGCAGGGGATGGAGAAGTATGTAAAAGTACCGTTCCATCTGAATGTACAGACAACAGAATTGACGCGAGAAATTTTAAAACATCCGTTTGTACCGGAAAATGTGACAGAACGCGGAAAACGATGTGAGGAGATTTTTCAGATACAGGCAATGGGCCTGAGAAAACGTTTGCAGCATACTGGGTGTCGCTCAATGGTGATCGGTATTTCCGGTGGACTTGACTCGACTTTGGCGCTGCTAGTTGCGGCAAAGGCGGCAGATATACTGGAGTTGCCGAGAACTTCTATTCTGGCGGTGACGATGCCTTGTTTTGGAACAACCGACCGTACCTATCGAAATGCCTGTGAGCTTGCTAAAAAGCTGGGCACGGTATTAAAAGAAGTGAATATCAAAGAGGCGGTGAGCCTGCACTTTAAAGATATCGGGCAGGATCCGGATAACCATGATGTGACATACGAAAATGGTCAGGCGAGAGAGCGCACACAAGTGTTGATGGATCTGGCAAATCAGACTGGCGGTATGGTGATCGGAACCGGAGATCTTTCCGAACTTGTGCTTGGATGGGCAACTTATAACGGCGACCATATGTCGATGTACAGTGTGAACAGTTCCGTTCCGAAAACGCTGGTGCGTCATTTAGTGCAGTATTATGCGGATACCTGCGGTGACGAAGCACTGGAGCAGGTGCTGCTCGATGTGCTTGCCACGCCGGTCAGCCCGGAACTGCTCCCGCCCAAGGACGGCGTGATCGCGCAGAAGACAGAGGATCTTGTCGGTCCATATGAGCTGCACGATTTTTTCCTCTACCGCGTGCTGCGTTTCGGAGAAATGCCGTCCAAGGTGTATCGGCTGGCATGTCATGCATTTGCGGGAACTTACGAAAAAGAAACGATCCTGCATTGGCTGAAGAAATTCTATAGCAGATTTTTTTCTCAGCAGTTTAAGCGTTCCTGTCTGCCGGACGGACCGAAAGTCGGCAGTGTCGCTGTTTCACCGCGCGGAGATCTGCGTATGCCGAGTGATGCGTGCGCAGCAGTCTGGATGCAGGATCTGGAGGAAAATTGTCATGCCTGACGTGCCAGATCGAGTGCGTTTTCAATCGCCCGCAGCAGCATCTGCGACGTATACTGACTGGCCTCTTCATAATAGATTTCTTTGGTAGATTGGGCGTCACAGATCTGCACGGCCAGCTTTTCCAGAGCCGGTTCCATTAATGGAAGTGCGGCAGCGGCCGTTTCGCTTAAGTTTACCAGAGAAATGCTGTTGATGTGATCCCGGTCTACGCGTACCTGCAGGTCCATCACGTTGTTATTGAGCGTGATGGACGTGGTGTAAACGCCCGGTTGATACAGTTTTTTCTGGGAAGATGGATTGGCAGTCGCGCCGCCCGGACGGAACATCATCACCATTAAAATGAGAAAGATGATGGCAAACGCAGCGAAAATGGCCGTATAGATCAACTCCCGCTTTTTCATAATAATAATTTTGGTTTTAGAACTCATGGAATACTCCGCAGCTATGTATTTGTACAGTCTATGCAGAGAAGAGACGGAAGATGCCGCAAATGCGACCAGACTCAGGCGGAGAATCCTGTTTGCAGGATTTTTTCAATTGACAACAAAAAAGATCTAACAGCAAGGAGGTTACATACAATGAGCAATTATGTAGTTACAACGGATACATCGGCAGATCTGCCGGAGCAGTACTATCGGGAACATCAGATGACGGTGATGTCACTTTCCTGCATCCTAGACGGAGAAACTTATGCGCGCGGCGCAAAGGAGCTTAGCACGGCGGAATTTTACGCTAAGATGCGTGAAGGGAAAATGCCGACGACCTCACAGGTAAATCCGGAACAGGCAAAGCAAATATTCGAACCGCTTATAAAAGAGGGAAAGGATATTCTGCATATTGCATTTTCCAGTGGTTTAAGCGGTACCTGCGGCAGCGCGAGAATTGCGGCGGAGGATTTGATGGAGGAATATCCGGAACGCAAAATCATTGTGATAGATTCTCTTTGCGCCTCATTAGGTCAGGGACTTCTGGTACACAAAACACTGGAAAAACAGAAAGAAGGACTGACGCTGGAGGAACTGGCGGCGTGGTGTGAAGAAATGAAAATGCACATCATCCATAGTTTTACTGTGGACGATCTGTTTCATTTGTACCGTGGCGGGCGTGTGTCCAAAGCGGCAGCCGTGATTGGTACGATGATCCAATTAAAACCGGTGCTTCATGTCAATAATGAGGGAAAGCTGATTCCGCTTTCTAAGGTGCGCAGCAGAAAGAAATCGCTGCAGGCGCTTGTTGCGGCAATGGAGACAAGACAGGGCAGTTTTGCAGATAAAAACGATATCGTCTTTATCAGTCACGGAGACTGCGAGGAAGACGCTGAGTATGTGAAAACGCTGGTGGAGGAAAAATTTGGGATTCACAAGTTTATCATTTCTCCGGTAGGAAATGTGATCGGTGCGCATTCTGGTCCCGGTACACTGGCGCTGTTCTTTTTGGGTGATAATAGAGAATAATCGGAATTCCTTTGGGGAACACTGGAAACAGGAACCCAAAGGAGTTTTTTTATGGAAAAAAATATTACAACTACGCTTTATGAAAATATGGAATATTTTCATAACAAACTGAATCTTTCAAAGAACTTTGATGTGATCTGCCGAATGCTGACTGTGGGCGACCGTCCGGCGTGTATTTATTTTGTGGATGGGTTTGTCAAAGACGACATTATGGAAAAACTGCTGGAATTTTTTTATTCCATTACACCGGAGGATCTGCCGGAAACGAGTAGAGGATTAAACCAGAATTATATTCCTTATGTGGAGGTGGATCTGCTGGAGAGCAAAGAGGATATTTTGACAGCAATTTTATCCGGTGTGGTCTGTCTGTTTATTGATGGCTATGCAAAAAGTTTTGCCATCGATTGCCGTACCTATCCGATGCGCAGCGTAGACGAGCCGAGCAAGGATAAAACTTTGCGCGGTTCGCGCGATGGATTTGTCGAAACGGTTGTTTTTAATACGGCGCTGATCCGCCGCCGTATCCGCAGTCCCCAATTGGTTATGGAAATGTTTCAGGCAGGCAAAAGTTCCAGAAGTGATATTGTACTGAGCTATATGAGCGACCGCGCCGATATGGGACTGGTAGAAAATCTGCGCAAGAAGCTGCAGTCGATCACTTTGGATGCTTTGCCGATGAATCAGGAAAGTTTGGTAGAGGCGATCTACAAACGAAAATGGTTTAATCCGTTTCCTAAATTTAAGTATACGGAACGTCCGGATACGGCGGCGGCCAGTCTTTTGGAAGGAAAGATTGCGATTCTTGTGGATAACGCGCCGACCGCGATCCTGCTTCCGGCGACCTTATTTGATGTTCTGGAGGAGGCAGACGACTATTACTTTCCGCCGGTGACGGCCACCTATCTGCGCTTTTCCAGGTTTATTATCGCGGTGCTGTCGCTTCTTCTGACACCAGTCTGGCTGCTGCTGATTCAAAATCCGGCATGGATACCGGAATGGCTTTCGTTTATCCTGATTGCGGATCAGACGTATGTTCCGGCGCTTCTGCAGCTTTTGATGCTGGAATTTGCGATTGACGGACTGAAGCTGGCCTCCGTCAATACGCCGCAAACCTTATCGACGCCTTTAAGTGTGATCGCCGGTATTGTAGTGGGTGAATTTGCAGTAAAATCTGGCTGGTTTAATGCAGAAGCAATGCTGTATATGGCCTTTGTGGCGATTGCCAATTATACCCAATCTAATTTTGAACTTGGTTATGCATTAAAATTTATGCGTCTGATTTTGCTTTTGTTGGTCGGATTATTCAATGGCTGGGGATTTGCGGCAGGACTTCTGATTTCTATTTGCATGATTGCTTTTAACCGTACGATCGCAGGCGGCAGTTATCTGTATCCTTTATTTCCATTTCATGGAAAAGAGCTGATAAGAAGACTTTTCCGTACGCGCGCTGAATAATCTGTCTGCAAATAAGAGATATTATTAACGGGAGCAAATGAATATCCAGAAATACGGTAAAGGAGAATGTGACCATGAAGACGATGAGAAAAAAAGCAGCGGCTTTGTTTTTGACAGTTTGCGCATGTACGATGCTGGCAGGCTGCGGAAACAGAGACAACAACGCGGCAACGGAAAAAACAGCTACCACAAAGGAAACGACTGCGTCGGATAAAAACGCAGATGGAAACAATGCAAACGCGCAGTCCACATCGAAAAAGAAAACCACGGGAAGAAATAGTACGGTGAATGGAAAAGCAACAGGAAATAAGACGGCCAGAAACCGCACTGCGGCGGATGACGATATGGTGAACAGCGCAACTTCCGGCCGTGAAACGAATGCAGACGGAACCTATCGTGAGAGCGGTATGGAAGAAATCGGCGAGGGTGTCGGAGAAGTAGGAGAAGGCATTATCCACGGTGCAGAGGATATTGTCGATGATATTACCGGAAATGGACCGGCAGAAAGAAATAAGGAAAGCGACAGAAATGATCGTTAAAAATGAAAAAAATTGCGGCGGCTGCCATCAGGCAGCTGTCGCAATTTACATAAAGAATCTTTTATACATGATACAGCAGACGTTTTGCAAAAGTATTGCGGTATTCACTGGGCGTCAGCCCGGTACTTTTTTTATAGGCGCGCGAAAAATTGTGGCTGTCCGGAAAACCGAGCTCTTTAGCGATATCAGAAATCGGCAGATTGGTATCCGTCAGCATAAAATTGGCCGAATCGATTTTTTTATTTTGAATGAACTGCTTGAGAGGAATCCCAGTTATCTGTGAAAAGAGGTGCGACAGATATTTTGGATTGTAGCCAAAGTGGTCTGCAATGTCGGCCACTCGAATATTTTCGGCAATGTGCAGCTGGATGAAATCAACAATGTCAGAATAAATCTGCTTTGAGGTCAGAGTGCGACTGTTAGTCGGAACATTTAAACAGATTTGCCCGTATAACTCGGTCAATACATTGGTTGTCATAGTATCGAGGGTCAGCGACGGATAACTGCTTTTTACAGAATCCTGGAGCTGTTTCATTAGCACTACCATCTTTTCGAGATTGGGGATCGCGCCGGTTTGTGCGATCCGAAATTGCGTCTGAGCATTATTTTCACTTGCTTTTTGTAAATGAGGCGGATTTGCCTGGGGGGGGGTAAAAACAGTGGATTGCTCAAAGGAAAAATGCAGCCAGTAAAAGGAACAGTATGCGGGCTTAAAGCCTTTCCGCCAGGAATTGCAGGGCGGAAGAAGCAAGTATTCGCCGCGTTCCACTGTAAAGCGTTCTTCATTATAACTCAGATAGAGTGTGCCTTCTGTCATCACGAATAGCTCATATTCTGCCAGATATAAATTTGCATGTTGCCAGTCATCTGAAGGCGCCTTGAATTTACCTGTGTTTACATAGGTCATCATCTGACCGTTTGGAAAAGAAAGCATTCTCATAACTTGTATATACTCCTGTAAAATATCATTTTGACGAAATGTTTGTCAGGATGATAAAGATATCATGAAATTATCAGTTCTGTTATGTCTAGTATACAATAGCAAAAAAGTAAAAAAAAGTGATAAAGTGTTTGAAGAAGTATCAAAAAGGAAGAAACAAGAAAAAATGAAGAAAAAGATATGACAAAATGACACGGAATAGAGGAAAGTGATATTTACGACAAAAAAAGAACGTGATAAGGTTAATGCATAGTGAATTTGCACAGAAAAAACGAGCGTAAAAATAAAAAACGCCGGATATATGTATAAAGGAATAAGAGCTTCTGTGCGGATTTGATGGAAAGCGCCGCGGTTTTTTACATCACCAGAAAAGGAAAGGAGAATTTATTATGATGAAGAAAAAAGTATTAAGTATGCTGCTTGCAGCCGGTATGACAATGTCTGCATGCTCCGGCATGGCTGTTTCAGCGGAAGAGACTGCAGAACCTACAAAACTGACTGCAGTTTTCATTGCGCATGCGCTCACTCAGGATCTGGAAGAGATGGAATGGCTGGCAGAAATCGAAAAAGAAGCAAATGTGGAGATCGAGTGGGAAGTGATCCGTGCAGACTGGGAAACGGTAAAATCTACCAGATTTGCTTCCGGCGATATTCCGGATCTGCTCTTCAATGCAACAAATGATGCAGATTATTCAAAATATAAAGGTTTATTTATGGAACTGACTCCATATCTGAATGAAGAACTGACTCCGAACATTATGGAAATGTTTGAGACAGAGCCGGACACGATGACACTGGTAAAAAATCTGGATGGAAATATTTACTGTACGCCGAAATTCCAGGGAAAATGGCCGGATACGAATACAGTACTGTTTATCAACCAGAATTGGCTGGATAATCTTGGCTTGGAAGTTCCAACTACCTTCAGCGAATTCAAAGAAGTACTGACTGCATTTAAGGAGCAAGACGCAAATGGTAATGGTGATTCAAATGATGAGATTCCATTTGACTTTAATGCAGGTCCTAACAATGGCTGGTTTAACAGCGCATATTCTCTGACAGCATTAATGGGAGCGATGGGAATCCAGCTGACCGGTCCAACAGATTCCTATTTTGCAGAAGATGGTCAGGTAAAGAGTTATGCAGTCGATGAGAGATATAAACTGTTTATGGAATATATGGCCGATCTTTATGCAAATGGTTTAATCAATCCAAATGCAATAACAAATGATTATTCTACTTTCCAGTCTCTTTCCAGAGGAAATGAGGCAGGAGAAGCTCTTGTAGGATGTGTATTTGGATGGGAAGAAACCGATAAATTCGGTCCGACACTGCATGAACAGTACGTGCCAGTACCGGCGCTTGACTATGATATCGACTGTGAACCGGGTACATATGATACTAGATGGAGATATGATTATGCTGAACTGAATTTCTCATCCAATCGTGTGGCAATGAGCGCAAAATGTGAAAATCCGGAAGCAGCTATGAAATTTGTGGATCGTTTCTATGATCAGACTCACAGCGTGGAAACCTTATTTGGCGGTATCACTGATGGTAACATTGAGAAGACCGGTGACAACAGCTATAAAGTACTGCCGCCACAGGATCCGAACACAGATTCTGGTACATGGAAATGGACGACTGCATTCGCAGATAATGGCCCGATGTATATCAGAAGAGCTACGGAAGTTGAAATGGCACAGGATATGGCATACGCGTTGGAAGAACGTGTAGTATATGAAGATGTTTTGGCCAAACCAAGTGCGTTAGATACTTATCAGCGTATTTTCTTGAAATTTACAGAAGAAGATGAAAATACGATGGCTATGGCACAGGCGAATGTAAATAACATTATTGATAATCAGTGGTCTCTGTGGTTGACAGGACAGCAGGATATTGAATCAACCTGGGATTCTTATGTACAGAGTGTATATGATGCAGGTCTGCAGCAGATTCTGGACATCCGTCAGAAGGCATTTGACAGCTATCTGGAAAAATTAGAGAGTGAAGCACCGGAAGCAGAAACAGAAGCGGCAGAAACGGAAGCAGCGGAAACAGAAGCAGCGGAAACGGAAGCAGTAGAAACGGAAGCAGCGGAAACAGAAGTAGCAGAAACGGAAGCAACAGAAACAGAAGCGGCATAAAGTGTAATACAATTAGATGGAAAAGATGGGGGAGATGTCGTCCGGCATCTCCCCTGATTTTGAAATAGGAAGGAGAACAGGGCAATGAAGAAAAAGCAGAAAGCAAGTCTGGCAACCCGCTCGAAACTATACTTGATACGCAATTGGCAGCTCTGGCTGATGCTGTTCCCGGCCATGCTTTATATATTGATTTTTTGCTATGTGCCGATGTATGGCGTGCAGCTTGCGTTTCGAGAATACAGTTTTTCTGCAGGTATTATCGGCGGAGAATGGGTGGGGCTGAAATATTTTAAACAGTATTTTGACAGTCCCATGTTTGTGACAACCTTGAAAAATACGTTTGTGATTGCATTTGCAAGTATTGTAGTAGGTTTTCCGATTCCAATTATGCTGGCAATGCTGATAAATCAGATTCGTAATCGAAAATGGAAACGCACTTTGCAGACGACCGTTTATATTCCGTATTTTATTTCGGTTGTCGTTTTGGTATCCATGATCAACGTCATGTTTGCGAATGAAAAGGGTGTGGTTGCAAATTTCTTAAAGGATATTCATCTGGTATCGGAGACAACGAATATTCTCGGCAGTGAGAAAACATTTGTTCCGCTTTATGTATTGACCGGTGTGTGGCAGTCTATGGGCTGGAACAGTATCATTTTTATTGCGGCACTGTCGTCTGTGGACACCCAATTGTACGATTCGTGTAAGATTGATGGGGCGAATCGTTGGCAGACGATGTGGCATATTGATTTCCCGGCGATTTTGCCGACCATCATGATCATGTTGATTCTGAATATGGGCAATATTTTGAATGTTGCTTTTGATAAAGTATACCTGATGCAGAATAGTATGAATCTCGGAGTTTCGCAGGTTATTTCCACATATGTGTATTCTGTGGGTATCAAATCATCGCAGTTTTCCTTTGGTGCTGCGGTAGGTCTGTTTAATACAGTCGTGAATTTTGTATTCCTGATAGTGACCAATGCAATTTCCAAGAAAACAACCGGTACCGGTTTGATGTAAGGAGGAAAAGACGATGGCAGGATTTAGAAATAGAAACAGCGCGGCTTCCTTCGGAAAAAGCGCGAACTGGGGCGATCGGATTTTTAGCGCTGCGGTACTTATTTTCAGTATTCTGATTTTTTTGATTATTGCGTATCCTTTATGGTTTGTTGTGATCGCGTCTATCAGTAATTCCAATCTGGTCAATCTTGGAGAGGTTACATTTTGGCCGAAGGACATTCGCTTTTATGGATATGAGCAGATTTTTCAGGATGCGCGTATCTGGAGAGGCTATGCAAATACGATTCTCTATGTGGTAGCCGGAACAGTACTGAATATTGTGGTAACGATGCCTGCAGCTTATGCGCTGTCCCGACGGAATTTTAAGGCACGCAATGCGGTCATGATGTATTTCGTATTTACGATGTTTTTCAACGGAGGTCTTGTTCCGCTGTACATGACGGTTAGTTCGTTGCATTTGATTTCCACAAAAACAATCCTGATTATTTTTGTAGCGGTAAATACCTATAATTTGATCATTGCCCGAACGTTTATCCAGAATTCCATTCCGGAAGAATTATATGAAGCGGCAGTCTTAGATGGCTGCAGCCATTTTACTTATTTTATGAAAGTGGTTGTTCCGCTGTCAAAGGCAGTTATTTCGGTGTTGATTCTTTACTACGCAGTATTCCACTGGAATGATTACTTCAATGCGCTGATCTTTAATAGTAAGGAGGCAAATCAGCCGCTGCAGATCGTGTTGCGTGAGATCCTTCTTTTGAATCAGGCGTTCGCAAGTGGAAGCGGAGGTGTACAGGGTGGTTATGGACAGTCTTCTGCAGATCAGGTGAAATATGCCGTTATGATCGTATCCACATTACCGATTCTCTGTGTATATCCGTTTATTCAGAAATATTTTGAAAAAGGTGTGATGATCGGAGCGGTTAAAGGTTAAAAAAGAGAAAGTTGAGATGATAAAAAATTTTAATTATCGGCATGTGCTTCTGGGAGAAACACATTGGAGCCGCCAGCGGCAGGAATTGATTGAAACGTATCTGGCGATTCCGGACGGGGACTTGCTCCATTATTTCCGTGAATTGGCAGGAATCGAAGATAACTGTACCGGACTGGCAGGATGGTATGGAAATAATGCCTGTACATTTGGACAGAAGCTTGGCGCGTTTGCGAGGCTTTATCTGGTGACGGGAGACGAACGGCTGCGCAAAAAGGCGATTGTGCTGGCGGACGGCTGGGGAGAATGCGCAAAAGTCTCACAGGAAGTGATTGATGTAAACGGGACTTATGTCTATGATAAACTGATGGGCGGTTTTCTTGATATGTATGAATATCTGAGATATGAACCGGCAAAAGAGTATATCCTTCAGTTGACGGAGAGCGCGATGAAACGCTTCCGTACCGGTATTGTACGTGATGGGCTGCAGAATGAAGCGATGGGTGGAGACATGATTGAATGGTATACACTTCCGGAAATGTTGTATCGCGCTTGGTTTCTGACAAAAGAACCGCTGTATCTGTCTTTTGCGAAGGAGTGGGATTATCCTTATTATTGGGAAAAGCTTTTGAAAAAGGATTTCGCGATCGGACCGCGTCATGCTTACAGTCATGTGAATGCTTTATCAAGTGCGGCTATGGCGTATCTGGCAACCGGTGAAAAGTCTTATCTTGAGGCAATTCAGATTGCTTATGATGAGATTTTAACGCACCATACCTTTGCAACCGGCGGTTACGGTCCGGCAGAGTGTCTTTTCGCGGATGAAGAAGGATATCTGGGAGATTCCCTGAAAGCAAATTGGGACAGGGATAAACGTCATAAAGAATACCGCAATTTTGGGGATTCTATTGTATCGCGTGACGATAAGTGGGGAAGCTGTGAAGTATCCTGCTGCAGCTGGGCTGTTTTTAAAATATGTAATTACTTGCTGACGATCACCGGAGACGCAAAGTACGGAGATTGGGCGGAAAAGATGCTTTACAACGGATGTGGCGGACAGCCGCCGATTACTTCTGCGGGGAAGGTTATGTATTATGCTGACTATTTTGTCAACGGAGGCTTCAAGTCAGTGGAAGACGGCAGAATGCATGAAAATGGATGTAACTTTGAGTGGCAATGCTGTACCGGTACATTTCCGGAGGATGTGGCAGAATATTCGAATATGCTTTATTATCATGATGAAGGCGGTCTGTATATCAGCCAGTACCTAAATTCCTGTGTGGTGTTTGAAATTGAGAATGATGCGTTTTCTTTGGAAAACACCAGTTTCTATCCAAAGGAAAAACAGCTGCGTTTCCGATTGTGCGGAAAGAAATCGAGAGAATTTGAACTGCGTTTCCGCGTACCGTCTTGGGCAAACGGAAAGAATACGGTACAGATCAATGGTGAAAAAGTGGAGATAAAAGCAGAGCCCAATACCTGGCTGGTACTGAAAAGACAGTGGAAGGATATGGATACGATTACGATAGAATTTGAGTTTCCGCTGTATTTTAAACCGGTGGATCAGTATGCGCCGGATGTGGCAGCGCTTTGTTATGGCCCGCTTGTACTGGTCTGTGACAAGATGACGCTGTTTCAGGGAGATATGAAGCATCCGGAAAAGTGGATGGTACCGATTCAGAAAAACGGATATTCTTTTGCGTTTCAGACAAAGCCGGGGCATGTGAAACCATTTGAGCATCAGACGAGGGAGTTTTATCCGTATTATGAAGTACCTCAGATGCAGTGGTATTATATGTATAATAGATTTAGCGAGTAATGTAAGGCGAATGTGCCGGCCGTTTTAAAACCAATATCAACAATTTTAAATACATACGGTGAAAATAAAAATAGAACCGAGGCGAAAATTTTGAAAGGAAAAGATCCGCTGTCGGTTCTGTTTTTATGTGCGGATATTTAATGGAAATAAAATTACAAAAACATATTGACAATTAAAAGAAAAACGTGTAACAACGGTCGATGGGGTTCATCTTATAAAAATAGGCAAAAGTCAGTGCTGTTTCCTTTTGGAACATCAGGAACTGATGAATTATCGGATGCCTATGATTTTATTACATTTCAGACAGGGACAAGGAAGTTGGAACGGTTCAAAAAAGAATAATTAATGAGACGTTTGCTGGAAGAAAAACGGTTTGAAGACGCGCAAAAAGTTGTTTCCAATCGAACTTATCGAGGGCGATTATATCGGAAATATAATATTAAGTAGAGGTTATGGAAGGGGTATTGACAGCGCCAGTAGAAAACTGCTATGGTGAGAAAAAGAATGCATTTCAGAAAAGGTGGGATAGATGAAATGAGAACAGAAAAAGTCATTGGCATCGATATCGGCACAACCAGCATTTGTCTTGTGGGATATCGCATGACGGATAAAAAGACAGAGGAAGTACTGCAGGAAGTAAATACGTTTTTACCGGAAACATTTTTGCAGGATCCGCAGCAGATTTATATATGTGTGAAAAAGATGTTGGATGAACTGATTGACGGGATCGGCGGCGCAGATGTGATCGGTGTATCCAGCCAGATGCACGGGATTGTTTATCTGGACGCAAACGGAACAGCGGTGACGCCATATTACACTTGGAAAACGGAGTACGGAAATGAGCCGTTTCAGGATTGTACTTATGCGAAATGGCTGTCCGGGCAGACTGGGTATGAAATGCATACCGGTTATGGAAGTGTGACTCATTTTTATCTGCAAAAAACAGGACAGATTCCAAAGAAAGCGGCTGCATTTGCTAATATCGGTGATTATATTGTCATGCGGCTGTGCGGATTGAGGACTCCAAAGATGCACCCGACGATTGCGGCGAGCATGGGTGGATTTGATTTAAAAAATGGTATTTTTGATAAAGAAAAGCTGCAAAGGGCAGGAGTGAATACAGATTACTATCCGGAAGTGACCGAAAAAACACAGGCGGTCGGAAAATACAGGGGAATACCGCTTGTCTGGGCACTGGGAGATAATCAGGCCAGTTTTTACGCGGCAGCCGGAGAGTCCGAAGAAAATTTGAGTATCAATGTCGGAACAGGATCGCAGGTTTCCTTTTTTGACAGGACTTTGACAGAAATTCAGGCGGGAGAAATACGTCCGTTTACCAATCAGGGCTATTTGTATGTGCAGGCCTCGGTAAACGGCGGGAAGGTGTACGAACGATTGGCGGAATTTTTCCTAGAATCAGTGCGGCAGTTTACGGGAGTGGAATTGGATAAAACGGTGGTCTATCAGAAGATGGAGGAGATGGGGCTTGCAAAAACGGAAACAGATTTACAAATTTTTCCATATTTGTACGGCAGCAGGGCAGATCAGGACCGCTGCGGAGAAGTGACAGGATTGACGGAAAAAAATTTTTATCCGTCAGATTTTATCCGCGCATTTATAGCCGGAATGGCAAAAGAATTGTATGATGCTTATCAGCAGTTTCCGGCAGAACTGCGGTGCAGAAAAAAAGTGATTGTTGCCAGCGGAAATGGAATTCGCAGGAATATTCTGATGCAGCAGGAAATAGAAAAAGTATTTGGATTGCCGGTGATTTTACGGCAGATTGAGGAAGAAGCCGCGGTAGGTGCAGCTGTGTGGGCATGGAAAGAGATCATAAATGGAAAGTAGGGTAAGGGAAAGGAGATACGCATGGAATTTCGGCCTTGTATTGATATACATAACGGAAAAGTAAAACAAATTGTCGGCGGCTCGTTAAAGGATGCCGGCAATCAGGCGCAGGAAAATTTTGTGGCACAGCAGGACGCGGCGTTTTACGCGGAGTTTTATAAAAAGGACGGCATCAGAGGCGGACATATCATTCTGCTCAATCCGGAAAGCTCTGATTATTATGAGGAGACCAAACGGCAGGCGCTTCTGGCTCTGCAGACATATCCGGGCGCTTTGCAGGTAGGCGGCGGGATTCATGCGGAAAATGCGCGTTTCTGGCTGAATCATGGCGCTTCCCATGTGATCGTGACGAGTTATGTTTTTAAAGACGGCAGATTGAATTATGATAATCTGGAAAAGATTGCGGCAGCTGCCGGAAAAGAGCATCTGGTGCTGGATCTGAGCTGCCGTAAAAAGGATGAACGGTATTATATCGTCACAGATCGTTGGCAGAAATTTACCGAACTGGAATTATCGGCAAACGTACTGCGACAGCTTTCCGCGTATTGCGATGAATTTTTGGTTCATGCAGTGGATGTGGAAGGAAAGGCTTCCGGTATAGAAACGGAACTGGTGGAATTGTTGGGCGAATTTTCTGAAATACCGGTCACCTATGCGGGAGGCGTCGGCAGCTTTGCAGATTTAGAAAAACTGCGTCGCTGCGGCCGAGGCAGGGTGAATGTGACAGTCGGCAGCGCGCTGGATCTGTTCGGCGGCAGTATGAAATATGAGGAGGTATTGAAGTTCTGCCGGTCGGTAAATCAAGCTTAGCCGTGCATGGTTAAACTGTCTAAAAACTTGTGAAATTTTTATAAATAGATTGATAAAATGCTGGATTTGTGGTACACTTTTTCTATGAAGAAACAGGAATTTTTGTTTCTTTGTAAGTATACAGCAAAGGAGTGGATTTCATGAGATTTACGATCAGCGGAAAAAATATTGAGATTACAGAGGGGCTTCGCAACGCGATCACAGACAAGCTTGGCAAGCTGGAAAAGTACTTTACTCCTGATACAGAAGTGATTGTTACAATGAGCGTCGAGAAAGAACGGCAGAAAATAGAGGTTACGATTCCGGTCAAGGGAAATATTATTCGGTCCGAGCAGGTGAGCAACGATATGTATGTATCGATTGACCTGGTGGAGGAAGTGATCGAGCGTCAGCTTCGTAAATATAAGACCAGACTGATTGCAAAGCATCAGGACGGCGGTAACTTCAGGCGTGAATTTATTGAAAAAGAGGAAACCGTAGAGCCGGAAGAGGTAAAGATTATCCGCACGAAGCATTTCGGAATCAAACCGATGTATCCGGAGGATGCCTGTGTACAGATGGAACTTTTGGGACATAACTTTTTTGTATTCTGCAATGCGGAAACGGAAGAGGTTAATGTGGTTTACAAGAGAAAAGGAAATACATACGGTTTGATTGAACCGGAATTTTAAAATTCAGGTAAAAGAAAAGCAGCGCCCTTTGTCCGATGTCGGACAGAGGGCGTTTTTTTAGAAAAAATTTATTGAGTTTACCGCACAAAAATGATAAAATACAAAATAGTATGTGTAACTGTCGGGAATCGGCGGATGCGGATATAAAAATGCGGATCGTATCAGGTCGGCAGATTATAGGAGTTTAGCATGGGTATTTTATCGAAAGTATTTGGCACACACAGTGAGCGCGAACTGAAGCGTATCATGCCGCTGGTGGATAAAGTCGAGGCGCTGCGTCCGACTATGCAGGCATTGAGCGATGAGGAACTGCGCGGCAAAACAGAGGAATATAAAAAACGTCTTGCAAACGGGGAAACGCTGGATGACCTTTTGCCGGAAGCGTATGCGACCGTGCGAGAGGCGGCAAAGCGTACGATCGGTCTGGAGCATTTCCGTGTACAGATCATCGGCGGTATCATTCTGCACCAAGGCCGTATTGCCGAGATGAAGACTGGTGAAGGTAAGACTCTTGTGGCTACCTTGCCGTCGTACTTAAACGCCTTGACAGGAAAGGGTGTTCATATCGTTACGGTCAATGACTATCTGGCTAAACGTGACGCGGATGAGATGGGACAGGTTCATCGTTTTCTCGGTCTGTCCGTTGGCGTGGTTTTAAATGATATGTCAAACGACGAACGCCGTGAGATGTATAATTGTGATATTACCTATATCACAAACAACGAACTGGGCTTTGATTATCTGCGTGACAATATGGTGATCTACAAAGAACAGCTGGTACAAAGAGACCTTAACTATGTTATTATCGACGAGGTTGACTCCGTTCTGATCGATGAGGCGCGTACACCGCTGATTATTTCAGGACAGAGCGGTAAATCCACAAAGCTGTATGAGGTGGCTGATATTTTTGCGCGTCAGCTGCAGCGCGGCGAGGCCAGCGGCGAGGTTACGAAGATGACTGCGCTGATGGGCGAAGAGATCACCGAGACAGGCGATTTTATTGTCAATGAAAAGGATAAAGTGGTTACTCTGACACAGGAGGGTATCGAAAAAGCGGAGAAGTTCTTCCAGATCCAGAATTATTCTGATGCGGAAAACCTGGAGATTCAGCACAATGTCGATCTGGCGCTGCGCGCGAATTATCTGATGTTCCGTGATCAGGATTACGTGGTGAAGGACGATCAGGTTATGATCGTTGACGAATTTACCGGACGTATCATGCCGGGCAGACGTTATTCTGACGGTCTGCATCAGGCAATCGAGGCAAAAGAGCACGTAAAGGTGAAACGAGAGAGCAAGACGCTTGCGACGATCACTTTCCAGAATTTCTTTAACAAATATACGAAGAAAGCCGGCATGACCGGTACGGCGCTTACAGAGGAGCAGGAGTTCCGTGATATCTATGGTATGGACGTTATCGAAATTCCGACCAATCGTCCGATTGCGCGTAAGGATCTGGATGATGCTGTTTATATGACGAAAAAAGAAAAGTATCGTGCTGTTATCGAGGAAATTGAAAGAGCGCACGAAAAAGGACAGCCGGTTCTGGTTGGTACGATCACGATCGATATTTCCGAACTGCTTTCCGGTATGCTGAAGAAAAAGGGGATTCCGCATAAAGTCCTGAATGCGAAGTTCCATGAGCTGGAGGCGGAAATCGTTGCCGATGCCGGTCAGCACGGCGCTGTTACGATCGCGACCAATATGGCCGGTCGTGGTACGGATATTAAACTGGATGACACATCCAGAGCGGCGGGCGGTCTGAAGATCATTGGTACAGAACGTCACGAGTCCAGACGAATCGATAATCAGCTGCGCGGACGTTCCGGACGTCAGGGAGATCCGGGCGAATCCAGATTTTATATTTCTCTGGAGGATGATCTGATGCGTCTGTTCGGTTCCGATCGACTGATGGGAATCTTCCGTTCCCTGGGTGTTGCGGAAAACGAACAGATTGAACATAAAATGCTGTCCTCATCCATTCAAAAAGCACAGGAGAAGATCGAGGGCAACAACTATGCGATCCGTAAGAATCTGTTGGAGTATGACCAGGTAAACAACGAACAGCGTGAGATTATCTACAAAGAACGCCGCCGTGTTCTGGACGGAGAAAATATGCGCAGCTCTATCGAAAAAATGATCCGGGATACCGTAGAACGTTATGTGGAACAGTGCGGTCAGGAAGAAGAGAGCGGCAATCTGGATTACAATGAATTAAATACACTGCTTTTGCCGATTATTCCGTTCACACCGTT
Source organism: uncultured Marvinbryantia sp. (assembly GCA_937915375.1). Lineage (GTDB taxonomy): Bacteria > Bacillota > Clostridia > Lachnospirales > Lachnospiraceae > Marvinbryantia. The sequence continues at coordinate 38,866 of CALDMO010000018.1, forward strand.
TACAGCGGATGATGTTAAGAATAAGAGTAAAAAAGAACTGATTGAAGAACTGCAGGAAAAGGCTGCTGCGCTCTATGATGAAAAAGAAAAAGAGTTCCCGTCTCCGGAAGAGATGCGTGAACTGGAGCGTGTGATCATTCTGAAGGTGATCGACCGTAAATGGATGGATCATATCGACGATATGGATCAGCTTCGTCAGGGTATTGGTCTGCAGGCATATGGTCAGAAGGACCCGCTGGTAGAGTTTAAGATGAACGGCTATGAGATGTTTGATGAGATGACCAGAAATATCCAGTCTGATACCGTGCGTCTGATGTTCCATGTTCGTGTGGAAGAAAAAGTTGAGCGCGAGGAGGTTGCGAAAGTAACCGGTACGAATAAAGACGAGAGTCTGGCGCGTGCGCCGAAAAAACGTGCGGAGGATAAGATTTATCCGAATGATCCGTGTCCGTGCGGCAGCGGCAAGAAGTATAAACAGTGCTGCGGCAGAAAAAAATAAAAAAGGTTTTAGCTGAAGTTTAAGAAAGAAGGTGACAGTGTGGTCGAATTAGATCAGTTCCGTTATACGCTCGGAACATATGAAAAACCATTGCTGGAAGTGAGGGATTCACTTTGACCTCGCTAACAAGCAGCAGAGGATCGAAGAATTAGAGCGCAGGATGGAGGAACCGGACTTTTGGGACAATCCGGAAAGTTCACAGGAGTCCATGAAGCTGCTCAGTACCTTAAAAGAAGATGTAGCGACTTACAAGACGCTGCGCGATCAGTATGAAGAAATGGAGACCCTGCTGGAGATGGCGGAGGAGGAAAATGATGCTTCTCTGATTCCGGAGATTCAGGGCATTCTTGATACTTTTATTGAGACCTATGAAAACATCCGTATCAAAACTCTGCTTTCTGGTGAGTACGACAATGCGGATGCCATAGTTTCGCTGCATGCAGGTGCGGGCGGCACGGAATCCTGCGATTGGGCTGGAATGCTGTACCGTATGTTTACCCGCTGGGCAGATAAAAAAGGCTTTGAAGTGGAGGTACTTGATTATCTGGACGGTGACGAGGCGGGAATCAAGTCTGTCACCTTTGAGGTGCGAGGTGAAAACGCTTACGGATACCTGAAATCGGAAAAGGGCGTGCACCGTCTGGTGCGTATTTCACCGTTCAATGCGGCTGGAAAACGCCAGACCTCTTTTGTGCAGTGCGATGTAATGCCGGATATTGAGGAAGACGTGGATGTGGATATCCGCGATGAAGATCTGCGTATTGATACGTACCGTTCCAGCGGTGCGGGAGGACAGCATATCAATAAAACGTCTTCCGCTATCCGTATCACGCATCTTCCGACGGGTATTGTGGTACAGTGTCAGAATGAACGTTCGCAGTTTCAGAATAAGGATAAGGCGATGCAGATGCTGAAAGCAAAATTGTATTTGCTGAAACAGCAGGAAAACGCGGAAAAAGTATCAGGCATCCGCGGAGAAAAGAAAGAAATGGGCTGGGGAAATCAGATCCGTTCTTACGTAATGCAGCCTTATACGATGGTAAAGGATCATCGCACCAATGCAGAAACAGGAAATGTAGACAGCGTTCTGGATGGTAATCTGGATCTGTTTATTAACGCATATCTGAAATGGATTGCGCTTGGTTCGGCAGAGGAGGAATAAATTATTTTTGATATCCCGACTTGCATTCAAGGTCGGGATATGTTATTATCTTCCCTGTGAAAACAAATGTTTTTGTGATACGCACAGGAAAAGAGTGCGTCCGGCGGAGGAGGAGAATATGGCAGCAAAAAGTCAGTATTATGTGGTGAAAGAAAAGGCAGTGCCGGAGGTACTACTGAAAGTGGTGGAGGCAAAACGACTTCTGGAGTCTGAGCGCGTGGAAACCGTGCAGGATGCCGCTGACGCGGTGGGGATCAGCCGGAGTTCTTTCTATAAATATAAAGACGATATTTTTCCGTTTCATGAAAATGCCAAGGGAAAAAATATTGCATTTGTGATGCAGATGGATGATGAACCGGGACTATTGTCGGATGTTTTGCAGGTAATTGCGGATTATCACGCGAATATTCTGACCATTCACCAGACAATTCCGATCAATGGAATTGCCTCATTGACCTTAAGTATTGACATCCTGCCGTCTACAGGTGACACGATGACAATGCTTTCCGATCTGGAAAGCTTAAACGGCATTCATTATCTGAAGATTCTTGGCAGAGAGTAGCGCTTCCAAAGAGGGAAGCTGAGGAGGAAATTATGATTCAGATTGCAGTTCTGGGATACGGAACAGTAGGTTCCGGCGTGGTTGAGGTGATCAATACCAACCACAGCAGCATTAATAAAAAAGCTGGAGAGGAGATCAATATTAAATACGTGCTTGATCTGCGGGATTTTCCGGATGATCCGATTCAGGAAAAAATTGTACATGATTTTAATGTGATTTTGAACGATCCGGAAGTAAAGATTATCGTGGAGGTAATGGGCGGTGTGGAACCGGCCTATACGTTTACCAAACAGGCGCTTCTTGCGGGCAAGAGTGTTTGTACGTCAAATAAAGAGCTGGTGGCAAAGCACGGGCCGGAACTGCTTCAGTTGGCGCGTGAACGTGAGATCAACTATCTGTTTGAGGCGAGCTGCGGCGGAGGGATTCCGATTATCCGTCCTTTAAATTCTTCGCTGACAGCGGATGAGATTGACGAAATCACCGGTATTTTAAACGGAACAACGAATTACATGCTGACGAAGATGGAGAAAGAAGGACGCGAGTATGAGGATGTCTTGAAAGAGGCGCAGGCGATGGGCTATGCGGAGCGTAATCCGGAAGCTGACGTGGAAGGACATGATGCCTGCCGCAAGATCGCTATTCTTTCTTCCCTTGCATTTGGCAGACATGTGGATTTTGAAGATATTTATACAGAGGGAATTACCAGGATTACAGCGACAGATTTTAAGTATGCGCGTGTGATGCAGAAATCGATTAAACTGTTGGGATACAGTAAAAAAGACGGAGATAAATTTTATGCAATGGTGACTCCGGCGCTGGTAGGACCGAGCGATCCCCTGTACAGCGTCAATGATGTGTTCAACGCGATTTTCGTGCATGGAAATGTGCTTGGAGACGCGATGTTCTATGGCCGTGGAGCCGGAAAGTTGCCAACGGCGAGTGCGGTAGTAGCGGATGTGGTGGATGAGGCCAAGCATCTGCACCGCAATATTATGTCTTTCTGGAGCACACATAAGCTGGAGCTGACAGATATCAGCAATTCGAGAAAGCAGTTTTTTGTTCGCGCATCTGGTGTGGCGGATCATAAAAAAATACGTTCTCTATTTGGAAATGTGGAATTTATCAGCGTTCCGGGGGTAGAGGGCGAGTATGGTTTTGTGACAGAGGTTATGACGGAGGCACAATATCAGAAATGCGCGGAAAAATTGGGTACGGTTATCAGCATGATCCGTATACGATAGAAAAGGCAGGAATTTTATGGACATTAATAAACAATTGACAGAAGAGCTGCAGGTTGATCTGTGGCAGGTAGAAGCGGCGGTAAAACTGATCGACGAGGGAAACACAATACCGTTTATTTCCCGTTATCGTAAGGAGGCAACCGGTTCCTTAAATGACGAACAGCTCCGTAAGCTGTATGAAAGATTGGTTTATCTGCGCAATCTTGAGGACAAAAAACAGCAGGTACTTTCCAGTATCGAGGGACAGGGAAAGCTGACAGAGGAATTAAAGGCCCAGATTTTGGCGGCACAGACACAGGTGCTGGTGGATGACTTATATCGCCCGTATCGCCCGAAACGCCGCACCAGAGCGACGGTGGCAAAGGAAAAGGGATTGGAAGGTCTGGCAAATATTATTCTTTTGCAGATGACGAAGCAGCCGCTTGAAAAAGAAGCGCAGGCATTTGTAAATCCGGAAAAAGAAGTGCATTCACCGGAAGAAGCGATTCAGGGAGCTATGGATATTATCGCAGAGAGCATTTCTGACGATGCCGCGCACCGTACATATATCCGTGAGCTGACGGAAAAAGAGGGCATGCTGACGGCAGAAGCAAAGGATAAGGAACAGCAGTCAGTCTATGAGATGTATTACGAGTTTTCCGAGGCTATTCCGAAGCTGGCGGGACACCGCGTCCTGGCGATCAATCGCGGTGAGAAAGAGAAGATTCTTACAGTAAAAATTGAAGCGCCGCAGGAAAAGATTCTTTCCTATCTGGAACATAAAGTGATCAGCAGAGAAAATCCGTATACCGCACCGGTATTAAAAGAGACGGCTGCGGACAGCTATCAGCGTCTGATCGCCCCGGCAATCGAGCGGGAGATCCGCAATGCGCTGACAGAAAAAGCGCAGGACGGCGCGATCTATGTATTCGGTAAAAATCTGGAACAGCTGCTGATGCAGCCGCCGGTAGTCGGTCAGGTAGTGCTTGGCTGGGACCCGGCATTTCGTACCGGATGTAAGCTGGCTGTTGTGGATGCGACCGGAAAGGTGCTTGATACAGCGGTGATTTATCCAACAGCGCCGACCAATGAACGTAAGATTCAAGCGGCGAAAGATACCTTAAAACACTTTATTGACAAATATAAAATCACTTTGATTTCTCTCGGAAACGGAACCGCATCCAGAGAATCAGAGCAGATTATTGTGGAATTATTAAAGGAATTGCCGGTTCCGGTGCATTATGTGATCACGAATGAGGCGGGGGCGTCTGTTTATTCAGCCAGCAGTCTGGCTACAGAGGAGTTTCCGGAATTTGATGTGGGACAGCGAAGCGCGGCATCGATTGCCCGCAGAGTGCAGGATCCGTTGGCAGAACTAGTAAAAATCGATCCGAAATCGATCGGTGTCGGTCAGTATCAGCATGATATGAATCAGAAAAAGCTGGGAGAGACGCTGGAGGGCGTGGTGGAAGACTGCGTTAACAAGGTTGGCGTGGATTTGAATACCGCGTCGGCTTCCTTGTTGGAGTATGTTTCCGGGGTCAGCAAAGCGATTGCGAAAAATATTGTTACCTATCGGGAAGAAAACGGCAGATTCAGTAACCGGCGCGAACTTTTGAAGGTGGCAAAGCTCGGGCCAAAAGCGTTCGAACAGTGTGCGGGCTTTATGCGTATCAGCGGCGGAAAAAATCCTTTGGATGCCACAAGCGTTCATCCGGAGAGCTATCCGGCTGCACAGCAGCTGCTGACAAAGCTTGGCTACACGCCGGAGCAGATTGCGGCGGGAGGCCTTGGCGGACTTTCTAAAAAGGTTAAAGATTATAAAAAACTGGCTGAAGAACTGGAGATCGGTGAGATTACCCTGCGTGATATTGTCAAGGAACTGGAAAAACCGGGACGCGATCCGCGTGAAGAAATGCCGGGACCGATTTTGCGTACCGATGTGCTGGAAATGAAAGATTTAAAGCCGGGGATGCAGCTGAAAGGTACTGTGCGAAACGTCATTGATTTTGGTGTGTTTGTGGATATTGGCGTGCATCAGGACGGACTGGTACATATCTCACAGATCACAGATGAAAAGTTCATCAAGCATCCGCTTGAGGCAGTCAGTGTCGGAGATATTGTTGATGTTAAGGTCATGAGTGTGGATTTGGACAGAAAGAGAATCCAGCTGACCATGAAGGGATTGGAAAAATAAAATATTTTCTGTAATCTGCAAAGGATTATAGAAGTGATTTTGCACAAAAAGTGTCTTGACAAATCCGGAACAGGGTGCTAAACTGCTACTAACATATATCAAACCGATGAGAAAGAGTAGTAAGCTTGTTGATGAAATTACAGAGAACTGCAGATGGTGGGATTGCAGTATGGAATGACTTGCTGAATGGACTTTTGAGGGCAGCCTGAAAGGGAATCTTTGTGAAGTAACGAAAATGCTTTACAGGAACAGAAGTAGGAGCTGTCGGGAACCGAACCCGTTATCAATCAGGAGTGTATCCTTCCGAGAGGGAGCTGTACATGCGAAAAGTGGACATTGTGTTAAGTTGAGTGGTACCGCGATAATAAATGATTATTACCGTCTCAATCGGATCGAAAGATTTGGTTGGGGCGGTTTTTGCGTGAAAGCATTAAGTCGTGCACGACTTATCACACATCCACACATCCCGGTTTCGAATATGTGAAAAAACATATATCAGAAAAGGAGAACAAAATTATGACAAAGAAAATGTTAACAGGTATGGCAGCAGGCGCGGCAATGACAATGATGATGACGGGCAATGTTCTGGCGGAAGATTACAAGGTTGGCATTATTCAGTTTATGGACCATGCTTCGTTAAATCAGATCGAGGCGGCGATTGAAAAACAGCTTGATGCGAGATCAGCAGAAGGTGAAGATAAATTTATTTATGAAGGCTATGTATTTAATGGACAGGGAGATCAGTCCAACTTGTCTCAGATCACGACACAGCTGATCACAGACGGTGTGGACATTATTATTCCGATTGCGACGCCGGCAGTATTTCCGGTGCAGGAGCAGACGGCGGACAGCGGTCTTCCGGTAGTATTTTCCGCAGTTTCTGATCCGGTAACGGCAGGATTGGTGGAAGGTATGAACGTACCGGGAGCAAATATTACCGGAACGAGCGACGCTTTAAATACACGGGCGATTTTTGATCTGATGTTTGCGGCTGATCCGGAGCTGGAGAAAGTAGGGCTTTTGTACAGTAAATCTGAAGATTCTTCTACACAGCCGATCGAAGAGGCGAAAGCATATCTGGACGAGAAAGGCGTAAAATATGTAGAGGGAACCGGTACAACGGCGGGCGAGATCAGTCAGGCAGTAGATTCTCTGATTGCGGACGGCGTAGGAGCGATTTTTACCCCGACAGATAATACGGTTATGAACGCGGAACTTGGCATTTATGAAAAACTGGTAGAGTATGGTATTCCGCATTACTGCGGAGCAAATTCTTTTGCGTTAAACGGCGCGTTCTGCGGATACGGCGTGGATTATACAATGCTTGGTACCGCAACGGCAGATATGGCGGTAGAAGTGCTGCAGGGAGCAGACCCGGCGGAAATGCCGATTCGCACCTTTGACAGCGGTATTGCGACGATCAATACCGAAACAGCGGCGGCACTCGGCATTGATTACAGCGTATTTACAGAATTATGTACGTCTCTGGAAGAAGTTATTACCGAAGAGAACTTTACAGAAGAATAAAACAGAAGGCAGGAATTTGACATGGCATCATTTTTTTCACTTCCGGTCATCAACGGTGCGCTGGAACTTGGATTTATTTATGCGCTGGTGGCGCTGGCGCTGTTTATCAGTTTTTCCATTTTGAATATTGCCGATCTGTCCACAGACGGGTGTTTTACACTCGGCTGTGCGGTAGGCGCACAGGTAGCGCTGATGGGGCATCCGATTCTGGCGTTATTTGCAGCGATGGCAGCCGGGATCTGTTCCGGTTTTGTGACCGCGTTTCTGCAGACGAAGCTCGGCGTGGCTTCGATTCTGTCGGGAATTATTGTCAATACCGGACTGTACACGATCAATCTGGCAGCAATGGGATTTTCGTCCAACTTGTCTATTTTTAAAAGCGATACCGTATTTACTTTGACGAAAGGAGTGTTCGGTACTACCTGGTACAAACTGATCACAGCAGTTATTATTGTGGTGATCATCTGTGCAATTCTGGCATGGTTTCTGGGAACGCGGTTGGGATTGTCCATCCGCGCGACTGGAGATAATGAAGATATGGTTCGTGCTTCCAGCATTAACCCGTCTTTTACAATCACTGTGGGACTTTGCATTTCCGGCGCGCTGACGGCGCTATCCGGCTGTCTGATCGGACAGTATCAAAAGTCCTGTGATATTAACCTTGGCACCGGCATGGTGACGATCGCGTTGGCATCTCTGATTATTGGGGAGACGATTATCGGCAAAAAGACATTGTTCAGGAGGATTTTCGGTGTAATTTTCGGAAGCTGCCTGTATCGGTTTGCGATAGCGATCGCGCTTAGACTGCACATTCCGGCGGAATGTCTGAAACTGGTATCGGCAGTGATCGTGGCGATTGCGATCGCATCTCCGTATATTAAAAATCAGGTAGCTTTCCAGCGCAGAAAAATGGCGGCGATCGCAGCCAGAAAGCGAGGCGGCGCATGTTAAAGATTACAAATATTAAAAAAACCTTTAATCCGGGTACAGTAAACGAAAAACTGGCGCTGAACGGATTGAATCTGACCGTTGAAAACGGTGATTTCGCAACGATCATCGGCAGCAACGGTGCCGGAAAATCGACGTTGTTTAATGCAATTTCCGGGACGTTTATCACAGATGAGGGAAGTATTGAACTGGAAGGAAAGGATATTACCTTTGAACCGGAGTTTAAGCGCGCAACCGAGATCGGCAGACTTTTTCAGGATCCGATGAAAGGAACGGCGCCGAATATGACGATTGAGGAAAATCTGGCGCTGGCCTATCTGCGTGTAGCGAAAAGCCGCGGTTCCATTTTTTCCAGGCTGACAGGAACACAGAAAAAGATGTTTCGGGAGAGGCTTGCTCTCTTGGATATGGGGCTTGAGGATCGTATGAAGCAGCCGGTCGGACTGCTGTCCGGCGGACAGAGACAGGCGCTGACACTTTTAATGGCAACCCTGATTCCACCGAAAATCCTGCTTTTGGATGAGCACACGGCTGCCCTTGATCCGGCAACCGCGGAAAAAGTGCTGGAGCTGACAAAACGGATTGTCAAAGAAAATAATCTTGCCTGTCTGATGATTACGCACAATATGCATTCCGCATTGGAACTGGGGAATCGTACGCTGATGATGGACGGCGGAAAAATTGTACTGGATATCAAAGGAGCGGAACGCGAGGGTATGACAGTAGATGGACTGCTGCAGAAATTTGCGGCAGGAGCTGGGAAGCAGTTGGATAATGACCGGATTTTGTTTTCGAAGTAAAATGTTAAATGCGAACGATAGTTTTGGGGAGATGGGGGCAGCCCGTCTCCCTTGTTTTTCGACCGAAACTATCTTGACGTATTTGGTGCTGGATGGTAAAATCGACTTTGCAATACAAAATCATGTGTTATACATAGAAAGAAAACACAAAATATAGATAATAATCCGGTTTGCGCAAAAACAGCCGGAATATTTTGGGAGGCTTTTATGAGATACCATAACATTACAAAAGATGATATGCTAAACGGTGACGGTCTGCGTGTGGTTCTGTGGGTGGCCGGCTGCGCGCATCGCTGCCCGGGATGTCAGAATCCGGTGACTTGGAATCCAGACGGCGGACTTTTATTTGATGAGGCAGCAAAACAGGAGATTTTTGATGAATTGGAAAAATCCTATGTTTCAGGAATTACATTCAGCGGAGGCGATCCAATGTACCCGGCAAATCAAAATGATGTGGAACAGCTTGCCCGAGAAATTAAAGAAAAATTTCCAAAGAAAACAATCTGGATGTACACAGGGGGGCTTTGGGAAGAATGCAGAAACAGCAGCGTCATGCAGTATGTGGATGTTTTGGTTGATGGTAAATTCGAGATAGATAAGCTGGATAAACAGCTGCACTGGAAAGGGAGCAAAAACCAGCGGGTGATCGATGTGCCAAAATCGCTGGAATGCGGTGAGGCAGTACTTCATTGCGGCGACTATGGCGAAGTGATGACAAAAGAAGTGTGACAATAGGAGAGAAGAGGATGCAGACTATGGAAACAATAAAAATTAAGTATTTTACAGATAAAATAGAACCATTAACTTATATTGACGGCAAATCCGATTGGATCGACCTGCGCGCGGCGGAAGACGTTACTTTGAAAAAAGGAGAATTCAAGTTGATTCCGCTTGGCATTGCAATGAAATTGCCGAAGGGGTATGAAGCACATGTGGTTCCGCGCAGCTCAACCTTTAAAAATTTTGGTATCATTCAGACAAATCATCACGGAGTAATCGACGAATCTTACTGCGGCGACAATGATCAGTGGTATATGCCGGTTCTGGCAGTGCGCGATACCGAGATTCATGTAAACGACCGGATTTGCCAGTTCCGTATCATGGAGCATCAGCCGATGATTCAGTTTGAACGCGTGGAAGCGCTTGACGGCGCTGACCGCGGCGGTTTCGGAAGTACTGGGAAAGCATAAGAAAGAATTAAGCTGCATTTAATGAATGAAAAAACAAAATATGCTATACTGGCAGCAGAATGCCGGAGAAAATAATCGTATAGGTTTTATTTTCATGAAAAGACGGCATTGGAAACCGGAAGATATTACAGACATCATAAGAAGTACATAAGGGGGATTCACAATGAGAAAAATGAAAGAAATCCTAGCGCTGCTGGCATCAGCGGCGGTTATGACGGCAGCGACGCCGGTTTTGGCAGAAGAGGGCGGCGCAGACCTGGAAAATCTGTTCTATACATATTCAAAGGATAATATGATCGCGGAATATTATGACGCGGATATGATTCTGGCAGCAGGGGAACTGCAGCAGAAATCGTATGATGCGTTTCTTGCTGTGCAGGAGACGGATCTGAATTGGGACGGCGTCAATGAGTTGCTGGCGATTCGTTTGAAACCGCAGCAAAATGGGGAGGGACAGACTGTTAATACAGTAATTGCCGAGGTTTATCAGAAGCAGGAAAATGTGCTGCAGCGCATTGCGCAGTACACGCTTGCGGAAGGAATTTTAGATCAGACGACAGCTGATATTGATGTCTTTCTTGTACAGACACAGAACGGGCAGCTCGTTTGCTGTGAGGCAAAAGACACGGCATCGGTTCTGGCAGATGGGATAGAATGGAGTTTGAGATCAGCCTCTTTTGATGGTGCGCAGTTTTATGCGGTTCAGAATGAACATTTTGTCGGAAGTTGTCCGGAGCCGGATGTGCTTGAGAATGCCCGCATAGCAATGAATAATCTGGGACTGGATGTGGCGGATGTTTTGTGGAACAGCGCGGTTGACCAGCTGGACTATCTGGCGCCGATCTGTACGATAGACCGTTATTTGATCGTAGAACAGCCGGCAGTACAGGACTTTGTAAATACTGGCGGAAACGGTGAGGAGAGTATGCAGTACGGCGAAACGGTATTTCGTAACTGCTGGAATGTCGGCTGGGAAAATAAGGTACAGAAAGAATTTATGCAGATTCTGGATAAACAGGCGGCAGCGCCGGAGGGCGGCCTGGCCTTTGTAAACGATTTTGTGATCGCGGACAGTGACAGCCGTTATATTACGGAAGAAGAATTGGCGGCGCTTTCGGAGACAGAGCTGTTGATTGCCAGAAATGAGATTTATGCAAGGCGCGGACGGATGTTTCAGAATCCGGAGCTGAATGCTTATTTTCAAACAAAATCGTGGTATCAGCCAACGGTTTCCGGCGAAGCGTTTACGGAAGAATATGCGGCCAGTGTATTTAATGAAATTGAAGTCGCGAATATTACTGCGATTGTGAATTATGAAAAAGCGCATGGGCTGAATCAGTTTGAGTAAAGGATAGAAATTTGGCTGCGCGGCAAGCTTGATTGCGAATCAGAAACAGAGCGGGAGTGTGGAATAAAATGGAGCGGTTGGGTGGAAAATTGACGGAGATTCTATGCGCGGTGATTATGATGTTTTTCATTCTTTCGGCGGCGGTAACGCTGACGCTGGTTTTTAAGCCGCTCTATCGCTATGATATGGAAAAACTGCGGCTTACTGAGGAAACCGGCTATTCTGAAAAAGAAATCCTGGAAAATTATGATGCCCTGATTCAATATAATGTGTCGCCGTTTGAAAAAGAGCTGCGTTTGCCGACTTTGGAAATGTCGGAGGAGGGACGGATTCATTTTGAAGAAGTGAAAGTGATTTTTCAGTTCTTTTTAAAAATGTTTTTGATCACAGCGGTTCTGGCGGCAATTATTACGGTGATAAAAACGAAAAAAGGTCAGTATGGCTATCTGAAACTTGCCGGGATTCTAACGTTGATCGTGCCGAGCATTTGCGGTGTTTTCGTAGCGGCAAACTGGGAGCGTGCTTTTGTGCTGTTTCATGAACTTGTTTTCGCGAACGATTATTGGCTCTTTGATCCGGCGACAGATCCGGTGATCCTGCTTTTGCCGGATGCATTTTTCCTGCATTGCGCGGTGATGATTTTGCTGCTTGCGGCGGCGGGAGCGGCGGTGTGTTTTGCCACAGGAGTTTGCAGGGAACGCAGCGGCAGAAAAATTACCGGGAAATAATGCAGGAAAAATAGAAAAAAGTGGATAACACGGCAGAAAATCAGTGGTATTTGAATAATCAGAAAAAAACAGACAATACTCCGAAATGAGAAAACAAGCAGGATTTTCAGAAAGGAGTATAGATAATGCCGAAGAAAGAAAAAAAGATTGATTTAAACAATCTGACGCCGGAGGAAAAAATCAAATACGAGATTGCGGAGGAGCTGGGACTTCTGGACCGTGTAATGACAAACGGCTGGAAATCGCTTTCTGCAAAAGAGACCGGCCGGATCGGCGGTCTGATGACGAAGCGCAAACGGGAGCAAAATGAAAAATTTAGTACAGGATATCAAAACGAATGATTTTAAAAACATATATTTGCTGTATGGAGAGGAAGAGTACCTGAAAAAACAGTATAAGAAAAAACTGCAGGATGCCTTGATCTCTCCGGAAGATACCGTCAATCTGACTGTTTACGAGGGGAAAAATATTTCCGTGCAGGAACTGATCGATCAGGCGGAGACGATGCCGTTTTTTGCTGATCGGCGCCTGCTGGTAATCGAGGACAGCGGATTTTTCAAAAGCGCCAGCGCGGAGCTGGCAGGGTATCTGGAACAGGTACCGGAGACGACATATTTTATGTTTGTGGAATCCGAAGTAGATAAACGGCAGAAGATGTACAAGGCGGTGCAAAAAAATGGTCGGATCGTAGAGTTTGCGACACAGAATGAGGAAACGCTGATCCGTTGGATTTTGGGTATTCTGAAAAAAGAAAATAAAAATATTACGCGTTCGTCGATGGAATTGTTTTTGGAAAAGACCGGAACGGATATGAACAATATCGCTATGGAACTGGAAAAGCTGCTGAGTTATACGATGGATCGTGATGTCATTACAGCGGAGGATATCGAAGCAATCTGTACAGTGCAGACGGTCAATAAAATTTTCGATATGATCAATGCTGTTGCGGACGGCAAACGAAAAAAAGCGTTGGATTTGTATTATGACTTGTTGGCTTTAAAAGAGCCGCCGATGCGGATTCTGTTTTTGCTGACACGACAGTTTAACCTGCTGATGCAGACGAAAGAGCTGCAAAGCACAGGATATGATGCAAAATCGATTGCTTCAAAGCTTTCGGTTCAACCGTTTGTAGCGCGCAACTGTACGCGTCAGGCGGCAGCGTTTTCGCTGGAAACACTGAAGATGCTGGTAAAGAGCTGTATCGATGCAGAAGAAGCGGTAAAGACAGGAAATTTAAACGAAAAGCTTGCGGTGGAATTGATTCTGGCGCAAGGAAGTGAAAAAAGTGTGTGTAAAACAGGGTAGTCTCGTTTTACGCACGCTTTTTGTTTAAGATTCTTTTACTGCGGCGATAAAGGTGCTGACAATGATATTTACTTTTTCCGCTAGTTCCTCCCTTGTGTAATCCAAAAGTTGTCTTTGATGCTTGATTCTGAGACCAATCTTAATTGTATCCATAAAACTACCTTAACTAAACTTTATGTAAAAGTGGCTACCGATGATGTTGAACGAATGGAAGAAAAAGGAAAACACTATACGTGCATATTATAAAGGAAAACAGGAACAAAAATGAACTGACAGTAAAATAATAATCGCCTGATAATTCGTTTTGGTAAAAAGAACACGGCATAAATTGTAGAAAATGCCGTCGAATGCTGTTGCTTGTTGATATAAAGAAAAATAAAGGGATAAAAGCATACAAAATGAAAAGAAAATTGTGTAATATTAGACAAAAAATGACCGGTGGGGGTAGAAACAGTGAAGAAATGTGTGGATAGTAGATAAAACATAAGAAAATAGATAGAATATTGATGAAAAATCACAAAACAGGAACTGGAAGAGAAATATATATTGCTTTACAGTTCATATAAGTCTATAATAATAATGAAAATTGTATGTGACAAGTGGATGAGTGTATACAGAATTTTTTGTGCAGAACAGAATACATGTCAAATTATGACGAGCGGAGGAATCAGATGGCAGCCGGAGTGACAGACATTCATATACATCTTTTGCCGGGACTGGATGACGGTGTGCAGTCGAAAGAGGAAACACTGGCTGTTTTAAAAGAAGCAGCGACGCAGCAGATTCGGCGTATCATCGTGACACCGCATTTTTATCCAGGACGTTACGAGGTTACGGCAGAGGAAGCGCTGCTGGTGTTTGATGAAGTGCGGGAGTTATGTCAAAAAGAGGCAATCCCAATCGAACTGTATGCCGGGCAAGAGTGTTTTTATTACAGTGAACTGGCAGATCAGCTTGATCGGGGCAATGTGCTTACGATGGCAGACAGCCGGTATGTACTGGTGGAGTTTGAAACGCAGGCGCCGTTTTCCAAAATTTCCGGAGGCCTGAGAGATCTTTTGAACAGGGGCTATGTACCGATTCTCGCTCATTTTGAACGTTACTTGTGTCTGCAAAAGGAGGAGCGCCTGCAGCAGTTAAAAACACTGGGTGTACGGCTGCAGATGAGTTTTGATGTGGTACGTATTCCGGATCGGCTGTTCAAAAAGAACGTCTGGCGCAGGGTTGCGGCAGACGGTATGGTGGATTATTTTGGCAGTGATTGTCATGGAATGCAGTTTCGGCCGCTACGGGTGCGGGAAGCCTGTGAATGGCTGGAGCAAAATCTGGATCATGCATTGCTGATGCGTATTTTTCAGAAAAATATTGAAGATATTTTAGAAAATAGATAGAGGAGGAACTCATGGAAACTGGAATGGAACAAACTTTTCGTCCGGATCTTGCGGATGACGAAATTGAAATTGATCTGAAAGAATTATTTTTCTTTCTGCTGCATAGCTGGAAAATGATTTTTCTGGCACTTTTGATAGGGGCTTCGATTTTCGGTGCGTATCATGTGTTTCTGATGAGTCCGGCTTATCAGGCAGACGCGAAGATCTACATTACAAATACGGATTCGATGATTTCGTTTTCGGATCTGCAGCTCAGTGCAGCGCTGACCGATGACTATGCGGATATCATCAAGAGCCGTACCGTACTGAATCGGGTTATCAAGGAAATGAATTTGGATATGAATTACCGTCAGTTGGCGGGATTAATCACAGTGGAAAATCCGGATTCTACACATATTATACATATCAAAGTGACAACGGATGATATGGAAACGAGTCGTGACATTGCAAATTCGTTGTTGAATATCAGTATCAGTCAGATTTACCAGATTATTGGCAGCAGCGAACCGACGATCATTGATTATGCACAGGCAGAAGCGGTAGAAGACGTTTCGTCGAGTCTGTTTAAATATCTGTTGATTGGCGCATTTCTTGGCGCATTTCTGGTCTGTGGGATTGAAGTGATGCGATTCCTGATGAATACGACGATAAAGAGCGAAGAAGATGTGGAACGTTATCTGCAGATACCGGTACTGGCATTAGTTCCATATTATAAGGAAAAGAAAATATAAGGAAGGATACGCGAAAACATGAATCAACAATATAACAGCCAGCCGGCAATGTTTGGTGTGCCGATGCGAAAAAGAGTGGTACTGCAGTATGGGGTGCTTCCATTTCAGGCGAGAGAAGCGATTAATGTACTGCGCGGTAATATACAACTGAGTGGATATGACTTGAAAGTGATTTCCATTACAAGTGCTTTGGCAAGCGAAGGAAAATCTTCCATTGCCTTTCATCTGGCGAAAAGTCTTGCCGGATTAAATAAAAAAGTAGTGTATTTGGATTGTGATATTCGAAATTCCATTACGATGATTCGCTATCAGATACAGGGAAATATTGCCGGGCTGAGTGAATTCCTGTGCGGACGTGTACATTTAAATGATATCATTTATCAGACGGACGACCAGTGGATGGATATGATTTTTGCCGGAGCGGTCGCTCCGAATCCCAGTGAACTGGTATCGGGACCTCTTTTTAGAGAACTGCTGGATCAGCTTCGGGGAATGTATGATTACGTAATTGTTGATGCACCTCCGGTCAATCCAGTCATTGATGGGGCATTGATATCCAGAGAGTGCGACGGTACGATTCTAGTTGTATCCAGCGGGATTACGGAGCGTGCGCAGGTGATCCGTGCCAAGCGTCAGCTGGAATTTGCAGGAATCAAGGTGCTCGGCGCCGTGTTAAATAAAGTGGGTATGAAACGCGACGGTTATGGCTACAGTTATGGTTACGGTTATGGCTATGGAGAACAGAGAAAAAAACAGAAGAAAAAAGAGACTGCAAAACAGAAAAAGAAATGAGGACACGAAGAAGACATAGACACAGCCTGGGATACCGCATCCGGCGCTGGTTTCGTCATAACAAACGACTTGCGGTTTGCGGTTCGCTTTTAAGCCTCACTGTTATCGGTGCAGGTATCGGTTTTGTGTTTCATGCACAAAAAGAACAGAAAAGCCGTCATGTAACAGCCGGAACTTCCGTGAATGTCGGCAGCGGCTATCGCAATATTACATATAAGGGAAAACATTATCAGTACAACAATCTGATTACCAATGTCCTTTACGCGGGGATTGATTCTACCGGTAAACTGGAATCATCGGCACGTTTTGGAGATCAGGCAAGGGCAGACAGTATTTCTCTTGTCGTGATGGATAAGAAACATAAAAAGATGACGATTATTGCGATCAGCCGTGATACGATGACAGATATTCATCGTTATACACTGGATGGAACGGATCGCGGAGCGGGAGAGTCGCATCTTGGCTTTGCTTATACCTATGGGGAAGGCGGAAAGGTTAGCTGTGAAAATTTGGTCTGGTCTGTCTCGAATCTGTTATACAACATTCCGATTCAGGAATACGTTGTCACGAATCAGACCTCCATGCCCTATATCAACAATCTGGTAGGAGGGGTGACTGTTACAGTGCCAAATGATGATCTGGTACAGAAATATCCGGAACTGAGCAGTGGAGCGGTAGTGACACTGAATGACCGAACCATCACAGATTACCTGCATTATCGGGATACGTCCGTAGATTTCAGTAATGAAGGGCGTATTGCACGTCAGAAATCCTTTATTAATGCGTTTATTCCATTGGCGAAAGCGAAAACGCAGACAGACCTTAATGGAATGTGGGAAAAACTGGAAGCGATGGAGGATTATCTGCAGACCAGTATTACGAAAAACAAATATATTGATCTGGTGAATGTGATGGAGCAGATTACTTATACAGATGAAGATTTCTACAGCCTTCCCGGAGAAAACAGGGTGGGTGAACTGCATGATGAGTTTTATCCGGATATGGAGGTAATTCAGGATAAAGTCATAGAGTTATTCTATGAGGAGGTTTCTTAACGGTTTAAACTTAGCAATAAGTTTGAACATAGATGTAAAATTGGTAAGAAAGGAGGGAAATGACCAATGAAAAAGTTTGTAGCATTTGTTTGTGCAGCAATGATGGCATTCGGTACAGTTGCATCTGCAGCTGGTCCGAGCATTACAACTGTTGTAGAATCTACTGCCACTGTTACAGGCGGAACCGGTAAAGTAGAGGGAACGGTATCTGTTTCCAAAGCAGATCCGGTTGCTTACAAAAGTGAGACTGCGAAAGCAGCCGTAGCACTTTTGAATGACGCTGACAAGACTCCGACGATGGAAGAACTAGCAACAGCACTGGCGCTGGATACAACAGAAGTAAAAACTGTACAGGGAACAGACATCGACCTGAAAGAATTCAAGGCGGTTGCTCTGTTTATGGAACTGGGAATAGATAGCGAAGAGAAATTTACAATGACAGAGAAAGGTACTGTTGTTGCAGAAATCACTGCTGATGTTCTCAAAGATGTAGACCCGGAAAAACTGAGTAACTACGTAATCCTGTTCGTTGATCCGGAAACGGGCGACGTTACAGTAATCGAATTGGACAAAGAAAAGTTTGATGCAGCGACAGGAAAAGTGGAAGTAGAATTCCCGGCACTTGGTACCTTTACAATTCTGGAGAAAAACGCTGCAGAATAAGAGAAATGTGCCAGATGCAGTCAGGCGCGGCGAAACGGCAGAAATGCCGTTTCTGCCAAACTGTTTGATCAAAGAGATGGGGATTGAAAAATCCTATAAATACAGAAAGATGTTGAGGGGCATATACGATGTCAAAAAAGAAAAATTATAATCAGGAAAAGAATCCATTACAGATGGTTTTATATACAGGAATCGTGTTGGCGTTGCTAGTGTTTCTTTTTGTTCTGGTGTTCCAGAATAAAAACAAACAGGCAGCTTTTGAAGAAAAAATAAAAGAAATGACAGCGCGGGAAACAGAGATGGTGATGACGGAACGCAAGCCGAGAGAAGAAACGAAATCTGAGACAGAAGCAGTTACGGCGGGAAGCACGAATGTAACTGCGCAGACGGAGCAAACGATGAACACACCGACCGAGAGAGAACAGAGTGGACTTATGTCTGCGGAAGTAAATATTTTGGTTTTAAATGGAAGCGAACGTCCGGGGGTAGCTGGAATCTGGAAAATACATCTGGAGGAAAGCGGCTATACCAATGTTTATACGGCGACTTATACAGAGGCCCTGGAACAGACACTGATCTACACGGATGACGCGGCGCTTGGAGAGATGCTGAAAACAGAATTTACAAACGCGGTGGTACATCCGGGCAAGGTGGAATCCGGGATTGAGATGACAGAGGGAGAGACGCTGCCGGAAACGATCGACGCGTATATCATTATCGGGAGAAATAATGTGACTGTGAGCGGGTAAGCATTTATATAGCGCACGGAGAAAAAATTATTTTATAAGCGGGTAGACAAACATCAAAATTATATAGGGAAGCATACAATACGTCTACAGATTATTGATTGTAGACGTATTGTCGTTTCCCGGGGAATATGGATGGAAAGAAAAAGTATGTGGGAGAGGACAGGAAATGTATCGGAAAAAATCCAGTGGCTGGACAAATAAGCTCAGTGGCGTCATCATAACGGATAAAACGGTATCGAAAGAAACAATTGAACGATGTATGGAAATGGGACTTACGGTTCATTTGAATCTCGCGCAGATATCGGAGAAAACCGGAGGAAGACAGTCGGTGAAAAAAATTGGTGATTATACCGTTCTTACTTCCAGCCTTAATGTTATGTCTCTGAAACAGGCGTTTTTGAAAAGGATGATCGATCTTATTGCCGGTTTTTTCGGATGTATTGCGACCGGAATTATTTTTATTTTCATTGCGCCGATCATTTATATCAGCTCTCTGGGGCCGATCTTTTTTGCGCGGGAGCGTATCGGGCAAAACGGAAAAACATTTAAGATGTACAAGTTCCGCAGTATGTACATGGACGCGGAAGAACGGAAAACGGAATTAATGAAAGAAAATAAGATGAGTAGCAATCTGATGTTCAAGCTTGATTTTGATCCGCGGATTATCGGAAATAGAATTCTTCCGGATGGAACGAAAAAGACAGGAATCGGTCAATTTATCCGTTCGACCTCTTTGGATGAATTTCCGCAGTTTTTCAATATTTTTTTAGGGCAGATGTCTCTGGTCGGTAGGAAGGATATAATAGGGATAACCAGAGAAAAAACCTGTGTTTATGCGGTTTCTGCCTGTTAGTTGCTTTTGCAGATTTCCTTTTTTCGTGTCTTGGAATGGCGGGCATATGGATGAGCATAAACAAAGGAATGGTTCTTTGGATGCTCATTTTGACCCATTCACAGAGCGTGAAAAATTGAAAAAGGAGAAGCGACTAAGCCTGTGTTCTGTATCAGAATAACAGGCTGTCCGTCGTTGTGGTCTGGATATAAGATAAAAAAAGTAATAATAATAAATGAAATAATAACCCTCATCGTATTGTGTGAGGGGGTAAAGCGAGGTATAATAAATGAAGCGAATGCAAAGCATTGATTGCAGATGTAATTCCCCAACCCCTTGTAGTGGGAAGAAACGATACAAGTAAATTAGAGATAAAAAAGAATGAAGAATACGAGTTATTTCATTATGATAAAGAGGGAGAATAGATAATGTACAAGAAGAATTCAAGTGGCTGGTTAAAACATTTTGATTTTATCTTTTTAGATTTGTTATGTGTGCAGCTTGCATTTTATATATCATATGTATTACGCCAGGGCGATTGGAATCCATATGTGGTTCCATTATACCGAAATATGGCGATTTTCGTAGAGCTTGCAGACGTTATCGTGATTTTTGTCTTTGAATCTTATAAGAATGTTCTAAAAAGAGGCCATTACAAAGAATTTGCCTCTTCTATTAAGCAGTCGATTGTGTTAGTGCTGGTAAGCAGTTTATATTTGATTACGATTCAGGAAGGAAACGATTATTCCAGAATCGCACTTTACATGATGGCTGGTATCTATGGAGTTATCACGTATCTTACAAGAGTTTTATGGAAGCGTTATTTAAATCATCGAATGACAACAGGTGTGGATAGTTCTCTGATTATCGTCACGACAAGCCGTATTGCAAAAGAAGTTGTGGAGAATGTAAAAGAACACAATTATGAAATGTGGCAGATTAATGGTGTCATCGTTGTAGATAAAGATATGACCGGTGAAAGTATCGAGGGCATACCGGTTGTTTCTGACGCAAAGAATGCAACAGAGTTTTTGCGTCAGGAGTGGGTTGATGAAGTGTTCATCAATTTAGATGAGGATACAGCCTATCCGAAAGAATTAGTAGAAAGATGTTCGGAGATGGGACTTACCGTGCATCTGAGTCTTGCACAAGTAACCAACAGTACACTGGGAAAAGAAACGATAGGAAAGGTTGGAGATTATACTGTCCTTACCTCAAGTATCAATGTTATGACAGTGAAGCAGGCGTTTATGAAGAGAGCAATCGACATTGCAGCAGGGATTGTAGGATGTATGGTAACAGGTATCCTCTTCATCTTTATCGCACCGATTATTTATATCAATTCCCCGGGACCAATTTTTTTCGTACAGGAAAGAATCGGAAAGAATGGAAAAACATTCAAGATGTACAAATTCCGCAGTATGTATATGGATGCGGAAGAACGAAAAGCAGAACTGATGAAAGAAAATAAGATGAGCAGTAATTTGATGTTCAAGATGGATTTCGATCCAAGAATTATAGGAAACAAAGTATTGCCAGATGGAACAAAAAAGACGGGGATTGGACAATTTATCCGTTCTACGTCAATTGATGAATTTCCACAATTTTGGAATGTTTTGAAGGGAGAGCTATCGCTCATCGGATTTCGTCCTTGCCTGAAATCGGAATTTTCAGAGTATTCATTTCATCATCGTTCAAGAATTGCTATGAAACCGGGAATTACCGGAATGTGGCAGGTAAGCGGTCGAAGTGACATCACTGATTTTGAGGAAGTCGTTAAGTTAGATACAGAATACATACGAAATTGGAGCATGGGATTGGATTTCAGGATTTTGTTAAGACAGTAAAAACGGTGCTTCATAGAGATGGGTCGGTTTAATTAATAATAGTAGAAGTTTGGAGTTGTAAATGAGTGAGAAATTAAGAATTGCTATGTTTGGACAAAAGAGATTGTCCAGAGAAGGCGGAATAGAAATTGTGGTAAAAGAACTTGCCACAAGAATGGTAGAGAATGGTCATGAAGTTACTTGTTACAATCGTTCTGGGCATCATGTGAGTGGTAATGAGTTTGACGATACATATGAGAAAGATTATCTAGGCATTAAGCAGAAATTTGTTCCAACGATTGAGAAAAAAGGATTGTCTGCTGTTAGTGCATCGTTTTTTGCTGCCTTATGCAGTGCTTTTGGAAAATATGATGTGGTTCATATTCACGCAGAGGGACCGGCGTTCTTTTGTTGGATTCCGAGGCTGTTAGGCAAGAAGGTAATAGTTACTGTACATGGTATTGACTGGCAGAGAGAAAAATGGAAATCTGG
This sequence comes from uncultured Marvinbryantia sp., assembly GCA_937915375.1. Taxonomy (GTDB): domain Bacteria; phylum Bacillota; class Clostridia; order Lachnospirales; family Lachnospiraceae; genus Marvinbryantia. The sequence goes on from CALDMO010000018.1 coordinate 60,883, forward strand.
TTTTGGATCTAAATTTATCCGTCAGGGTGAAAAGAATGCAGTGAAGTATGCGGATGAAATCATTGTTTTGAGCAAAGGTGTTCAAACATATTTTGAAGATACATATGGAAGAAAAACAAGATTTATCCCAAACGGAGTAACCAGACCGAAAATAAGACAGCCAGAAATCATTACCGATAAATTTGGACTGACGAAAGATTCATATATATTATTTTTGGGCAGGTTGGTTCCGGAAAAGGGAATTCGATATTTAATTGAAGCATTTAAAGATATCCAGACTGATAAAAAACTTGTAATAGCAGGTGGAAGTTCTGATACAGACGAGTTTACAGATGAATTAAAAGAACTTGCTAAAGGCGATGAAAGAATCTTATTTACAGGTTTTGTTCAAGGCGGAGAATTGGAAGAGTTATATAGTAATGCGTATATATACACACTTCCAAGCGATTTGGAGGGTATGCCGCTTAGTCTTTTAGAAGCTATGAGCTATGGAAATTGCTGTCTCGTATCGGATATTGATGAATGTACGGAAGTGGTAGAGGATAAGGCTGTAATATTTAAGAAATCTGATGTAAATGATTTGAAAAAGTTTTTGCAAGAGTTATGCAATCGAGCAGATGAAGTAGAAGTGTTAAAAAAGCAGGCAGCTGAATTTATTTGTAATAAATATAATTGGGATGAGATTGTGCAAGCAACATTGAGCTTATATAGGAGAAAGAAATAAATGAGAATTTTAATGATAAATAATCTCCTCTAACCGAACGCAGGTAGTGAGATGTACATAGTAAAAATGCTGGAAAAATAGCGTAGTTACGGCACTTTTTGAGAGATGGATAGAGCTGCGAGTGCAGTTTTTATCTTGCTACCTAGGTTCAGTAACAGCAGATGATTTTATCATAAGAACTTTCAGTATCACTACCTGCGTTTGTATGGAGCACTCTGGTTTATGAACAATACATTGGAAGTGCTTCATCTGAACAGAGGTAGTGAAATAGAACATAAAATAAGGAGAAATTTAACGTGAGGACGCTGATTTTGAATAAATTTCTGCACCGAAACGGCGGAAGTGAGACGTATATATTCAAATTGGGTGAGGCACTGGAGCAGCATGGACACGAGGTTCAGTACTTCGGTATGGAACACGAAGGCCGCTGCGTGGGCAACCGGGTCAATGCTTATACATCTGATATGGACTTCCACGGCGGCAGCAAACTGAGCAAGCTGACCTATCCAATCAAAACTATCTACAGCAAGGAAGCAAGAGTGCAGCTGCGGAAAGTTCTGGACGACTTCAAGCCGGATGTCTGTCACCTGAACAACTTCAACTACCAGCTGACACCTTCCATCATTCTGGAAATCGTGAAGTGGCGCAAGGAGACCGGAAGAGATTGTAAGATCATCTTCACGGCACATGACTACCAGCTGGTCTGCCCGAACCACATGCTGAACAATCCGAACACCCACCAGAACTGTGAGAAGTGCCTCGGCGGCCATTTCGTGAACTGCATGAAAGGCAAGTGCATCCACGGCTCCACGGCGAAATCTGCTATCGGTATGATGGAGGCTGAGTTCTGGAAGTGGAAGGGTACCTACAAGTACATTGACACCATGATCTGCTGCTCGGAGTTCATGAAGAGCAAAATGGACAGCAATCCGCTGTTTGCAACGAAGACCGTGGCAATGCACAACTTCATCGATAAGGTGGAGTGGAAAGAGACTCCGAAGAAGGATTACGTCCTCTACTTCGGCCGCTTCTCTGAAGAAAAGGGCATTGGCACACTCATCAAGGTCTGTAAAGAACTGCCGGATGTACAGTTCATCTTCGCCGGTACTGGCCCGCTGGAAGAGACAGTAAATGGTATTAAGAACATCAAGAACGTTGGCTTCCAGAAAGGCGAGGCACTGGAAAAGCTCATCCGTGAGGCACGGTTCTCCATTTATCCTTCTGAGTGGTATGAGAACTGCCCGTTCTCCGTGATGGAATCCCAGATGTATGGCACACCGGTACTGGGAGCAGACATTGGTGGTATCCCAGAGTTGATTCAGGTCGGCAAGACCGGCGAGCTGTTTGAAAGCGGTAATGCCGAAGATTTGAAGAAGAAGATCGAGAAGCTCTGGGGTGATAAGAAGCTGTGTGCGGAGTACAGTGCGAACTGTAAGGACATCAGCTTCGATACCATCGATGAGTATTACGAGAAAATTATGAAGGTTTATAGATAAAAAGAGAGATAGAGGTATTAGAAAAATGGCTAACAATAACGAAAAAAAACTGAATGGTACTGTCATCGTCACTTATCGCTGCAACGCACGTTGCTCTATGTGCAACCGTTATAAGGCACCTTCCAAGCCGGAAGAGGAAATCAGCATCGAAACCATCAAGAAGCTGCCGAAGATGTACTTCACTAACATCACCGGTGGAGAGCCGTTCATCCGTACCGACCTGAAGGATATCGTGCGTGAACTGTACAAGAAGTCCGACCGTATCGTTATTTCTACAAATGGTTTCTTCACGGATCGTATCGTTGACCTGTGCAAGGAGTTCCCACAGATCGGTATTCGTATCTCTATCGAGGGTCTGGAGCAGACCAACAACGAGATCCGCGGCCTGCAGAACGGCTACCAGCGTGGTTATGGCACACTGAAGAAGTTGCGTGAAATGGGCATGAAAGATGTCGGATTTGGTATGACCGTTCAGGATAAAAATGCTCCTGACCTGGTTCCTCTTTACAAGATCTCCGATGAGATGGGCATGGAGTTTGCAACTGCTTCTCTGCACAACAGCTTCTATTTCGTTGAGGCAAAGAACATCATCCATGACCGTCCTATGGTCGCAAAGAACTTTGAGAATCTGGTCAACGAACTGCTCCGTAGCAATAGCCCGAAGAAGTGGTTCCGTGCATACTTTAACCACGGTTTGATCAACTATATCTACGGCCAGAAGCGTCTGCTACCTTGCGATATGAGCTTCGATACCTTCTTCATCGATCCGTATGGCGATGTTATGCCTTGTAATGGCACCAAGGATAAAGAGGTCATGGGCAACCTGAACAATCAGACCTGGGATGAGCTGTGGAACAGCCCTGAAGCAGAGAAGGTTCGTGCAAAGGTTCGCTGCTGTGACCGTGACTGCTGGATGATTGGTTCTGTCAGCCCGGCTATGCACAAGTATATCTGGAAGCCTGCTACTTGGGTTCTGGTACACAAGTTCAAAGCTCTGTTTACCAAGCATCCGTACAGCATGTACGAGTTGAAGATCTGCCGTGACTACCGTGATGGCAAAGTTACCAAGGAAGAACTGGATAAGTGCAGCACCTGCGATATGAACTGTGTGATCAACAACGGTCTGAGCGAAGCATCCAAGGAACAGCTGAAGCACAAGACCGGCGAGGAAATTGTGGATGCTGATATCGCACAGCAGATGGAGAATAAATAAGGAAAACAATAACTATGATGATAACAATTTTAACCCCTACCTTTAATCGGGGGGGGGGGATTACAAAGCCTCTGGGATTCGCTGCAAAAGCAAACTGTAAAAGATTTTGAGTGGCTTGTAGTTGATGACGGAAGTACTGATGGTACGAAAGATCTAATTACTCAGTTACAAGAAAAAAGTGATTTTCCAATACGATATATCTATAAGAACAATGGAGGAAAACACACGGCTTTAAATGTAGGAATACAGACCATTTGCAGCGAACTTACCTTTATAGTTGATTCAGATGACTGTGTGACAGATGATGCAGTTGAGTCGATACTGAAGATTCACAAGAAATACAGGTCACAAAACAATATCTGTGGATATGCATTTCTCAGAGCGTTCCCTGATGGTAAAGTCAATGGCAAGAAGTTTGATGTCGATGAAAAAATAGGTTCCTATATCGATGTGCGCGTAAACGGTGATGACACTGGCGCAGATAAGGCAGAGGTGTTCAAAACACATTGCTTGAAGGAATTCCCTTTTCCCGAATATCCAAATGAGAAATTCCTTGGGGAAGATCTTGTTTGGGTTAGAATGGCTAGAAAATATGAGATGGTACATATTAATAAAGCCATTTACGTCGGAAATTATCTTGAAGATGGGTTAACCAATAATCGGCGTAAGCATAATATTGCTTCGCCAGTTGGGTGTATGCATCGAGCAGAGGAATTCATGGAGTCCGACTTAAAGACAAGATATAGAATCAAGGGTGGGCTACAGTATATTGTATATGGGAGATTTGCGGGAGTCAAGATTTGCGATCTGATTCGCAAATCAAGACATAAAATTCTTGCAACGGTGTGCATACCGGGTGAATTGCTCTTATATGCCCGATGGAATAAAGCACAGTAATTCGATTGATTAAGTAACTAAATGTCTTCTGTCAGTAGATGATAGGAGATATTTAATGAAAGTACTTGTTATTAATCCGATTATGTACACATCGGAAACAAAAAATATAAAAAGAGCTGCATCAATAAAAGACACCATGATGTATGATTTTTGCTTGGCGTTCCATGAAATGGGTCATTCTGTAACGCTAGTTGGAGGAGAGCCATTCAAACCGACAAAAAGCGAAACATATCCATTTGAGGTACTGTGGTGGAAGTGTAAGTGCCAAAAAATCTGCATGCCGCACTGCTTGCCGTTTATGCCAGAGACGTATCAGTATGTAAAACAACATCGTACAGAATACGATTTGATTATTACAAGCGAAGTATTCTCGCTGAATTCGTTGATGGCATATCGAGCTGCACCGTGCAAGACAATTATCTGGCACGAACTTGCAAAGCATAATGCCATTATGAAGAAAATTCCCTCAAAGATCTGGTATGGAGTTATAGCAAGACTCTTCATGCGAAACGCAAAGGTTGTTGCGCGCTCAGTTGAGGCAAGGAACTTTGTGAAGAAATACTGCATGAACACGGATGTAAATGTAATCGATCATGGTGTCAACCTCGATAAGTTTAAAGCATCCACTGAGAGAGATAACAGTTTTGTGGTTTGTTCGCAACTGATTGAGCGAAAGAAAATCGATGGAATCCTTGAAAAGTTTGCTAAGTATCTGGATGAGTACAATTCTACATGCCGGTTATACATTATAGGCGAAGGGGAGTTGAAAGAAAAACTTCAGAGTATGGCACAGACTCTGGGAATTGCTCCGAATGTGATTTTCACTGGAAAGATGACACACGATGAACTGCTCCCGACTTTGTCTAAGTCAAAGGCATTGCTTGTTAATACAGTGAAAGACAACAATATGATTTCCATTGTAGAAGCGATTGCAGTTGGAACGCCTATTGTCACAACAGACGTTCCGCTAAATTCTACATATATCAAAGAATATCAACTTGGCATTGCGAAGAAACAGTGGGATGAATCCGATTTGAATGATGTGGTTTCTAACAGTGACATATATATTGAAAACTGTATGAAATATAGATACAAACTTTCTACAAAACAAAGAGTAGAACAATTTATAGAGATAGAAAGAGAAAGGCTTGACGATGGAAAAAAGTAAAAAACAATATTTTAATGAAATAAATATAATGCGTGGAATGGCTGTCTTTTGTGTCGTCATTGGACATTCTTTTAATCCGACAGAAACACCGACTATTTTGGGCTTTATAAAAAGTTTTGTATATTGTTTTCATATGCCAGCTTTTTTCTTTATTAGTGGATTTCTTGAAGGCGAGAAAAGACGTAGCTTTAGTGAAAAGAGACAAGCGATTGTAAAAAAAGCTAAGCGGCTGATGGTGCCGTATTTCTTTTTAACAGTGGTCACAGCCGTTCTTAAGCTATTATTTGGTGCATTTGCAAGGAATCCGCTTAATTATTCTACTCTTGCGGTAGATGTTTTAATTGGAAGAAATAATCCGAACGGCGGTCTTTGGTTTCTGTACGCCCTGTTTATTATTTCTATTTTTGGAATCCTATTTGATACTATAAATCGCACAGCTTTAACGGGTACTATGTTTGTACTATATATGCTAAACACTGTTGTCTTCAAACAGTCTGGATATGCTGTTGGTTTTTTCCTTAGTTACGCATGGATTTACTTTATGGGTGGTGCTGTGAGAAAGCATCTTTATGAAAAAATAAAGAATTCCGAACTACTGATGTCGGTAAAAGGAATAGTGATAATAGCGGTTGTTTCCATAGGATATATAATGCTTGCGTTTGTTAGGATCTATAAGTCTCAGTCTTGGATCTTGGCAACCGCAGTAACCGTTATTGGTGTATTTCTGCTTTTTGTTATTGCCGTGCAGATTGAACATTACCATTGCGGAGAAAAGTTATGGATGTTGCTAGGCGATTATGGAATGGATATATATATGATTGGGTATTATGTGCAGCAAGCAATTTTTGTTATATGTGGAAAAATCTTAGGACTTGATTATTTAATATATGCTTGGCTAATGTTGATTTTTGGATTGATAGCTCCGATAATTCTGTCGAAATACATCGTTAGAAATAATCGAATTCTTTCAACGCTGATTCTTGGGAGGTGAAATGATGAATTATCTTATTTCTGCATATAGTGTGAATCCTTATAAGGGATCAGAGGATAGTATTGGCTGGAATTGGGTTTTACAGTATGAGAAAAATTATAAAAAAGGCGATAGAATAATCCTTCTTACCAAGAAATTCAATGAGAAGGACACAAGAAAAGGACTTAAAGAATTTAATATACAACATGTCGAATTGGTTATTGTAGATGTTCCTGACGCACTTAACTGGTTCAGAGAAAAGCATTCAGCCTTTCATCATATGTATTACATTTTATGGCAGCATTGGGCTTGGCTTTGGGTTAAGCACTCAGGAATACATTTTGATGTAATTCATCATGTTACTATGAATGATTATAGAATCCCAAGTGAGTTATATAAGGCTAAAGGTGCAAAGGTGATTTGGGGACCAATGGGTGGTGCACAGGTCACACCTAAGCCATTGAAGGTCTATGAAAAAAATCAACTTGCTGCTGCATTTAGAGAATTTGTTAATAAAAGCTGTTCATGGAATCCATTTTATAGAAATGCCATCAAACAGTATAAGGCTATTTACTGTATTAATAAGGAAACACAAATTCAAATAGAAAAAATAGTTGGAAAAAGTGTTGAATTGCTACCTGAATTGGCTCTGAGAGAAGAGTATAGAAATATTGATTATTTTAAACGAAATAATCAAACCTGCAAAATAGTTTTTGTCGGAAGGCTAATCGGAAAAAAAGGAATTGCATTTTTAGTCGATGCTTTAAGTTATATGCCAAATGATCTGTCTTGGGAATTGGATATATATGGAGATGGAGCAGATCGAGAAAGTATTGAAAAGAAAATAGAAAATAGTGTTGTTGCAAATCATATAAACCTATTGGGAAATAGACCTTTGAATCAAATTTCGGAAGCTTATAAGACAGCGGATATTTTTGTTCTTCCTAGCTTGAGAGAAACAAGTGGTAATGTATTACTGGAAGCAATGGCATATGCAGTTCCCATTGTAGCGTTTGATACTAGCTTTAGCTCTATGTTAAAGGAACATGATTGTGGTATTTTTATAGATACAAACCAAAATATAGAAGCAATAAAGCGAGACTTTTGCTGCGCATTAACTAGAATGATTAAAGATGCTGGGTTGAGAGAACGTCTCGGGTTGAATGGAAAGGACTTTGCAAATGCAAACTTGACTTGGGAACAAAAATTCAAACATATATATATGCGAGATGAGACCAAGTAATAAAGGAGGGTGCGCATGAAAATATATAAAAGCACGGTTTTTCCATTAATAGTAATATTATCTTTAATATCTGCTGTATTTCTAGTAGACTATGTTCCAATTCTGCAATACGCAGATGAGCTTGTGACGATTCTACTGTTGCCATATATGGTCTTAGGAACAATTAAAAGATGCACATACATAGATAAGTGTATTCGAAATATAATTTTTCTTTTTGTATTAATAGGGCTAATCGGAATTGCTAGTACAGTCCTAAATAAAGTGCAGCCAGACAAGTTTGCAGTCTGTTTAGACATGCTTACCTTGTCGAAGATTATTATCTGTCCCATAGGAATGTATTTTTTATTGAATGAACACAATAGTGAAGAGATAATTAGAATATTAACACCTATGGCAAAGTTCTTCCTTTGGAGTGGACTGGCTTGTGCAGTTGTTTCGCAATTTTTAAATATTGGAATGACAGAGTATGAGAGAAATGGCATCAAATCGTTTTACTTTATAGTTGGTTTTCAGCACTTGTTTTCAATTTTAGTTCTTTGCGCTTTGTTGATTATTTTGTCGAAAAAATACGATTTGAGGTATATTCTAATTGCAATAGTTCAAATGATACTCACCTTAAAAGGACCGTCAATTATATGGTCAGTATCGATTCTGTTTATATTATACTATTTTAAAAGGGACCGAGAAAAGATTGATAAATGGGTGTATGTTGTGCTACTGCTGTTTTGCATTATTTTCGGACAATTTTAGATACAAAACTATTTTTTAAATGACACAGCACCTAGACTTGTTCTTTTTAATTATGGATTAAAAACAGCGTTAGCGTATTTTCCATTGGGTAGTGGTTTTGCGACGTATGGAAGTCCTGTTGCAGCAAGTTACTACTCGCCGTTATATCAGCTCTATGGATTTAATAATAAGTATGGAATGAGTAAAACCGATACCTCTTTTTTAAATGACAATTATTGGCCTACTATAATTGGACAGTTCGGTTTTTTTGGCTTGATTATAGCACTTATAATATTTGTGAACTTTTTTTATTTTGTAATGAAATCGAATTTAAGGAAAGAATTAAAAGCAGTAACAATTTCTTGTTTGTTATTTATTGCGATTCATTCTTTGGGGTCGTCTATTTTTACAACAAATGCGACGCTTATATTATTTATAATTATGGTTGTAATAATCAAAATGTATGATACAGAGGTAGAGGAAGGAAGATAATGTCGAAATATTTATATTTAATAAAAAATATAGGTGTACTAACCTTAAGTAACTTGGGAAGTAAGATCCTGGCTTTCCTATTAATTCCTCTGTATACGAGTGTTTTGTCTACAGAGCAATACGGTGTATTCGATTTAACTCAAACAACTGTATCGCTTTGTATACCTATTTTGTCTATCAATATCAGCAGTGCAGCTTTGAGGTTTGCGTTGGATAAGGATAAAGATAAAAAGGATGTATTTAGCGTTGGTATTCTGTACATATTATTTGCTATTATCATATTTTCGAGCGCCTTTATCTGCAATAAATATGTAGGCGCTCTAAATATATTTGTCGACTATACTGGAATTATTATTTTAATGTTTTCAAGTAACATCCTTTATGATTACTTGTCTCAGTATTGCAGAGGTATAGAAAAAATAACGGATATTGCGATTGCTGGCATTATAAGTTCTGTAACGTTATTGGGATCAAATATTATATTTCTTCTCCTCATCAAAGCAGGTTTAGAAGGATATATGTTTGCATATTGCTTGTCTAATATAATTCCATCCTTCTATTTGATTTTAAAACTGAAATTATGGAGTTATTGGAGAAATCCAAATAATAAAAGAAATCTTCAGAAGGAAATGACAGATTACAGTAAACCTCTAGTTGTTGATACGATTTCTTGGTGGATTAATAATGCTTCAGATAGATATATTGTAATGGCATTTTGTGGAGCATCGATAACTGGTATTTATTCTGTTTCATATAAAATACCTTCCTTACTAAATCTTTTTCAAAATATATTTAATCAAGCGTGGTTATTGTCAGCAGTAAAAGAGAATGATGAAACTAAGACTACAGATTTTTATGAAAATGTATATAAAATTTACAATACAGGTATGACTGTTGTTTGTTCAGGGTTACTTGTTTTTAATAAATTGATTGCGAAGATATTGTTTGCAAATGATTTTTATAATGCCTGGAAGTTTGCTCCATTTCTAATGATTTCTGTGGTGTTCGGTGGAATGTGTGGTCTACTGGGGGGGATGTTTGCAGCAGTGAAGCAATCTAGAATTAATGCGATGTCTTCATTTTCAGGGGCATGTATCAATATTATGCTGAATATTCCACTAACATTTTTCTTTAATGCATTGGGCGCTTCATTTGCTACGCTAATGTCTTATTTTACAGTTTGGCTTATTAGACTTTATAAATCCTATAAACTGTTTGAATTTACTGTTGAAATAAAAAAAGACGCTCTCAACTATTTTGTACTATTACTGCAAGCGGTAGTGCAAATTGCTGGGCTAAGCTTGTTGAGAGAGACTTTCATTGAAATTATATTATTTGTATTAGTGTTATATTTTTCTAGGAATAATTTTATGTTACTGTTAAATAAATTGCTTAAAAGGTAAAATGAGGTGTAGGTGTGGACAGTCAAAAAATAAAGAGAGCTCTACAGGAAGGAAATCTGAAATATAGGATAGTTACGGAAATTCTTAATTTATTCGGGTATTCTAACAGAAACATTGCAGGGCTTGAAATAAAAAATAAGGTCTATCAATATTTAGATAAGAACTATAGTCGTAAGATAGGTGAATTCTTATATAAAAAAGCGGAAGAATGTGACGCTAGTGGAGATAAATATATTTGGATCTGCTGGTTTCAAGGAATGGAAAATGCTCCGGAATTAGTTAAAAGATGTTATGCGTCGGTTAAACGGAATATGCCGGATAAAGAGATAATTGTCATCACAAAGGAAAACATGGATCAGTATGTTAACTTCCCGGACCATATTCTAAAAAAATGGAAGAGGGGATTAATTACTGATACGAAAATGTCGGATTTTCTTAGGATGGAGTTGCTGATTCGCTACGGCGGTCTTTGGATGGATAGCACCATTTTTCTATCTGGGCCAATTCCTGATTGGGTCTATGAAAAAGATATTTTCATGTATGCTATTGATGATTCTGAGGATATAACTAGAGTTTATAATAATTATTTTATATATTCCAAAAGAGATTATCCGATTCTTAAAACTTTGAGGGACATTAATTATTACTATTGGGAAAAAGAAAATAAAGTAAGAGACTATTTCCAATGGCACTTATTTACAACACTGGTAATTCCGTACTATAAAGATTTGTTTGAAGACATAGTGTTTATGCCAGATGCAATTTCGCACATGCTTGGAAAAGTCTTCTTTAAGAAATATGAAAAGGGTTATTGGGAAACACTGAAAAAAATAACTCCAATCCATAAGTTATCAAATAAATACCTTATTCCAAAAGATTATTCACAAACATATTATGAGATGTTTAAAGAGGGAAAATTATAATGAGGGGGGGAAAAATAAATAATCGTAATTCTAATATAGATATGATTAGAATTGTTGCAATGTTGCTGGTAGTTGCATTACATTGCATGGATTACGGCGGTTTTATAAAATTGAGCGAAGCCAATCTGTTTCTTTCTCTATTTGTGTCACTTAATCATACAATTTCGATTTGTGCTGTTAATTGTTTTGCCTTGATTTCGGGCTACCTATTAACAGATGGTAAAAAGCGTTGGAATAAATTAGCAGGCTTGTGGGTGGAAGTTTGCTTTTATTCCGCTTTCTTTGCAGTACTGTTCAATATTGTATTCCCCCAAAAAGTTACATTACTATCTGTGTGCAAAAGCTTCTTTCCGATATCAACAAACCAGTATTGGTATTTCACGGCTTATGTTGGGCTATTCTTTTTGATGCCTACTCTCAATGCAATTGTTACATCTCGTTCTGAACAGGAATTTAAAAAGGATATATTTAATGTTGTTTTGTTGTTTTCGCTTTATGCTTTTTTTATAAAGGATGATATTTTTTTCTTGAATCGAGGCTTTTCAGTATGGTGGCTTGCGATAGTATATATACTTGGTGCTGGAATCAAGAAATATAGAATGGAAGAAAGATTTAGTAGACAGACGTTACAGCTCCTTTTGATTAGTGATGTATTGATTACATCTGTGCTAAAACTACTGATGCAGAAATGTGGGATAAATATATGGGGACGATTGTACTCTTATAATGCACCGAATATCATTTTTATGGCAGTTGTTCTTTTTATGTTGTTTCTGAAAATTGATTTTAAAAATTTTTTGCTCAAGGAAAAGGGACTTAGAATACTTTCATCTGCGACATTTGGTGTTTATTTAATCCATAATAATAACTACTTTACCGACTTGGTATTTAAAAATATATTCATTAATGTTCCGACTGACAATGTAATAATATTTATTTTATGCTTTTATTTTTCTATTGCTTCTGTTTACGCTACGTGTACAGTGATAGAATTACTAAGAATTAGATTTTTCTGTGCTATAAAAGGATGCTTCGCTTTGGCTTCTAAGACAAAGAGCAATTTGCTGGATAATTAAGGCGAATTTATCGTGATTGTTAGCATATAGTGCTCAAACCTAACCCTGGTCAATTTACCGGTATTAAAAATCGGTCGTATCGAGAAATAATCATCAGAAATTAATTGAAGTTAGAGTAAAAATGTGAAAATAAGAAAAGAGGAAGAAATTATGAAAACAACATTACTTATCATGGCAGCCGGTATCGGTAGCCGCTTTGGAACAGGAATCAAGCAGTTGGAGCCGGTGGATGCTTCTAATCACATCATCATGGACTATTCAATCCATGATGCAATTGAGGCTGGATTCAATCATGTAGTATTTATCATCCGCAAGGATATCGAGAAAGAGTTCAAAGAGGTCATCGGTGATCGCATTGCCTCCATTTGCTCTTCTCATAATGTAACTGTAGACTACGCTTTCCAGGATATCAGCGATATCCCGGGAATTCTGCCGGAAGGTCGTACGAAACCTTGGGGAACCGGTCAGGCCGTCCTTGCAGCGAAAAATGTGATTGATACTCCGTTCATTGTGATCAATGCAGATGATTACTATGGAAAGGAAGGCTTCAAGGCGGTTCATGAGTATCTGGTGAATGGCGGCAAGTCCTGCATGGCTGGTTTCGTTCTGAAGAACACGCTGTCTGATAATGGCGGTGTGACCCGTGGCATCTGCAAGATGGACGATCAGAATAATCTGACTGAGGTTGTAGAGACCAAGAATATTGTAAAAACTGCAACTGGGGCAGAAGCAGACGGCATAGCTGTGGATGTGAATTCTCTGGTATCCATGAATATGTGGGGATTGACTCCTGATTTTCTTACTACATTGGAAGAAGGCTTCAAAGAGTTCTTTGAGAAAGAAGTGCCGGGTAATCCTCTGAAAGCAGAGTATCTGATTCCCATCTTTATCGGTGAACTGTTGGAGCAGGGAAAGATGTCTGTGAAGGTTCTAAAAACGAACGATACCTGGTACGGAATGACCTACCATGAGGATGTCGCAGCCGTAAAGGACAGTTTCAAGGAGATGCTGGAGAACGGCGTGTATAAGGCTGACTTGTTCAGTGATCTGTAAACGACGATGAAAGAAACGATTGATTTACTCGGAAAGATCATCACAAACATCCTGACTGCGCTATATGAGCCGTTTGGCTTTTCGCTTCTTCTTTCCTTTTTGGCCATGTTTTTCTATCTTTATGCTTATGAGCCAATACATGCAGGCAAAGGCTGGAAGAATGCCATAGTGACCTGGTATCAGAAGTTCAAAGAGAGCGTGTTCTTCCGGAGGTTGTTTTTCTTAGCTTTTGTGACCTCACTTATTCTGTTCCGAACCCTGTTAAACCGTCAGCTGTGGATGAATCCTTTATCCGATGTTATGGGCGGTTGGGGCATCTGGGAGACAGTGAATGGTGAACAGCAACTGACCACCGAGTGCATCGAGAACGTAATCATGATGATGCCTTTTTCAGCAGTAGTGATGTGGACATTCGGAGAGAAGATAGGAAACAGCTGGAAAAAGATCCTGTGGCAAAGCGAAAAGATAGCGTTCATCTTCTCAATAAGCATTGAGATGCTGCAGTTGTTGCTTCGCTTGGGAACATTCCAGCTATCAGATATCTTCTATAACACAGTAGGTGGAATAATTGGCGGATTGATGTATTGTGCAGTGATGAAGGCAAGAAAACGTATGTAAAACTGGATGAAATAGTGATATACTGGGAGCGGTAGCTCCCATGCTGCTCTATAAATAATCACACACCTCTCCGTGGTGAGCAGCAGGCAACGATCTATTATGATCGGCTGAGATGTGAGTAAAGATAAGGAGGTTTTGCGTATGAGTTTTCTTGATATTCCAGAAGGAACAGATGTAATTGAAGTTAGAAAACAAATAAATCAGATGCTATCAGAGGCGAGAAAAAGCGCAAAACCGACAAAATGTATTTTGTGTGGAAATACCCAGACCAGTTTTTGCAATTCCCATTCTGTTCCACAATTAGCATTGCGACCGATAGCAGATAATGGAATGGTTCTACATGCTTCGGCGGCAATGGGATTTGATGAAGAAATTGTGGACATTGAAAATGGTGTCAATAAGTCAGGGACATTTAATTATATATGCAGAAGATGTGATGGAACATTTTTCCAGGATTACGAGAATGAAGCTAATTTGATTAAAAATCCAACAGATAAAATGTTGGCAGAGATAGCGGTGAAGGATATGCTGCTATTGATGAGTAAGAGAGCAACAGAAAAAGAACTTGCTAAAATTCAGCAGAAAAAGTTTTCCTGTTTTGATAATGTTGAAGATTTAATTGGATTAAAAGAACTTGATGCGGATGAATTTGAGGAGGAAATGCTTTTCCACAAGGGTATTGCAGATCGGAATGAAACAGGCGGATATCAGGTTCTATTTTGGAAAGTTCTGCCGTATGTAATTCCAATTGCAGCACAGTCAGCAATAGCACTTCCATCGGATATGGAAGGGAAAAAGGTTAATGATGTGTATGATTATAATTCGAATATTAGAATGCAGTACATGCATCTTTGCTTTTTTCCATTGAAGAATCAAAGTGTTGTGTTGGCTTTTTATCACAAACGTGATAAGTTCTACAGAAGCCTTAGACACCAAATTAACTCAAGTTCGGAAGATAAAGTATTAAAATATCTGAACTACTTGTTGTTTGCACACACAGAAAATTACTTCATTTCCAAAAGTGTGAAACAAGAAATAGAAAATAGTGATGCTCTTCAAAAACTGAGCCAAGAGACCAATGGATTGCCAACGATGGGATATCTCAATTGTGACAATGACTTTGGCGTAGGATATACTCCGGTTACTATGGATGAGATTCCTGATTTCTTGGATAGCAAATGGGCTGTGGTTTAATGACAGTATTACCCTCACACCAACACAGTGCTATACTTAAACAACTATAAAAGGAAAGAGGTCATCACCTATGCCCAGAACGAAAGGCAGCAAAAAACGTCCCAAAACTAATATCACCAAAGACTACGCATCCCAGATCGCAGAGAAGCAGGAGACTATTGCGTCTCTGAATACCGAGATCACTTCCATCACTGCCAACATTGACACTTTGAAGGCTGATTTGAAAGAGAAGAAGCTAAGAAGACCGAAGCAGAGGCTGTGCTGAAGAAATTGCTGGCAAGCGGGATGAGTGCGGACGAGATTCTGGAAAAGCTGAAATAAACAAGAACCAAAAAAATAAATGCCGTGTGGACAAACTGAACTCCAGGAGTTCGCACGGTATTTTTTGAAGGTTTCCGTATAGTTTATAACGAAAATAAAAGAAGAACAAAATTTAAAGAAATGGAGCGTGAGAAAATGAATTTATCAAAAATACATCATATTGCAATCATCGTATCTGACTATGAAGCAGCTAAGGATTTCTATGTGAACAAGCTGGGATTCTCTGTCATCAGAGAAAACTATCGCCCAGAGCGTAAAGACTGGAAGCTGGATCTGCGTGTTAACGAACACACAGAGCTGGAGATTTTTGCAGAAGAAACCCCGCCGAAGCGTGTGAACCGCCCGGAGGCCTGTGGGCTGCGTCACCTTGCATTTTGTGTGGAGAGCGTGGAGCAGACAGTGAATGAGTTGGCAGAGGTAGGAATTGAATGTGAGCCAATTCGTGTGGATGATTACACCGGCAAGAAGATGACTTTCTTCCATGACCCGGACGGACTGCCGTTGGAGCTGCATGAGTAAAATGAAGAAAACAAGAAAACCAGGCGGTGGCCGGAAGAAGTTGAAGCCAGAGTACGATGCCGGGAAAAATCTGAAAGAGCAGATGGAAAGTGCTGTGGCACTTTATGATGCTGAGATGTCCTTGCAGGCCATCGGCGATGCTCTGGCTCTAAACCCCATCAAGGTACGGAAGCTGCTCATCACGGCAGGTGTGTATGAATCAGAAGTGGCGGAAAAAGTAAAAAACACTTTTGAAGAATACCGAGAAACACAGGACTACAAAACCTCCATACTCTCAACTGCAAACACCCTGAAACTTTCCAAAGCCTCTGTTACCTCGTATCTGCCTTATAAAAAGGGCGTGTACTACCCAAGTACTGCATCCAAAGAGAAGATTAGTGTCGGAGCAGAGCGGCAGCGGAGATACAGAGCAATGAAGCGGTGGAGGGTTGATCCGACAGAAGAAAACTTCTGGGGCATGGTTGTGTCCTATGCCGGGGTAGGATTTAAAACCTACTCTGGATTGCCATTCTCTTACGAAATTAAAAAAGGCAGGAACGGTGAGTACACGAAAGAGCTGTGGATTGACCGACGGGAGAATAGTAAAAGCCTGGCATGGAGTTCTATAGTTTTGGCGCTGAAGAATATTAAAGGGGAGGTAGTAGACCGCCCGAAAGCTCTGGGTGATATCCGGGGCGTGACCTACATATACGGAATGTTCTATCGGTTCGGGCTAATCGATGTGCCGGACAAGGTAAAGGAGAAGATGGGCCGTCCAAAAGACCGCAAAAAATAGGTTGCTATGTACAGAGGCGTGCGGTAATATGTGCCATAACTGAGGATGAGAATCTCAGTTGGGAAGGATGGTATTAATAAAGAAATTGTAACTACTCTGATGCGCTTCTTCATGGACAGCCGACTTAACAAAAGAGGCGGAACGCTGATTTTTACAACGCATTATCCGGAACTGCTAGATGAATATGACCGAAATGATGGGATTTGTATTGTAAGAAATCGAAATGGCATCACAGTGGAAAACTTGAGCTATATTCTAAAGCGCAACGATATTAAGAAGAGCGATGCATATCAAAGCGGATTCCTGGAAGGAACAACTCCAGCGTATGAAGTATATATGCGTTTGAAGAAAAATCTGGCCGCTTCAATTAAATAAGGGGGGCGGTAGGATGAAGTTAGCACCATATATAGCGTGTATATGTGAAGGATCAGCAGAAACTGCAATTATTGATGTTCTAGTGGATAATAATCTTTTGATTTTTACAAGAGAAGATGCTGCCCGGAAAGGAGCTGCCAATGACTGATTATTGTGCTTTCAGCAAAGACCATAAAT
>CALDMO010000019.1 GCA_937915375.1 uncultured Marvinbryantia sp.
TGCGACCTCCTGGTCCCAAACCAGGCGCTCTAGCCAAGCTGAGCCACACCCCGATTCTTTTCCTTTGCATCCCTCAACCGACGCACTGATGATTATAGTATACCCTTCTACAAATGTCAACTGTTTTTTTGAAATTTTTTTTATTTTTTTACTTTATCTTTTTTTTGCTTTTTCAATCGAGATATTTTAGTGTAAACTGAGCATCTCCATCCGCATCAAATTCCATCACAATATAGCTCGGCTGCCGTCCCTGCTGACGGGGATAGGACAAGCTACCGGGATTTAAAACAATCACTCCCTGTTCTTCTTCAATTTTAGGAAGATGCGTGTGTCCGTACATGGCAATCTGTATTCCTCGCGCACACGCCTCTCTTTTCAGCATCTGTGTATCGAGTGACACAAAATAAGTATGTCCGTGTGTTAAAAGCACCCGATATTTTCCAATCGTAATTTCCTTCTCCTTTGGAAGATCACACCAGAAATCGTTATTGCCGCACACAATGTCAAGCGGACAACCAACGATTTTCTGAATCGCCCCCTCGCTTTCCTCAATATCCCCCAGATGAATGACGCGGTTCACCGGTCCCTCCAACTTCATCACACGCACCAGATTGCGATCACTGCGATGCGTATCACTGACAATCAGTACCTTCATGAAGGTTTCTCCTCATTTTAATTATAAATATTTTTTCAGCAATTCTTTCATCTGCATCAGCGCTTTTCCTCTGTGGCTGATCTCATTTTTCTGCTCAGGAGTAATTTCCGCAGAAGTGCATCCGTATTCCGGCAGATAAAAAATCGGATCGTAGCCGAAGCCATTTTCTCCGGCAATTTGATGGCTGATTTTTCCCTCCATCACACCTTCACTGGTCAGTACAGTACCGTCCGGCAGCGCCGCGGCGATCGCGCAGACAAAACGAGCCGTACGTTTCTCTTCCGGCACTCCGTCCATTCGCTCAAGAATTGCCGCATTTTTTATATCATAGGACGTATCCTCTCCCATGTAACGCGCAGAATAAATCCCCGGCTCCTTATTCAGATAATCAATCTCTAATCCGGAATCATCCGCAAGCACAACCGCATCCGTCAGCTTTTGAATTTCCGTTGCCTTGATCACCGCATTCTCCGCAAACGTTTTTCCATTCTCGTCAATGTCCGCAATAATCCCTGCTTCTTTTAAAGAAAGCACCGGAATCTCCAGTTCTTTCAGGATCATGCGCACTTCCTTCATTTTTCCCTCATTTCCCGTAGCAAAAATAATCTTTTTCTTCATGGCTCTCCCTTTTATCTATTGTTTGTATAAGCTTTCAGGCACACATTACATGCATAATCTTCCTCTGCGCGTGTCCAAAATAGACTGTTATGACTGATATAGCCCTCTCCATCCGCAATTGTAACACCCTCTGTCGCCTCGTCTGCCACATATTCCGATGCCACCGGATATTTTTCATCCGGCGTATTAATATGCACGACAACCGCATAGCGCTCGTTTTCTTCCAGTTCAACCGGTTCCGGCAGTTTTACCGTATAATAGCCGATCTGCTCCAATTTCCCCGTCAATACCGGCGCATCTTTCTGGAACGCTGAAAAATCTTCAAAATCACGAATCACATAGAGCTCATATTCGGTATTTTTTCCAACTGTGTAAAGTCCCGCCGCCTGCAAATACTCCGGACCGGATGCCGTATAGACATTCGCAAACCAGCAGCTGCCGTCCCCATAACCGAGCTGACCTACCCAACCGCAATTGTCCGTCTGATAAATATGATCATAGTTATCCGTTTCTTCTATATTCGTATAAATAATGCTGTTATTGCCGATATTAACATCCTCATAAGAGACATAGAAAATTCCCTGTTCACCAAATTCCTCTCCCCAGCTGTTCTGACAGATGAACGCACCGTTTTTTGCCGTACTTCGGTTAAAACGAGATGCGTCATAGTAGTCATCCCAGCCGATGATCAAAATATCATGATTAGACTTCTCCTGCCCGTCATAGTAATAGGAATGTTCCAGCTGATTGTAATACACTGAAGACGCAAAAGCATTGCGAAGATCCATATAAATAGATGTCTGCACTGCTCCGTACTGATAAACCGCCTGCTTGATCGCCTCATAGTCCTTATTTTTAACAATCTGCATCTCCTGCACATGTTTCACCGGCAAAAGCGTCTCGTCTGAAACGCCGTCTCCGTATGGATCATCCGTCTCCAGAACCGGCCCCTGCCAGCCTGCCAGATAAGCCATCACCATCGTATAATCGCCGCCGTCATTCTGCTCTTTGGAAAAATAATTCTGCAAAGAGATATGGTCGGCCGCAAACACCAGCTGCTCTCCGGGTAAAAACTGCGCCTCCATCGCTGAAGATGCGGCAATGGCCCAGCAAGTACCGAGCGTTCCCTGATTTTTCACCTGCGGATTACGGCCGATTGCACGTGCGTCAAAAAAAGAAGGCAGTTCTTCTCTCGTTCTGGTCAGTCTGTATTCGGCATAATTTTGCTCCTGCCTGCGCTCCTTCTCTATCTGGCCGTTCTCCTTCAGCAAATCTCTGGCCAGTATCACAAGCAGCACCACCAATACCACCGACAGAACTCTTTCGATTGTTTTCATCAGCCTCTACCCCTTATGCCTGTCTGCGCGGTGGTTTCGGGCCAAGGAATTGATAAATATAGGTTTTCATCATTCCATTATAAATTTTCCGGTTCTTGTCCGCCTTTTTGCCAATATATTTTTCCGCATCTGTATATGCCGTAATCACATACTCCGACCAGCAATCCAATCTGGAAAATCCCTGACCGATTTCACGATAAAGCTGCGGCAGATGTTCCTTTTCCTCAATACGTTCTCCATAAGGCGGATTAGTAATCACAAAACCATATTTTTTCGGATGACTCAGATCCTTTACCGGACGCTGCTGAAAATGGATCAAATGATCCACACCTGCATTTCTTGCATTCTCCCGCGCCGCTTTTATAATATTGCCGTCCAGATCATATCCCTGAATATCGACAGACACATTGGTATCGATCAGATCATTCGCCTCATCCGCCGCTCCATACCATAATTTTTTTGGAATCAAGTTATCCCAGCTGTTTGCTAAAAAGCTGCGGTTTAATCCCGGCGCGATATTCGCCGCCATCATAGCTGCCTCGATGGGAATGGTACCACTGCCGCAAAACGGATCGACTAAAATGCGTTCCTTCTTCCATGGCGTCAACATAATCAATGCCGCAGCTAAGGTTTCTGTAATCGGCGCTTTACTAGTCAGCAGACGATATCCCCGTTTGTGAAGCGAATCACCGGATGTGTCAAGTCCGATGACCGCCTCATCCTTCATAAAGAAAACACGCACCGGATAAGCTGCGCCGCTCTCCTCAAACCACTGTTGATGGTAAACAGTTTTCAAACGCTCTACCATCGCTTTTTTCATAATTGACTGAATATCAGACGGGCTGAACAACTTGCTTTTAATGGAAGTTGCCTTCGCCACCCAGAATTTGCCGTCTTTAGGAATATAATCTTCCCAGGGCAGGGCCTTCGTGGCCTCAAACAGCTCATCAAACGTTTCTGCGTGTACCTTTCCTACCTTTAATAATATTCTCTCCGCAGTGCGAAGAAACATATTTGCATAACAGACGGCTTCCATGTCACCCCAAAAAGTGACTTTTCCATCCTCTACCTGGCTAATTTCATAGCCCAAATCTATAATTTCTCTTTTTAATACCGCCTCCATACCAAAATGGCAGGGTGCGATCAGTTCCACAGGTTTCATCCGGTGTACCCCTTTCATAATCTGACCTCTATATTAATGCCTTGCCGCCGTTTCTGTCAATACGTCTTGCCTGATTTTAAACGCCGAAATCCGACACAGTATTTGGTCCTCGATAAGCATGAATACCGCCAACCACTGTTTTTACTCTATATCCCCTCTCAGACAAGCTGCGCGCCGCCGAAATACTGACGCTTCCCCGTTCGCAATACAAGATCAATTCCATATCCATCGGAAACATCATTTTTTTCTGAAATCGTTCATACGGAATGTTTACCGCGCCCCGTATATGTCGCTGCACAAACTCTTCTGATTCTCTCAAATCTATGATAAGCGTCTCCGTATTGCCTACATACTCATCCAACTGCCCTGGCGTGATCATTTCAAATTTCATATCAAATGCTCCCTCCTCCTATATGTTATTTTATGCAGGAGAGCTGGCATATGCGAATCAAAGTATGTATGCATCCCGTGCAGCATTTTTTATGGAAAAATGTAAAAACTTTTCTATGTCAAAGAACGGAGCCGCCGCATCTGCGACGACTCCGCTCTTTGGAATGATTTGTTAATAATTACAGTTCTGAGCACGATTCTCAGCTTTTGTACTGTTTCCCTCATTTGTGGTTTTGTTCTGCGCTTTATTTCTGGCATTGCTGTCGGAAGCACCACTTGTGGTATTGCTGCTCTTATTATAACCACAATCTGTTGTAACTGTATTCTGTGCTTTTTTATTCTTTGCCATGATCATTTCCTCCTGCGATTGTTAATTTTTCCTTACAATTACTATTATTCCGTAATATTTTTAAAAATATGTATTGCATTTTTTTCCAATCTATATTATAATTCTTTTCGTAAGAGAGACATCTCTTACGACCCCTTATTAATTATTTATACTCCCCTCGAAACAGCAGGTAGCTCCCCTATCTGCTGTTTCACGTTATACAGCAAAAAAGAATCTCACAAACGAGATTCTTTTTCTTTTCTCTACGATTTTATTTTCTTTAATACTAAAAATACCGTATCCATAATAAAAATTGCCAGAGCAATCACACCTGCGATCTGCGCGGTCTGCGACAGATACATACCGGCCGCCTGCATATTTCCCATAAACAATTCATAACCGGTACGATACATAGCCGCTCCCGGCACCAACGTTAAGATTCCGGAAATCAAAAACAACGTCACCGGAGTTTTTAAGCACCGCGCAAAATAATGTGAAATAAAAGCTATCACCAACGCACTGATAAAATTCCCCCAAATGATGCCCATACGTTCGCTGACAACCAGATAAACAAACCATCCGATTGCTCCGGTAATGCCGCTGTGTACCAGAAAACGCCTCGGTGTCTCCATCAGTACAGAAAACGCTACTATAGCAATAAACGCACTGATTACCTGTATTACCATATGCCCATCCCCCTCATAAAAAGAGTGGCCGCTCCGACACCGATTACAATCGCAGTCGCTTTCAAAATCGCTTCCAGGATTTTGGCGCCGCCCGCCACATAATCTCCCTGCAGGGTGTCGCGCACAGCCGTCGTCAGCGCCGCCCCCGGTACAATCGGCATAATTGCACCAACCACTACAATATCCGTATCAATACCGCCCGGCCAAAAACGCCCCAGTAAAATCGCCGTAACGCCAATCACCACCGACCCGAGCACATTTTCCATAAAAGCATTCAATTCCAGTTTTTTAAAAAGCGCCAGCACCGCCACCAGTGCCACACCAACAATTCCCGCCGCAATACCGTCCACCGCCGTACCGCCAAGCAGGACAGCAAAAAAGCCCGCCACCAAAACAGCAGCAAAATTACTCTCCATTTGCGTATACGGATGTACCTGCAGGTGTTTCAGTTCGCGAAAAGCTTCTTTTAAAGTCAGATCCCCCGTACAAAAACGCCGGGAGATCTGATTTGTCTCTGCTATCTGGCTTAAATTTGTATCTCTGTTTCGAATGCGTCTGACAACCGTCAAAGAATCCATATTGGGGTCGTCAAGCGTCACGATCAGTCCGGTCGCAGTCACGT
Source organism: uncultured Marvinbryantia sp. (assembly GCA_937915375.1). Classification (GTDB taxonomy): domain Bacteria; phylum Bacillota; class Clostridia; order Lachnospirales; family Lachnospiraceae; genus Marvinbryantia. Next base: position 5,799 of record CALDMO010000019.1, read on the forward strand.
ATGCCTCCGTCGTTTTCAAGCCCGACACCGCCAGCATACGATGAATCGTATCCTCCACACGATAAACCTCCGCCCCGCTCCTAAGCATGATTTCTCCAGCCAGCACCGCAGTATCCAGCAGAAGCTTATAATCTGTGATTACTTCCATCTCATCTGCCTCCATGCCTTCTAAACAACGAGATTACCAGCACAATCAACAGCAGAGGAACAAAAAAGCGCGCTACCAGCATAATCAAAGATCCGACCAGGGAAAATACTACAAAAAGCACAATACCGACAGCAATCGGAATCACCCATTTCAAAACCTTCGTGTTAACATTCCACGTATGCATCTTTCCGCCAAAATAATCACTCTGCCGATCCTCTTCCTGATAATCACAGTCATTTCTGCCACTATCATAACCGTTCTGCTGGTAGGAAGAATCATAATTTTCAGCTACCTGAGCCGTACTCAAAATAGTTTTCGCAATCAAAACCGGACTGCCCAGTTCCGCCATCACCTCCTGCTCTGTTTTTCCCGAAGCAATCGCGTCTGATATATATTCACTATAATAACGCAGATGTCCCTCAACCTGTGACGGAGTAAGTTCTCCCTCAAGCTGCATCTGCAGGGTATTAAGAAACTCTCTTTTTGTCATATTCTTCACCTCATTAGTAACTAGATTATAAGTCGGATAGAAAAAATTAGCAAGAACTTTTCTTGCTTTTAGGTATCATCTGATATATACTGTGTTTAGTTGTCAATACGTTTGTTTCTGCCGTGAATGACAGCTTTTATCATTTCAACAGAAAAGGGGAGAATAAACAATGAAAAAACGGATGCATTGGCTGCTGCTGACGTTAGTCTGTTGTGCGCTTGTTCTGCCGGGATGCCGCAGAAAACCGATCGAGACCGAAACGCAGACAGAAACCCAGTCTGAGACAGAGTCTGAAACAGAATCTAAAACAGAAAAAGCAGCGAAAAAAGAATCCGAAAAGCAGAGTGAAACAAATAAACGCAAAACAGTTTCGCCAAATTCCAGTACCAGCAACGCTCCGCGCACACCGAGCACAAATCAGAAGCAGTCCGAAACACAGGCACAGAGCGAAACCACTGCTCCGACAGAAGCGCCAGCGCAGGAATATACCTATAACACCTGTCCTTACTGCGGCGGTTCCTTCTCTACAAATCTTCTGGATGACGGAACCTCGGAGTATTCCAATCATGTGGCACAGGAAGAAGCTTATATCGATTATATAAACGGTACATCCGGTAATACAAATTCTAATTCAAATACGAATCCGGATTATGATTCTTCCGATGACGGCGGACAGTTCGATTCCACCGGTCAATACGGTCAATGCAACTACTGTTTCCAGTGGTTTTCCACGGTTCCTGATGCCAGCGGATATTCTCCGTACGCTAATCATGTAGCCGCTGAAGAAGCCTACGCGATGCAAAACAGTCATGAGAAGTATCTTCTATGTCCAAACTGTGGCAACTGGGTGACACAATCCGACTACAACGATCATATCGCAAACGGATGGTAAAACAATTCCTCAAAAATGTGAATTTCCTATATTAAAAGAAAACAGAGTATTCCGCCAAAATCCGGAATGCTCTGTTTTCTTTTAATCCGCGATCTGTTTACCGGCGCTGTCCATATGATACTTCTCCTTATAGATCAGTTCCGAAATGGGGACAATTTCATACCCTTGCTCCTGCAGACCGCAGATCACTCCCTCCAAAGCCTGCGCTGTGTATTTCGCGCCGTTATGGCAGAGAATAATCGCTCCGTTTGCAAGCGCTTTGTGTTTCGTAACTCGTTCTATAATATCCTGTACTCCATAATCCTTCCAATCAAGACTGTCCACCGACCACTGTATCGGATAGTAGCCGCATTCCATCGCTGTCAGAACAACCTCATTATCATAATCGCCGTATGGCGGGCGAAACAGTTTCATCTCAATTCCGGTCAATTCTTTTACCCGGTTATGTACCGTCATCAGTTCGCTGATCTTTTCTTCTTTTGAAAGCTGGCTCATATTTTTATGGTTTTCGCTGTGATTGCCTAAATCATGTCCGGCTGCAGCAATCTTCTTTACATCCTCCGGAAACGATTTTACCCAGCCGCCAGTCATAAAAAAGGTTGCATGCAGCTTATATTTTCCAAGAATATCCAAGATCCGCTGCGTATCCTCATTGCCCCAAGCTGCATCAAACGACAAACCTACCTGTTTTTTGTCCGTATCTACACAATAAATCGGCAATTCCCGCGCTCCCGCCCGACTGCTGCTCTGTACGGCTCGACTGCTAAAGCGCACGCTCCCTGCTATTACCAAAAGTGTACATAAAAACAGCAGCCCGCCTGTGCGGTGCCGCTCTACGATTTTTTCCAGTCTTTTTCTTTGTTTTTGCATTGCTGTAGCCCCCGGCCATTCTTTTTACAATATATGAACTGCCCGGCCTGTACTATACAAAATTATCCTGCTCCGCCGCAATACATTCTTCACAAAGCATCTTTATCACACAAAAAAAGGTTCGCCCCAAAGCATATCACTGCCTTTGGGCAAAACCTTTTTTATAATACTATACCAAAAAATCTTTCAAACGTTTGCTTCTGGACGGATGACGAAGCTTTCTCAAAGCCTTTGCTTCAATCTGACGGATACGTTCACGTGTAACATTGAACTCTTTTCCAACCTCTTCAAGCGTCCTTGCCCGGCCATCTACCAGACCGAAACGCAACTGCACTACCTGACGTTCTCTGTCAGTCAAAGATTCCAGCGCAGTGCCAAGTTCTTCACGAAGCATGGAAAATGCTGCAGAATCTGCCGGGGAAAGCGCGGAATCATCCTCGATAAAATCACCGAGATGGCTGTCATCCTCCTCACCGATCGGCGTATCCAAAGATACTGGATCGCGGGAAATTTTTAACACTTCTCGCACACGGGATACCGGTACGCCAAGCTTTTCCGCCACTTCCTCAGAGGTCGGTTCGCGGCCAAGCTCCTGCAGAAGCGTCCTGGTCATGCGCAATGTCTTATTAATTGTTTCAACCATATGCACCGGCACACGGATCGTTCTTCCTGTGTCCGCAATCCCTCTGGTGATAGCTTGTCTGATCCACCATGTCGCATAAGTACTGAATTTAAAGCCCTTGGCGTAATCAAATTTATCAACCGCCTTCATCAGCCCCATATTTCCTTCCTGAATCAGATCCAGAAAAGGCATGCCGCGGCCAACATATTTTTTAGCAATGCTGACAACCAAACGCAAGTTTGCCTCAATCAGCTGTTTCTTGGCGGATTCATCGCCTTCTTCCACTCTTTTTGCCAGTTCCACTTCTTCTTCTGTGGAAAGAAGCGGCACGTTACCGATTTCCTTCAGGTACATACGCACCGGGTCTTCAGTACTAACACCTTCCAGAACATCTGTATCATCAATGATCTCAACTTCTTCTTCCGCAAGCAGGAGATCGTCGTCATTATCCAGCAGCAGTTCTGTTGTGTCATCCGCATTTTCTTCATGGAGAATGTCTACATTATTCTTTTCCAGATATTCCAGAACCAGATCCATCTTCTCTTCCTGAAGTGGTATCGCACCAAATGCATCATTCACCTCTTTGTAAGTCAGCACATTTTTCTTTGATTTTGCACTAACCAACAGGCCTTCCAGTGTTTTCATAAACTGTTCCTGTAATTCATCCATAAATTGCCAAATCTCCTCTCAGGGTAATCTGCGGACCGCCGGTATGCTCGACATATTCCCTGGTAATCGTTACTTTACCAATATTGTCATCTTTGGGAATTTCATACATAATATCAAGCATTATTTCTTCAATAATCGCCCGCAGTGCCCGCGCACCTGTCTTTTTCTCCAGCGCGCGTTCCGCGATCGCCTCCAGCGCTCCGTCCTCAAACTCCAATTGTACTTCATCCAACGCCAGCAGTTTCTGATACTGCTTTAAAATCGCATTTTTCGGTTCTTTTAAGATTTTCACCAGCATATCCTTCGTCAGACCCTGCAGAGAAAATATGATCGGGAGACGTCCGATAAATTCCGGGATCATACCGAATGAACGGATGTCCTCAATGGTTACCTTGTCCAAAATGTTCGGATCGTTGTCATACTTGTCTTTGAGATCTGCGCGGAAACCAATGGAAGCCTGTTTATTCAGACGCTCCTTAATGATATCTTCCAGTCCCGGAAATGCCCCGCCGCATATAAACAGGATGTTGCGCGTATTCACCGTTTCCAATGGGACCATGGCATTTTTACTGTTGGCTCCTACCGGAACCTCCACATCACTGCCTTCTAATAGTTTTAACATTCCCTGCTGAACGGATTCTCCGCTTACATCTCTCTGGTTAGTATTTTTCTTTTTTGCAATCTTATCAATTTCATCAATAAAAATAATACCCTGTTCCGCGCGCTGCACATCATTGTCCGCCGCCGCCAGAAGCTTCGTCACAACGCTTTCAATATCATCACCGATATAACCAGCCTCTGTCAGCGATGTAGCATCCGCGATTGCAAGTGGCACATCCAGAAGCTTTGCAAGTGTCTTGACCAAATAGGTCTTGCCAGAACCAGTCGGTCCGATCATCAGCATGTTCGACTTTTCGATTTCAATCTCATCCATCGTGCCAGTCGCCACACGCTTATAATGATTGTAAACCCCGACAGAAATTACTTTTTTGGCATATTCCTGCCCGATCACATACTCATCCAATCCTGCCTTGATCTTATGCGGAGCCGGAATAGACTTGATGTCAAATATTTTTTTTGCTTCTTCTGGGGATTTTTTCTTTTTTACACGCTGCCGTTTGGGAATCTCCTCCGGCATATCTGACAGATGAATCATCTGCATATTTGGAAACTTTTTGGATAATTCCATCAGTTCCCGATAACTGTTCTCATCCATCGTACTCATCGCATTAAACGACTTCTGTAAACAGTCCGGACAAATCGTAATCTGATTCATCAATTCGATCATCTTTCCGGCTTTGCTCTCCGGGCGATGGCAAATGTAGCAGATTTTTTCATATTCGTCTTTATCTTGTTCCTCTTCTCTTAAAGTATCTTTTTCTTCTGACACTGAATCCTCTCCTTTGACTGTATATAACTAGCCCATCATAAGTAATAATATCATATTCCTTTTGCTTATACAAGTAAAGTTTTATCTTTTTTCGGACACAAAAGAGGGTGTTCCATTTTCATGGGATACCCTCTTTACTGCCTGCATTCTATCCGATTGAAACGGTCATTTAAAAACCGAACCCACCGAAGAAATCATCAAAATCGCCGAAATACCCGCCATAACCGTCATCATAGCCGTAATCATAATACTCTTCCGGAACGTCTTCTCTATTCTCTCTCTGCGAGCCATCGTCTGTCCTCAGTTCATTTTCAGACTTCGGCAGATCTGATTTTTTGCCAAGTGTTACTTCAAATTCTTTTTCCGCGTAACCATTCTCACCGGCACGTTTTACCGTAATAACAATTGTCTCACCCGCTGCGTAATATTTCATGCGCTCCATAAGATCCGCCTTGGATGAAATGGATGTCTTTTCTATCTTTGTGATGATATCGCCCTGGCGAATACCCGCTTTTTCTGCCGCGCTGTCCTCTGTCAGTTTGGAAACAAATGCGCCGGCCGGCAAATTGTAAATCTGAACCGCTTCTTCAGATACATCGATTGGAACCACGCCAAGCGCGCCCGCCTTATCTTCATCCACTTTCGTTCTGGTGGTCTGGTTCATCAATTCCTCGATTGTATCTTTTGCCGCATTGATCGGAATCGCGTAACCCATACCTTCCACACCTGTTGCGGAAGCTTTAGCAGAGTTAATACCGATCAGGCGACCTTCCATATCCAGCAGCGCGCCGCCGCTGTTGCCGCCGTTGATCGCTGCATCTGTCTGCAGCATGTTATTTGTCACCACGCCGTTTGCTGTATTGACACTCACTTCACGGTCCAGCGCGCTGATGATCCCGAATGTTACAGACTGTCCGTAACCAAGCGCGTTACCGATTGCAACCGCCCATTCACCGACCTCCACAGTATCGGAATCTCCCATCTGCACGATACCGATCTTATCTGCCACTTCCTCGGAAATATCATCTAACTTTACTGCCACAACCGCCAGATCCAGAGAAGAATCCGTTCCCTTCACCTGCGCCGGCACCAGTTTTTCATCCTCGTCTTCCGGATCATCCATCGTGACGCTGAAGCAGATTGTCAGTTCTTCCGCTCCCTCAACCACATGATTGTTGGTAGCGATCAAAAGTTCGGTATCGCTTTTTGCCACAATAATACCGGAACCGCTACTCTCAGAATCAAACTCATAACGTGTACCGAAAAAATCTATCTGCTCTACGCCCACATTTGTAATAGCTACGATTGCCGGCATCACATCCGCAGCCACCTTTTTTATATTCGGAAGGGACGCGTGCGCCTCCTCCTGCACCGGGATGTCCGCAATGGCCAACCCTTCGTCGCTGTTAAAGGAACTCTCCTCCAGCTTTGCACCCCCATCCATATTGATAGAAGTTTCCAGAGTGATGCGATTTTCTTCTTCCTTCGTATCCTCCAGACCGTATGCCTGTATGCCGAGCGCCCCTACTGTAAGCGCTGCAGTCAGCCCAAGCGCTATCATTCTCTTTCTTTTCATAAATCACACCTCCAACGTTTTCATCTGTAGTTATCATAACAATCATTTGTGTTTTATTTGTGATAACTCTATCAAAAATTTTTGTCCTGCCAATATTTTTTATTCATCGAACAGCACAAAACAATTTTTTTTGGAAGATGCCGATAACGTTTGCCGAGAAAATAGCCGAGATACTTCCAGCCGCTCTGCCAGATCAGTTCCGGGATCAGATAAGCCTTTCCCACGCGTATCAGATAACTAACGGTACTCATTACCATACGAATGCCTTCTTTCTCTGAAGGCACAGCGTCGAAGATCTCCGCATGGTCCGACTGAGAAACCGCCAGATCAAAATTACGATGAAATTGCTGCAGCGCTGAATAGTTGTGAGAGTGAATCACTCTTGCCTGTGCCTCATAGGAAACCTCATAACCGCTTTGAATCAGCCCCGCTGCGTATATCATATCCTCATTAAAAATCGTCTTTTTTTCAAATCCGCCCTGTTTCAAATAAATATCTCTCACATAAGCGGCACAAACATTCGAGCAAAAATACGTTTTGATTCCAAGAATATCAAGATCTTCCTTTGTCTTAAGACGGCTGGCTGATCCGTAGTTAAAACTGCGCGTATATTTTTCCAGAAAACGACAGCCTTCCTGCGGCAGCTGCCGCGCATAGGCCGCCGCTGTCCGACCAGAAAGAGAAGCCGTTAAATTTTCCAGCAGATATTCATCTGCCGGCACAGCATCCTGCGTCATAAATACCAGAATATCAGCATTTGACAGCCGTGCCGCAAAATCTCTTGTTCCACCGTGATCATATGCTTCTGCACGGATATGGCACAGCAAAACAGGTATTCCTTCCGGTGTCTGGCCATTCTCGTAATGTTCCCGCTCGATTGGCGCTGCATCCCACCACGCCTTTTCGGTATTCATCAGTATGATCCGCGACGGACGTTTTGTCTGTCGCTCCAAACCATTGATTAATTTTTCAAATACTGGTCCCGGCTTACAGACCGGGATGATAACATCTATTGTGCGAGTATCCATGCGGATTCCTCCTATATCTAATCGTCAGAAAAGGACTGCGCTACGCAGCCCTTTTCCATGTTTTTATTCTGCATAATATCCTGTATAGTTCGAAATATAAGCACTGATTTCCTGTACCTGAGAAGACGGAACATAATTCTGCGTACCGAACAGGAATTCATGAAGCTCTGTCACATTTGACTGCAGATCCACCGGTACAACGATATCGCCCCAGTCCGATCCCATCGCGGTTTTATTAAACGGAAATCCCGCGGTCTCACCGATTTTATATGCAGCCACATCTTTTGCCAGACTTAAAATCTCTGTCTTTGTCAGATTGGTCGTGATATATGGCAGTATCTGATCGATCATACCCGTCAGCGTCAGGATATCCAGCTTCTGTACTTTTTCAAAAATCTTTCCCAGTACCGTTCTCTGACGCTCCGTACGCTCATAATCAGCACCATCCGTATATCGGATACGGCAGTAAGACATCGCCTGCAGACCGTTTAATACCTGCGGACCTGTCTCTGTCACCGGAATGATCTCTTTTCCAGTAATCTCTGACCCCTCTACCTGATAATTGTTCAAATGCGTAATTTCATCATCCCGGACGTCAATTTCAACGCCCCCGACCATATCCACCACTTCCGCAACAACGCTCATATCCACGGATACATAGTTCGTAATGTCAAGATCCAGATTTCTGTTCAGCATATTGATCGAACGGCTTGCTCCGCCCGCCTCATAACATTCCGTTGCCTTACGATAATGACCGTCTGTATTATCAAGATACGTATCACGGTAAACCGATACCAGTTTTACCTCTTTCGTTGCCCGATCGATACTGGCAACCATAATGGTATCTGTTCTGGTCTGCATGGAAGTCTCCCCGCTTCTGGAATCCACGCCGTACAACGCAATATTCCAGTAATCATTGAGCTGTTCCACAACCTCTTCGTCAAGCTGTTCTACCACCTGCTGTTTGATCTCTTCTTCATTTTCAAGTTCTACGGTTTCCATCTTAGAAAATGCCGCCGCAATATAAAGTGCGCCGGCGAGTATTACAAGAACAATCACCTCTACCACAAACATCACAATTTTTCTTGTACGGCGCTTCTTTTTCTTTCTCAAGGCTTCTGCCTGCGCTTCACTTCCCGGCTGCTGATAGCCGGTGTTCCGGCTGTACTGTTGCTGATAAGGCTGACCGTTCATCGGCTGCTGATAATAAGGATCGCCGCCTCCCTGATAATTCGGCTGACCGCCCATCGGCTGCTGATAGTATGGATCGCTGTTTCCCTGGTAATTCGGCTGACCGTTCATCGGCTGCTGGTAATACGGATCATTGCCTCCCTGATAGTTTGGCTGGCCGTCCATCGGCTGATACGGCTGATACGGCTGGTAGCCCTGCTGGTTTATCTGTGCCCCACTGCGTCTTTCTTCCCTGCTTTTTTTCTTTCGCGCCATAATACTCCTCTTTTCCCTAATATGCGTTTTTATTTACAAACCCCTTGTAAATTGTCATAAGTATAATCTTCACATCCAGGCCAAACGTCCAGTTTTCTATATAATACAAATCGTACTCGATTCGTTTTCGTATCGAGGTATCTCCTCGAAGTCCATTCACCTGTGCCCATCCGGTCATTCCCGGACGTACCTGATGCTTGATCATATATCTGGGAATCTCTTCCCTGAATTTTTCAACAAACTGCGGCCGCTCCGGACGCGGGCCGATCAGACTCATCTCACCGCGCAGTACATTGATCAGCTGCGGCAATTCATCAATACTTGTTTTTCTCAAAAACTTACCAACATTTGTCACACGCGGATCGTTCTTTGTCGTCCAGCCTTTCTGCTCATTTTGCTTTTTCTGTACTTCCATCGAGCGGAATTTATACATGATAAACGGCCGGTTGTGCAAACCCACTCTCTCCTGCTTAAAAATCAGCGGTCCCGGAGAAGTAATTTTCACCAGAATCGCCGCCACCAACATCACCGGCGAAAAAAGAACCAAACAGATGGACGCTCCAACCAAATCTGTCAGACGTTTAATAATCATATTAAACGTATTTGACAGCGGAACATATCGAATGTTGATTACCGGAAGTCCCATCAAATCTTCGGTATACGGTTTTGTCGGAATAATGTTTCCATAATCGGGAATAAATTTGGTGTGTACTCCGGATTTTTCGCAAGACGCCACAATACGCTCCAGCTTGTAGTATTCTGCAAGCCCAAGCGTAATCGCAATCTCATCCAGTGAATTTAAAGCTAAAATATTCATCAGCTCATCCGTACGGCCAATCACCGAAATCCCCCGGTAATTTGTGCCGCGCTGCGCAACATCATCAAGAATCCCGCGAATCTTATAGCCCCACTGCGGATTCTCAATAATACGGTCTATATATTCCTTTGCTGCAGTGCCGTATCCGACCAGAAGGATATGTTTTAAATTCATCCCTCTTTTTCGAATATCCATCAGCACCTTGCGTATAATAATCCTCGCAATGATATCAAGCGTAACATTTAATATAAAAAAGATACCGATCAGGCCTCGTGAAAAATCCACCTGTTTTGCCAGCATAGCCGCCGCCAGAAAAATCAGGCACCCCAACAGATTTGCTTTGATCACGTTTCCATATTCTAATCTGCGTCCCTGCACCCGCTTCGGCGAATACAAATTAAACGCAGAATACAAGAAAAGCATTCCCGGAACCAACGGCAAAAGCACCATCAGATACAATTCATCCGGTAATGTTCCCGCTCCTGGATCTGTAAAGATCTTTATCTGCAGAAACCATGCCGCCACATACGAAAATATCACAATCAATACATCAATCAGGACATGCAGTCGATTAAAATATTTCTGATTATCTTTAATCAATCTGTTTCACTCCTCGCTTCTGTCCATATCTTTTTACATCATACACTTTACCGCTTAAAAAAGCAACTGTCGATTACAAAATCTTACGGAATTCGTCTGTTTTTCCTAAATAAGAACCTCAGATTCTGCCACAATTCTAGCTGAATTTTCCAACAGTTGTCACAATTTTCTGCCAGATACGGCACTTTTCGCCCTTTTCTCGCCATCAGAATTCCCTGCCACAAGCCGCTGATATAAGCACCTCCCAGCCCTTTTGTCAGGAAAAAGAGAAACTTTACCGTCCAGCCTGTTAGCAAAAGCGGAAAATTAATCCAAAACTGCCACAGCGGCATATTTTTATATATCAAATACAAATTGTTGCGCGCCGCACTGCGCACCTTAAAAGCATTGTGACGCGAACCGGTTACTGCACTGCCCTTGTGCCAGACAATCGCTGACGGTTCATAAGCGTTTTGGAATCCGGCCAGCCTTGCCCGATAGCCAATGTCCACATCCTCCAGATAGGCAAAATGCTTCTCGTCAAAATAGCCAACCTTTTCAAACAATCTGCGGCGGTAAATCGCCGCGCCCGCACAGGCGGAAAAGATACTTGTGCGCGCCTCAAACAGCTCTGACCTCATATCCTTGCCTCGCGTAACTGCCCAGCCAAGCGCCGTATAAAAATCTCCGGCATTGTCAATCAGTTCCGGTCGGTCCATCTGCAGCATTTTTGCCTGACAGGAAAAAAGAGCCGCGTCCGCATCCATCGTCTGTACCAACATCTCCGCAAAGTCTTCTGCCACACGGACATCATTATTCAGAAGAATTACATATTCTGTCTGAGCAGCGCGGATTCCCTCATTGACCGCCCGGCAAAAACCGTAGTTTGTATCAAGCTCCAGTAAAGTCACATACGGGTATTCCTCGCGGATGATCTGCACGCTCTGATCTTTCGATCCGTTATCAACGACAATCACCGGCACCTCTTTCAGCGTCTGCGCTGCCAGACTGTCCAGACAGGTTCTTATATATTGTTCCCCATTGTAATTAGGAATTATTACAGATACTTTCTGCATATCTTTTTGTCTCCTATTTCCGTAAAGAAAAATTATGCTTGGAGAGCGTCAGATTTTTGTTATAGCACGGGTCACCCGCAGCCAGAAAATCCGCCCATTTTTCCTGCGTATAACGCACTTCCCATTTATGACGGTCGTTCTGCTCGTCATCCGCACCTCTTGACTTCGATTCATAATGATACACTTCCGCATATGGATCAAACACGATCAGATAACCGGCAGTGACTATTTTCAGTCCCAGGTCAACGTCATTAAAAGCAACCGTCAAGTCTTCCTCAAAACCGCCTACTTCTTCAAACACGCTCTTTTTTACCATTGCGCAGGCCGCGGTCACACCGCTTAAATCCATCTGTATCGATGCCCGGTGCATGTAACCCGACTGCGCACGCGGCATATTGACAAACGCATGATCTGCCAGTCCTCCCATGCCGATGATCGTTCCCGCCGACTGTACGGTATCATCCGGGAAGTAGAGCTTTGCACCAACCATGCCAACCTCCGGTCGCTGACAGGTGCCGAGCAGTTCTTTGAGCCATCCTTTCGTAATGATCTCTGTATCATTATTTAACAGAACCAGATATTCTCCTTTTGCCTGCTTCGCCGCAAAATTATTGATTGCGGAAAAGTTAAAGCCGTCTTTCCAGTACAGCACACGCACATGATTCCTGCCGTCAATTTCTTTATAATAATCAAAAATCTCCTGTGTTGTACTGTTGTTTTCGATAACCAGAATCTCATAGTTTTCGTATTCTGTCTTTTCCCGCAGCGCTTTCAGACATTTCTCCAAAGTCTCCTTCTGATCCTTGTTCGGAATCAAAATAGAAACCATCGGATTGCCCTGTACCGGATATTTCACCCGATAATAACCAAGATCCGGCGTATCCAACACCTCTGCCTCCACGCCCGCGCGTTTTAAGTGTGCCTGCACGGCACGTTTTCCGGCTTCAAAAGCATACAATTTGCTGTTTGGATTATCCGATGTGGACCCCTCATGGGTGCGCCAATGGTACAATACTTTGTGTACATGCGCCACCTTCCTCGCTTCCTCTGTACAGCGGAAAATAAAATCATGATCCTGCGCGCCGTCAAACTCGCTGTGAAAACCGCCCACCGAAATAGCAATACTTCTTCTGACGATAAAAAAATGACAGATATAATTGTTGGAACGAAGCAGATCCAGATTAAAATCCGGCTTCATATTCGGTGTCAGAAACTGTTTCCCTTTTCGGTCTGTCTTATCCTCATCTGTGTAGACAGCATCCACCGTTTCATCCGCCAAAATCATCTGCGTCATTTCAAAAAGCGCGTCCGGCTCTAACAGATCATCATGATCCAGAAAACCGACAAACTCTCCTTTTGCCATACCGACCGCGCGGTTCATATTTTCAGAAATACCGCCGTTAGAATCCAGGATCTGATAACGGATGCGTTCTTCCTGCGCCCTGTATTCCTCGATAATATCAGTCAGCATCGTCTTTTTCTGCGGCTCATTTTCCGCCGTTGTCACCGGACTGGCATCGACTATGCAAAGTTCCCAGAACGGATACGTCTGTGCCGTCACGGACTCAATCATTGCCCGCAAAAATTTCTCCGGTGTTTTGTATACCGGAACTGCCACACTGATTTTAATCGGATGCTCAAAAACCGTCTTTCTCTGACGTTCCAGTTCCTCTTCCGTCGCGCGATTTAGGGTAAACCAGGTTTCGTACCCCATATCACGCTCTGAAAAACGTTCGCCAAGACGCACCACAAACTGCTTCATACCGTGCATTTTCAGATAACGATATCCCTTTCTGACATATGACGGCGATATCGCCTTCACAAAACGCTTCATCTGAAATTTATACTCCTCGCTCATATTTGCCTCCGTTTACCAATTCTGGTATTTCAAGATGGTATCCGCCACATATCTGACGTTTTCCATCTCCAGATTATAATACATCGGCAAACGCACCAGACGCTCACTCTCTTTTGTCGTATAAACGTCCTCGCCGTGGAAGCGTCCAAATTTCTTTCCGGCTGTTGCCGAATGCAGCGGAATATAATGGAATACACTCTGGATTCCGTTTACTTTCAAATGCTCAATGAAACGTGTGCGCGCTTCCAAATTTTCCAGTTTCAAATAGTACATATGCGCATTGTGAACGGCATACTCCGGAACATGCGGACGTTCCAACACGCCTTTCTCCTCCAAAGAGGCAAATGCCTGATCATATAAATGATAGATTTCCAGACGTTTATCGTTGATTTTATCCGCGATTTCCAACTGTGCATACAGATAAGCCGCATTCAAGTCACTCGGCAGGTAAGAGGATCCAAAATCCACCCAGGTATACTTATCTACCTGACCGCGGAAAAATTTGCTGCGGTCTGTTCCTTTTTCACGCAGAATTTCCGCTCGTTCCTGATAACAGTCATCATTGAATAGCAGCGCGCCGCCCTCTCCCATCGTATAATTTTTCGTTTCATGAAAACTATAGCAGCCGAAATCACCGATCGTTCCAAGCGCTTTTCCTTTATAGAACGCATTGACGCCCTGCGCCGCATCCTCGATTACTTTCAGATTATGTTTTTTGGCAATCGCCATAATCTCATCCATTGCGCAGGCCACTCCGGCATAATGCACCGGCACGATCGCCCTTGTTTTTTCTGTAATAGCATCCTCAATCAGTTTTTCATCAATATTCATCGTATCCGGACGAATATCGACAAACACAATTTTTGCTCCGCGCAGCACAAACGCGTCTGCGGTGGAAACAAACGTATACGACGGCATAATCACTTCATCCCCCGGCTGAATGTCGGACAGATATGCCGCCATCTCAAGCGCATGCGTGCAGGACGTTGTCAATAAGGTATGCTTTACCTGATATTTGTCACAGATCCATCTGGAACATTGTTTGGTAAACGGTCCATCGCCGCACATTTTTCCGCTCTGGATCGCCTGCTGCATATATTCCGTTTCTTTTCCGGTAAACGGTGCCTTGTTAAAATCAATCATCTTTATCCTCCTGTTCTATTTAAAACTTCTCTTTCTTAGAACCAATTTGCCATATCAGCCAAATCCGGCCGATAAAGCGGCAAAAATACACTATAATAGCTATACACGCCTAACGCAACAACCAGCATGCAGAAATGGAAAATCAGCACGTTCACTCTGCGCTCTTTTTTTAGAAAAAGCCTGCCGATATTCTGCCAGCCCATCACTACAAAATACATCATCGGAATAAACATCGGCATACTGTAACGTCCCTGCGGCTGGTAATCGCTCGCATAAGAATAATAAATATTCAGCAGGTTCGGAATAATCATCGCCACGATCATCGTCCAGTGTACGATACCGGAAAGCTGCCATGTTTTATTTTTCCGAACCGCAAACAGCCTGCCCGGATGAATCAGCACACTGCCTGCCAACCCTGCCAGTAAAAATGTCCACCAGATCAGATAGTACCCATATGGCTGCAAATGATTCATATGGCCATACATACCAACAAAACTGCGCATTACCATCCCATACCATTTATACGGATGCGGACCATATCCGGTAACCATCTCCCACACGCTCTGTCCTTCTTTCTGCGGTGTTATATGATCGGACGGCTTATACCCCTCTTCTGCGTACTCTTCCGCATATTCCGTCATGGTACTCCTGCCAAGGAAATCACCGTCGTAAATAACAGCATTGCGCACAAACCACCAGCCGCATAACGCCAAAAAAATACCGGTAATTGCCAGACCGCGCACCATCATTTTTTTGAAGCACTCTTTTTTGTTCTTTCCGATCATGAAGGTTATAACAAATAAAATAATGCTGCACAACGCATATCCATATGCATTATAATAAGACATCGCACAGAAGCTGACCGCAATTCCAAGCAGGATACAGTTTTTCCAGTTCCACTCCCCGTCCTGCATCACGCGAATCCAGACATATGTAATAAAGGCCGTAGAAAACAACGCCATAGTATCGTTATTGACATACGAGGACAAAAACGCCATGTTCGGGAAAAATGCCACCGCCAGAATGAACAGCCAGGCTATACGTCTGTTCTGAAACACACGTTTTGCAATACGGATCGTAAAAAATACCGTTCCTACTCCAAAAAACATACTGACCAGTCTTGCAGCTGTCAGCAACGCAAACGGATTTGCGTTGACAAAGCTGACAATCTTCATCAGATAAGCTCCCAGCATATACGCTGCGATCGGACTGAACGCATAGGAAATACCCCAAATTTCATTACGAATTTCAGGATCACCGCCGTGCGGCAGCGCCCCGCCATGATTATAAATGTATTTTGCTACATCATACCGCATCGCTTCATCCGGCGAAACATTAAACGGCTGAATGTACGCCCACAAAAAATAATAACTGAATACTGCCAACAAAAAAATCAATTCTATTTTATATTCTTTTTTTATTCCTTTTATGGTTTCTGCAAGTTTCACTAAAAACTTCCTCCCTCTCGTATCTCTGACACCGCGCCGTTTTACCGCCGCAGCGAATAATCATTTTTTTCTAATGTCAGATTTGGATTATAGAATGGATCTCCCGCTGCCAGCTCTTTTTTCCAACGCCTCTGAAAACGTTCTGACTCCTGATTTACACGCCGTGCTTTTTCTGCCGTCAGCTCTAATCCCCTTGTCGCGGATTCATAATGGATCAGCTCCGCGAACGGCGTATAAACAATTTTATTTCCTAAAGCACGGATACGAAGACACAGATCAATGTCATTATAGGCAACCTGAAAAGATTCGTCAAACCCGCCGACTGCTGTAAATATTTCTTTTTTTACCAACATACAGGCTGCCGTCACCGCACTGTACTGACGTACTGCCCTGCTCCAGGGAATTTCCCGCAATTCCTTTTCTCTCATTCCCTCAAAAACATGTCCGGCAATCCCGCCGTATCCTAAGATCACCCCGGCATGCTGCAATGTGCCATCCGGATAGAAAAGTTTTGCGCCGACCGCGCCGACATTTTCTTCCCCTGCGGCATTTAACAGCTCCCCAAGCACATCCTTCCCTTTAAATTCTGTATCATTATTTAAAAACAACAGGTAATCCCCATTTGCTTCCCTCGCTCCGTAATTATTAATGGCGGAATAATTAAAACCGGATTTCCAATATATAATCCGCGCTTTCCGGGAACGCTCCAATTCTTTATAATAAGAAAAGGTTTCTTCCTCCCTGCTGTTATTTTCCAAAATCAATATCTCAAAATCCACATTTCCTGCCTGCGCATAGATGCTCTCTACGCATGTTTGAAGCATTTTGACCTGATCCTTATTGGGAATCAGAATCGATACCATATGCCCGCCGTTTTTTTTCATCTTTTTGTTTTGATACAGGATTTTACCGTCTGCCGGCGCATGATAGAGCATCCGCGCAATATGGAAAATACCGCTGCTCTTTTTACTGCAAAGGCAAAACAACTCGTATGGCCAATGTTCATTATCTGTCAGCCACTCTTCTGTACATTGCTTTAGTAATTCCCGTTTTGCCAGAAATCCGCCGTCCACATAAGACATCCCTTTTAATAAAACGTCATCAAACTCCGGTTTGAACAACGGCTCCTTTAAATGTACGCCGTCCGGGTGCAGACGGTCGCTGTCACAATAAAATAAGTCTGCCTGCGGATGTCTGACAATCGCCTCTGCGAAAAGCGGCAGAGCGCTGTCCTCCAGCCTGCTTTTTTCCTGCACGACGAACGCATAGGCTTTTTCTGCCTTCAAAACCTCCTGCAAACTCTCACAGATCTCCATCTGTGAGAGTACCTCTGCATATTTCTGCTGCAGTGTGCGCGTCTCTTTTTGCGAAAGACGCGCACGCCGCTGCCATACTTCATATTTTACCGGACGTGCCAGCAAAACTTTGCGGTAAATCCGGTAAATTCCCTGTCGAATGCCATTCTTTTTGAAATATGCAGCCATTTTGTCAATGATTCTTTTATACTTTACCATGTTTTCAACCTATTGTAAACGAAGAGAATAATCTGCGCATCTTGCTGATAGATTCGGATTGTAATTCGGATCTCCCGCCGTCAATGTATCTTTCCATCTCTGCGCAAACAGCGTACGCCCTTTCAAGGAAGTTTCCTCCTTCATCCTATAGGGCAGAGTACATACACAAGCCGGACAGTATACATTTCGCATTCCCTTTTCTCTGACGCGCATGCAAAAATCCGCATCAAAATAGTCCTCTTTAAAAGTCGTATCAAAACCGCCCATGTTCTCAAACAAATCGCGTCTGACCATCAGACACTCTTTCAGCAAAATGCTGACTTCCATTCTGGTATTCATCCGTGCGAAATACCCCAGCTCTTCTTTATCAAATCCTTCATATACCCGATACAATCCGCCGTCTCTTTCAAAAATCACACCACATTGACGTATTCTGCCGTCTGTGTAGATTACCTTCGGCCCAACTGCCGCTACACCGTCCTGCTGACAAATCTCTGCCATATTGCGCAGACCGTTGGACGTCAGTTTTTCAAGTTCTGCATTCCAAAATAAAAGCAATTCTCCATTTGCTTTTTGCGCCGCCGCGTTTAAAGCCGCGGCATCTGTTCCCTTTGCATAAATCACTTCCGCTTTGGTATCCGGAAAAACCTTCTTTGTTTCTGATGTGCCATGTATGATCACAGAAATCAGCGGTATTCTTTCCGTATTCTCCCAAACTTTCCGGTACATGCCAAGCACCTCGTCAAGTTCCGCCCTGGCCGGAATGCTGCATCTCTTATAATGCGCATTTAACGCGCGTTTCCCGGCTTCAAACGCGTAACGTTTGCTCTCCGGATTCTCCGCAGTAGAATCCAGATGTGCCCGCCAATGATAAAGCACTCTCGGAATATGGCAGATCTGCTTTGCCTTCTCTGCACAGCGAAAGACGAAATCATAATCCTGCGCTCCGTCAAATGCCGCATCCAAGAATCCAACTTGCTGCTGAAGACTTCTTTTTACAACTACCAAATGACAGAAGTAATTCATGCTATGCAGCAGTTCTCTATTATAATCCGGTTTAAAATGAGGCTGAAAATACATCGCTTTGTCAACTGAAATTTTATCCTCATCCGTGTAGAGCAAATCAATATCCGGCTGCGCTTGTATATGTGACGCACATTCTGCCAGCGCTTCGGGATGCAGCAGGTCATCATGATCTGTAAATACAATATAATCGCCCGAAGCGATTGCCAGCGCCGCATTCGTGTTTTCAGAAATACCAAGTTTCTGCGCACTCTTTACCACGCGGACACGCTCATCCGTTTCACAGAGCTTGCGCAGATAATCGCCAAGCTCTGACTCTTTTCCGCCGCCATCCGACAGACAAAGTTCCCATTTGGAATATGTCTGCGCCTGAACAGACGTTATCAAGTCCTGAAGATGTTCCCGTTTTGTAAGAAACAGAGGAACTACAATGCTGAAAAGCGGCTGTTCTTTCGGCTGTACAAGCGTTTCCTTTTGTTTTCCTTCCTTCTGCATCCGCCAATCATGATAGCATGGCTGCTCTACTCTATGAGGTTCCGGATATTGTTTCTCCCTCTTTCCCCGACACAGACAATCACGCACCATTTTTTTCAGGCCCTGCTCACCGTATATCTCACGGATCCGCTCTGTGCGTGGCGGCTTTTTCATCCTCAGCATAATTTCTCCGTCTATGCTTTCCACTTCTGCTTCCCGTGTACGCTGACCGTCTGTGAGCTGAATGGCTGCTTTCCCATCCGGCATCTCAAATACCGTTTGAAAACCACATAAAAACCCTTTCCATCCCGCCGGTCTCTGACTGAAGAACTCCGCAAATTCTTCCTCTATATCCCTGCGGACAGCTGTTTTCGTCACAGTTTCTAAAGGTATTCCCTCACTGTCATGCGCTTCAACGGAAAACGGACGGGCAGAAAGCGCCCATCCACTGATCTCGGCAAACCGTTTATCCACCGATGTCTTCTTTAAATTATGTTTTTTACACTCCTCCTCCGTCAGATAACGAACACTGTCAATATTACAGTTCAGCTTCTTCCTTTCATTTTCCAGAAACTGTCCATCCGGCTGAAGCAGAAGCACACGCTCCCTCCCCTGACATTCAAAGATTCGCAGCCGGTTACTGCGATCTTTTTTACGCGGCAGCCGTATGCAGACAATATATTCTCTGTCTACATAGGAGCTGCCGTTATCCAACGATTGATATCTGCGATAAACCGCTGCCCCCTCCTGCACCAACAGTTCTGTCTTCAGTTCTTCCATTCCGTAAAATGCCCGAAAAAAATGATCACCGCAATAATTTTCTGCAAAAAATCCTTTTATTACATACACATCAGGTTGTGCCGCCGTAAACCCTTTTCTTTGTACAATAAATAATTGCTGCATACACTGCCCCTTGTTTCTGATACATAATGATTCCGAACGTTTCTCTCTCTCAATACCATAAGAGCCAACTTCTTCTCTTGACTGCTACCGCAGCATGAACGGTTCCTTCTGCACACTGAAATTGGGATTATAATACGGATCGCCCGCATCTACTGTCTCACCCCAGCGCTCCCGGAATCTTGCCACCTCTTTTTCAAAACGCTTTGCTTTTTCCGGCGTATCCTCATAACCGCGCGATTTAGATTCATAATGATACCACATCGAAAACGGCTGCAGTACATTCAGATATCCCGCCTCTCTCACACGCAGACAGAAATCTACATCATTTAAAGCCACCGCGAAGGATTCATCAAGCCCTCCCGCCTGCTCGTAGACGTCTCTGCGCACCATCAGACAGGCCGCCGTCACCGCGCTGAAATTACCGATAATACGAGCCCGCATCATATATCCCAGATCATCTTTTCCGATACGTGAAAATACATGACCTGCGAATCCGCCGAAGCCAAGAACAATCCCGGCATGCTGTACGGTATCGTCCGCAAACAAAAGCTTTGCACCCACACAGCCGGTACTCTCCTGCATACAAACTCCCAGCATCTCCCGGATACTCTCCGGTTCTATCAGTTCCGTATCATTATTCAGCAATAAAATATACTCGCCGTTTGCTTTTTTCACACCGTAATTATTGATCGCAGAATAATTAAATTCTTTTTCCCAACGCAGAATACGAATTTGCGGAAATTCCTCGCGCAGTTTTTTATAATACGCGAATGTGGCCTTTTCCCGGCTGTTGTTTTCTACAATCAGAATTTCTACATTCGGATACGTATTTTTTTCTAAAATGGAACGCACACAGCGGTCAAGATCGTCCGTGTGATCCATATTCGGGATCACCACTGACACAAGCGGATCTCCCGGCGTCTCATACCGTACATGATTCATTCCCCATAATGGCATAATCTCTACGGTTCCCTTACGCCCACACCGTTTCAGATGTTCCTCGATCGCATGTTTTCCGGCCTCATAAGCATAAAGCTTACTTTCCGGATTCTCTGCCGTAGAATCCGCATGCATACGCCAGTGATAAAGAATTTTCGGTATATGCCGAATATTCGCCGCAAGCTCTGTACAGCGCAAGATCAAATCATAATCCTGCGCGCCGTCAAACGCCCTGCGAAATCTTCCCACACGTTCAAACAGCTCTTTTTTCACTACAAAAAAATGTGTAATATAGTTGTGCGACCGCAATAGATCCGGCGAAAAATCCGGTTTTAAATTCGGATCAAAATAACGGTCAGAGTTCATACTGATCTTATCCTCATCGGTATATACTACATCTGTTATTTGATCCTGCAGTGCCATCGCCACCTCGTAAAGCGCCTCCGGCGCCAGCAGATCATCATGATCCAAAAGTCCGATAAACGCTCCCGTCGCCAATTCTGCTGCCGCATTCGTATTTTCGGCAATACCGCCGTTTTCTTTTAAGGAAATAAAGCGAATGCGCGCATCTTTATCGGCATAATCGGTCAGACAATTCGTCAGATCATCATTCATACTGGCATCCGCAATACAAAGTTCCCAGTTGCGGTAACTTTGGCATCGCACAGACTCAATCATTTCTGTCAAATACCGCATTGGCGTACGATAAACCGGTACTAAAATACTGATCTTCGGCTCATAAAACGGCCGATACAGCCGCTGCCGTTCCAGCGTCTTTTCATCCGCCCGATGCGCGGCCGCCCAAAGCTGATATTCCTCCTGTTTCTGTGCCTTTTCTTTTTTGCCATGAAGCAGCTTTATCTGATTACCGACATTGTTGCGTGTCCGACGCACCTTTTCCAGCGCCCGGAATCCTTTCGTCTGATAAATACCGGAAAGGAGCCCTTCCGCCTTTTCCATCCGTGCACGGTATTCCTCCATGCGTTCACTTCGCCGGCTCAGCTGTTCCAACGCCTCCGCCGTCGATAAAACACGGATATTACCGCGAATAACGATCGTATGGATTCCTTCAAAATCTCCTTCTATTTCATAAATAGGATCTGTTGTAAAAAACATATCCCGGCCATTCTCTTTTTGCCCATTGACAGCTGTAAATGCCAACGGTTTCTCCGCCGAAACACAGTCAATCGCTATATTACAAACCTTTCCTTCCAGCGGATCCCAGCGCAGATGTTTCGGCGCTTCCAGCCCATACAGAGAAAAGCTGACACAAAAGCTGCCGTCCTCTTTTACCTGCAGCGGAGAAACAATACTGTTTTCCTGTGTGAACTGTTCTGTTTCACCATAAAACAAGGTACTGCCATAGCGTCCGGCTCTTTGTTCTGACACACCAGTTTCTGAATCTGCCAGAGAAACGCAGCCCGGCGTAATAAAACGATACAGTTCGCGAATCGGTACATGACTGCCTGTCACATATTGCTGAAACGCCTTTTCTAACCGCTCGTACAGACGCTGCGCTGCCATATCAAATCCAACTTCTTCCATCAGCGCCGCAATCTCTTCCGGCTGCTTTGTAACATTTCTCTGAATAAAATAATGCCAGATACGATAACATACAAACTCTACCGGAATCGGAAAATCAAATGTCCACTCGAAATCAATCAGATGCCGCTGTTTTCCACATAACAGAACGTTTTCTGTTACCAGATCCAGATCCGTCACTGGCATACTCATAACATTTCCCGGCACATCAATGTCACCGAACACCTCTGTAAATGCCTCTGTCTTTTCAAACGGAACTGTTGCCAGCGCGCGGATTTTCTCCAGATAATGGTTCATCTGTTCTGCTGCCGCCTCTTTATTTCCGCCGTTCCAGAGTTCATAAAGCTGCTGCTCCAGCGTCACAGCTCCATCAATATAAGCAAACACTGCTTCGCCGACTCTGCTCGTTTGTAATTCATTTACACAAATTCCGGTATCTGAAAACAACGCTTTCAAAGACTGTGCATGTTCTTTTATTTTTTCAATAAACTCGATCCCCTGCGGACCATCCGCAATTTTATGCACGGAAACTGTTCCGTCCGCCGCTTTCATAATATTCGTGCGGACAGCAAATGTCCGGCTGCGTTCGTTGGAAAATTTGGAATAAAGCACCCGCTCTGTCTGCCTCTGCCATCCGCCTTCTTTTTCCAGCACAACCAGATAAGAATTAGAAAACAATGGAAATACGCCGCTCTCTAACAACGAATCATAAACTTTTGTTTCATCGAAAAGCACCATACGTTCCCGATCAAAGTTCCATATATTATTATTTAATTCTCCCTTTTTCGGAAGATACTCATCTGAATACACATTCATCGGCAGTTTATAATCCGGATACGGATAATAAAACTGACGTTTTTTAAGCCCTGCCTGATCAAACAGCAATTCCAGTGCCGGTCGGGAAAACGTACGTACTCCAGTTTCTTTATTGGGATAGTTCTCCAATCCCTCAAAAAGATTTCCGGTATGGTCTTCTCTGCAGCCTGCCCAATATTTTAATCCCAGCCGATTTTCAATTGCGATCACCAGTTTGCCGCCCGGTTTTAAATGACTCATTACCTGCCGCAGAAATTCTGTATACGGCGCTTCTGTACCGATATAACCTTTCGCATACTCAAACACGCCGATCAGCGTAACATAATCGTACTGTTCCGTTAAATTCGGTTCAATATCCTGAAAATTTCCGACAATAATACGAATATTATCCAGATCCTTATGGCGATTAGCATTGACCAGACTGCGTTTTTTTGACAGATCGACACAAGTTACAGAACCTGCCTTTCGCGCCAACGCGCCTGTAATTGCCCCGCACCCTGCTCCGATTTCCAGTACCTTATCCGTCTTTTTCATGGGCATCCAGTCAATAATATTTTGCCGTATATGCGACATATGATAAAGAACGGCCCAATCTTTCTCACGGTCAATCACCTGATTTAATTCCTCTTCACTGTAATTTTCCGCAATCTCAAGCAAACGGTCCTCAATCGCGCCGTCACTGTAAAGATCCTCACCCGGATACCAGGTATAATCCATACAAACCTTTCCGATATATTCCTGCATACTCTCCTCTTTTCCGTATTGTTCCGCCTTTTGAAGCTGATGCGCCTGGACAGGTCGCCGCTCTCTCCAGCCATGCTCCGGCCTGCCCGCGTGTCTGCTTCTATTCTGTCTCAAAATTCTCTTTTCCACCGAGTAACGTCACCTCTGAATTCATATCATAAAAACCAACTGTATTTTTACTTGAAACAATTGTCAGATTGCATACCTCATAGAGACGATGATGCACAACAAAATCGCTGCCGTCATACCCGGTGCAGCCAAGAGAAAGCATATATTCACCGCCCTGCATGTCCATATTCTGAGTAAACGCGATTTCCTGAATCTCTCCCGGTCCTTTAGACTGTACATTGATACGCTCAAACAGACTGTTTGTGCCGGTAATCTCTGTTCCCTTCAGGTTCGTGATCGTAAACGCGTAGATTGGATCGTCGATTTTTTCTTTAAATTTCACACGCATACGAATGCTGCAGCGGCTGCCTTTCTGTAAGGTATTAGAAGAATTGCCGTCTTCGTCAAGCACATTAAAACCGATGATCTCTGCCCGTCCATCGCCATATTCGTTAATGTCCGGATTTAATTCAAACGACGGTGTCCAGATGTCTGTCTCTTTTTTATTCACTGACGCGGCGGTAAGCGAATCCTCCGAATCCGGTTTCACCGCCTCCAGTGTTTCTAAATCCAGCTGATTTACCAACAGCTTTTTATAGAGATCAACCATTTCTTTCGGCGCTCCCTCGGCAAGCTTCACACCCTGATTTAATAAAATCACCCGGTCGCAATACTTGCTGATACTGCTCAAGTCGTGGCTGACGATCAGAATGGTTTTTCCCATTTCCTTAAATTCCTCAAATTTACGGAAACACTTCGTCTGGAAAAACACATCTCCCACAGAAAGCGCCTCGTCCACGATTAAAATTTCCGGATCAATGTTAATTGCCACAGCAAAAGCCAGCCGTACAAACATACCGCTGGAATACGTTTTAACAGGCTGATATACAAAATCACCGATATCCGCAAATTCCAGAATCTCCGGCAGCTTTGCCTTTATCTCCTCCTCCGAAAATCCTATCATCGTACCGTTTAAAAATATATTTTCAATACCGGTATATTCCATATTAAATCCGGCGCCCAATTCCAGCAGTGCGGAAATGCGGCCATTGACGCGTAAATTTCCCTCTGTCTGATTCAATACACCGGTAATGATTTTCAGAATCGTTGATTTTCCGGAACCATTTGTTCCGATAATACCAACTGTTTCACCTTTCCTAATATCAAAATTGATGTCCTTGAGCGCATAGTGCTCCCGGACATCGACTTTGATTCCAAGCGTCTCACGCAAACGGTCAGACGGCTTTCTATATAATTTATACATTTTGCTCAGGTGTTCCACCTGAATCGCTATTTCATTCATCTGCTGCTCCTTTTGTCTGCAGTTATACTTCCTAAAGTACATCTGCAAAATGTACTTTCAGTTTTTTAAACAGACGCGCTCCTAAAAGGAATACGATCACTGTGAAACACCAGAAATACAGAGTCTGTCCCTGACGTTCCCAGAACCAGACCTTGTCGATAAATGCATCCCTGTAACCGTTTACAATATAAAACATCGGATTAAGTTTCAGGATTTTCGCAATCAGAGAATCTGACGCTACTCCCATATCCTGAAAATTCCACATGATCGGTGTCATCCAGACACCAATCTGCAGTCCGATGACAATGATCTGTTTTAAATCCCGGAAAAATACCACTACTGCACAGGTTGTGTATGACAACGCCAGCACAAGCAAAAAGGCGCACATACTGTAATATATAATCTGGAGATCATAAAGATCCGGCCAGAATCCGTATCCCGCAAAAAGCAGCACTGTAAACAATACAAAAAACAAATGTACAAACAACGCCGCAATAATCCGCACAATCGGCAGAATGCTGATCTTAAATACTACTTTTTTGACCAGATAAGAATACTCTATCAAGCAGTCCGTACTCTGTACCAATGCCTCCTGAAAGAAAAACCAGGGCACCAGCCCGGCTATCAGCCAGAGTACAAACGGAACACTCCGCTGTGCTCCCGGCCGAACTACACCGAATACAAACCAATATACACAGACCGTTACAACCGGTTGGATAAACGCCCAGATAATACCCAGATATGAGCCCGCATACTTGGTCTTGAAATCATTTTTCGCAAGTTTCCAGATCAATGCCCGGTTATGATACAGTTCTCCCGGAAGAGAAAGAAACTTATTCATCTGCACTGCACTCCCGCTGTTTTTCGTATTCACGGATACCGCCCCAATTCTGATCTTTCTCAGAAATGATCAGCTGCATATCCTCCGGAATCGGCCATTTTACACCGATTTCCGGATCGTTCCAGGCAATCCCGCCCTCATCATTCGGGTGATAAAAATCCGTACATTTATAAGCAAACTCTGCCGATTCTGACAGAACCACAAAACCATGCGCAAAATTTTTCGGAATAAAAAACTGTTTTTTATTTTCCGCAGAAAGCAGTACACCATACCATTTTCCGTATGTTTCAGAATCTTTTCTCAAATCGACCGCCACATCAAAAACTTCCCCGGAAACAACGCGTACCAATTTATCCTGCGGGTAATTAATCTGGAAATGAAGCCCGCGCAGCACACCTTTCTTAGAAGAAGACTGATTGTCCTGCACAAATTCCATATCAATTCCGGCTGCCTTATAATCATTATAATTATAGGTTTCCATAAAATAACCTCTCTCATCCCCAAAAACAGCCGGAGTGATAATTTTCAGTCCTTCAATCTCACATGTTTCTACTGTAATCTTTCCCATTCTATTTGCCCAGTCCTTCCGCTACTTCTACCAGATACTGCCCGTAGGCCGTCTTTAACAACGGCTGCGCCAACGCCAGCAGCTGCTCTTTTGTAATAAATCCTCGTTTATAGGCAATCTCCTCAATGCAGGAAATGTAAAGTCCCTGTCGCTTCTGGAAAGCTGCCACAAAATCCGCCGCATCTAAAAGAGCGTCGTGATTACCGGTATCCAGCCATGCAAAGCCGCGGCCAAGCGTTTCTACCTGCAGGGTACCTCTCTGTAAATATTCGTTATTTACACTAGTGATCTCAATCTCGCCTCTGGCGGACGGCTTGACATTTTTCGCAATCTCCACCACATCATTATCATAAAAATAGAGTCCCGGAACCGCGTAATTACTCTTCGGATGCTCCGGTTTTTCCTCAATCGAGAGCGCTTTTCCCTTCTCGTCAAATTCTACCACACCGTATTCCCGCGGATCACGCACATAATAACCAAAAATCGTCGCTCCTTTTTCTCTGGCCGCTGCCGCCTGCAGCACCTTTGAAAAGCTTTGACCATAAAAAATATTATCGCCAAGCACCAGCGCAACACGATCGTTTCCGATAAAATCAGCGCCAATGATAAACGCGTCGGCCAGCCCGCGCGGTTCTTCCTGAATCGCATACGATAATTTCAGACCAAGCTGCTCGCCGCTTCCAAACAGTTCTTCAAACACCGGAAGATCCCTCGGCGTAGAAATAATCAAAATCTCACGAATACCGGCCAGCATCAGCGTAGACAACGGATAATAGATCATCGGCTTGTCATAGACCGGCATGATTTGTTTTGAAATTGCCTTTGTCAGCGGATACAGGCGCGTGCCTGATCCCCCTGCTAAAATGATACCTTTCATGCTTTATACATCTCCTCGTAGTATCTCTGATAATCTCCGCTGGTAACATTTTTCATCCAGTCCTCATTCTCAAAAAACCATTTGATCGTTCTGCGGATACCGTCCTTAAACATGGTTTCCGGCTCCCAGCCGAGTTCTGCGCGAATTTTATCCGGCGCGATCGCATAGCGTCTGTCGTGACCTTTTCTGTCCTCCACATAAGTGATTAAATCTTCACTGACAAGCGCCTTTCTCGGATCCCCCTCCGGCAGCATCTCCTGCAGCGTATCAAGAATAATGTGGATAATCTCAATATTCTGCTTTTCATTATGTCCGCCGATGTTGTACGTTTCAAACAGGCGGCCTTTCTCCTGTACCATGTCGATGCCCTTGGCGTGATCTTCCACATACAGCCAGTCACGCACATTCTTGCCGTCACCGTACACCGGAAGTTTTTTGCCTTGCAGTGCATTGTTAATAATCAGCGGGATCAATTTTTCCGGGAACTGGTACGGACCATAGTTATTGCTGCAGTTTGTGATATTCGCCGGGAATTTATACGTATCCATATACGATTTTACCAGCATATCTGAAGATGCCTTGCTCGCAGAATACGGGCTGTGCGGATCGTACGGAGTCGTCTCATAAAAATATTCGCCCTCGTTTTCCAATGAACCATACACTTCATCTGTGGAAACATGCAGGAATTTTTTGTCTTCTTTAAAGCTTCCGTCCGGCAGTTCCCACACTGCTTTCGCCGCATTTAACATTACCAGCGTGCCAAGAACATTCGTTCTTACAAATACCTCCGGATTTTTAATGCTGCGGTCCACATGGCTCTCCGCCGCGAAATGTACCACACGGTCAATATCATTTTCCTCAAAAATCTTCGTGATCGCTGCGCTGTCCGTGATATCCGCTTTTATAAACGTATAATTGTCACGGTTTTCCACATCACGCAGATTTTCCAGATTTCCTGCATAAGTCAGGCAGTCCACATTGATAATACGGATATCATTGTCATATTTTTTAAACATATAATGAATGTAATTTGAGCCAATAAATCCGGCGCCGCCGGTAACAAGATAGGTTCTCATAGGATTTTCCTCCAATATTTACGTAAAAGTTTTGTAACATCTTTATTTATTACATAGTTATGATATAGTATAACGCAAAAACAAAAAAAGGGCAAGTATCAGATATATCCTCCCGATACCGGCCCGTTTCCTTTATTGTTCTGTTTTTTTCAAAATTTTGTTTGCGGATTCCTCCATAAACTGCTTGCTGTACAAATCATGATAATATCCCTTTTGACTGAGCAGCTCCTTATGTGTACCCTGTTCGATGATCCTGCCGTCTTTCACCACCAGGATCACGTCTGCCTGACGGATCGTAGAAAGACGGTGCGCGATCAGAAATGATGTTCTTCCCTCCAACAAACGCTCCGTCGCATTCTGTATCAACTGTTCTGTTTGTGTATCGATAGAAGAAGTCGCCTCATCCAGCACAAAAATTCTCGGATCTGCCAATACCGCCCGCGCAAAGGAAATCAGCTGCTTTTCACCGGTAGAAAGACGATCGCCGCCTTCACCGACATCACTTTGATAACCATTTTCCAGTTTTGCCACAACCTGATCTGCAGACACCGCTTTCGCGGCCGCATACACTTCCTCATCCGTTGCGTCCAGCCGTCCGTAGCGGATATTTTCCATCACAGTACCGGAAAACAAATGCGGATTCTGCAGTACATAGCCGATATTGCTGTGCAGCCAAAGCTGACTTCGCTCACGGTAATCCTTGCCGTCAATCAAAATCTGTCCGTCTGTCGGTTCAAAGAAACGGCAGGCCAGATTTACCAGCGTACTTTTTCCGGCGCCGGTTTCTCCGACAATAGCAACCGTTGTTCCTGCCGGAATCTTCAAATTAAAGTGACTTAACACTTCCTCATGTCCATCCGGATAACGGAAGGATACGTCGCGAAATTCTATATCGCCGTGCAGTTCTTCCCAATTTTCTTTTTTCATCTCGAATGCATCGCCATATTTCTCAATAACCTCTGGTCTGTCCACAATCTGCGGTTCCTGCTCCAAAAGCCCCATCACGCGCTCAATATTCGCCTGTGCGGAAATAACCTCGGCAATATTTCTCGCCAGCTGCTGAATCGGCTCAAAAATTCCAATCGCATAGCTGACAAATGCGGAAAGCGTACCGATCATCACAACGTTTTCCATCACCAGACGGCCGCCGCGCGTCAGTACGATTGCCGTCGCCAATGAACTGAAAAACAACACCAACGGAAGATAAATCGCAGAAAGTCTGGCGGCGCGCACGCCTGCCGTATGCATCTCCTGCGTCAGATTTTCAAAATCAGCCGCATTCTTCCCTTCAATCACCAGCGTTTTAGATGTCTTCGCTCCCATAATTCCCTCGTTGTATGCACTGGTGATGCGTGAATTAATCTTGCGCACCTTGCGGTTCCAATTGAGAATACGATTCTGGAAATATACCGTTAAAACAGCGATGGCCGGAACAATCAGCATAATAATCAGAGCCAGCTTCCAGTTCAAAAACAGCATCGCGATAAACACGCCTCCGACATAGAGCGCCGCCCAGAGCATATCGATCATATTCCAGGCAACCAGACCTGCAATACGGTTTGTATCATTCATTACGCGCGCCAGAATATAGCCAACCGGCGTCACATTATAATATGAAAACGATAATTGCTGCAAATGCACGAAGCAAGCACGTTTCATATCCCTGCCAAGCCGCATCTCTACACGTACATTCCCTCTGGTAAACGCAATGACCGCCAACATCTGCAGCGTGATCACTGCAATATATACCGCCGCAAAAACCCACAGTCCCTGCGTAGTCCCAGCCTCAATAAAATGGTCGATCGCATAACGCTGGAACAGCGGAAGCGCAATATCGATTATCGCGCACAAAAGGTTCATAAAAATAATCATCAACAACATTTTACGAAACGGCTTTACGAACGGCAGCACTTTTTCCCAGATTTTAATATCAAACGCTTTGGTAAATTCCTGTTCTTCCCGCGTCATGCCTCTCCCTCCTTTCGTTCTTGTTCCTCAAACAATGCCGCACGGTCTTCCTGATTCATCTGAATTTCATAGATTTCTTTATAGGTACCTTCCTGACGTATCAGTTCTTCATGCGTTCCCTGCTGCGTCACACGGCCGTTTTCTAAAACTAAAATACAGTCTGCCTGCATAAGCGTCGTAATACGATGTGAAATCAGGATCACTGTCGCTTTTTCCATATTTTCCTGCAGTGCCGCGCGGATTTTGGTATCTGTCTCGGCATCCACTGCCGACAGTGAATCATCAAAGATCATGATGGGCGCCTGCTGCACCAGCATTCTGGCAATCGCTACACGCTGTTTCTGACCGCCGGAAAGTGTCACACCGCGCTCACCGACAATCGTATCATAGCCGTTTTTAAAACTGCGGATAGACTGATCCACACAGGCAATCCTTGCAGCCGCATAAATTTCCTCATCCTGCGGTTCCTCCTGTGAAATACCAATATTCTCCCCGATCGGTCTGGAAAACAGAAACGGCTCCTGCAACACAATACCGATATTTTTTCGCAAATAATCACGGCTGATCTCACGGATATCCACGCCTCCAATCGTAATGCGTCCAGCGTCATCAGGAAAATCATACAAACCGTCCAGCAGGTGCACCAGCGTTGATTTCCCGCTTCCGGTGCCGCCCAATACTGCGAATGTTTTACCGGCAGGAATCGTAAAATTCAAATCCTTCAGAACCGGATAGTCATTCCCATAAGAAAAATTCACATGTTCAAAACAGATATCACGATTCATCGGCGGCTGCTTCGCCTCCTTTGGTTCCTGTTCCTCCTCTGCGTCCAGAATATACGCCACACGATCAATAGAAACGCCCGCCTTACTCATATCAGAAATGATACGTCCCAGACTTCGCACTGGCCAGATCAACGTTGAATTATAAGAAACAAACGCCAAAAATTCACCAAGTGTAATCTGTCCGTTTACCGCAAAAACCACACCGACACACATAACCGTAAGAATCTGCAGGCCGGTGATCAAATCGCCAAGCCCCCAGTAAAGACTGGAAAGACTACCAAGACGGATCCACAGATTCGCGAACGCATGATTTTTTTCATCAAAACGCGCAATCTCATAACGTTCTCTTCCGAACGCGCGAACGACACGCACTCCGGTCAGATTTTCCTGCACCAGAGAGGACAATTCCCCCTCTGCCTCGTCTGCCAGCAAAAAACGTTTCGCAATCTGAGAATAAAACAGTCCCGTATATCCGATCACAATCGGAAAAAATAAAATCGCCACCAATGTCAGTTTTGCATTCATAGAAAACATGATTGCCGAATACAGTACAATCAGAAATATAATACGGAATACTTCCACCATCTGATTGCACACAAAGTTCCGCACCACCTCTACATCCGACGTACAGCGCTGGATAATCTCACCGGTCTGATGCTTCACATGCCAGGCAAACGGCAATTTTTGAATATGTGCGTAAAGCGCGTCACGGATCCCCTTAACAAAGCTCTCCGTTCCTTTTGCCATATTCATGCGGCTGATATAGCTACAGACGCCTCCCAACAACGAAGATATCAAAACTGCCGCACCGGCCAGAAGCAACGCCGTCATATAATCTCCCCGCAATGTATCCAGACGCAGGATCGAAACCACTTTTTGCGGCAGCTGCCAGTCTTCCTTTCCGATCACAGAATCCGTTGCCACACGGATGATCTGCGGCGTTACCGCGTTAAACGCAGTGTTTAACATGGAAAAGGCAAGTGCAATCACAAACAGATGAATATGCCCTTTTAAAAAACGCACAATCAGACTTGCCTTTCCCGTTTTTTTCTCCTTCATGTCTCTCCTCCCCAGTCTTTTCTTTCCATAAATAGCTTTTGCAAAAATTTTATCTTTCGTTTTCGCAAAAGTCAATGTACTTTCTTGTATAAAAACGCAAAAAAGATCTGCCGCATATGTACCGACAGATCTCTTTTTTACATTCCACTTATTTCACACGGATCAGCATTTGTGCTTTTGTATTCATATACCAGCTCACTTCCGGTTTCCAACTGTTAAAATATATCTTACCTCCCTTAGACGTATTCAGGCTCGCATTCTTCCCGCTGTCAAAAAAGCGGCCGTTCCCGGCATATACATTCATATGACCAGTGCCTCCATTTAAGGTCCAGCACAGGATATCTCCCGGTTTTAAAATGCCTTCCGCCTCTAACTGTCGCGGTGTCTTGTTGACATTTTCCATAATATAACAGCTGTCATACAGATCTTCTTTTGATTTCGCTTTATTGCTGCCACCGTAAACCATCTTAGTCGTCCACCAGAAGCTGGTCTTTTTGTCAATGGCGCCGATATCCTTCATCGCCCAACGAACCAGAATCGCACAGTCAGAAACACGATTGTTTGTTTCAAGTGCTTCCGCGAAAGTCTGCGCATACTGTCTGCCTTCTTTCGATGCGCCTCTGTAATAGTGCCAGCGAATACCTTTCGCCTTGTCTGCCTGCAGCTGTTTTTCATACCGTTCCAACGTTGCAAGAAGACGTGCGGAGGATGTACCGGACTGTACCGGAGGCTTTGCATCCGATGGTTCCATTACGATCACCGTACATTTTGCCTTTTTATTGCTGCCATCCATAGTCTGAACCGTAATTGTCGCCTTGCCTTCATTTACAGCTTTGACAACGCCGGTTACACTGACGGTCGCCACCTTTTTATCTGAGCTGCTCCATTTGATCGCCTTATTCGTTGTACTTGCAGGAAGTACGCTTGCAACAAGCGTCGTTGTCTGCCCTTTCTGCATCGAGACCGACTTCTTGTTCAGAGAAACGCCTGTCGCTCTGATATCATTTTTTACCGTAATCTTGCAGCTTACTTTCTTATTGCTGCCATCTCTCGTGGACGCCGTAATCTTTGTCGTACCAGGTCCTACCGCTCTCACGCTTCCGCTGGAACTAACTACTGCTACATTACGGTTGCTGGAGCGCCATCTCAATTTCTGATTCGCATTAGCCGGAGATACAGTTCCTTTTAATTTAAATCTCTGTCCCTTTGAAAGCGTAACATTTTTGGTATTCAACGTTATTTTCTTTGCACGCGGTTCTACCTTCACACTGCAAAGGAGCGTCTGTCTGCCGGCTTTGGCTGTAATCATCGTTGTTCCGGATTTCCTGCCCATCACCTGACCTTTAGAAGAAACAGCCGCTACTGCTTTGTTGCCGCTTTTCCATTTTACTTTGGATGCCCCTTTTACTTTCAGGGTATATTTCTGTCCCTCGTAGATAGAAATTGATGATTTGCTAATCCTTGCTGCAAAAGCGTCTGCTTTCAGTGCCGTAAATGTCATCATGACCGCAATCATCATCACCGTCAGACGGATCAGCCATTTCATATCTCTTTTCTCTACTCTCATACTGCCCTCTCTTCATATTTCTTTACATAATTTCAATTGTTACATTTTTGTTAAATATTGTTAAATTTATTATATGGGCACGATCCGTATCTGTCAATAGTTTTTTCTATGATATTCCAGTTGTTTTTACTCCCATTTTTCCCGCAAGAATCCCTCTTAACATAATTACTGCGGCAATTGCCAGAACAACCTCCGCCACAAACTGCGCGAAAGCCAATCCATACAGTGGGAACAGAAAATTCAAGATAAACAATGCCGGAATCTCCAACACAATCTTTCGCAGAATTGCAAAAACAAATGCCGCCTTTCCCCAGCCGATTGCCTGAAATACACCAACAGCCAGAAAATCCATACACAAAAACGGCATTCCCAGGCAGAAGCCTTTTAGAAATCTCGAACCGATTTCAATGATATTCTGATTATTCATAAACAATCGGATCAGCACATCGGAGCCGATAAAATACAACGCAGCTACGCCGGTCAGAACCGGGATTACCAGTTTCACGGTAAATACAACCGATTCCTTCATTCTTTTACGATTGCCGCTGGCAAAATTATAACTGACGAGCGGCATAATCCCCTGTGAAAAGCCCATAGCGATCTGCATCGGCACCATGTTGATCTTCTGCGCAATTCCCATTGCCGCTACAGCATCCGCCCCATAAGAAGACGTAAAATTGTTGAGAATCGTCATCCCCGTTACATTCAGCAAATTCTGTATGGAAGCCGGTATCCCTACCGCGCAGACTCCCTGCACCACATCTTTCTGCAGGCCAAATTTTTTCGGCGAAAGGCACACAAACGTACGCTCTTTTTTACGAATGATCAGGACAAAGAAATACAGGCATGCTAAACAGTTTGATAAAAAGGTTGCCAGTCCCGCGCCTGCTGCCCCCATGTTTAATCCCCAGGGCAAAATAAAAATCGGATCCAAAATAATATTTAAAATACATCCGCTCATCGTACCGATACTCGCATGCAGAGATGCCCCCTCCGCGCGCACCATATAAGCCAACACCACGTTCAAAATCGCTGGCGCCGCTCCGCACAGAACCGTCCAGGTCAGGTACTGCATCGTCGCGTCAAACGTATTTGCATCCGCTCCCAATACCTGCAGCAGCGGAACCCGAAAAGCCGTACATAAAACAGAAAAAAGAATACTGAAAAATAAAGAACAGTAAAATCCAAACGCCGATACTCTGCGCACCTTCTCATAATCCTTCATTCCCAGTCCGCGGCTCATCATACTGGAACTGCCCACGCCAAACAGATTGTTGACTGCATTGAACGCCAGCATCACCGGCGCCGCCAGTGTAACTGCCGCCGTCTCCACTGGGTTATTGAGCATCCCCACAAAATAGGTATCTGCCAGATTATAAATTACCATGACCAGCGAACTTAAAACGGTCGGAATAGAGAGCTGCATCACTGCTTTCGCAATTGGCATTCGCTCAAATAGTTCTGTCTTTTCGTTTACTTCCGTACTCATTTTTTCATCCTCCAAATTCCTTTCACTTGCGTAAAATACATTTCTTCATATAATAATAGCAAAAAAAATCCCCAGCCGCAACCGCAGGCCAGACTGTATTTTAGAATTTCTTAATTTCACTTTTTCTTTCAAATGCGCTATAATACCATCATACTTTCCTATTATTATACAAAAAGCAGGTGACTTATGAAAAGACGTATTTTAAAAATCATTTTGACTATTTTTATTTTGCTAATTCTCTATCTTTGTTCTGTCTTTCTTCCCTATCTAAAGCAATCCGGCCCCAGTCGTCAAACGATGGATCATTTTGATACGGCATCCTTTTATAAAAATGTGCCCGGTCCGGAACGCGCCGCTATTCTTTCTGATAACGGCAAAGCTCTTATTGAGCGTCTCCGCCTGATTTCCCACGCCAAAGAGCGAATTATCCTTTCGACTTTCGATTTCATGGCAGACAACAGCGGAAAACTAATGCTCGCCGCGCTTGCGGATGCCGCGCAAAGAGGTGTGGAAGTCCGTATCCTGGCAGACGGATTTCCCTATTTTGCTCATATTATGGGCAATCCCTATTTTTATGCAGTTGCCTCTCTGGAAAATGTGACCTTCAAGGTATATAATCCCGTCAATCCACTTTTGCCGCACCAACTGATGGCGCGTATGCATGATAAATACCTGATCGTAGATTCCAACACCTACATACTTGGCGGTCGCAATACGTATGATTTCTTTCTCGGAACAGATACTGATTATGTCAACTACGACTGGGATGTGCTGGTATGTTCCTCCGGCAGCTCTCTTTCTCTTGCGCAGCTGGAACAATACTTCACTTCCGTGTGGGAGCATTCTACCAGCAAGATCAAAATGGATTCTGTACCATTTTATCGCAAAAAAGCTGTAAATGAGAGCCGCGCAGATCTGACCCGACTGTATGCAGATTGCCAAAAAGAACATCCGGACTGGTTTGCAGATGTCGATTACACAGAAATGACTGTACCGACCAATAACATCTCACTGCTCTCCAATCCGATACAGCCAGCCGCAAAAGAACCGGTTTTGTTTTATCAGATGACGGAACTGATGAAACAGGCAGACGGTCCTGTTTACTTTCATACGCCGTATATTCTCTGCAGCGATTATATGATGCAGCGCCTGACAGAGGTCTGTGCTTCGCCGCAGTCCGTTACTATGATGACAAACTCTGTTGCTAACAACGGAAACCCGTTCGGCGCTACAGACTATCATCTTCACAAACCGCAAATTGTTGATACCGGTCTGCAAATTCTGGAATATGACAGCGGCGTTTCCTACCATGGCAAATGCTTCACCATTGACGACCGCCTTTCCGGTATCGGTTCTTTCAACTGGGATATGCGCAGTGCCTACCTAGATACCGAGCTGATGCTAGTTATAGACAGTACCGAACTGAACTCTATCCTGCGCAGGGAAATGCAGGTCTATGAAACAACCGCTCTTTCCGTAAAAGATGCCCAAACCTACAATCTAAAGGATGGACAGCAGCCGCTGCCGCTGAAAAAGAAAAATGCAACGCGTATCTCTCTTTTGACTCCGCTCGACCGCTGGATTCGTTTTCTGTTATAGCAACGCAAAAAGGAAAAGATATCTCAAAAACTTTCCTTTCCCGTCTCTGTAACAAATAATGCCTTGTTCCCATGAAAATCTGCATCTTTGTGCTGCAGCGCTTAGAAACAATGTCGGACTTCTGGGCGTCGTAGCGTATCTATTACGCATGGAAAATGAAAGAAAACTGTAAAGAAAAATCGTTGAAGTCTCTGCGACCTCAGCGATTTTTTTTAGAAGATTTTCACAGCTCTCTTTTTATCGTAACTCAGTCAGATGAGACGTACACTGCGGACAACGTGTTGCTTCTATCGCAATTTCACTCTGACAATACGGACATTTCTTTGTGGTCGGTGCCGCCGGTGTTCCTTCATGTTTTCCTAAAGAGGCAACTTTATTTACCGCTTTCAACAGACAAAACAAAATGAATGCCATAATAATAAAATTTACAACCGAAGAACCGAAATTAGATGCAAACGCTGCAATTTCTTCCCATGTATATATCTTTCTTGCTGTAGCAAAATTCAAAATCGGTTTAATAAAGTTGTCGGTTAACGAAGTAACAATCCCGTTGAATGCTCCGCCGACAATAACGCCGACCGACATATCCAAGACATTTCCACGCAGGGCAAATGCTTTGAATTCTTCTAAAAACTTCTTCATTTTCTTTCTCCTTCGTAAATTACCAAACTTTTTTTGCAAATCAGCCAAACATCCCTACGCTGTTTAAGACCACAATCCAACAGAACATTGTTACCAATGAAACGAGCGTACTAATTGCTACAAACTCCCCGGCAAGTTCCGGCTCTGTTTCCATTTCTTTCGCCATGGTAAACGAAGAAACCGCCACCGGGGAAGCAAACGCGCTCAAAAGACCAACAAGCGGTAATCCGCGCATGCCAAGCGCTGCGGCAATTCCAAGTACAATCGCCGGAATCACCACCAGACGCGCCGCACATACCGTTGTAATACATCGTCTATTTTTACGTACATCCGAAATCGACAAGCTTCCGCCCAAAATGAAAAATGCCAATGGAGTTGCCACCTTGCTCATCGCAGAAATTGTATTCTCAAACAAAGCCGGGAGTCTGATCTGACACAGGCTAAACGCCAATCCCAACACTGACCCCAGCACTAGTGGATTTTTCAGAACTACCGCCAGCATATTTTTCTTTCTGCTCTGCTGCCCGGAAGCATATTCCAACAGAAAAACCGCAATAATATTATAAATCGGCACCATAATTGCAATCAAAATAGAAACAACGCCGAGATTTTCCTCACCGAAAATAGACATCGTAATCGGCAGGCCAAACAATACCAGATTACTGCGATAACATGCCTGTGTGATAACCGCCTGCTTTTTGATACCGTTTACCATTTTACCGCTAATAAATAAACCGACAGGCACAATAACAGCAAGAGAAATCAGAGCAATCGCCAGCGTTCTGCCGTTTTCTGCTGTAAAAATGCTATCTGCATCTACCTGATAACTGTTCATAAAAATCAGACAGAACATAAAAATCCGAAATGTTGCCTTATTCATCTCTGTCAGAGTTGTTCCTCCGACTAATCTCACTCTTTTAGCAATCATTCCCACCACCATATAAACAGTCAGCGGAAATATCGCGTTTAAACCGATCATAATACTTTCCATTACAGTTATCCTCACTTATTGCAAAAAACCGTGTCTCAAAAGAGACACGGTTTCAAGCTACATATTCACTTTGCTTAGTTTCCCATCTGAGCAGCAACCTCAGCCGCGAAATCTTCGTTTTTCTTCTCCAGACCTTCGCCTGTTTCAAAACGAACAAATCTTTTTACAGTGATGTTTGCACCGTTCGCTTTTGCAACGGAATCCACATATGCCTGTACATTCTGTTTTCCGTCTTCTGCTTTTACATAAATCTGGTCAAGCAGGCAGATTTCTTTCAGTTCTTTATTGATACGACCCTGAATCATACCCTGGATTACCTTTTCCGGTTTCTGGGATTCTTTCGGATCGTTCATGATCTGAGCCATCAGGATTTCTTTTTCGTGAGCGATATGTTCTTCGCTTACTTCATTTCTGTTGGTAAACTGCGGTTTCATAGCAGCAACCTGCATACCGATGTTTTTCGCCATTTCTTTGATGTCATCATTTACAACATCTGTTGCAACGTCAATCAGAACACCGATCTTGCCGCCAGCATGTGTATAAGATGCAACAAAACCGTCAGCTTCTTCTACTTTTTCGAATCTTCTGATGTTCATGTTCTCGCCGATCACTGCGATCTGTCCAGCCAGTGCTTCTGCAACTGTTTTTGTAGTATCTGCAGCCCATTTTTCTGCCATGAACGCTTCCATGTCAGCTGCATCAGAAGCCAGTGCCTGTGCTGCAACTTCCGCAACATATCCCTGGAATGTCTCGTTCTTTGCAACAAAGTCTGTCTCTGCGTTTACTTCTACAACAACTGCCTTTTTCTCGTCATCGGAAACCAGAACCTTGCAGAGACCTTCTGCTGCGATTCTGCCAGCTTTCTTCTGAGCAGTAGCAAGACCTTTTTCTCTCAGAAATTCAACAGCCTTTTCCATATCGCCTTCAGTAGCAGCCAGAGCCTTTTTACAGTCCATCATGCCTGCTCCTGTCATTTCTCTTAACTCTTTTACCATTCCTGCTGTGATAGCCATGTAATTATTCCTCCGTCTCTGCAACTACATCTTCAATATCAGTTGCTTCTTCTGCGTACTCGCCTTCGAATACGATATCCTGTTCAGCGCCCTGATTTGCTTCAATAACAGCGTCAGCCATCTTAGAAACGATCAGTTTTACGGCACGAATTGCATCATCATTACCCGGAATTACGTAATCCAGTTCTTCCGGATCGCAGTTTGTATCACAGATACCGATCAGCGGAATACCCAGTGTAT
This sequence comes from uncultured Marvinbryantia sp., assembly GCA_937915375.1. Lineage (GTDB taxonomy): Bacteria > Bacillota > Clostridia > Lachnospirales > Lachnospiraceae > Marvinbryantia. The sequence continues at coordinate 45,932 of CALDMO010000019.1, forward strand.
GTGCTTCCTGAACGCAGATTCTTTCTTTTTTCGGGTCAACTACAAAGATTGCATCCGGAATTTTTTTCATTTCTTTGATTCCGCCCAGGTTCTTTGTCAGTTTTTCCATCTCTTTTTTCAGAGCAATTACTTCTTTTTTCGGCAGAACATCAAATGTTCCGTCAGCTTCCATAGCCTCGATCTGTTTCAGACGTGCAACACGGCTCTGGATTGTTTTGAAGTTTGTCAGCATACCGCCGAGCCATCTTTCGTTTACATAGAACATTCCACATCTCTCAGCTTCTGTCTTAACAGCATCCTGAGCCTGTTTCTTTGTTCCTACGAAAAGAATGTTTCCGCCGTTTGCCACGATATCGCCTACTGCATTGTAAGCGTCGTCTACCATGCCTACGGATTTCTGCAGGTCGATGATGTAGATACCATTACGCTCTGTGTAGATGTACGGAGCCATTTTCGGGTTCCATCTTCTTGTCTGATGTCCGAAATGAACACCTGCTTCCAGTAACTGTTTCATTGAAATAACACTCATTTTTTTTCTCCTTTTGGTTTTTCTTCCGTATCTTTTTCTTTTTCGGAAACCTTTCGGCACCATCCTCAAAATAAAGATACGTGATTAATTTACGACCTGAATATCATAACACAACAGAAACGCAGATGCAAGCATTTTCTTGCATCTGCGTCCCTGTTTTTTTCCATATGGACACGTTCTTTTGCCACTAGTATATATGATACTGTCTTTCTTACTCATGGCGCAGTGCGTCGATCGGATTTAAATTCGCTGCTTTCACAGACGGTACAAATCCAAAAATAATTCCAATAATCATCGAAAACAATACGGAAACAAACGCTGCCGGAATACTAATCGCTACGGGCACCTCCGCCATACGGGAAATTGCCTGCGCCATGCCGACTCCCGCTCCGACACCGATAATACCGCCCATGCTGGTGAGTACGGCTGCCTCCGTCAAAAACTGCATACGGATAGCGCTCTTTTTCGCCCCGATCGCCTTTTTCAGACCGATCTCACTGGTACGCTCCGTTACCGATACCAGCATGATATTCATAACACCGATACCACCTACCAGCAAAGAAATGCTGGCAATCCAAATCAGCTGCTGGTTGGTAGACTCATTAATCTTCTGCTTTTCTTCCACCAGTTTCATTGTATCGTTTGCTCTGTATTTGACATCCGTATCCGTCACATAAAGCTTTTCATTTAAAATTTCTGAACACGGCTTGCCAATCTTCGTCATCGACTCCACAGAGTCTGCTTTCACAGAAACGTTCTGCGGTTCATCAAACTGATATGCGATGCCCCATGCCGCCGACGGCATAAATACCGTTCCGGCTGCCGAATCATTTCCCATATAAGAATAGTATTCTTCTATACTGTTGATCACAGGCTCAAACCGTGAAGCGACCTGTACGACGCCGACAACCGTAAACGGCTCGCCGTTAATCTCGATCGTCTTGCCCACTGCGCTCTCTTCCTGAAACAGTGTGCTGGCTGCCGCGTCATCTAAAATCACTACCTTGCGGAATTCCTTATAGTCCGCATCCAGAAATCCTCGTCCGGAACGAATTGTATAGCCGTTCACATCAAAGTAATGCGTATCTATACCGAGCACCGATGCCCCTTGCAGCGCTTTGTTCAGGTGATAAATTCCTTCCGCATAAGTACGGCTGGTATATAACGTCACATCTACAACACCGTCCACCTCTAAAAGTTCCTGACGTGTGCTTTCTTCAATGACCGGCACACCATACGGCACGCTCTCGTAATCGAGCATCAGCACCGAATTTCCCCGGCAGAGAGGAATCTCCACCGCATTCGTACCGGAACCGATCACATTCTGCATCAGCTGTTCGTTCGTTCCCTGAATCGTAGATACGATCGCGATAATTGACGCAATTCCGATAATAATGCCGAGCATCGTCAGAAAGGATCTCATCTTATGCGACCAGATTCCCTGCAGGGAAAGTCTTATATTTTCCAGCAATGTTTTTTACCTCCTGTATCATCCTACCGGTACATGATCAGTAAATGATTTCTTCTTCCATTTCCGCCGTTCTGGCGCCTTCTTTGACATTTTTTCCATAAGGGAAAGCAATCATATCTTCCATTGTCACGCCTTCCTTTATATTAACATATTCATAGAGCGTTTCTCCAGTACGGACATACTGCTTTTTCAGTCGTCCGTCTTCGCCGCGTTTATACACATAACTCTGGCCGTTTTCTGAACGAACATATGCCTTTGGCAGATAAATTGCTCCGGATGCCTGCTGTTTTTTATCAAAAGTCACTCCCACATATTCATACGGCGAGAGGCCGCTGGTATCGTCAATATATGCCAACACCGGATAGCTGGAATTGTTTACATTACCGCTCCAAGGATCTCCCTGTGTGGACGTTGGAAAATGATTAATCTCCGTGACAGTAGCAGAAAACATCCGCATGGTATCCCAGGAAGTCGCTGTAAGCGTATCGCCCTTTTCCACGTTGTCCAAATCCAGTTCGCTGACAGTTGTCTGCAGATAAAGACCTCCCTCACTCGCCAAAACCATGTACGCATCGCCTGATTTTGTATCGTCATTCATAGATTTCACAAAACCATTTACGGAACTGACAACCGTTGATTCCGCCATCTGATCCTCATACTGTTTCAGTTTCAGTCTGGCTTCTTTTTCATCCAGATTCAACTTTCGGATTTCGCGTTCTTTCTCCTTGATTGCCTGCGCCAGTTCTTCCGCAGTATAACTCATATCCATATCATCATCCCAGATTCCGTCACCCCAGCCGTCATCCCAGCCGCCGTTTCCTCCGTCTCCTAAGTTCTCCGGAATATCTTCTTCGTAACGTACAATGCCGGAGTCGCTGCTGAAGATCCAATATGTCCCCGGACCAAAACCATACTCTGTCAGAATCGTTCCATCCAGTCCAACACTGCGGATAAACGCGCCTGTAATCGTATCCGATTCACGGATCTCCAAAGTGACATAACAGCCATCATTAAGACGTGTCGTTCCCGCCTCATCAAAGCCGAGCACCCAGTTTACAAACGTATTTTCAATCCTCACGCCGTCTTTTACGAAAAATACATAAGGATCGTCCGCCGTTCCGGTTCCTTTATAATACTTGCCTTTCGCGCCGCTGTAATAATCCAATTTTTCGTGTGGATTCAGCTTCACGATTGGAGACTCATCCGGCTCCAGATAGGTCATTTTTATCGTCAAATGCAATCTGGAACCTTCACGGCCCCACGTATAGGTCGGAATATAATTTTCTTCCAATACGACTGCTCTCAACTCTTTTTCCGGATTTTCTATATCCATATATTCTGCCGGCCATGCCTGCTGCACGCTCCATTTCACTGTGCTGTAGCTGTTATCAAGCTCCAATTCCGGCTTACCCGACGGCTCTGTCTCCGGTGTTCCAATCTCCTCTGTAGATTCTTCCGACTCCTCCGGAATCTCGTCTGTCTCCGGAATAGTATCCGTTTCATTCTCACTGCCGTCCTCAACGACATCTCTGTCTCCGGTAATATTCTCTATCGTCACGATCGGATTCGTCTGCTCCTCATCGTCGCTCCGGTAAATATTAAGATTCATCGAAGTCGGCCACAGCAGATCTTCATTCGTGCCATGATACCAGATGATCTTCACATCCAGCCGTTCTATCGGCTGCGGTGGGTTTGTCTCCAACTGTGTTTCTGTCTCTGTCTCTGTTTCTGTCTCTGTTTCTGTTGGTGTTTCCGTTACTGTTTCAGACTGCGATTCACTTTCTGATTCCGTCTGACTCTCTTCCTGCGGTTTTTCCACCCGGATCACAGTATCGTCTGCATCTTTTTTTGACACACGGAAGATCAGTTCGTCTCCGGTTATCTCCGACGCGTTCAGCTCAATCTCAACATAAGCATCCTGCAGAGTTCCTCTGTTCTGTTGTTCCGTCAGCCCTCCGTGAAACATCAAAGTTAGCTTTGCCACATCGCCAGATTCATATTTCGGATCCATCTCCAGCGTAAAACCGCCGATTTCCGGATAGTCCGTTCCGTCTATATTTGACGTACCGACCAGTTTTCCAGTTCTCTTCTCCAACAGCGTGACCCCTTTGATCCACATGGTGTACGTATTCGCTTCTTTAAACTGTATATCTGCATTCTCTTTGAAATGCGGAATCAGTTTGATATTATTTTCCGAAAGCTGAATCACAAAATCTGTCCCATTTTCTTCTTTTGTTTCTGTCAATGTGATTTCTTCTGCTTCAGTTACTTCTTTTGCGCGAACATACCAGAGGAATTTCTTCAAACTCTGGTTCAATTTCGGTTTTTCAGGATCTTCCGATTCTCCCTCGCTTACTTCCTCACTTTCCGTTTCCACATCCCCAGTCGCATTCTCCAAGTCATCCGGTGTCAAATTATCGGAAACATCCGTTCCCTGTTCTGTTTCCGTCTCTGTCCCCGGTGTCTGCGGTATTTCCGTCTGTGGCGCCTCTGTCTGCGGCGTTTCCGTCTGCGGCGCCTCTGTCTGTGGTGCCTCCGTCTGCGGTGCTTCCGTCTGCGGTGCTTCTGTCTGTGGTGCCTCCGTCTGCGGCGCTTCTGTCTGCGCTATCTCCGTATTAGAACTGTTTGTGTCCGCGTCCACTGATGCATCAACTGTCTTCTCTGCCGCACTGCTTTCCTGACTTGCTGTCATCGCACGACCGCCATTTACAACACACGCCTGATCCTCACTGTCAAGCTCATCCAGCAGACTGCCGCTCATCATCGCCTCTTCTTCCGGCGAACGTTCCACCGGCGTTGTATTGCGCAATTTCGCCAGATCCGCCTGCGCAGCTTTCAATTCCAGTTCTATCTCCTGTACCGTCAATTCCTGCAATTCTTTATCAAGTTCAAGCAGTGTCGTATCGTATGTAACCAGCTTATCGCCAATACGCACCTTGTCGCCTTCCGCAACATACACATCTTTAATCACTCGATCTTCCGGTACATATACCTGCTGACTGACATCAGAAACAACCGTTCCTGTAACCTGCGAACCATAGTCCATCATAAGCCAGTCTCCGCCGTTAACCTCCTTTACTGCGACAACCTCAACTTCCTTATTTCGGTTCTGCAGCAAATAACGCACGCCATAAACTCCTCCTGCGCCTGCCGCTAACAGACAGATCAAAAGAATGATCAGTTTTTTTCCTCTTTTTTTATTCATCCAAGTTACCTCCGTTCCTCAGAAAGCTCACCGTCAAAAATATAAACCACTCTTTTTGCATGGCGCGCCACATCAGAATCATGCGTGATCATTACCACAGTAACACCCTCGTCATTCAGTTTCTGAAACAATTCCATAACCTGAATGCTTGACTTAGAATCCAGCGCACCGGTAGGCTCATCCGCCAACAGGATCTTTGGATTATTTACCATTGCACGCGCAATCGCCACCCTCTGCTTTTGTCCGCCCGAGAGCTGTGTCGGCAAAAATTCCATACGATCTCCAAGTCCGACTTTTTCCAATGCTTCCGCCGCGCGTCTGGTGCGCTCTTTTTTGGAGACACCGGCATAGATCAGCGGCAGCGCCACATTTTCCAGCGCCGTCTGTCGTCCGAGCAGCTGAAATGTCTGAAATACAAAACCAATATTATGAAGACGTTCATTTGCGACTTCATTATCACTTAAACCCAGCACATTTTTTCCGTTCAGCAGAAACGTGCCGCTGGTCGGTTCATCCAAACAGCCAATGATGTTCATCAGCGTAGACTTTCCACTTCCAGACGGTCCCATGATCGCCACATATTCGCCTTCTTCCACATGCAGACAGACATCTTTTAACACCGGAACCACCATTTTTCCGGTCAGATAATCTTTATATATATTATCCAATTGCAAAATCATACGTTTACCTCTTTATCACACAAGAAAAATCTACTCCTCAAGCACATGCAGTTCCTCATCAAATCCCGCTTCCTCTTCAAAAAAATCCTCGGCCATGCTCTCATCATAACTTTCATCGCCCATATCCATTCCTTCGTCATAAACTTCGCCGCCCATGTCCAGGCTTTCGTCATAGGCTGCGTCACCCATATCCATCTGGCCGGACTGCTCAATATTTCTGGTTACCTGCTGTCCTTCCTCATAGCCTTCAGCTGGAAATGCAATATAATCCTCAGTCGTCAATCCGTCCAGAATCTCATACTGCATCATATCCGGATCGTACTCACCTAAAGTCAGTTCTCGTTTTTCCAGACGATCATTCGCATTCGCCGCCCACACGTAATTGCTGAACTGTCCTTCTTCATCCAAAATCAGATAGTAATCGTCCAGCCACAAACCGCTTCGTTCCTCCATCTGACCGTTGTCCGGCTCGATAAACACATGCTGCCCAAGCATCAGTCCGGCCGAGTCCTCCAGATCAATGTAAAAAGGATAAGAACTCGATGTTGTCATTGAGGAATCACTTGACCCCATCATCATGCTGTTCTGATTCACCGTAGCATTTTCGCGGTCAATCTCAGAAACCGTTCCTCGCCATACTTTGCTTTCATCCACACGCGAATGTACAAGAACCGAGGTTCCCTCCGTCAGCTGCTGTACGTTCATCTCATTTACCATACCTTTAATGCGATATTCACCGGTTTCCATAATTGTAATATATGCGCTTGTATCAGAACTGCTGTCATAATCCATCATATCCATACCGGAAGAATCCCCATTTTTATTGACAGATTTTACCACGCCCTTGACCTCACTTGTGACAACGGCATTCGCCACCTGTCTTTTCAGGCTTTCCAATTCTGCCTGTTTGCTCTTTTTCTCATATTCCGAACGTTTGACAGAGTTTTCTGCCGTCATGATCTGTGTGGTATAAGCCAGTTTTTCGTCCTGACTGACCTTATCACGTTCTTTTTTCAGCTGCTCGATCTGATTCTGCGTAGACTCAATAGTAATATCATAATTTTCAACGTCAATTTCCAGTTGGGCAACATTATCCTGCGCCTCCTCTGTATCATAGGAAAACAGTCTGGTGCCAACGCTGACCTCCTGTCCCACCGTCACAAACGTATCCTTTACCTTCATGCCGCTGGCAACTTCGATCTTCACCGTGCGCTGCGGCTCCGTCACACCCGCAAATCTGGTATTGACTCCGCCGAGTCCCGCTCCGGTGATTTCCGCCACCGAACTGACAAATACCGCGTCGTCCGAAACTTTCCCGCTGCTCTTTCCGCCACGGAACTTAAAAAACCACAGCAGTCCGCCAACCGCGGCTGCTACTGCCAGAATCACCAACAAAATTCGTATTTTTTTCTTCATTCTGTATGATCTCCCCTTGTAAATTCAGTTAAATATACACAAATATCCTATCACACTCCCCTATCAATTGCACGCAGTATTTTCGATTTCACAGAATGTTCAAAAACAAACGTTCTGGTATTTCAGTAAAAATTTGACATTTCACACAGCATCGTATACAATAGCTTCCATAAATACAACATATACTTTTATTATTCGCATAGGAGACTATATGAAAAACAATAAGCTATTTCTGTCACTGTTTTTGTTTATTATTCTTTTGCTGACCGGCTGCGGATATGCCGGACCTGAAAAAGCGGTCAAACAGGAGCTGTCACTCATTCAGCAGCTGGATGAATCCACGATTAAACATTTTATTACTTATGAAAACATCCTTTTTGCTAACACTCCGCCAGCCGAGGTCGGACCGGATGCTGCGGAAGCCGTAAAACTTTTTTTCAAAAATTTTCAATATAAGATTAAAAGTTCTTCCGTCAATTCGGACGGAAGTCATGCTGAGGTGATTGTCACAATAAAAAATCTTGATGCCCGGCAGCTGGCCAGAGATCTCTGTCTGAAAATGATCGCAAACTCTGTGTCCGAACCAGATAACGACGCAAGTCCTTCCGCTTTCACCCTGATGAAAGAGTGTCTGGAAACCAACACCTATCCGATTGTAAAAACCGAAGCAGCCTTCCATCTGCGCAAACAAGATGATCTCTGGCTGATTGAAGAAAGCGCGCTCTTAGAAGATGAACTTGTCGGAGGACTTGTTTCTTATTTAAATGATCCCTATCTGCTTACTCCTGAGGAGGTACTGGATGCAACCCTCTCTCCAACAAAGGATTTTGACGCTGCCAAATGGCTTACTTATCTGGAACTAAACGATATTTTCAACACCGGCAGCACACTGGCTCCTGAAATTGATCAAATTCTTTCACAAAAAATCGCTGAAAATTATAGCTACGAAATTCTCGGCAGCACGCAAGATGGCGATACCGCTTACGTAGAATTAAAACTTACCAGCCTTGATCTGGCACACGTAATGGACGGCTGCCACAAAGAACTGCTGAATTACGCGCAGACCACAGAATCAATCCGCGCTACAGATGAAGAATTGACTGAAAATACCGCTTCTATCCTGCTAAAAAATCTGCAGGCCTGTGAAACTTCCGTAGAACATATCCTTACCGTCAATCTGGTCAACAATAATTACACTTGGGAAGTACACATGAACGATATTTTTGCCGACGCACTGCTTGGCGGTATCAATACTGCATTGGAAACGCTGACTGCTTCCGAGTAAATAAAACGCTATTTCTTTATAACAAAAACCGGCCTCCTGCAAGGGAAACCGGTTTTTTATAACCCATCTGTTATTTTGCGAAAAACTCAACAATTTCTGTATATCCTTCTGCTGTCAGCTGTTCCTTCTGGAACTTCTTATTCTTTTTCATCATATTCATACTAACACAGGCGCCTTCCGCTCTCTTTTCGGTAGCCTGCTTAAATACTTCCAACAGTTTTTCCTTCGGCATGCCTTTTTCAATCAAAAATGCTGTTTTTTCTTTCTGACCTGGAATCTGATAATCCTTTTCCAGAAGCAGCATAACAATACGTTCAAAGCCAATAGAAAAGCCGCATGCCGGCGTCGGGTTTCCGGTAAAGCGTCCGATCATTTCATCATATCGTCCGCCGCCGCCGACAGAACCGCCGAAACCGTCAATACTGATCTCAAAAATCGGTCCTGTATAATAAGACATCCCTCGTACCAGCGTTGGGTCGAATACAATCTGGAAATTCGCTGTCTTCACAGTCTCCACACTCTCGATAATCGTTTCCAGTTCTTCTGCTGTTTTCGGCTCTAACACGCCGTTCAATGTTTCTTTTAAGTAGCGGATACCCGCAACGTCACCAGTCACCTGTTCGAACAGACCAATATATTTCTCCACTGCCTCCGCTGCAAATCCTTCTTTTTTCAGTTCTTCCGCCACACCATCGATGCCGATTTTATCCATCTTGTCCAGAATAATAAATACGGTATCATAGCTCTCCGGTGCAAAACCACTGTAGGCTGCCATCGCTTTCAAAATTTTGCGGTCATTGATGCGGATTGTGAAATTCTCAAAATCCAGCTTACCAACCAAAGTAGACGTTGCCAGGATCAGTTCGATCTCTGCCAGAATCGTCGGCTCGCCCAAAATATCAATATCGCACTGCATAAACTGACGATATCTGCCGCGCTGCGGACGATCGGCACGCCATACATTTCCCATCTGCAGGGCTTTAAACGGCGCCGGAAGATCATTGGCATTGTTTGCGTAATAGCGTGAAAGCGGCACAGTCAAATCGTAACGCAGACCGCCATCCACAAGGTCCATCTCACACTGCGCAGTATCCATTTTTAGCTTTTCGCCTCTTTTTAAGATTTTAAAAATCAGTTTTTCATTTTCACCGCCCTGCTTGCTGCTCAAATTTTCGATATGCTCCACACACGGTGTTTCCATGGAAGAGAATCCGAACTGCTTATAGGTTTCTTTAATCAATCCGATTACGTAATCACGTATCTCCATCTCTCTCGGTGAAATATCTTTCATGCCGGTTACCGGCTTTTTCTTCAGGCTCATTGTTGTTCCTCCCTTTTCTCTATTGTTTCCTGCTGCGCTCCTGCCTCTCCAAAAAAAAGCTGCATGTCTCCAAGCGCATACGCAAGTTCCTTTACGGTGTACCCCTGCTGACTGATCATTTCCGGAATGTCCTCCTCATGTACTACTTCCAGAAAAGTCAGGAAAATTTTCATATCAAAGTTTTTCACTTCCGCGATCATCAGTTTCACCGCCGTTTCCAGATCAAAGGCCCTGCGGTATGAACGGTCTGATGTCAGCGCGGCAAAAACATCGCAAATACGCAAAATCCTTGCTCCAAGCGGAATTTCCTCGCCCGCTTTGTTCGCCGGATAACCGCTGCCGTCATAGTTTTCATGGTGATAAAGCACCCACTCAGCAATCTCCCTCGAATATCCCTGCGAATTTAGGATCACATACCCTAGCGCTGCATGTGTACGCACATAACGCATCTCCTCCACATGTAAGGTGCTTTCTTCCTTCTTCGCAGAATACACATACTTCGTCAGTTCCAGCTTGCCGATATCATGCAGCAGACCGGCAATTGCCAGATTATAACACATCTTTTCGGAAAGTTCCATTCGCTTCGCGATCCGATGTGCCAGATTGCTGACACAGATTCCATGATTGATTTCTTTTGCCACATCTGTCTGAATAATCCGATATTTATTGCTTTCCATAGCTAACCCTGTTCCATGAATTTTGCTTTTCTTGCTACCATTTCGTCAATCCGTTCTATGTAATTACGAATATCCTTTACATTTTCCACACGCTCAATCTGCTGACCGCTGACAATCTTAGTGCTTGCTCCCGCACCGAGCGCAAGAATACTCTGTTTTTCCTCCATGATCAAAATGTTGTAAATGCCTGCAGCGCCCTCTCTGGCGTAGCCAACATTTTCAAAATTTCCGGCCATATTTTTCTGCCGATATAAATAATACGGAAACTGTCCGGCTTCGGACGCATAGCGCGCCGTCATATCCATAATCTCCTGATTATTCTGAAAGGAGATTTCCTGATACTGTTCCTTAAATAAGTTGAGACGAGTTGCACGCTTTAAGGCCAGCGAATGTACGGTGATGCTGTCCGGCTTTAAACGCGTTACTTCCCGCATTGTATGCTCCACCTCCGCATATCCTTCTCCCGGCAGGCCAACGATCAAATCCATATTAATATTGTCAAACCCAAGTTCCCTTGCCAGCGCAAACGCCTCCACAGTCTGTGAAACACTGTGGCGTCTGCCGATAAGTTCCAGTGTTTTATCATTCATTGTCTGAGGATTAATGGAAATACGGCTAATATTGTGATCACGCAGAACCTGCAGCTTTTCCCGGGTAATGCTGTCCGGCCGCCCTGCCTCTACCGTAAATTCCTTTAAATGACGATAGTCAAAATGCTGCTCCAGCACACGCAGCAGCCGATCAAGCTGATACGGCTCCAGTGTAGTCGGCGTACCTCCGCCAATGTAAATCGTATCGAGTTCTTTTTGCGCCCAGATCCCCGCACAGCTCTCTATCTCATGGCAAAGTGCATCCAAATAGTCATCCACTCTGTTTTTCCAGACGGAAAGCGGACTGGAACTAAACGAGCAATACAAACAGATACTCGGGCAAAACGGGATCCCTACATAAAGGCTATAGCCATTTTCGTAATTAATATCTTTTAAAATCTCCCGTTCGCGATTTGCGATCGAAATCGCCAGGGCTGTCTTTTCATTGCTTGTGTAATACGTGTTTCTCATGTATTCGGCAATCTCAATATTCTTACGCCCTTCTTCTAAAAGCGCCATTGGGATCTTTGTCGGCCGAATGCCAGTCAAATTTCCCCACGGAAGCGATCTTCCGGTGTGCTCCCGGAAACATTCATAAATCATTGCTTTTAAGATGTTTTTCTGTTCCTTCCGGTCTGCGCCGCAATTTCTGCGATCGCCTCCAAGTGTATTCTCCTGCGCATCGATCAAACGAATCTCAATCGCGTCATCGTCATAAAAAACCTGCAGTTTTTTCTCCCAGCCCTGCGGTTCTTCTTCCCCGTCAAGATACACAGGAACATCCATCCCCGGATAAAACGCGCGTATCAGAGAATGGATATCATATTCAAAATTTCGTTTATTCAGCTGTACTGCTATCATATAACTCTCCTGTAGTTAAATGAATGGATTAAATTTTTTCTCATGTGCGGCGTCAGTAGCCTCCTCATGTCCCGGATAGATTTTCACCTCATCCGGAAGCGCATCCAGCATTCGCCTCACCGAGCGCACCAATTCTGCCGCATTTCCGGTCGGAAAATCGGTTCTGCCTATGCTCTCGCAAAAAATCGTATCCCCTGAAAACAAAACCTGCTCTTTGGGGATATAATAACAGGCTCCTCCTCTGGTATGCCCCGGCGTGTGATACGCAGTCACCTCAAAGCCCGCCACCGAAATTTCCTGTCCATCGGACAGCAATCTGTCGGCCTGCACAGTAAACGGTTTTCCCCAACTGCCGGAAAGATTCAGCATACTGTCGTTAAGCACCGTTTTCTCCATCGTCATCGCATAAATCGGTGTCTGAAATTTCCGTTTTAATTCCATTGCCGCACCGATATGGTCAAAATGACCGTGCGTCAGCAAAATTGCTCTCAAGGTCACGCCATTCTCCTCGATCCAATCCGCCAACAAATCCGCATTGTCGGCCGGATCGACAAGAAACGCCTCTTTTGTTTCTGTATGAATCCCCAAATACACGTTTGTGGAAACCATACCGATTATTTTCTGTTCTATCCGAAGTTTTTCCATACTGCTCCTATCCGGCGGTTCGCTCAATATCCAGTACGCTTTCCACCTGTCTGATCTTTCCGATCAGATAATCCAGCTGGCCGCGGCTCTCCACCTCAAATGACATGGCAATCGTCGCCGTCCCCTGCTTGCTCGTACGGGAATTCATGCCCAGCACATCAATTTTCTGCTCTGTAAATATTTTAGAAATATCCACCAGAAGTCCGGTACGATTATTCCCGAAGATTTTAATCTCTGCCGGGAAACGTCCGGAAACATCGCCCGGTGCCGCCTGCCATTCCGCCTCGATCAGGCGCATACGATCCTCGCCCGGCAAATGAATCATATTAATACAGTCTGTTCGGTGAATCGTCACCCCGCGTCCTCTCGTTACATAACCGACAATCTCATCACCCGGCACCGGACTGCAGCATTTCGCAAAACGCACCGCCACATCATCAATCCCTTTCACAACGATGCCGCTCTTATTGCGTCTGCTGCCCTGCCGTTCCTTGGACATCTGAGAACTGCCCTGCGCCGCCTCAAGTACCTGCTGATCCGTCAGCTCTTTCTGTGCTTTCTTACGCTGTTCTTCCAGCAGACGGTTTACCACCTGTCCTTCCTTTAAACCGCCGTGTCCGATAGCCGCCAGCACAGAATCCCAATCGCGGAACCCATATTTTACCATCACAGCCTGCATAAATTCCGGCTTTGCCAGCTCGCTCACTACAAAGCCTTTTGCTTTGCAGTAGCTGGTGATCATCTCACGGCCCTTGATGATATTATCTTCTTTCAATTCCTGCTTAAACCATTGGTTGATCTTGTTTTTTGCCTGTGTACTCTTAACGATCTTCAGCCAATCACGGCTCGGCCCTTTCGAGTTCTGAGAGGTGATGATTTCAATACGGTCACCATTTTGAATCACGTAATCAATATTCACCAGTTTGCCATTAACACGCGCACCGACCATTTTATTGCCGACTGCGCTGTGTACGCTGTAGGCAAAGTCAATCGGATTAGAACCGGCCGGAAGATTCTTCACGTCACCCGCCGGAGTAAAACAATATACATTTTCCGCAAACAAATCGAGATCGCTCTTTAACAGATTCATGAACTCACGATTATCGGACATGTCTCTCTGCCACTCAAGGATCTGACGCAGCCAGGTCATCTTCGCTTCTTCCTGGTTGCCTTCCACCTTGCCGCCATTCGACTGTTCTTTATATTTCCAGTGCGCCGCGATACCATATTCCGCCGTGCGGTGCATCTCAAATGTACGGATCTGGATCTCAAACGGTGTACCGTTCGGCCCGATCAGCGTTGTATGCAGCGACTGATACATATTCGGCTTCGGCATCGCAATATAATCCTTAAAGCGCCCTGGAATCGGCGTATACATCTCGTGGATCACGCCGAGCGCGCCATAACAGTCTTTTACAGAATCCACGATAATGCGCACAGCAAACAAGTCATAAATCTGGTCGATCGTTTTGTCCTGATTTACCATCTTTTTATAGATACTGAAAAAATGCTTTACCCGTCCGTCCACCTGCGCCTTAATCCCTGCTTCGTCGATGTGTTTTTTTACATCATCAACGATCGCCTGTACAAACTTTTCACGCTCAGTCTTACGCAGAGCTATCTTTTCCACCAGATCATAATATACATCCGGTTGCAGATATTTCAAGGAAAGGTCATCGAGTTCCACCTTAATCTTGGAAATACCAAGACGCTGGGCGATCGGCGCATAAATATCCATAGTCTCGCGCGCCTTTTCCTTCTGTTTCTCCGGTTTCATATATTTGAGCGTCCGCAGATTATGCAGACGGTCTGCCAGTTTGATGATGATTACGCGGATGTCTTTTGCCATTGCCAGAAACATCTTGCGCAGATTTTCAGCCTGCACCTCCACCTTGTCGGCAGAATAATTAAGCTGTCCCAGCTTAGTAACGCCATCTACCAGCTGCGCAACATCCTCACCAAATTCTTCTTTGATCTCCTCGGAAGTCATAATCGTATCTTCCACTACATCATGAAGAAGTCCGGCAACGATCGTCTCTTTATCCATCTCCAGATCTGCGAGAATAATTCCCACGCAGAGCGGATGGATAATGTACGGCTCGCCCGATTTTCGTTTCTGATCCTTGTGCGCTTCCTTGGCAATCCGGTAGGCTTTTTCAATCATCGAAATATCCGCAGACGGATGATATTTACGAATGCTATCGATTAATGTCTCGTATAATTCATCCGGATCCGTGAAGTCGTCCATCTTTTTTATCCTCGCTTCGACTTTTTTAATCTCCGCCAGTTTATCTTTCTCTTCCATTATTGTTTTATCTGTGTTCTCCATCTGATCACCATCCCAGCAACTTCGGTATTACAGTCTTCCCCAAAATACAAGCTATGAAACAACTTACCGGAAGGTTATTTTCCTTCGTAACATACTACGGACTGCACATCATAGCCTTCCAGCTTTTTGCGTCCGTTCAGACCTGCCAGTTCAATCAAAAACAGGTCCTTTACAATTTTACCGCCCAACTGTTCAATCAGCTGGTTACATGCCTGCAGAGTTCCTCCCGTTGCCAAAAGGTCGTCAATCACTACCACTCTCTGTCCCGGTTTAATCGCATCCTTATGGATCTCAATCTCCGCTGTACCATATTCCAAATCGTATTTTTTAGAAACAGTCTCGCACGGCAGCTTACCTTTTTTACGGATCAGCACAAACGGCTTATGCAGATTGTAAGCGATCGGCGCTCCGAAAATAAAACCTCTGGACTCCGTGCCGGCAATCACATCTACTTCATCCGCATTGATCATCGCCTGCATTTCATTGATTGCAAGCTGCAGTCCGTCCGCATCCTGCAGAACGCTTGTGATATCACGGAAAATGATTCCTTTTTCCGGAAAATCCGGTATACTTCTAATATATTTTTCCACATCTGTTTTCATTTGTTTTCCTCCGCCGCAGCTAAACTGTTTTTCTTTTTCCCATCTGCTCTTTTACAGACAAAATATATTATAGTATAGCATTGTTTTGCGGATTTATCAAATATATATTCAAGAACATCGCTTCCGGACATGAAAAAATCCCTCTCTGTCCAGATAAACGATATATTTATCCACCAGAGAGAGATTTTCGAGTACATAACTAAATTCCATTTGACCGCAGTATGATCCACGCAAAGCACCTTTTATGCAGAAGCAAAGTTTCTATACAACAAATAAAAAAGAATGCAGGAGATGGGACTTGAACCCACACGATCTTGCGACCACAGGCACCTGAA
>CALDMO010000020.1 GCA_937915375.1 uncultured Marvinbryantia sp.
AACCGACCTCCCAATCGTTAGATTTTTGGTCTAACTTTTGGGGGTCGGTTCAAAAGCGGTGTTTTTTCTTATCAGTTTGCGCAGGGAGAAGCCGGAACATATTTTTACAATGTAGATTCACGCAGAGCCGTCAACCGAAGAAGAAAAGCGCAAAAACAGCAGGTGATCACAGACGGCAAGGATATTAATCACCAGAACAATGACTGGCAGGTGCAGAGTGTGCGGGATGCGGAGACGGCAGGTCTTGTTTTTGTAAACGCATACGGAAACAATCAGATTATTTACCGCAGCGCTGAACCGTATAAGCTGGACGGAAAGACTAAGTTTCTGCATTCCTGGCTGGGGTACTGGATAATCTTTGGAGGCGGAGGCTTTGTAATAGGATATATGATCGGAATGCTTCTGTAATGCCAGAACTCTCTTGATTTTCCGGGGGGGGTATAATAGAAAGCAAGGCAGATGAAGAGAAAATTTTATATGTAAAGGAGAATCAGTATGAGCCTTACAGTAACACATTTATCAAAAAAATATGGGGATAAGACGGTTGTAGAGGATCTGAGTTTTGAAATGCCAAAACCGGGAGTGTTTGCGCTTCTGGGGACAAATGGCGCCGGGAAAACGACCTCCATTCGCATGATGCTGGGAATGCTCAGCCGTGACAGCGGAGAAGTGTTGTGGAATGGAAAGCCCCTTAATACGGCAACATGCAATGTTGGTTATTTGGCTGAAGAACGCGGTCTTTACCCGAAGTATACATTGATGGATCAGCTTGTCTATTTTGCAGGACTGCGCGGAGTATCAAAGACAGAGGCGAAAAAGCGCATTCAATACTGGGCGGAACGTTTGGAAGTAGAAGAGTATCTTTATCCGCCCAAAACCGAAAAGGGCGCAAAAAAGAAAACCAGATGGCAGCCGAAAAAGGCTGATCAGCTTTCGAAGGGAAATCAACAGAAAATACAGTTTATGACGGCTTTGATCTCCGATCCGGAACTGTTGATTCTTGATGAACCGTTATCCGGTCTTGATCCGGTCAATACAGATCTGTTTAAGAAGATCATCCGTGAGGAGATTGCTAAGGGAAAATATCTGATCATGTCCAGTCACCAGATGGCGACAGTGGAGGAATTCTGCACAGATATCGTGATTATGGACCGTTCCAGAGTTGTTTTACAGGGACATTTAAACGAAATTAAAAAGAGTTACGGTCGTATTCATTTAACCCTGAAAACAGAACAGGAAGCGGACAGATGGATTGAACGGGCGGGCGTTATTATCGAATCCAGAAAGGAAAATGAATACCGACTCAAGGTCAGTGGTGAGGGGCAGGCAAATGCGCTCTTAAAGCTGTTGATCGAAAATGGTGTTTCTGTGATTACTTTTGATTTGCGTGAGCCGTCTCTGCACGAGATTTTTGTAGAGAAAGTGGGTGAAGCTCATGAAGAGTAGACAAAACCGTCTTTCCGGTACTGCCGAAGTATATCGTTTTACTTTCGGACAGATGGTGAAAGGCAAGGCGAATATTCTCACGCTGATTATTATGGCTGTTGCAGTTCTGGCATCCGGTCCGTTGATGGCGTTATTTAGCGAAGAGAAAAAACCGGAAAAGTCGGAGATTACAGCGGTGTATGTCAATAATACCAGCGGTTATCCGTTGGCCTATGAGGGAGCAGCGGAGGAATATTTTGCGGATACGCGTTTTGTGGATTGCGAATGGACCAAGGAAACCTTCCGTGAAGAGATTGGCAGCACGGAAGTGTTTGCGCAGATTACAAGAGATGTCAAGCAGGGAGAAATCAGTTTGGATGTTTTTACGACGGAAGGATCAGAGATTGAACAGAATGATCTTGACGCATGTACGAATGTTTTATCCGGACTTTTCAATGCGGCGCGTTATAGCCGCATTGATGCAGAAGAAGAACAGCTTGCGCTTTTGATGAGCGGATATACGACGGACGTGCAGAAGATAGCGGAATATGCGGAACCGGAGAGCATAAGCGTGGATGACCGTCTGGCCGTGCAGCTGGCTTATTCAATCGTTGTGCTGATCCTGTGTACTTTTACAACGTCTTATATTGTGCAAAAGGTAGTGGAGGAAAAGTCCTCAAAGCTGACAGAGATGCTGATGGTCAGCATTAAGCCATTGGCGCTTTTGGCGGGAAAAATTCTCGCGGTGATGACGTATATTTGCGGACTGGTTGTGCTGCTTGGAGGAATGTTCCTGGTTTCATCCGTTCTGACGGAGCAATATACCGGTGTGGATACAGCTGCAAAACTGCTGGCATCCATGCAGATGGGAAGTTCTTCCCTGCGGCTTTCTGCGGGAATGATTGTGGTGTTTGCGGTATCTTTGGCGCTTGGTTATCTGACGGTTTCGTTTTTGTCAGGTCTTTTGGGAGCGGCATGTTCTTCGATGGAGGATGTGGAACCGGTTAATATGATTGTGGTAATGATTGTTATGGCGGGCTATCTGACGGCAATCATTACGACGCCGTTAAAAATGGGTGCAGGCGCTTGGGCGGCGGTATCGCTGATTCCGATCTTGTCGATATTCTGCGCGCCGGTGTATTTCATGCTTGGAGATATCGGGCTGGGAATCCTGTTGCTCTCCTGGATAATCCAGATTTTACTGCTGATGCTACTCTGGCACGGATGTGCAAAGATTTATCGCGATCTGATGCTTTACCGCGGAAGCCGCATGAAGATAGGACGGATTTTATCGATGATGGGCGGAAACGGAAGAAAGGGAGGAAATCGGTGATGAGACAGCTGCAGAAAATTTTTTCGTTTACGTTTTTACAGCATATACGTACAAAGGTTTACCGAAATGTGACGATCGGTGGCATTTTGCTTTTGCTGCTGCTTCCGGCGGTGATCATGCCGTTGATGGAACGGCTTGGCGGGAAGGAAATATATATCAGTCAGGTGGAAAAGGTTTATGTGATCGACACAGATACGGCGCATCCGGTGGATTATCATTTATTGAATACAGTCGGTGCGGCGCCGTTTGACACATTAGAATATGTTAGCGTGTCTTCGCTTGAGGAGGCACAGTGGCTGGCAGAGAAAGAGACGCATACTGTTTTTTTGGCGGTAAAGCAGGAGAATGGACAGTATCTGGCGACTGTTCTGCTCCCGGAAGAAACGGAACTGAAAAAACGGGATGCGACAGAATTTGAAGCGTTTCTTTCCACCGCGTTTCGGATGGTGCTAATAGAAAAATCAAGACTGTCCCCGGAGAAGGTTGCTGAAGCGGCAATGCCGCTGACGATTTCCACACATGAGGAGATAAAAGATGAGGCAGGGGAGTTTGAGGACGGCTATGCGTCCATGCGGAACCTTTTGGCGCAGATACTTCCATATTTGAATATTATGCTGTTGTATTTCATGGTGCTGGCTTATGGGCAGGGTACGGCGAACAGCGCCATTATGGAAAAAACATCAAAGCTGATGGATACATTTCTTGTTAGCGTGAAACCGGGAAATATGCTGCTTGGTAAGGTGTTTGCTATGGCACTGTGCGGAATTGTACAATTGGGCAGTTGGATCGCGGCGCTGACAGCTGGATTTGCAGTTGGCACATATTTGACGCGACGGATAAATCCGAATACAGATATGGCAATTATTCGTTTGTTTGACGGATTTGGACAGATGTCCGGATTGTTTACGGTACAGGGTGTGATTTTGGCGTTTTTGATGTTGGCTGCAGGATTTTTGCTTTACTGTTCGCTGGCAGCAATCGGCGGTGCACTGGCCGGAAAACCGGAAGATTTATCGAATACGAATATATTATTTGTATTCGTACTGCTTGCAAGTTTTTTTGCAACGCTGTATGCGGGCGGAGTAGATGCGGATGTACCGTGGCAGGCATCGGCAATTTCCTGGCAGGCATGGATACCGTTTACAGCGATCCTGGTGATGCCGACACGGATGCTGCTGGGCATGGCAACTCTGCCGCAGTCATTGATTTCCTTGGGAATTGTTATTGCAGTGACTGTGCTGTTGACATTGTTTGCCGGAAGGCTGTATAAAATGATGTCACTTTATAAAGGAAATCCGCCGGGACCGAAGAAGATTTTGGAAATGTTAAAGAGAAAGAGTTAAGAGAAACCGGCAGGGGCTGTCTGAAAAGCCACTGTCGGTTTCTCGATTTTATTTTCTAATTGTTATTAGCGGAGCTTTTTTGCGCTTCGCTTTTGCTTTTTGAATCCGATTGCGGTAATTTTGCTGCATCAGTTTCTTTTTGAGTTTATATTCTTTTATCTGCGCGCGGCTGAGCGCTTTGGCGTCTTTGTGTACCAGTTTTTTAAAATAGGCGGTTTGTGTACGCACCGTGTTGATGGTTGACATGCCGATGATCAGTAAACTAAGCGTACCCTGAATGGCGATGGTCAGTTTTTCCTGTTGAGAAGGTGTGAGTGTCATAGAAAATCCTCCCTATGTGGATAGTATGATTAACCCCGAGTTTATAATTTTAACATCAGTATATCATTATATCTTCCATTCTACAATCTGGAAAAAGCGGATTGTTGACAGGAAAAGTGGTGAAAGCTATAATGAAAAGTACGAATCAGAGGAGGGTGTTTATGGAGGAGGACAGAGCGTATACAGATGATAAAAGACCGGTATTATGGGGGGAAAAACCGTATTATTCTCTGGATTATTACCTGAAACGGCAGTTCGGGGAAAAGGTGTATAAGCTGGCATTAAACGGCGGTATGACTTGTCCAAATCGGGACGGCACAGTGGGAAACGGCGGCTGTATTTTTTGCAGTGCGGGCGGTAGCGGTGATTTCGCGGCGAATGGCAGACTTTCTGTGAAAGAACAGATACAGACGCAAAAAGAGGCTCTGCGAAAGAAAAAGCCTGCCCGAAAATATATTGCCTATTTTCAGGCTTATACGAATACGTATGCACCGGTAGAATATCTGGAAAAGATTTTTACGGAGGCAATAGCTGACGAGGAAGTAGTGATTTTATCTATTGCCACACGGCCGGATTGCCTGGGAGATGAGGTGCTGGAGCTTTTGGAAACGCTGAACCGTGTCAAGCCTGTCTGGGTAGAGCTGGGGCTGCAGACAATGCATGAGCAGACGGCCAGATTTATCCGCCGTGGCTATGAATTATCCTGTTTTGAGCGAGCGGTGCGTGAACTGCGCAGGCGAAAAATAGAAGTGATTGTGCATACTATTCTTGGCTTGCCTGGGGAGGGAAGAGAAGAAACGCTGCAGACGATCCGCTATTTAAACAGGATGGATATACAGGGGATAAAACTGCAGCTGCTGCATATTTTAGATGGTACAGACCTTGGGACGCTTTATCGCGAACAAAGAGTGGAGGTGCTATCGCAGGAAAATTATATTGAGTTGGTGATTGACTGTTTGGAACAGCTTTCGCCGGAAATTGTGGTACACCGCCTGACCGGTGACGGACCAAAGGAATTGCTTTTGGCGCCGCTTTGGAGCAGCCGCAAGCGTACGGTTCTGAATACGATACACAGCCGTCTGAAAGAAAGGAATTCCTGGCAGGGAAAGGAATATGCGGCACATTAGATTTTTGGAAAAAGATAAAAGGAGACAATGATGCAAAACGTGCATACCTTGTATAAGCTGATCATTTTGGAGATGCTGGAAAAGGTTGATTTTGAATTGACAAACAGCCAGATTTCCACATTTATTTTGGAAGAAGAATATACAGATTATTTTACTGTTCAGGAAACGCTTGCGGATATGACGGAATCCGGTCTGATTGAGGCCAAGACCATTCGCAACAGTACGCGTTACGGAATTACGGAAAGCGGCCGTGAAACGCTGGAATATTTCGGCAATGATATTTCACAGGCAATCCATGAGGATATTGAAGGTTATTTTAAAAAGAACAAGTTGAAAATGCGCAATGACAATGCGATCGTGGCGGATTATTACCGCAATGGCAACAATGAATTTACAGCGCAGCTGCAAGTAAAAGAAAAGGATTCCGTTCTGGTGGAGGTTTCCCTGACGGTTCCGTTGGAACAGCAGGCGATGGCGCTGTGTAATAACTGGAAAAAGAAGAATCAGCAGATTTACAGCTATTTGATGGAAGAATTGTTGTAATGAAGCTTGGAGAGGACGCATAATCATTAAGGTAGAAAAACAATGAGATTATTATTGACGGCAATCAATGCAAAATATATTCATTCAAATCTGGCAGTTTACAGCCTGAAAGCATTTGCGGATAAATACGCGGACGGGCAGGATGTGGAAATCGCTGAGTTTACGATCAATCACTTGACGGACGATATTTTGAGCCGGATTTATAAAAAACAGCCGGACGTGCTCTTTTTTTCCTGCTATATCTGGAATCTTGCGGTGATTGAAGAACTGCTTCCGGAGTTGGCAAAAATTTTGCCGCGGACGGAAATCTGGCTGGGAGGACCGGAGGTTTCCTATGATGCGGCATCTTTTCTGGAAAAACATCCACAGGTGCGCGGTGTTTTGTGCGGTGAGGGTGAAGAAACATTCTGTGAGTTGGTGGGGTATTATCATGGAAAAGGCGCGCTTGAAAAGATAAGCGGCATTGTTTGGAGGAAAAACGCAGGGGAGATCTGTCAGACGCTTCCGCGCCGTCCGCTGGACATGGATAGTATTCCTTTTGTCTATGAAAAACTGGAGCAGTTTGAAAATCGTATCATTTATTATGAGAGCAGCCGCGGCTGTCCGTTTTCATGCAGTTATTGCCTGTCTTCTATTGATAAAAGTGTGCGGTTCCGCAGCACAGAGCTTGTAAAACGGGAATTGCAGTTTTTTCTTGATCACCAGGTACCGCAGGTGAAATTTGTAGACCGCACGTTTAACTGCCGTCATAGACACGCTTTGGAAGTCTGGAATTATATTCGGGAACATGACAATGGCGTGACAAACTTTCATTTTGAGATCGCGGCAGATTTATTAAACGAAGATGAATTACAGGTATTGTCCCGGATGCGTCCGGGACTGGTGCAGTTGGAGATCGGTGTGCAGTCTACGAATACGGATACCATCCGGGAAATTGATCGCGTGATGGATTTCACGCGTCTGTGTGAAATTGTAAAACGGCTGCAGCAGGGAGAAAATATCCATTTGCATCTGGATCTGATCGCCGGACTGCCGCAGGAGAATTACGAGAGCTTCATTCGTTCTTTTAACGATGTATACCGGCTGTATCCGGAGCAGCTGCAGCTCGGTTTTTTAAAGGTACTCAAAGGTTCCAAAATGCAGAAAAAAGCGATGGATTATGGGCTTTGTTTCCGTCAGAAGCCGATGTATGAGGTATTGTTTACCAGATGGATTACTTATGAAGAACTTTTGAAACTGAAGGCGGTGGAGGAGATGGTAGAAACCTACTATAACAGCAATCAGTTTACAGGCACCATACGGCGGCTTGAAGCAGAATTTGATCATCCGTTTGCGCTGTATGAAGCGCTGGCGGCATTTCATGAAGAAAAGGGGTATATGGATCAGAAGATGGCTCGAAGCGCGCGCATTACAGTACTAAGAGAGTTTATCCGAAGCATTTCGGCGGTAGATTTGGCACAGTATGAATCATTATTGCTTCTGGATCTGTATTTGCGCGAGAACAGTAAGAGCCGTCCGGTCTGGGCGGCAGATTTGACGGTACATAAAAAAGAACTGTTGGAATTTTACTCAAATGAAGAAAATATCAGAAAATTCCTGCCGGATTATGAGGGGCGCAGTGCCAAACAGCTGCTGCATATGACGCATCTGGAACCGTTCCGATTGGATGGAAAGACAAAATGGCTTTTGTTTGATTATCAAAAACGCAGCCCGCTGACAAAAGACGCGTTGGTACAGGACGTTTCGGAGACGTTCTGATTTTTCAAATGAAAATAGAAATAAAATCAGAAATGTTTCTTAATAATAGGAAATCCTACTTGTCAGGCTTTCCAAAATGGCATAAAATAGATATAGTTGCTTTTTTTAGGAAATAATGTGAGGTGAAAAATATGTTAGATATGAGAAATACGAAAAAGAAACGGGTTATTGCGGCGGCGATTGCTATTTTGATCATTGTGGCAATGGTGGCATCTGTAGTAGTCGGCGCATTTCTGTAAAACGTGGGGACATAGGGGCAGAAACAGTATAAGCAGGAGAGTAGAGGATGAAACATAAAATAAGGGTTACTGCGGCGTTGGCGCTGCTTTGCATGGGCATGGGGACGGCAGCGATAACAGTGCAGGCGGAGGATACGATCGGTCAGGGGATTTTTATTCAAGATATGGACGTTTCCGGTATGACGTACGCGGAAGCGGACGCGCTGATAAAACAGGAAGTATCACAGATGCGTTCTGATCTGATCACACTGCAGGTCGGAGAAGATACGGTGGAAGTGACTGCCAGCGAACTGGGAATCAGCTGGAGAAATCCAAAGGTGGTCAGAGAAGCTTTGAATATCGGCAATTCCGGCAATGCGATCAAGCGTTATAAGGATGCCAAGGATCTGGGCAAAGAGAACAAGGTGCTGGATCTGCATTTTACAGTGAATGAAAACACAGTGCGCAGCATTATCGAAGAGCGCTGTATGCAGTATGAAAAAGAAGCGCGGGAGGCATCGATCGCTTCCGATGGCGGCGGAGGCATTATTTTGGAACCGGGCGTGACCGGACAAAAGATTAATGTGGAGGATTCTGTTAAGGCGATTACAGAATATATGGCGGATGAGTGGCAGGGCGGAGCCGGACAGGTGGCTCTAGCGGTCGAATTAGACGAACCGAAGGGTGATATGAAGGATCTGGAAACGATCACGGACTGTCTCGGTACTTACACAACACCTTATGGTTCTACGGCAGGACGAAATACGAATGTAGAGCGTGGTGCGGAATTGATCAACGGTCATATCGTCTGGCCGGGCGAGACTTTCTCGGTTTGTGACCATCTGGTACCGTTTAACGCGGAGAACGGCTACGAGCTGGGCGGCGCCTATGAAAACGGACGCGTCGTGCAGGAGTATGGAGGCGGTATCTGTCAGGTATCCACGACGCTGTACAATGCACTTTTACTGGCAGAGATTGAAATTGTTGAGCGCAGCAATCACACGATGACGGTAAACTATGTGCCAGCGTCCATGGACGCAGCGATCGCGGAAGGATATATGGATCTGGTGTTCCGCAACAATCAGGAGACGCCGATCTTCATTTCCGGTTATGGCTATGGCGGCGAGCTGACCTTCAGTGTTTGGGGAAAAGAAACCAGACCGGCAGACCGCTACGTGAATTACCGCAGTGAGATTTTAAGTGAAAGTACCTCCGGCGGCGTTCAGCTGGTGGCAGTGCCGGAGCAGCCGGTCGGTTATTTTTATCAGGCGCAGGCCGGAATGGGCGGCATGTCGGCAGAGCTGTGGAAGGATGTGACCTATAACGGCGAGACGACGAGCGAGCATATCAACAGCAGCACCTATCAGGCGGCAGCAACAGTTTATGAAGTGGGAACGGCAGGGGCAAGTGATGCTTTGCTACAGGCAATTTATGCAAACGATCTGGCGGCGGCGCAGGCAGCAGCAGCAGGAGTTCCGCAGACGCCTTCGGCTGAGCAGCCATCCACAGAGACACCGGCAAATCCGGGTATTGATACGAATGTACCGGTGACACCGGATACGCAGGCACCGGATGCCTCCGGTAATGGAGACGGTACGATTCCGACACCTGATCCGAATGCTCCGGTGGATCCGAATGCAGGCGGCGGTCAGTGGATCGATACGCCGGATGGCGAGATTTATGTAGAAGGCAGCAACAGTGTGACAGTCTGGTAAGGCGGAAGAGGTTCGGCCAGAGGTGACGATACTAAAATAGGAATGGAAAAACATATGAAAACAGGAAAGGTATCAGAGAGCATTTTAAAGCGCTCTATATTAAAGAAATGCACGTTCCGTCATCCGCAGGTAATCTGCGGAGCCGGAACGGGAAACGACAGCGCTGTGCTGGATGTGAAGGGGAAAACAGTCGCTTCCGCATCTGTGCATACTGCAGCCTTACATTTCCTGTCAGACATCA
This sequence comes from uncultured Marvinbryantia sp., assembly GCA_937915375.1. Classification (GTDB taxonomy): domain Bacteria; phylum Bacillota; class Clostridia; order Lachnospirales; family Lachnospiraceae; genus Marvinbryantia. The sequence goes on from CALDMO010000020.1 coordinate 10,025, forward strand.
GCTATGAAGTGGAGCATGCCATGAATAATCTGGCATGCTCCGGTTGTCTGTCAGAGGCAGTTTTGCTGAGTATCCTGTTGCCGAAGGAATGTGCGGAAACAGAATTAAAGCAAATTATGGACAGAGCGGCGGAAGCGTGTCAGAGATGGAAGGTGCAGATAGCCGGAGGACATACGGAGGTAAGCGCGTTTGTACAGCATCCGGTTTTGACGGTGACAGCGCTGGGTACAGCGACAGAGGAAGTGGTGCAGATTAAAAACGCAGAACCGGGCATGGATATTCTGATAACTGGAACGGTAGGTTTGGAAGGAACGGTGCTTTTGGCAAAAGCTTTTGAGCAGGAATTGCTGGAAAAATTCCCGCTTGATCTGGTAGAGCAGAGTAAAAATCTGGCGCCGACCATTTGTATTGCCAGAGAAGCTCAGGAAGCAAAACAGGCGGGGGCGGCAGCGCTTCACGATCTGTCGCAGGGAGGCGTTTTTGGAGCTCTCTGGGAATTTTGCGATGGCGCGTCCGTTGGCATGGAGGCGGATCTGCGAAAGATTCCGATCCGTCAGGAAACGGTAGAACTTTGTGAGTTTTTCGGTCTAAATCCATACTGTATGCGTTCAGGCGGTTCGCTTCTGATCGCGGCGGCTGATGGAGCGAATATGAAAGCAAGACTGCAGCAGCAGGGGATTGCGTCAGAGATTATCGGCAGGACGACGAATTCTAACGACCGTATTTTCAGAAACGGCAGTGAAACGCGTTTTCTGGATAAGCCGGTGCAGGATGAATTGTTGGCATTTATGGAAAAAAGAGGTCTGTAAAGACAGAAAGGAAGAATTATGGCAAAGCTGAATATTGTGCTTTTGGAGCCGGAAATCCCGGCGAATACCGGCAATATCGGGCGTACCTGTGTGGCGACAGGGACAAGGCTTCATCTGATCGAGCCGCTGGGGTTTCGGCTGGATGAAAAGTCGATCAAACGCGCAGGCATGGACTATTGGGATAAGCTGGATGTGACGCGGTATATTAATTTTGAAGAATTTCTGGAGAAAAATCCCGGCGCGAAAATTTATATGGCAACGACAAAGGCGCAGAAGTGTTATACGGAGGTTTCTTACGAATCGGATTGTTATATTATGTTTGGAAAAGAAAGCGCAGGCATCCCGGAGGAAATCCTGCGCGAACATCCTGATACAGCGGTGCGTATCCCGATGGTGGGCGATACGCGTTCGCTGAATCTGGGCAATTCTGTGGCGATTATTTTGTATGAAGCGCTCAGACAAAATCAGTTTGAACAGATGGAGAAGGCGGGACATCTGCATCGGTTAAGCTGGAACGAAAACTAAAACGGTAACCGACGCCCCATACGGTATCTAAAGACCATGTTTCATGGTCTTTTATTTTTGCACGGATACGTTTCACATGCACATCTACTGTGCGGGCATCTCCGACATAATCGTAGCCCCAGATATGGTCAAGGAGCTGCTCACGCGTGAACACCTGATTTGGCGAGGCGGCGAGAAAATAGAGAAGCTCCAGCTCCTTGGGCGGCATTTCTAAAGTCCTGCCGTTGTACTGTACCGAATAGTTAGTCAGATTGATGTGCAGCTGTGGATAATCGACACATTCAAATTGTGTTTTTTTATGCGTGTCGGGCGGTATGAGCAGATAACGCCGCCAGATAGCGTGTACATGCGCGGTCAGTTCACGTGTATCGGGATGGCCGGAAATGAAATCGTCTGCGCCGGATTCCAGAATACGAATTTGCGCGGAAAGACTGCATTTGCTGCCGAACAGCAGAACTGGGATTTCCGAAGTGCGGCGAATTTCGCGAATCAGCGCTATCGGACTGATATCGTTCAGGGAGTCCGCATCTGCGATTAGAAAATCAGGCAGCGCAGTGTGTATATCCCGAAGAGCCGTTGCGCCGTCGAATACAACGTTGGCATCTCCGAACACGGCGCGCAGTGCATCACGCAGGATTCTGGCTGTGCGTACTTCCTGTTCGATCAGTAAAATTTTCTGCGGTAACTTCATGATGTCATGGCCTCCCTGAATGATAGGCAGTTATTTAAAGGTTACAATCGTTACGCCGGCATCTCCTTCACCGAATTCACCGAGACGGTACTCCTTGACATGTTTCTGGCGGCGCAGATAGTTGTGAACTGCTTTTCTAAGCGCTCCGGTTCCTTTCCCGTGTACCACACGCACACTCGGAAGATGGGAAAGATAGGCGTCGTCCAAATATTTATCAAGTTCAGAAATTGCTTCATCCGTGGTTTTGCCAAGCAGATTGATTTCCATGCCGATCGTGGCGGATTTGGACATTTTAATCTTGCCGGTGTTTGTTCTCTGCTGACGCGGTGCGGCCGTATCCATGTCAGCGATCAGTTCCAGATCTTTGATGTTGACTTGTGAACGAAGAATGCCCATCTGTACAAACAAATCGCCTTTGGCGTTCGGCAGTGTGCTGACTGTTCCTTTTAAATTCATGCTCAACACGCGAACACTGTCGCCGAGATGCAGATCTTTTGCCTGTAGTGTATTGTTCACTTTCGGCTTTTGTTTCATAGACATATTTTTTTCAACGGAATTCATCTTTTCGCGCAAACGGGAACGCTCCTGTTCCATAGCGCGGGAATCAATCCCGGCTTTACCGAATTTATTGAAATTTTTGATCGTCGTGTCGGCATACTCCTTTGCCTCGCGCAAAATGGTATGTGCCTGCTCGTTCGCTTCGCGCAGAATACGCTCGCGGCTGATGTCCAGATTCTCCTGTTTTCGTTCGAGACGCGCTTTTAAAGATTCGATTTCCTGTTTATAGCGGTTGATCTCTTCACGTTCTTTTTCAATCGTGACACGGCTTTCTTCCAGATTGCTGATCAGCGTTTCAAAATCCTCGTCCTGCTCACTGAGCTGCTGGCGTGCCTCCTCGATGATTTCATCTGAGAGACCGAGATGGGAAGAAATTGCAAAAGCATTGCTCTTGCCCGGGATACCAATCAGCAGGCGGTAAGTCGGACGCAGGGTTTCTACGTTAAACTCGCAGCAGCCGTTTTCCACGCCGGGAGCGGAGAGAGCGAATACCTTCAGTTCGCTGTAGTGGGTGGTTGCCATTGTGCGCACACCCCGTCGGTGCAGATTGGTGAGAATGGAGATCGCCAGAGCCGCGCCTTCTGTCGGGTCGGTACCGGCGCACAGTTCGTCAAAAAGCACCAAAGAATGTTCGTCTGCCTCTTTTAAGATGGTAACGATATTTTTCATATGGGAGGAGAAGGTACTGAGACTTTGCTCAATACTCTGTTCATCGCCAATATCAGCGAACACTTCGTGAAAGACGGAAAGCTCTGAACGGTCGAAGGCCGGAATATGCAGACCTGCCTGTCCCATCAGGGTGAACAGACCGACTGTTTTTAGGGAAACCGTTTTACCGCCAGTGTTTGGGCCGGTAATGATCAGCAGATCAAAAGTGTCTCCGAGATGAATGTCGATCGGTACGACCTTCTTTTTGTCAAGCAGCGGATGACGGCCTTTTTTGATGTTGATTCTTCCTTCTTCATTGAAAATCGGTTCGCTGCCGTTATAGGAGCGGGAGAGCATGGCTCTGGCAAAGATAAAATCAAGCTTTGTTAAAAGCGTAAGGTCATTTTCCAATGCTTTCGGATCTTCGGCGGTCAAGCTGCTTAAAGTAGCCAGAATGCGTTCAATTTCTTTTTCTTCTTTTAATTCCAGTTCGCGCAGTTCGTTATTTAATTTTAGCACGGCCATCGGTTCGACAAACAATGTGGAACCGGTAGAGGACTGGTCATGGATCATCCCTTGTACCTGGCTGCGGTGTTCTGCCTTGACCGGCAGACAGTAGCGGCCGTTTCGCATGGTGATGACAGCATCCTGCAGATAGGTGCGCGCGGAACCGTTCACCATAGAAGTGAGCTGCGCATGTACCTTGTCATTCATCTGCTGCATAGAACGGCGGATACTTTTTAAAGCAGGGCTGGCATCATCACTGATCTCTTCTTCGCTCGGAATACAGCGGCGGATCTCGTTTGCCAGCGGTGTCAGCGGCTGCAGAGCCTGAAACATAGCGTCGAGTGCGGTCGGTTCTTCGTTGTCGTTCTCCTTTCTGGAATAGGCTTTTACGCGGTTGCAGGCCTCAAGGAGTTTGCAGATACGCAGCAGTTCCTGCGGGCTTAAAATACTGCCGACTTCCAGTCGTTTTAAAGAGGCGCGGATGTCAGTTACGCCGGAAAAAGAAACGCTTCCTTTCTGATAGATCAGTGAAAGCGCAAGACTTGTTTCATTCTGCAGCGTGCGGATTTCCTCCAGATCTGTGGAAGGCAGCAGATTTCGGCACAGTTCTTTGCCGGGCATAGATCCTGCCAGTTCAGTCAGCGTGTCAATGATTTTATGATATTCTAATGTTTTCAGGACTTTTGTGTTCATGAAAACCTCCTGTTATTCGTATATATAAGAAGTATAGATTACAAGTGCATCTGTGCGCAGACGGCCACAGATTGTTTGATATGGCATCATCTTACCATATTTCGGGGGAGAAAGAAAGATTCATTCTTGTTTTTCTATGGCAGATAGGATATGATAATTACGGTTCCTGCGGAGCAGGGATATTTTTCTGTGGGGACGCTTTGGAGTAAGTTTTGACTCTTTATTGAAGATGAGGCAGACGGAAATATAGATTCAGGATGACCGATGTTTCTATCTGTACGGAAAATGATAATAAAACAGTTCAGGAGGACAGTATGAAATATATTGAAATGCTGCGTGAGGGCGACCGTGTCAGCGATATTTACCTTTGCAAATATAAGCAGGCTGCAGTGACAAAAAATGGCAAGGCATATGAAAATGTGATTCTGCAGGATAAAACCGGTACAATTGACGCGAAGATCTGGGAACCAAATTCCAGCGGAATTGAAGAATTTGAGGCAATGGATTATGTGGAGATCATGGGGGATGTCAGCAACTTTCAGGGGGCGTTGCAGCTTTCTATTAAGCGTGTGCGCCGTGCGCAGGAGGGCGAATATCATCCGCAGGATTATCTTCCGGTCAGTGAAAAAGATGTGGATGAGATGTACCGCGAGCTGCAGCAAATTCTCGGAACGGTGGAAAATATGTATTTGAAGCAGCTGCTGGATATGTATTTTGCGGAAAATGAGGGCTTCGCAAAGGCGTTTAAATTCCATTCCGCGGCAAAAGCGGTCCATCATGGGTTTGTCGGCGGATTGCTCGAGCATACCTTAGGTGTAGTAAAGCTGTGTGATTTTTACTGTACCCGTTATCCGGAGCTGCATCGTGATCTGCTGCTGACAGCGGCGGCTTTTCATGATGTAGGGAAATTAAAGGAACTGTCCACCTTCCCGGAGAACGACTATACGGATGACGGACAGCTGCTGGGACATATTTATATGGGAACGGAGCTGGTTCGCGCGAGTATCCGACGTATTCCTGATTTCCCGAAGCGCCTTTCGGGCGAGCTGTGCCATTGTATTTTGGCACACCACGGAGAGTTGGAATATGGTTCTCCAAAAAAACCGGCGCTGATAGAAGCGGTGGCTCTGACGATGGCGGATAATACAGACGCGAAAATGGAATCCTTTAAAGAGATTTTAAAAGCGGCTGGAGAAAACAACGGATGGCTGGGGTATAACCGTATTTTTGAATCGAACGTAAGAAGAACGGGAGCGTAAGCACCTTGAAAGGAACGGTTTTTTTGAGGTTAAATTAAATAAGTTACGTTTTGAACGTTATATTTGCAGAAAAATTCCAGGAATAAGAGATTCTTGGGATTTTTTTTGTACTGTTAGGAAAGTATTTACTTCCCGAAAATGTGTCGATGTACATTCTTTTATAAAATGAAAAATATCTGTTGACATCAACAGGAAACTAGTGTACTGTACAACTAGTACACGGGTACACGATGAATAATTTAAAAAGAAAAGGGGATTACACTATGAGAAAGAAAATGTTGGCTACGGCAATGGCACTGACAATGACAGCACTTCCGATGGCGGCTTACGCGGCAGAGCCGGAAGTGACGGCGGAACAGTTGTTCCAAGACGCGGCGGTTTATCTGGCAGAAGCGGATCAGGTACAGCTTGATTTTACAATGGATAATGCGGGGGCGTTTTCAATGTCATCTGAGGGAGGCTCTTCTTCTTCCTTTAGCGGAGAGGCGAAAGGCAGCGGACAGATTACCCGTACTTCCAACCCGACGCGGATTCATGCAAAAGGCGATATGATGTGTAGCATGATGGGGATTTCTTACAAAGCAAATGGCGAGCTGTATTTTATGGAATCGGAGGATGGCGAAAACATTGACCTGTATGCAACTATGAATGTTGGTCCGGAGGCGCTCGGCTGGATACATGAGAGCGGTCCGGCAGAAGAGTTTTGGTCAGGATTTGATGTAACATCTGAAGAAGAATTTGAAAAAATATTGACAGATGCGCTTGGACAGGAAATGCCGGAATTTCCGCTGAAATGGACAATTGAGGAGCAGGGAGATACTTATGAAGTTTCCTATAATAAAAATGTTGCGGAGATGTACAGAGAATTGGAGGAATATGTCGCAAAGCAGGGCGGTGAAATGAATATCACTGAGGAGGAACGTGAACTGATTGATGAGGTGATGAGCTGCATCGTTTTAGATGCCAGAGCAGTTTTTGATAAAGAAACGCACGCACTGGAATCTTTGAAGCTGGATCTTGGCGGCTCCGACGCGGAAAAGCTTGGTGAAAAAATAACTGAGATGATGCAGCAGGAGCTCACAGCTGAGGAAGAGGAAATGGTGGAGACCATCGAGGATATGGCGACTGCGCTGGAACTGGAGAACGCATATATTGAGATGACCTGCACATATGAAAACGTATCGGAAATCGCGGTACCGCAGGAAGTGATTGAGGAAGCTGCGGAGGTGGAAACACAGGAAAACGACGGTTTGACAGAAAATGACGCGGCAGAAGCAGATGTAGTGCAGGAGACAGATGCGGCCGAAACGGAAGCGATTGCCGCAGACGCAGTGGAGACAGAGACAATTGCCCCGGAGACGGTTATGGCAGAGAATATGTCTGAAATTTAATGGGGGGGGGGTAGATGGAGTGGAATACAATCCGGCCTTGCCGATTTATATGCAGGTAGCGACATCTATCAAACGTGATATTGTAACAGGAAAACTGGAACCAGGGGGCAAGCTCCCCTCGGTCCGCGATCTCGCTATCGAGTATACCATCAATCCCAACACCGTCAGCCGCGTGTACCGCGAACTGGAAATGGAGGACGTCTGTTTTACACGGCGTGGAATGGGAACATTTGTAACAGAAGATTTGGAAAAGATTGTTCAGATGAAGGAAGAAATGGCAACGGAGCTGACAAAGCAGTTTCTTGACGGAATGCGTCAATTGGGATTTTCCAGAGAGGAAAGCATTCATTTTATTGAAACATATCGAAAGGAATAACAGACAGGAAGGAGATCTGGCAGAGATGTTAGAGTGCAGGGATATCACAAAAAATTATGGCAGAAAATGCGCGGTGGATCATGTTTCTTTTAAGCTGGAGCCGGGCATGGTATATGCAATGCTGGGACCAAATGGCAGCGGTAAAACAACACTGATGAAGATGATTGTCGGCCTTGCAAAACCAAACGCAGGAGAGATTTATTATAAGGGACAGCCGGCAGATGTGCAGAGCAGAAAAGAAATTGCCTATATGTCCACAGAACCGTATTTTTATAACTGGATGACAGTGAAAGATGTTGGCAAATATTATGAAGATTTCTTTGAGGATTTTTCGATGGAGCGTTACGAAAAACTGCTGCAGCGTATGGATCTGACGATGGATCTGAAAACGAAAACGCTTTCTTCCGGTATGATGGCAAAATTGAAGATTGCGGTAACAATGGCCAGAAAAGCGAAGATTTATTTGCTGGATGAACCGTTAAACGGCATTGACCTTCTGGCAAGAGATGAAATTATGCGTACCGTGCTGGAAAGTCTGGATGAGGATGTGACACTGGTGCTGTCCAGTCATTTGGTAGACGAATTGGAAAAGATTGTGGATGCCGCTATTTATATGAAAGAAAGTCATCTGGTGGCCATGTGGAATGTGGAAGAACTTCGGATGCGCCACAACAAATCACTGGTTGACTTATACCGTGAAATTTATGGACATGGAGGGGAAGCAGTATGTTAAAGCTGATGAAATATGAATTTCGTAAGACGATGTTTTCAAAAATGATCCTGCTGGTTGTAACGGCAATCGCTGAGCTGGCATATTTGATTGGCGTTTTTATGAAAAATAATGAGGTGTTGGGGTACGGAACGATCGGACTGACATTCTGCGGAATCTTTGGTATTATTTATATTGGTATCGAAAGTCTGATTTCTTTTCACCGCGATTTAAATACCAAGCAGAGCTACATGCTGTTCTTGACGCCGAATAACAGTTACAAGATACTCGGTGCAAAGGTGCTTGAGAATGGCCTTTCTATTTTGATTGTAGGAGCATGTTTTGCGGGACTGGCGGCTCTGGATATGACAATCGGTATGCTTTATATCGGCGGCGTAAAACAGTTTCTGGAATTTCTGGAAAGCTTTGCGCATATTAAAATTACCTGGAACGGTGAAATCATAAGAAATTTTCTGATTATATTTATGACCATGCTTTCGTCATGGATTATGGCGGTGACAAGCGGCTATCTGGCAATTCTTCTTTCCGCAACGGTGCTGGCAGGAAAACGTCTGAGCGGATTTGTGAGTTTTCTTGTTTACCTGTTTATTACCTGGGGACTTGGTACAGTGACGGACTGTCTGCTTGATTTTCTTCCGGCGAACAGTAGTTCTAATGTGATATTTTTGATGACAATCGGGCTTATGCTGATGTTTTCTGCGATTATGTATGTAGTAACCGGATGGATTATGGAGCGAAAATTGAGTGTGTAAGCGGCTGGAAATCAAAGTATATCTGAGAAAAATAGAAATATAATTATCTTGTACATTTGCTGCAGACCGTGTAAAATACAGGGGATAACCGACAATATGCTGCGGTGAAAGAACAGATATGAGGAACATATACGGGGGAGTCATGAAAAAAGACGATATTATACAACTTACAATAGAAGATATCGGCGCAGACGGCGCCGGTATTGGACATGTGGACGGAATGGCGATTTTTGTGAAGGATACCATTATTGGGGATATGGTTGAAGCCAAGATTATGAAGATGAAAAAGACTTATGGTTATGCCCGTTTGATGAAAATCCTGATTCCATCCGCGCATCGTGTAGAGCCGCGCTGCCCGGTGGCGCGCAAGTGCGGCGGCTGCCAAATTCAGGAGATGGATTATCAGGAGCAGCTTCGTTTTAAGGAGAACAAGGTGCGGAGTAATCTGATGCGTATCGGCGGCTTTGCAGAACATGAAATTCGTATGGAGCCGATTGTCGGTATGGAACAGCCTTTTTATTACCGCAATAAAGCTCAGTTTCCGATTGGAACAGACAGAGAAGGAAATATCGTGGCGGGATTTTACGCAGGCCGCACGCATACGATCATTAATAACCGTAAATGTCATTTGGGCGTGGATGTGAATGAACAGATTCTTGACCTTGTGATCGCGCATATGGAAGAGGAACATATCACATCTTATAATGAACTGTTTCATCAGGGTCTGGTGCGCCATGTGTTGATCCGGTACGGATTTACGACGAAAGAAATCATGGTCTGTATTGTTATCAATGGAACTTCCCTTCCGGCGCATGAAAAGCTGGTGGAGAAGTTAATAGAAATTCCAGGCATGACGAGCATTTCTTTGAATGTGAACCGTGAAAATACGAACGTTATTCTTGGCAGAGAAGTGAAGCTTCTCTGGGGCAAGCCATATATTGAGGATTATATTGGCAATGTGAAATATCAGATTTCGCCGCTGTCCTTTTTCCAGGTGAATCCGGTTCAGACGGAGAAATTATATTCGCTGGCGATGGAATATGCAGATTTGACCGGAAAAGAGACTGTGTGGGATCTGTATTGTGGCATTGGTACGATTTCTCTGTTTTTGGCGCAAAAGGCGAAGAAGGTTTACGGTGTGGAAATTGTGCCGCAGGCCATTGACGATGCCTGCAGGAACGCACGGATCAATGATATCAAAAACGCGCAGTTTTATGTAGGAAAAGCGGAAGAGATTTTTCCTGAGGTTTACAAAAAAGACGGCATCCATGCGGAAGTGGTCGTGGTAGACCCGCCGCGTAAGGGCTGCGATGAAAAACTGCTGAACACGATTATTGATATGGGGCCGAAGCGTGTTGTCTATGTGAGCTGCGACAGCGCGACTCTGGCGCGGGATCTGAGGATTTTGTGCAATAACGGGTATGAACTGACGAGATGCCGGGCGGTTGATCAATTCCCGATGTCTGTGCATGTGGAGACGGTTGTCTTGTTGGGTAGGGAAAAATCCACCGAGGATATGG
>CALDMO010000021.1 GCA_937915375.1 uncultured Marvinbryantia sp.
TTTCATTTCTCCGCCGTACCATGTGTTCAGGATAACCTGCTCACGGCTTGTGATATTGAACATAACAGTTGTTTCAGAATTCAGACCCAGTTCTTTGTAGTTCTCAACTTTTGCTTTAGAAGCATTGTAAACTACAAAATCCGGCTCAAAGTTTTCCAGTTCTTCATCTGTCGGGATGATGAACATATTTTTTACAAAATGTGCCTGCCAAGCTACTTCCACAATAAAACGGATTGCCATACGTGTATCAGCGTTTGCTCCGCAGAATGCGTCTACAACAAACAGTCTCTTGTTGGAGAGCTCTTTCAGCGCGATGTCTTTACAGGTATCCCATGCTTCCTGAGATGCCGGATGGTTGTCATTTTTGTATTCGTCTGTTGTCCACCATACAGTGTCTTTAGAGTTCTCGTCCATAACGATAAATTTGTCTTTCGGAGAACGACCTGTATAGATACCGGTCATTACGTTTACTGCACCCAGTTCGCTGACCTGACCTTTTTCAAAGCCCTCCAGCTCCGGTTTGGTCTCTTCTTCAAACAGAACGTCATAGGAAGGGTTGTACACAATTTCTGTAGTTCCGGTAATACCGTACTTCGTTAAATCGATCTTTGCCATTTCCATTAACCTCTCTTTTAAATATTTTTGACAGCGGCCGCATACACTGCCTGCTGTCCTCATTAGTAAAGTGGAAAATTTTCCAACTCACTCTATTGTAATTATACATGATTATCGTACGCAAAAGCAACTAAAATTTCATTAAATTTTCGGGAACTGTAATTTATACGATTTCACCCATATAGTAAAAGCCTTTGCACTCTTTTAAACGTACGCTTACGATCTGTCCGATCAGCGAATCATCTCCCGGAAAATGCACCAGCAAATTATTGCTGAGACGTCCTGTCATCAAATGCGGATCATGATCATTCACTTCCTCAACCAGAGCCGGCATCGTCTGCCCGGTATGGCGTCCCGCCATTTCGCGTGAAATCTCCTGCACTTCCACAAGAAGGCGGTCAAAACGCTCTTTTACCACATCCTCTGGAACCTGGTCTTCCATTGCGGCAGCCGGTGTTCCCGTACGCTTAGAATAAATAAAAGTAAACGCGCTGTCGTAATGCGCCTTTCGCACTACATCCAGTGTCTCCTGAAAGTCTTCTTCTGTCTCACCCGGAAAGCCGACGATAATATCAGTTGTCAGTGAAATATCCGGTATAGCCGTACGCAATTTATCCACTAGCGCAAGATACTGCTCTTTGGTATAACGGCGGTTCATGATCTTTAACAATCGGCTGCTGCCGGACTGCAGCGGAAGGTGCATATGACGGCAGATTTTTTCGGAAGATGCCATCACCTCGATCAGTTCGTCCGATAAATCCTTCGGGTGCGAGGTCATAAAACGAATGCGCTGTAATCCCTCGATTTTTCCCACCTCTCGAAGAAGCTGCGCAAAGGTAATCGGCTCATCCAGATTTTTTCCATAGGAATTGACATTCTGTCCCAAAAGCATAACTTCCACCACACCGTCATCCACCAGACGCTCAATCTCACGAATGATTTCTCTCGGGCTGCGGCTTCGTTCTCTCCCACGCACATATGGAACAATACAGTAGCTGCAGAAATTATTACAGCCAAACATGATGTTTACTCCCGATTTGAACGGAAATTTTCGCTCCACCGGCAGATTTTCAACAATCTTATCCGTATCCTTCCAAATATCGACGATCATGCGGTCAGACTCCATACTTTCACAAAGCAGCTCCGCAAATTTATAAATATTGTGCGTTCCGAAAATCAGGTTCACGAAACGATAACTCTTTTTTATTTTTTCCACAACCTCCGGCTCCTGCATCATACAGCCGCAGAGCGCAATCATCATATGTGGATTTTTCTTCTTTTTATTATTCAATACACCAAGACGGCCGTAAACACGCATATTAGCATTCTCACGCACTGTACAGGTGTTGTAGATTACAAAGTCTGCATCCTCGCTTTCTGTAATCTCATAACCAACCATTTCCAGAATACCAGTCAGTTTTTCGCTGTCTCTGGCGTTCATCTGACAGCCGAACGTCACCGCTGAAGCCGTCGGCGTACGACCGAGCTGCTCTGCCAGTGCGGATACCAGTGTGCGGCACTTTTTCATAAAATAATACTGCCGCTTCGGCTCTGTATCCGGAGGTGTCATCGTCAGATCGATCGCTTCAAATTCTTTTTCATAATCTATCTGAATTGTACTCATAAGCTCCTCTACGGACGAACTTGTCCGTTTCCATATATAATATATTTCGTAGATGTCAGTGCCAAAAGTCCCATCGGTCCTCTGGCATGCAATTTTTGTGTACTGATACCAATCTCTGCTCCAAAGCCGAACTCAAAACCGTCCGTAAATCGAGTCGAAGCATTCACATAAACTGCTGCCGCGTCAATCTCATTTAAAAATTTCTGCGCGTTCGCATAATTCTCTGTAATGATTGCCTCGGAATGCCCGGTATTGTAACGATTAATATGAGCAATCGCCTCATCCACAGAAGAAACCGTTTTCACTGATAGAATGTAATCAAGATATTCCATGCCCCAGTCTTCTTCCGCTGCCGGAACAGCATCCGGAATTACCGCGCAGACTGCCGCGTCACCGCGTAGCTCCACCTGTTTTTCCTTTAATTTCTCCCAAAGCACCGGCAGCAGCTTTTGACGAATTTCTTCATGCACCACCAGAGATTCACAGGCGTTGCAGACACCGATACGCTGTGTTTTGGCGTTAAAGATAATATTGACTGCCATGTCAATATCCGCACTCTCATCAACAAAAATATGGCAGTTTCCAGTACCGGTTTCGATAACCGGAATCGTACTGTTGTTGACAACCGCTTTGATCAGACCAGCTCCGCCGCGCGGGATCAGTACGTCCACGTATTCATTCAGTTTCATAAAGCGTTCTGTCGTTTCACGGCTGGTATCTTCCAGCAGAATTACCGCATCGCCTGTTATACCGCAGCCCTTTAAAGCCTCGCGAATCACCCCGACAATTGCAATATTAGAATGTATCGCATCACTGCCGCCCTTTAAAATGACGGCATTTCCGGTCTTAAAACAAAGCCCGAAAGCATCTGCCGTCACATTCGGTCTGGACTCGTAAATGATGCCAACCACCCCAAGCGGTACTCTCTGCTGGCCGATCAGCAGGCCATTCGGTCTGCGCTTCATCCCCGTCACTTCTCCGATCGGGTCTTCCAACTCTGCAATTTGGCGAAGCCCTTCTGCCATCCCTTCAATCCGCTCCGGCGTCAGTCTCAGACGATCCACCATTCCGGCCTTCATACCGTTCGATTCGGCAATACGGATATCCTCCTCATTTGCCTCAAGAAGCTCTTTCTGTTTTCTCACCAGCAATTCTGCCGCGGTAAGCAGCGCCTGATTTTTTTTGACCGTTTCTATTGTGCCAAGCAGCCGTTTAGCGGCCTTCGCGCGTACACCGATTTCTGTCAATGTTACATCATTTTTCATATATAGACCTCCTTTTCCGTTACCAGTTTCTGCGGAAAAATATCATACGGTCCTGCCGGGACCTCATCCACCATCTGATAGTCGAATGCTATGGCAATCGTCGTATGATTCATATGCTGAGACAAATAGCGGTCATAAAAGCCTTGTCCATAACCGCAGCGATGACGATTTTTATCAAACGCCACGCCGGGTACGATTAAAAGTGCATCCTCGTCGTGCGCCTCTATTTCGGTTATCGGCTCCGGAATCTGAAAATAACCGGGCGCCACATCTTCATAAGAAGAAATATAATAATATCTCATCTCTCCCGGTCCTGTCACTCTCGGCGCAGCCACACGCTTGTTCATGCGCCAAGCCGCCTCAATCAACGGCTTCGTAGACACTTCCCCATTATAGTCCATATAAACATAGATAACGGAAGCATCTAAAAAAGCCTCCGTCTCCATGATTTTTTGACAAATGACACGGCTTTTTTCTTCACTTGCCGCGGCATCTGCCACTTTTCTTTTCTTAAAGATTTCTTTTCTAATTTCCTTTTTTTCCATCTTCTGTTCTGCTCCTGAACTTTTCTCCGAGGTTAGTGACGGTACCGTCCGGATTCTGAACATCAATATTGTCCAGCTGCGCGCGCAGATTCGCGCGGATCGAAGCGATATATTCCTGGCGCAGCGCCGCTTGTTCCTGCCGCTCCGCATCGGTCAGTCCCTCTGCCTTTGATTTTCTTGCAAGTTCATTGATTCGTTGAATCTGTTGTTCTGTAATTCCCATATTGTTTCACTTTCTATTCATGTGGATTATTTTTTTCCAGGTAACGGACCAGGGAAAAACTCTGATCGGTTTTCCCGACAAAAAGAGTCCCCAGATTATCTCCCTGTATCAATTTATGGATAATATGAAAATCACCGCCGTTAGCAATGATCATATCCGCGCCGGAACTGGTGGCGATCTGCGCTGCATACAGTTTAGAACTCATTCCTCCGGTCCCAACCTTGCTGCTGCTTGTGCTCTTACCCATATCCATCAGATGCGCGTCAAGCTCTTTCACCAGATCAATAAACCGTGCATCCGGATTCTGATGCGGATCGTCGGTAAAAAGGCCATCGATATCAGACAGAAGAATCAGCAGATCTGCGCCGATCAAGGATGCAACCATCGCGGACAGGGCATCATTGTCACCGAACTGAATTTCATCCGTGGAAATCGTATCGTTCTCATTGACAATCGGGATTGCCCCGAGCTTTAACAGTTCCTCAAAGGTGTTCACAGCGTTTTCCCGGCTCACAGGATTGGTGACCGTATATTTTGTCAGCAAAATCTGAGCCGCCATCTGTCCGTATTCGGAAAAAAGCTTTTGATAGATCATCATCAGCTTGGCCTGTCCAATCGCCGCGCAAGCCTGCTTTTCCGCAATGATATTCGGTTTCCTTTCAAATCCGGCCGCCCTGCTGCCGACAGCGATTGCTCCGGAAGAGACCAACACTACTTCTTTTCCCATATTGCGAATATTGCTGATCTCACGCACCAGAACTTCCAGCTTCGTCAGATCAAGCGCGCCAGTCGCCGGATGTGTCAAGGAAGAAGAACCGATCTTAATAATAATACGTTTTTTTTCTTTTAAGCGTTCTCTGAAGTTCAAATAAATGTCCTGTCTTTCTATAAAAATTTTATCTTATGAAGAATGGATGCCAGCATTCTTCCTTTCGGCAAAGCGTATATCTCACTTTCACGGATGCCTTTTAACCTCACCAGGAAAAATACATATACCAGGATAGCTACGAGGATTGCAAATACACAGGCAATCGCATTCGATGCATAGTCAATAAACAATAATCGAAGCAAAGAGTTTACCGCCCAATATACCCCAAGCGCTGCCAATCCCATAAACGCCGCTGAAATCAGTGGAATTAAAAATGTTTTTTTGATTTCCTGCCGACTATGCAGATGACGTTTGATCGACATAGAATTCAGCACGCAGATGACAAATGCAAACAGCGTATTTGCGTAAACAACACCGTAAATATTCAGGCGGAACTGCTTCAAAAACAGCACCAGCACCAGAATATGAACCACCAAAGCGATTGCGGAATTGCGTACCGGATCTTTCATACGGCTCATACCCTGCAGCACCGCCGTAGATACAGTGGAAATTGCAAACAGCACGATCATCAAAGAACCAGCCTGCATAATTCCTGCCGGAAGCTGATTGCGGTCGTTAAATACCAGGTACATGATCGGCGAAGCAAGCGCCGCTAATCCAACCGCACACGGAATTGTAATAATCATTGTATATCGCATCACTGTGCGCACCTTAATTTTCGCCTCTCGAAAATCGCCGTTAACCATTGCCGCAGAAAGCGCAGGTACTACAGACGGTGCAAGAGAAGATGCCAGCACCAGCGGCACATTCATCAGTACATAAAACTTACCGCTGTAAATACCATAAATTGTATTGTACTGTTCGTTGCTATACCCCTGTCCTGCCAGAATATTATTAAAAATCGTCTGATCCAGAATCGGAGTCAGGTTATAAATCAGAGTGCTTAAAATAACCGGAAGAATGGTTACAATAATAGCAGTATAGATTGCCTGATCTGAATCCGGTCTGCCGCTTCTGTCCTTTGCAACCTGTCTGCGAAATCCTTTCTGAAAACCAAAGTATAAAATTCCCAGAAGCACCAATGAAACCGCCACACTGATGACCGTACCGGAAGTAGCTCCGGCAGCGCCAAGCATCAGCGGATAGGAAGCGTCTGCGTCCTTAACGGAATTGCCGTAGCTTACCAGCATCGAAGCACCCACGACAGATACCACTACATGCACCAACTGTTCGATCACCTGTGAAACCGCTGTCGGCATCATGGTCTCATGCCCTTGAAAATATCCGCGCAGCACACCGACGATCGCATACAAAAAAATAGCCGGAGCAAGCATTCGCAGCGCATAGACCGCATTTCCAACCTTGATCAGATCACAGATCGGCCCTGCCATCAGAAGTGTCAGCAGCGCGATTGCTCCGCCGCTGGCCAGCGCAAATTTCATCGAACATTTGAATATCTTCTGCGCATTTTTTAATTCTCCCTGATGAAGTTTTTCTGAAACTAGTTTCGATACCGCAAGCGGAAGGCTGAAGGTTGAGATCATCAACAGGATTGTATAAATCTGATTTGCCGCGCCGTAATAAGCGTTTCCCTCATCTCCCAGAATTCGTGTCAACGGAATACGATACAGCATCCCCAGCACCCTTGCAAACACAGATGCCGCTGCCAGAATCGTTCCTTGCACCAGATAATTTGATTTACTCTTTTTTGCTCCCACTCGCTCTTACCCTCCGTACTTCCGTAACCTGCTGCGGTTTATTCAAAGGAAGTATCATCCTTTCTCGTATCCTCTACAATACATACCCAGGTTGTTCCCTGATTAATGGCAATTTCATTGCCTTGCGCGTCATAATATTTCGCCGGACCCCAATCCGTTTCTTTTTTCCAGGTAGCCTTCTGATACGTACCTTTTGTAAAAAGAATGGCCTCTCCGCCGGAATTAGTGTTAACATCCAGATAACCGTTATCATCATACGGTCTTGACTCGCAATACTGAATGATCAGATTGTCCGTACCAAGCTGCTGTCCGTTCGTCTCGTCAATCTGCGGCTGCTCAGATCCGTCCGATCCCGGATACTGGAAACGCATATATCTCTGTGTAGCTTCATCGTACACAAACGAAGGCTGATTCGTATACCGGTGCGGCACAATGCGCGTTGCGGTTCCGTCAGAATAAGTTACCGTTTCACCATCTGCAGCAAATTTAAAATGTCCTGTATATTCATTATCCAGCTCTGTATTATATTCTTTTCTTTCAATCGCAGTCAACAGTCCGCTTCCGCTGGTATAACAGTTATGCGGCGCCGGACGGTCATCTGTACGGAAGAAAATATCCTCCCCTGCGTAGCCGTTCAATTCACCGACTCCATCCTGAAACTGCAAACCGCTGATATTGTCTACCATCTCGGAATTTAACAGGTCATAGGCATATACCGCCTGACCAAAATGTGTGTAAAACGCGTCAAATTCCAATGCAAAATCAATATAATAATCACGGCAGCTTCTAACCGGACCAATTTTTTCAAGATTTGCGACATCCTCAAAAATCGCCATCAGACGCGTAATACTTCCCTCTACCGGAGCTTCATAGATGACGGATGCCTGTGATAAACCAGCCTGCGGAATCGCATTTTGAATATTATTGATCATCACTGCGTACGGACGATGCAGGACAAGCTTTTCATCCGTCCATTTTCCGGTCAGATAACTGTGTATCTGTCCGTCAGCATTCGCTTCCTCGCGCGTTCCGCCTCCACGTTCGATATTCGTGCGGAAATTCTGATGCCAGGTATCTGCTGTTTCTGCCTCCACCGTATTTTCCTGCGCCGGCTGCTCCGCATAAGACTCTTCTCCGGAAGCCGCTTCCTCATATCCGCCCTCAGGAATCGTACCTTCCAGACCGCCGGTCGTATAATGAATATTGCCTTCCTCATCGTAATAATAAATCTCACCGTTTGCATCATAGTAGAAAATCAAACCATTTTCATCATAAAAATACGGAGTCCCAGCTTCATCATAGTAAACTTCCTGCGCCGCTGCACTCTGTGCCATAACAGTACTGCCCAATAACGTGCATACTCCCAAAGTCACTGCAACTGTTTTTCTTTTCATGAGATCAATCCTCCTTATTTCTTACTTTATCCCTTGTAATATGAAGTTCTTGCAAGATTTCCTCCTGTTTTGCCTCCATCTGTACTCGCTCTTCCTCTTCCATATGATCATATCCCAGAAGATGCAACATGCTATGCGCAATCAAAAACGCATATTCCCGCAACTCCGAATGTCCATAATCCTCTGCCTGAGATTTTACACGTTCTGCGGAAAGTACAATATCCCCCAGCAAAAGTTCTCCGGTTTCCGGGTGGAAACAGTCATCCGCCTCTTCCAGAAAATCAAATTCCCCCGGATTCGGATAGTCCGTCATCGGAAACGACAAAACATCCGTCGGCGCGTCAATGCCTCTCTGTTCCAAATTAATTTTATGAATTTCTTCATTGTTTGTCAATGTCAGGCTTACTTCCGCTTCATACGGACAGTTCTCATAATCCAGAACAGCCTCGACAACCTCTCTCGCAACCGTTTCGCAGTCAAAATCAAACTGTGCCGGGACTTCCTTTTCAAAATAAAGCGTCATCTTGCACCTCCACGACGACTGGTATGCTCTTTTTTCGCATTCATCTTTCTTTGCTGTTTCTTTTCATAGTCCTCGTAAGCCTGTACAATTTTCTGTACCAGCGGATGACGTACAACATCCTTACTGGTAAGTGTACAAAAGCCGATATCCTCTACCTTACCGAGAACTTTGACCGCAACATCAAGACCGGATTCCGTACCGAACGGAAGATCCTTCTGCGTCATATCTCCTGTAATGACAACCTTGGAACCAAAACCAATACGCGTCAAGAACATCTTCATCTGTGCCGGTGTCGTATTCTGCGCTTCATCGAGAATAATATAGGCATTGTCCAGCGTACGCCCGCGCATATAAGCAAGCGGCGCCACCTCAATCAGTCCCTTTTCCATATTCTTCTGAAAACTCTCCGATCCCATGATCTGGTAAAGCGCATCATAAAGCGGACGCAGATACGGATCCACTTTACTCTGCAGATCGCCCGGCAGAAAACCGAGTTTTTCACCAGCCTCGATCGCAGGACGTGTCAGAATGATCCTGCCGACTTCATCATTTTTAAAAGCCTGTATGGCCATTGCCATAGCGAGATACGTTTTACCGGTACCTGCCGGCCCAATACCGAAAGTGATCATCTTGTGGCGGATCGCATCCACATATTCTTTCTGTCCGAGTGTTTTCGGTTTGATCAGCTTTCCGTTAATCGTATGGCAGATTGTATCTTGATCAATCTCCACGATCGCGCCCTCTTTATCCTCATAAGAAAGCGCCAACGCATAATTTACATTCTGCGCGGTAATCGTATTTCCCGCCTCTGCCAGCTTTGCCAGCTGTGTGATGATATCTGCCGCCTTTCTGGACGCATGATCGCTGCCAATAATTTTAATATCCCCGTCTCTCGAGATAATGGTTACGTTCAGTGTCTTTTCAATCTTTTTTACATGCTCGTCAAACTGACCGAACACATTGCTTTCAAGACTTGCCGGAATCGTCACGACTGTCTCAATAATACTCATTCATCTATTCCTTCCTGTGAAAGCTCTGTTTTTTGTATTTCCGCACATCGCCCGGCTTTTCGGATCATCACAATCGTCCCAGCTGCCCGGCACGTGGTCATACTCAACTCTATTTTAACATTATTTTCAAATATTTGAACCCCTTTTTGCTCATTTTCCATGATAAATTTTTGCAATTTGGCTTTTGCAAGCGAAATTGCCTCTTCTTTCGTGTAAGTTTTCAGGATTTTACTATACTCATATGCCGTAATTTTGCACAGAGAAACCGGAAGATAAAAATCCCGCAGCACCTTCAGCTGTGTTTCTCTGCCGACAATATCCGCCCGTTCAAATTTCTGAATGCCGAAATCAATCCCATAGGGACAGCTGCCAAGCTTTATATACCAGGCATTTCGTTTTTCACCGGTATATTCCGTTTCTGTATGCGCCAACGAAAAAGTGTCTTCATAGGCATATGCAGTTTTTACATAAATATCCGCATCTGCCTCGCAATACTGGTGTGAAACAACGTTCCCCCCATCATCGGTGATTTCCAGTTTCCCACTGACCAGAAGATCTCCGACAGCAATTGTATCTCCTTCTTTTACAAGCGGTTTTCCGCGCCGCGTAACCATATTTACAATCTCCCCGCTCACATCGGCGATCAGGTCACATGTTAGTTCTGATTTTTGATTATCCGAACCGGCAGGTATTTCTATCGCCGCCGTTTCACCATTTAAGACTGCGTCGTCTGTATTTTCCTGTACATTGACAAACAGGCCGGTTCCTCTCATCCGCACGGACACCCAGGTAAGACTTGGAAAATCATTTCGCATCTGCGCCGCAAGCGCCTTGCAATTGATAGAACGTTTAGCCGTACCATAACCAGCTTCTGCTTCCTGAAGATAAGCAAGCAGCGTCTGACGACTCAGGCTTACATTTCCCTCAATGGAAACATTCCAGATAAAACACGACAACAGATAAATACAGCCGGCACAAAGTAGGATTCCTCCTGCAAACATTTTGCGCTTGCGGTTTCGGTTAATAAAAAAAGGCAGCCCATGCTTTTCGCAAATTCGTATCTTTGTCCTGCATTTTTTCGCAATCGGAGAAAGCTTTTTAAAATCCTGCTGATACATGTCTGCCTCATAGCCCTTTTGCACCGGGCAGAGGTTCCACAATAAAATATGATGATTCGCGCACAGATTCAAAAACCGTTCGTAGAAACCGCCGCAGATATGTATACGGACATACCCCTTTCTCAGCAGAAACAGACGCTGTAGCAAATGCATTCCTCCCTCAGAAATAATGAACCTGTTCAATTCTTCCCTGCAGGCGCAGCTCTTCTTTTGCATAAGAAATCACAAACAATTCTTTTCCGCAAATTTCCAGACGGCAGTCCCTGCACTGCAGCAGAAGTCTCGTCTGCGAATATTCAAGAATCCCAAGATAATTTTCTACTCTCAGTTCATTCTGTCCCGACACCTCGACAAGAGCCGCCTTTTCTGACAAATCTGCCGGAATCTCCATCGCTGAAGCAATTTTCTGGTAGACACGCTTCTTCATCCGAAATCATCCGCAATCCTCACTGTTTCTTAATCAATATATGATACAGCATCAGATATATGCAGAAATTTAGTTTCTGCGCAGCAAAATGATGCCGAACCAGGTTACGGTATGTATATCCGAATAAAAATCCATTCCATATTTTTCTGCAATAGCTGTTACTAAAATACCGTAACTCTCCACACAGGGAATCGCATATTCCGGATAGCGACAAGGTTTCGGATAAGCACATGTTTCACAGATCTGACAGGATTCACTTGATAGTGGCAACACATCCACTTTGTTTTTTTTCAATTCCTCGCACAAGGCTCTCGTCACTTCCTCATGTCCTTTACGCGTTGCCAGTGTTTCTGTCCAGATTGCCGTATCTGTCACCTCCGCAAGTGTCGTAAAAAGCAGCGCTTTTTCATATCCAAGCGCTCTTTTTTTACAATCCTCTACTTCTCCGACTGCAGGCGGACACGACCAAGACTTTCCGTAGCGCTCACATTCATTTTTGCAGATCTGTCTGACCTTTTCCGAAAATACAAGCTCCGATGTGTCAATCACCTCGTATTGACACACCGGATATTCAGAAATAAAAGATTCAATAACATTTAACATACGTTTTCTCCAAAATAATTCTATAAAAAGCTCAAAATCTGCTTTGTGATATCTGCCGCAGACTCCGCAATATAATCCGCCCCGGCTGTTTCTAACTCCTTACGGTTTCCATAACCGAACAGTACGCCCATGCTGGCAATCCCATTTTCTTTTGCGCCCAGAACATCATGCTCGCGATCCCCAACCATCAAAACGCGACCTTTATCCGTCTCTGCAATTCCAAGTCCTTTCATTGCGTCAGCAATGATTTCACCCTTTTTCACACGCTTTTCGTCCATCGTCGCACCGCAGATCACCTCAAAATACGGTTTTAAATCAAAATGCTCCAAAATCTGCAAAGACAACACTTCCGGTTTGGACGTCGCCACCGCCAGATGCAGTCCGGCATCTTTCAGGCTTTGCAGCATTTCTGCGATGCCTGGATAGACGCTATTTTCAAACATCCCTTTTTTTCTGTAATATTCACGGTATGTTTCGATTGCAACAGGAACCTCTTCTTTTGCAAATCCGCAAAAATGCATAAAAGAATGTGCCAGAGGCGGACCGACAAATTTGCGCAGCACTTCCGTCGGCTGAGAAGGTTTCCCCAATTTTTCCAATGCATAACTGACGGAATTCATAATACCCGGTCCAGACTCTGTCAGAGTACCGTCGAGATCAAATAAAATGTACGTATATTTCATGATAAATTCTCCTTTACCTTTATTTACTTTAAAATGTAAGTCCTTTGTTACGTTTCTTCCGAAGAGAAAATCTTTACTAATTTCTGTAATCCGTAATGATATGCTCAATTCCGTAATGTTCTTTACTGAGATATTCCTTTATAAAATCCGGAAAGGCTCTGTAGCTATCCAAATCCTTTATCGGAATCCAGTACATTTCCTCTTTCGCCCCATATGTATAACTGTTGCTGTGAAGTTCCTGCGTTCCCCTTGGTTTCATTAAAAAATAAAGACAAATCTCATGGCAGTTCAATCCTTTTAGGGTTCCAGTATTCTCATTAAAAAAGTTCTCATGAATAATCGCCAGACGATCAATTTCATAATGTACGCCGGTTTCTTCAAAGACCTCTCTTCGTACCGCATCCTCGGCTGTTTCTCCCATATGAACACCGCCTCCGACGGAATACAAATAATCTTCATTTTTATTTCCCACAAAAAGAACACAATCACTTTCTATGATAATCGCCGCCGCACGATATCGAAACCAATTATTTTCTTTTGTAAATCCGCAGTCATACATTTTCCTTTCTCCTTTTTATTTCAATCTGTTTGTATATAATATCATATACTGCCATTTATTCTGAATCATCTGCGGCAATAAACCAGATCCGTTATACCATTATAGTTCTGCACCGATTCTAACCGCAGTTTGATTTCCTGCTTTCCAGACGGAAACAACCGTATCCCACGTCCTAAAAGAATCGGTATCACAGTAATATAATAACGGTCAATTAAATTCTCCTGTATCAGCTGGCCAATTAGATTTGCTCCGCCGCAGATCCAGATACTTTTGCCATTTTCTTTCTGCAGCCGGCGAACCAGTTCGCGTGGATTTTCGTCTGTAAAACGAATTTTCTCTGTCGAACATACTGTTCTGTGTGTGATAACATAGCTTGTCAGCCCTTTATAAACCCATTTGTCCGGCGATAATTCCGTCACAATCTGATGGTAGGTATTCCAGCCCATAATTACCGTGTCTACATCTTTGATAAATTCTCCATAAACATCTGGCATTTCGGTCTGTTCCTCCTGCCCTTCCAGCCAATCTACCTTTCCAGATGTGTCAGCAATATAACCGTCCAAACTGGCGGCAATAAATAAAACAATTTCACGCATAAATTTCTCCTCTTTTATTAATTTCGATAACTCAATCACATATTTAGAATCCTCCATTGTAATAAGCTCTTGTTATCACATATGATGGTTCATAATAAGCGCTGCAATTATAGTTATCTATAGTTTGGCATAACTCATGATTATAAACCCGGATCAAACCATCAATATAATCTTCATTCGGTGCAAGCGTACTCAAAATCAGGCGCATATATACTTTTCCCATTTGTGTTGCAGTTGGTACTTTGTCAGCAAATTCGGAATCAATCGCTGTAATATCAAAATCTCCTTTTTCCAGATGATACTGTTCAATCCATTCTTCTTCTATCTTAACCGGATTTTCACAATGCAGCACATTCGCAAGACTAATCAATCGTACCCATTCTTTTTTCGGAATTTGATTTACAACATACTTATTTTTTTGATGCAATTTTCTTGCTACACGTTCTATCATATAGCACAAGAAATATAAATCATTTTCCATAATTTCTTCGTTCGGGAAAAAAATATTTTTCATAGTGAATAGCTCCCTTCAAAAGTCAAAGTTTCTAACGCCTTTTCTGTGCAGAAAACAATCTGGTGTGTTGGATATTTAAATTTTACCAAAACCCAAAATGCTTCTTTTGAAATTCTTCCAGAAACATAATCTTCGATATAGTCCCATATTGTATCATCTGCCATCGCGCCTTCAACAATATCAAAATCATGCTTGATCCCTCTGCGGCAATCCACAACAAATTGAAGCCATTCATCTGTCATTTCAGAAAAAATTTTTATATTACATGCAGAATTTTCTTTGTACATATATTTATTCACTACATGATATGTTTTCTTCGTCAATGCCCATCTTTGCGCCTGTTTTTCTAAAACTGTACAATAAAAGCCATAGCCAAAGTCCTTATAAAATCCATTTGTTAATATTTGAGGTTTTGCAACAACCATATTGCTGCCATGAAAAATCTTCATATTATCCTCCTTGCTACAAACTAATCACCATTTAATACTAATATACGGACTACATATTTTCTAATGTTTTTACATTTATCCGTAACACCAATTTTATCTATTCCCCAACTCCCAAAATGCCACCGCGCTTGCCGCCGCAACATTTAAAGAATCCACGCCATGGGCCATCGGAATACGCACCGTATAGTCACATTCCGCAATCGTTGTATCCGCCAGCCCGTCACCTTCTGTTCCGAGAATTACTGCCAGTTTTTCTTCCTGCAGCAGTTTCGGATCGTCGATACTAACAGAATCGTCTTTCAGCGCCATTGCCACCGTTTTATATCCCAGTTTATGGAGCAGCTCTGCGCCCCAATCCGGCCACGCCGTTTTCGGCAAAATCGTCCATGGAATCTGAAATACCGTTCCCATGCTTACACGCGCAGCTCTGCGGTACAGTGGGTCACTGCAGCCTTCTGTCAAAAGTATCGCATCCATATTCAGCGCCGCAGCCGAACGAAAAATCGCCCCAACATTCGTAGGGTTCACCACATTTTCCAAAACTGCGATCCGGCGAGCCGATTTACAGATTTGTTCTGCCTCCGGCAGATCACGCCGCCGCATTGCGCACAACATTCCGCGCGTCATAGAAAAACCCCTCATCTGTTCCAGAATTTCTCGCTTCGCTACATAAACAGGAACGTCTGGATATCTTATGAATATTTCATCTCCCCCACCCAAAAAATCCTTTTGCTCTGCCAAAAAAGAAAGCGGCTCATATCCGGCATTTAAAGCTCTTGTAATCACTTTCGGACTCTCTGCAATAAAAATCCCCAGATCCGGTTCATGATAATGCAGCAGCTGTACCTCGGACAGCCGTGTAAATACATCCAGTTCCGGTACGTTAAAATCCGTTAATTCTATGATCGTTGACATTATTTTCTCCTGTTACTATTCGTCCTTTTCGCATTTTCTACCTGGAATATACACCGGTCAGCACTTCCCTGATATATGCTTCTTTATTTGGAAGCCCTTCTGTTTCCTCTGCAATCTGTGCAGCTTTCTCATTATCATATGGTACGCTCAAGATTGAAAAGCGCAGCGGTGTTCTCTTTGCACAGTCTTTTTCGCCCTCCAACAGCAATGCATGCGCCATCGGCATCCCAATACTGTTTCCCACGCTTCCGGTATTGATCGCATAACCACCGTGCAATGTCCGTATATATGGTCTGTGGCTGTCTGCGCAAATAATGCCGCCATACATTTTCCCATTTGCAGCAAAAAAAGAGGCTATTTTTTCTTCACTGTCCCACCCCTGAAATAGCTGTGTTACCGGGCGTCCATGAAATACTCGAAAACAGATACCGCTTATCAGTAATTCCGCTTCCCGAGGCAGTGCGTTGATCCAATTAACTCTCTCCCTGCCAAGCTGCTTCCGATAAAATGTATTATCCTGCGGTTTTGGCATAGATATCCCGTAATCCCAGTTACCGCCGATATAATATTGACAATGCGTCCTTACCCAGTCAAGTGTTTTGTCACTCTCCGGTCCTTTCCCGACCGCATCCCCTACAAACCATACTTCGTCCGGCTTTATTTTCTCCAATTCTTTTTCCAGCGCCAACGTTGCCGGCATATTTCCATGCAAGTCAGCAAGTAAAACTATTTTCCACATAATCGTTTCTGCTTTCTATTTTGTGTAAAACACTAACGTCAATTTGTCATATTACCAGGACTTGTATCATAGTCTTGATAATAATCCAGCATCTCTTTGAAAGCTGTGACCTGCATCTTCCACATTTCATCCGCGTCTTTAATCTCTGCTCTCACAAGACTGATTTCCATATCTACTTCTCCCGAATCCGCTTTCTTTTACAATAATAATCTATCTTTAAAAAAACAATACCAACTTATTCTTCTTCTGTAAAGCAAAATAATTCTTCTACACTTGTTTCAAATATTTTGGCAATGTCCATAGCCAGTTTCAACGAGGGGTTATATTTTCCATTTTCCAGATTCCCTATCGTTTCTCTTCTCACATTCACCAAACGTGCCAAATCACTTTGACTCATGTGATATCTGGCTCGATATTCTTTTAATTTTGTAAGAAGCACCTTGTTCCCTCACTTTCCTACTATTCTTGTTCTTCCAACAACTTCTTTTCTCTTCTGCGAAATCGCATCATACTAATGGTAAAAACTAAAATCATCAAAATCATGCTAAAAACAAGAAGCAAAAATCCTATTATATACTGCTCAAGGGGAAATATTCCCACCGTAGCGACATTTCCCTGGATTGAAATCTCCATTTGCTCCATCCCATAACCAATCGTCATTCCCCGAATAAAAAGCACCACCATTCCACTTGCAATTACTGTAAAAGCAGTCCAAAATCCTCTCGTACTCGCTCGCCGCACATTTTCCCAAAACAGTTCATCTGCTTTCATATTTCTATAAGAAAAGAACGTAAAAAAGAGCAAAAACGGAATAAAAACCGGTACAAAAAGGATTCCCAGTATTCCCAAAGCTCCCAGCCACCCAAGATAAGATAGCGGATTTGCCGGAAACAAACTCTTTAACCTGCTTTTTAAACAATTTTCTTTCTTCATAGCAATACCTCCCATTTGTTGTGATAAATATATCACCTTTTGTGTTAAATATACCACGCTTTTTTAAGCAAGTCAATATCACAGGGGGTAAATAGTAACCCGAGAATCCCATTTGTAACCCAAGACTCCCACTTTGTAAATGAAAGTCCTGTTTTGTAACCGAGATTCCCGGTTTGTAAATGAAAGTCCCGGTTTGT
>CALDMO010000022.1 GCA_937915375.1 uncultured Marvinbryantia sp.
TAACTTTTATACTTATCCAAGATAGTGGGTATGGAATCTTGGATTACAATTGAGGAGTCAATATCACAGCTTGAGAATCTTACACAAAACAAAAGTCCGGACTATCTAGTCCGAACTTTTATTTCCTCTTTGCATTATTAAATATTCAGCAGATCACTGAACGCTTTCAGCGCTCCGTCTGTCTCATGCGCCAGAACACGTTTTGCAAGAACTTTGCCAAGCTGTACACCTTCCTGGTCAAAGCTGTTTACATTCCATACAAATCCCTGGAACATGATCTTATTCTCAAAATGTGCCAGAAGCGCACCGAGCGCTTTCGGATCTAACTGATCACCTACAATAATACTGGACGGACGTCCTCCGGCAAAATATTTGTTGCGGTCAGCATCTTCTTTTCCGCATGCAAACGCCACAATCTGTGCCGCTACGTTTGCGCACAGTTTCTGCTGGCTTGTACTGTCCTGAATAACAACATCTGTTCCAATCTGGCTGTTCTTAAATCCAACAAACTGAATCGGCACAATATCCGTTCCCTGATGCAGCAGCTGATAGAAAGAATGCTGTCCGTTTGTTCCCGGCTCACCAAAAAGTACCGGACCGGTTACATAGTTCACCGGCTCACCGAAACGGTTTACAGATTTCCCGTTGGATTCCATATCTGCCTGCTGCAAATGTGCCGGGAAACGGCTCAAAGCCTGTGAATACGGCAGTACGGCCGTAGCCGGATAACCGAGAATATTGCGTTCGTATACGCCAATCAGAGCGTCCAGCATTTCCGGGTTCTTACGGATATCTTCATTCATAGACAGTTTGTCTTCTTCTGCCGCTCCTTCCAAAAATGCCGCAAACACTTCCGGACCAAAAGCCAAAGACAGTACCGCGCCGCCAACTGCGGATGTAGAAGAGAAACGTCCTCCGATATAATCATCCATAAAGAAAGCTGCCAGATAATCATCACTCTGTGCCAACGGAGAAGTTTCGCTCGTCACTGCAATCATATGCTTAGAAGCATCCAGTCCCGCATTTTTCAAAGCATCTTTTACAAAAGATTCGTTTGTCAATGTCTCCAGCGTCGTACCGGATTTTGATACCAGCACAAAAATGGAATGTGCAACGTCAATCGAATTCAGAACAGCTGCAGCGTCATCCGGATCTACATTGCTGATAAACTTCGCTTCCATCTTGAAGGTATTATTTTTCTTTGCCCAGTTTTCCAGTGCCAGATACATCGCGCGAGGACCAAGGTCGCTTCCGCCGATACCAATCTGTACGACTGTTGTAAATTTTTCACCGTCTGCATTTACAATCTCTCCAGCATGAATCTTCTTCGCAAAAGCAGCGATCTTTTCCTGCTGTTCTACATAAAACGCGCGTTTATCAACACCGTCTGCCATAACGGTATCACCCAGCTGACCGCGTGTCAGCTGATGCAGCACCAGACGTTTTTCTCCGGTATTAATCACTGCGCCGTTGTACAACTCTTTATATTTTTCTGTCAGCTGCGCTTCCTTTGCCAACGCCTCCAGTGCGTTCAGCACATTTTCATCTACCTGTTTTGCGGCATAGTTGTAAGCCAGTCCCGCCGCCATCGGAACACTGTATGTTTTTACACGTTCCGCACCGTTTTCTCCGGTCATCACTTCTGCCAGATTTACTTTTTCTACCTTTCCAAGTTCCTCATAAGATGCAAGGGTATCTAAATTTCTCCAGTTAATCATTGCATATCCTCTCTTCTTCTATTCTCCCGCATGTCTGCGCTTTTTTCTAATATTTTACGCTTCGTAATCCAGACAGGCTCTTTCTGTCACATACGGACGCACATAGGTATCTGCCACCTTTACATGTTCCGGATGCTTGCCGTAAGCGGCAACATCTTCTGCTTTTTCCAACGTCGTCACCAGCGCCATATCATGGGTACTAGAAGTAAGCGGCGTCTCCACAAATGCCGCTGTCAAAAGCCCCGGCACTTTGCCGACCAGACTTTCCAGGTTTTCCTTCATTGCTTTTTTCAGTTCCGGCTTTTTACTTTCTTCAATTTCCGGTTTGAATTTCCACATAACGATATGATGTACCATCTCTGCATCCTCCTTTTCTGTCATTCTGTCTTTGCATGACACAAACTTTATTTATGATACGGTTCATGATTGATAATCCGAAATCCACGATAAATCTGCTCCAACAGAATCACGCGCATCAACTGATGAGGAAAGGTCATATCAGAAAAACTCAAAAGATAATCCGCTCTGTCAAGCACCCGTTTATCAAGTCCCAGCGATCCGCCGATCACAAACATTACATGACTTTCTCCTGCTATTCCGCGTTTTTCCATAAAATCAGCCAATTTTTCCGATGTCAGCTTCTTTCCCTCAATCGCCAAGGCCACCACATAGGCTCCATCTTTGATCGCTTTTAAAATACGGTCGCCCTCTTTTTCTTTGATCCTCATCTCTTCCGCAGGACTTGCCCCATCCGGCGTCTTTTCATCGGCCAGCTCGATCATTTCCAACTTACAGTACCGCGACAGACGCTTCGCATACTCTGCAATCGCATCCGTAAAATACTTTTCTTTTATCTTTCCAACCGCAATCACTGTAATACGCATTTTTCCATCCTTATCATGATACAGCATGGGCTGCTGCATAAATTGCAGCAGCCCTGTCTATCATCTTATTTTTTTACTTATGCCTGCGCTTTGCCGCTCAAAAATTCATGAATTCCCTTTGCAGCAGTTTTTCCTGCGCCCATCGCCAGAATAACCGTCGCAGCGCCTGTAACAGCGTCACCGCCGGCAAATACACCGTCTTTGGAAGTCTTACCGGTTTCTTCTTCCGCCACGATACATTTACGTCTATTTACATCCAAACCAATTGTCGTAGAAGAAATCAACGGATTCGGAGAAGTTCCCAATGACATGATAACGGTATCTACATCCAGAGTAAACTCAGAACCCGGAATCTCAACCGGACGTCTTCTTCCGGATGCATCCGGTTCGCCCAGTTCCATGCGGATACAAGTCATACCTTTTACGCAGTCGTTTTCATCTACCAGAATCTCTTTCGGATTTGTCAGCAGATCAAAGATAATACCTTCTTCTTTTGCATGATGTACTTCTTCCACACGTGCCGGAAGCTCTGCTTCTGAACGACGGTATACGATATGTACCTCTGCGCCGAGACGAAGAGCTGTTCTCGCAGCGTCCATCGCCACGTTTCCGCCGCCGACAACAGCCACCTTCTTACCTTTTACGATAGGTGTGTCATAATCCTCACGGAATGCTTTCATCAGATTGTTTCTGGTCAGATATTCGTTTGCGGAGAATACGCCTTTTGCAGTCTCTCCCGGAATTCCCATGAACATCGGCAGACCTGCGCCGGAACCGATAAACACAGCCTCAAAACCTTCTTCATCCATCAGTTCATCAATCGTAACAGAACGGCCAACGATTACGTTTGTCTCAATCTTAACACCGAGCGCTTTTACATTTTCCACTTCTTTTGCCACTACATCAAGCTTCGGCAGACGGAACTCCGGAATACCATATACCAGTACGCCGCCCGGCTCATGAAGTGCCTCAAAAATAGTAACGTCATATCCAAGTTTTGCCAGATCGCCTGCGCAGGTAAGACCTGCCGGGCCGGAACCGATTACTGCAACCTTTTTACCGTTTTTCTCAGCCGGAGCAGTCGGCTTAATGCCGTTCTCTCTTGCCCAGTCCGCAACAAAACGCTCCAATTTACCAATGGAAACCGGCTCACCTTTAATACCGCGGATGCATTTACCTTCACACTGGCTCTCCTGCGGACATACACGGCCGCAGATTGCCGGAAGCGCACTGGATTCGGAAATCACTTTATATGCTTCCTCAAAATTACCTTCTTTTACCTGCGCAATGAATGCCGGAATATTGATATTAACCGGACATCCTGACACACATTTCGCATTTTTACAGTTGATGCAGCGTGCTGCCTCTTCCATTGCTTCTTCTTTATTATAACCAAGACAAACCTCATCAAAGTTCGTTGCTCTGACCTTCGGCGCCTGTTCTCTTACCGGTACTTTCTTTAATACGTCTCCCATTATTCGTCACCTCCGCAGTTTCCACATCCGCCATGATGTGTATCACCTTCACGCAGCTTCAAGAGCGCACGGCCTTCTTCTGTCTTATACATTGCCTGTCTCTTCATAGCAGCGTCAAAATCAATCGCATGTCCGTCAAATTCCGGTCCGTCCACGCAGGCAAATTTCACCTCGTCACCTACCATTACACGGCACGCACCGCACATACCTGTACCATCCACCATGATCGGATTCATGCTGACGATTGTCGGAATATTATATTTTTTCGTTGTCAGACAGCAGAATTTCATCATGATCATCGGTCCGATCGCCACGCAGTGATCATAAGTTTTGCCCTCTTCCGTAACCAGATCGTCGATTACCTTTGTAACCATACCGCTTCTGCCATAGGAACCATCATCGGTTGTTATGTAAAGATTTCCGCAGACTGCTTTAAACTTATCCTCCATGATAACAAGTTCTTTTGTCTTTGCGCCGATGATAACATCCGCGTCAACGCCGTGCTCATGCAGCCATTTTACCTGCGGATAAACAGGAGCTGTTCCCACGCCTCCGGCAACAAACAGAATTTTTTTCTTTTTTGTCTCCTCCAGATTTTCCTCCTCGCAGAGATCAGACGGACGGCCAAGCGGTCCAACGAAATCACGGAAAGAATCGCCTGCTTTTAAAGTAGTAAATTTCTCAGTAGATGCACCGATCGGCTGGAACACGATTGTAATAGTTCCCGCTTCTCTGTCATAGTCACAGATGGTAAGCGGAATACGTTCTCCGACTTCATCCATCTTTACAATGATAAACTGTCCGGGCAGACAACGTTTTGCTACTCTCGGGGCTTCTACGACCATTTCATAGATATTGCCTGCAAGTTTCCCCGCTTTTAAAATCTTGTACATAATGGTTTCCTCCTCTATTATATGCGCGCATAGAGACGAACCGTGTGCCCGTCCCATATACCGATGCATAACTACTTAAACTATACTCTATTTAATACAAAAATTCAAGAGATTAATTCATT
Source organism: uncultured Marvinbryantia sp. (assembly GCA_937915375.1). Taxonomy (GTDB): domain Bacteria; phylum Bacillota; class Clostridia; order Lachnospirales; family Lachnospiraceae; genus Marvinbryantia. The sequence continues at coordinate 5,093 of CALDMO010000022.1, forward strand.
GCAGTACAGTAACGTATAAAAGATTCACAAATTTTCTTCTACGTAATTTTCAAATTCTTCCATAGTCATCAATACCTTACGCGGTTTCGTTCCTTCTTCCGGACCAACAACGCCGGCATCGGAAAGCTGATCCATGATGCGGGCCGCACGGTTAAAACCGATTTTAAATACACGCTGCAGCATACCGATCGACGCTTTATCCTTTTCAATGATGAATTTTCCGGCATCCACAAAATTCGCGTCCAGATCATTTCCACTGCCGCTTCCGGCACCCGGACCGAGCGTAGCAGCAGATACCTGCTGCACCTGTGTCAGGCGCGCTTCCATCTCCTTATGATAATTGCTCATATCATTTTTCTTTGTCAGAAAAGCTACCACATCAGCAACCTCCGTATCAGAGACAAACGCCCCCTGTACACGCGCCGGTTTTGTCATCCCCTGCGGATAAAAGAGCATATCGCCTTTTCCAAGAAGTTTTTCCGCGCCGTTCATATCAAGAATCGTTCTGGAATCGACGCCGCTTGTTACCGAAAACGCGATACGCGACGGCATATTTGCTTTAATCAAACCAGTAATAACATTAACCGACGGTCTCTGCGTAGCAATAATCAGATGAATCCCCGCCGCACGCGCCAGCTGTGCCAGACGGCAAATTGCATCCTCTACTTCTCCCGGAGCCACCATCATCAAGTCTGCCAGCTCGTCTACAATGATCACAATCTGCGGCATCTTTTTCGGTTTGTCCGGATCCTGCACATCTTTCAATGCTTCCACCTTCGCGTTATAGCCTTCCAGATTCCGCACTCCCGCCTCGGAAAACTTATTATAACGATCCGTCATTTCCGCAACCGCCCAATTCAAAGCGCCGGATGCCTTTTTCGGATCTGTCACGACCGGAATAAACAAGTGCGGAATTCCATTATAAACCGATAATTCTACCACCTTCGGATCAATCATGATCAGCTTAACATCTTCCGGATTTGCCTTATAAAGAATACTCATAATCAGTGTGTTGATACAAACCGATTTACCGGATCCGGTTGCTCCGGCAATCAAAAGATGCGGCATTTTTGCGATATCTACGACAACCGTCTTGCCGGCAATATCCTTACCTACCGCAAAGCTGAGGTTTGATTTCGCATTTTTAAATTCTTCCGATTCAATCAGTTCACGCAGGAAAACAGCGCTGTTCTCCTTGTTTGGAACCTCAATACCGACAGCCGGTTTTCCCGGAATCGGCGCTTCGATACGAATATCCGCCGCCGCCAGATTTAATTTAATATCATCCGTCAGATTAACAATACGGCTGACCTTTACGCCCTGCTCCGGCATCAGCTCATATCTGGTAACCGCAGGACCGCAGCTTGCATTTGTCACAGTAACATTTACTCCGAAATTGTGCAGTGTCTGCTGCAGTCTCAAGGCTGTCTCCCGCACTTCCGCATCGTTATTTCCGTTCCCTCTTCCACTTGGTTTTTTCAGTAGATTTGTTGGCGGGAACACATAGGCAGGCTGTATCTTTTCACTCGTCTGCGCAATTTCCTTTGCAACAGAACGCATGTCTTTTTCCTGCTCTTCTTTCGAGGAATGCGGATTTCGAATCGTTTTATTTGGATATGGAACCTCCATGTTTTCCGGCGCTTTTGTCTCCGGCATCCGCACTTCGTTCACCGTTTCTTCCTCATCCAGTTCCAGTTCCGCAACAGAGAATGCCCTTACATCTTTCTGTTTTGGCTGAGCTGCTCTCTGGATAGTGAATCCGTCCATTTCCATTTGCTTTGCGGACTTTTCCGTTTCCTCATCAATGGAATCCACCATTTTCCTGGCCTTCGTGTCAGTGAACGCCTTCGCTTCCGCTGTGATATGCTTCACAGCGCCTTCATCTGCTGCTTCCGGCTGAGTCAAATGCCAGTTTTCCGGCAAACCCATACATTCTTCTTTATCTACAGTCTTTTCAGCAGCAGTTCTCCCCGTTTCCGGCATAAAACTCTCGCCCGCACAGCCGCCCTTATTTCTGACATAAGCCGTCACCTCATGAATCTCTTCTGCTTTCGGAAGGGAAGTATCAAACCAGGTATTCATAGTAACGCCGCTTACCGTCTGCTCACGACGCGGTCTGCGCACCTCAAGCTCCACTTCTCCGTTCTCATTTTCTTTTTTCAGCTGTTCAATCTCGCTTTGCCGCCGTGCTCTGCGTTCCATCTGCTGGCGTTCTCTTTTCAAGCTGTGCAGCTCGCGTTTTGCCTGTGAATCCGCTTTCGCCCGGCGATATGCACTGCTTCCCCGACTTTTCAGACGATCAAAAAGGGAACGTTCCGTAATGATAAGCGCGCAAATGACCACCAGAAAAATCAGCATGATCCACGCACCAATATTCCCAAAAATCGGGCAAAACATTTTACAGAGAAGGCCTCCCATCACACCGCCTCCCGTGCGCAGCCGACTTCCGGTTTCAAAATAATCAACAAACGTCCGACCTACATCAAATACATTCGACAGCAGTTCACAGAATGCACAAATACACATAAAAAGAATGCAAATCGCCCCCGCTTTGATCCATGCAGTCAAATTACCGCGGTTAGATACCAAAAACGCCGCCATAAAAAACAGCCCGAACGGCACAATATGGCTCATTACACCGAATACGCCGAAAAAAAAGCGGCTGATCGAATTGCCGACAGAACCGCCGATACCAAATACGTTGCTTAAAAACAAAATCACACAAAAAGCAAGCACTGCCCACAGTAAAATTTCCACTGCCACAGGTGTTCTCGGTGCTCTGCGGATATCCGGAATATCCAGACCGCGCAGATCATCCGCCGGTTTCCGGCTGCGTGTTCTCGCAGATGTGCCGGATGGCTTTTTCATCTGCGCCTTATCATCCCTCACCGATTTCCGGCTCTTTTCCTCGGCTGCACTGCTGTTTTTCGCACGTGTGCTGTTTTTTTTCTGTGTTTCATTTTTTTTCTGTGTATTTTTTCTGTCTGTCTTTTTTACAGACACAGATGTATTCTTATCCTTCCCTGTAGTATTCGTTTCTTTTTTACTGCTCATAGATAAATTACTCTCCTTGCTTGCGCTACTGCATCATCAAGTGACCGGCAATCGCAATGATTCCGACAATCAGGCAGTATACGGCAAATCCCTTAAATCTTTTTTTTCGAACGACCACAAGCATGGTCTTAATACAAAAGTATCCGACAATTCCAGCCACGGCTGCGCCCAACAGATAGATAAAAAACTGCGGCGCGCTCACTCCGGCACTGCCAATATTCTTTAATTCAAGAACCGCCGCGCCCAGCACCGCCGGAATCGACATAATAAACGAATATTTAACAGCAAACTTCCGGTCAAACCCGCTGAGCAGACAGGCAGCAATTGTCGTTCCGGAACGGGAAAGTCCCGGAAGCGTAGAAATTCCCTGCGCGATACCAATCATAAAGCCATTTGTATAGCTGATATCTTTTGGAATTCGTCTGCCGGTTTCCACTACATCCGCAACCAGAAGCAGACAGGCAGTCAGAATCAGGCAAACACCCGGTACGATCAATGTCGTTTCTGCAATCTGTACCAATTCCTGTGCCGCCAGACCAATAATAGCAGTCGGAATCGCAGACATAATCACTAATACCACAAATTTTCGATAATTGTTGTGAATCACCTTTTTCGGACGTTTTGCGTCCTTCTCCCGGTAATTGTGAATTTTTATCTTGGCATTGTAAACCAAATCGATCACAATATGTATCGTCTCCAAAATCATCCGGTAAATATCCTTGCGGAAGACGCAAATAATTGCGATCACCGTTCCCAAATGCACTAAAATATCAAACAGCAGTCCACCGTTTGTGTTAATACCTAAAAAATTTTTTAAGATACTCAAATGCCCGGAACTGCTGACCGGCAAAAATTCTGTGATTCCCTGGACAAGACCAAGAAAAATTGACTGTGCTATCGACATAACTCCTCCAACTGTTCTATAAAATGTTTCCGGATATGCGAAAACACAGTAATCCTCTGTCCTTTGCGCAAAACCGGAAACATTGCTTTTGTTATTTATTGCTTTTTTTAGTCTAACATATTTTTTTCAAATATACAAATATTAAATCAGACTGTGAATTTTTTTCATAGCGTCGCTAATACCGCCCACCTGATTTATGATCCCCTCCTCCACAGCCTGTCTGCCCACAAGGATCGTACCGAGATCCTTTGTCAACATACCGGTATCCAGCATCAGAGACTCCAGTCGCTCGCGTCTGGCCTGACAATGTGAAGCAATAAATCCCAGAATACGATCCTGCATCTGCTTAAAATAATCATAAGTCTGCGGCGCACCGATCACTGTTCCGCTCATACGCACCGGATGAATCACCATAGTCCCCGTCTCTACAATAAAAGAATAATCCGTGGAAACCGCAATCGGCACGCCGATCGAGTGACTGCCTCCCAGTACCAGAGACACTGTCGGCTTACTCAGTGAGGCTATCATTTCCGCAATCGCAAGCCCCGCTTCTACATCACCGCCGACTGTATTTAAAAGCACTAATACACCTTCGATCTCCCTGCTGTCCTCTATCGCCGCCAACTGCGGCAAAATATGTTCATATTTCGTTGTTTTCGTATTCGATGGAAGACATTCATGCCCCTCAATCTCTCCGATCACCGTAATCAAATGAATTTTATGATTCAGCGTCGTCTGACCGAAATCTTTAATTTCTTCACCTTTAGAAGCAACCTCTTCCGTCTGCCCATCCTTATTTCCAGCATCCTCTTTTGACTGCGTTTCTATATAATCCATCATGGCATCCTCCTGCATATGATCATCTCTCTATGCAGTATTTCCGATGCCGACCGATTCTATGCTTCTGGTTTCCGTAAATTCACCCAAACAGAAAAACAGCACCCAAATTCCTTTGAATGCTGTCGTATATTCTAAGAAACTGTTTTCTGATAAAAGTACTCTTCCTGCAATTCATTCACCATTTGAATATAAAGCTCCTTGCAGGCCTCTTTTTCTCCGTTCTCAATCATGCGGATGCATGGCTGCAGATACGTCTCCCAGATCATCTGATAAACTGCTTTTTTATCCGCAGAACGGTTGATACGTTTTACGATCGTCGGCGCAACGTCATAATACCTGCGGATCAGTTCCTCTCCTTCCGGCTGACTCATCAGGTAGCTGTCGCGGTAGCTGCGCAGCAGCGTCAGCTCATAGCAGTCATCCGGTTTGCCAAAACACTCACAAACGGCCGTTGTAATATAACAGAATTTCCGGTGGAACCCGGATTCAATCTCCTCAAACGTTGCAGAAGACAGATTCGTCTCCGGAAAGCGTTCTTTCCACATCCGCAGGATTTCCTGCGTCAGCGGCGCAGCGCTCTCTCCGCCGTATTTTAAGATTCCTGGAATCACATACACAACGAAGCACAGATTCGTATCCATCAGTTTTGCCTCGCGCTTATTTTTCTTCGGTATCCTGCCGATCTCCGACGCCGGAGACATTACCGCTGCCTCCGCCATATTAAAGATATACTGCGCTTTGTCAACCGCATGCAGATATCCTTTCTCCACTGTCGCATAAGTCGGTATGCACGCCTCATAATAGCGGTTAAAATAATCGGAATATGACTTTTTCTTAAAGGACTCCAGCGGCCGCTCCAGTGCCGGAAGGATCTGTTCCATTCCGTGAAGCGCCGTTAGATATGTATTTTTCATCCTTTATTCCTCCAGATTTGTGTAAACATTCTGTACATCATCATCATCGTCCAAAAGATCCAATGTTTTCTGAAGATTTTTCATTGCCGTCTCATCTGTCAGCGCCACATAATTCTGCGGGATCATCGTCACCTCAGCGGATGCCATCGGAATCCCTTCTTTTTCCAGCGCTTCACGTACTGTGCTGAACTCATCCGGATCTGTGATGATCTCAAAGCTGTCTTCCTCTTCAGAGAAGTCCTCCGCTCCGGCGTCAAGCGCCATCATCATCAGTTCATCCGCATCCATCTCACATTCTTCTCGGTCAATGATGATCTGTCCTTTTTTATCAAAGCTGTAGGATACGCAGCCCGGTGTACCGATACTTCCGCCGCCTTTGGTAAACGCGCTTCTGACATTCGCTGCCGTACGGTTTTTATTATCCGTCAGCGCATCCACAATAATCGCGATACCGTTCGGGCCATAGCCCTCATAGGAAACATATTCGTAATTCACGGAATTCGCATCTCCGGCCGCTTTTTTGATACCTCGCTCGATCGTATCGTTCGGCATGTTGTTGGATTTCGCTTTTGCGATCACATCACGCAGACGGCTGTTATTCGCCGGATCCGGCCCGCCCTCTTTTACGGCAACAGCGATTTCACGTCCGATAATCGTAAAAATCTTTCCTTTTGCAGCGTCATTTTTCTCTTTTTTGTGTTTAATATTAGCAAATTTTGAATGTCCTGACATTTCTTTTCTCCTTTATCTGTCTGTGCTGCGCACATTTTTTATTCTTCCTCTGATTTTTCCTGCGGCAGCTTATGAGCACGCACGCGGGCAATTGTTTTGTTTTTTACACTGAGAATACGGAAGCTGTAACCGTCTGAAATAATTTCAGAACGTTCGTCATCAGAAGGGATCTTATCCAGCTTGGCGATCAAATATCCGTTCAGGGTTTCAAATTCCACATCTGCCAGATCAATTTCCAGAGCTTTGCGAACCTCATCGAGCGGCGTCAGACCGGGAATAAGATAATCGCCGCCAGTCAAACGTTCGATCGTATTCTCGTCCTCATCATATTCGTCCTGAATGTTTCCGACAATTCTCTCCAGAATATCTTCCATCGCAACAAGTCCTGCCGTCTGACCATATTCATCCGCTACGATCACCATCTGCAACTTTTTCATTTGCATATTTGTGATCAGCATCGTCAAATTTCTGGTCTCCGGAATAAAGACCGCCTTGCGCAGCAGTCCGGGAATATCTTTGATCAGCCAGTCGTCGTAAATTTTCTTTGCGTGAAAGCGCATGGCGTCTTTCAAATACAGCAATCCGATAATATTGTCTATGTTCTCCTGATAAGCCGGAAAACGCGAATGTGTATCCGCCAGCATCAATGCCAACGCGTCCTTCAAACTGGTATTTCCGTCCACCCCGATAATGTTCAGGCGGTGTGTCATAACATCCTGTGCTTCCAGATCGGTAAACTCCATGATGTTCTCGACCATCTGCGCCTCATATGCCTTCAAGACGCCGTGTTCATGTCCTTCCTTCACCATCTCTTTGATTTCTTCTGTGATATACTCACCAGTTTCCGATGAATTGGACCGAAGTAGTTTTGCAAGGCGTCCCCTAAAAGACTCTAACACTTCTATTCTCCTTTTCCTTTGTATACTGATATTACATCAATAAAATATAACATTTCTCTCTCTTTTCGTCAAGCCAGGTATGTATCCAGCTCCAGGCTGATCATCAGCGCGCGGTCCACCTGCTGCAAGATCGCTGCATCAAGATGACAAACTTTGTCCTTTAAGCGCTTTTTATCAATTGTGCGAAGCTGCTCTAAGAGGATCACAGAATCCTTTACAATATGATAATGGCTTGCTTCGATACCGATATGTGTCGGCAGCTTTGCTTTATTCATTTTTGACGTAATAGCCGCCACGATTACCGTCGGGCTGTGACGATTGCCCACATCATTTTGTATCACCAGTACCGGGCGAATACCTCCCTGCTCCGATCCGACTACCGGTCTTAAATCTGCATAAAAAATATCTCCTCTTCTGATAACCACACGTCTCACACTCCATACTGATTTTGTTTACTGACTGGAGTATTTCCACTTTTTTATCAGATATGCCTCCTACGCTTAATATACGTCAAAAAAATCTTTCTGTTCCGAAATCTTACCTGCTCTGATATACACCCGCGGCACACGCTTGGCAATATCACAGACAAATTCATACGGAAAGCGGCCGCAGAGATTACTCAGTTCCTCCACCTTTATTTCGGCCTCTCCGCTTTTTCCGAGCAGCACTGCCTCATCCAGATCCCTTACTTCCGGAATATCTGTCACATCAACCATAAACTGATCCATACAGATACGCCCAAGAATCGGCGCTTTCTGTCCTCGTATCAAAACCCAGCCTTTGTTTGAAAGCTGACGCGGATATCCGTCCGCGTAACCGGCTGGGATTGTGGCAATCCTTGTTTTTCTCACTGTCTCAAAGGTTCCGCCATAGCTGACCTGTACGCCCGGTTCCACTTCTTTGATAAAAGAAACATGACTTTTCAGCTGCATCACCGGTGTCAGCGGCACCAGTTCTTTTCTCACTTCATCCGACGGATAAATTCCGTAAATCGTAATGCCGGCGCGCACAACCTCCCGGTTTGCCTCCGGAAACTCAATGATCCCGGCGCTGTTCGAACAATGGCAAAGCGGCAGTTCCACACCGTTTTCCTTTAACGCTTCGATAAATCGTTCAAACCGGACAAGCTGCCGTTGCGTCACGGTACGATCCGTTTCGTCCGCTCTGGCAAAATGTGTAAACATGCCCTCCGCCTCCACATTCGGCAGGCTGCAGATTTCTCTGATCACGGAAACATTCTCTTCCGTATCCGCAAAGCCAATGCGTGTCATTCCGGTATCCAGACCGAAATGGATCACTGCTTTTTTCCCCTGTCTGACAGCTTCTGCGCTGAGCTGTTCTGCCATATCGCGTTTAAATACCACTATACGAATATCATGTTCTATGATCTGCGCATAATGTTCTTCAAAAACAAAGCCGAGTACCAGGATCGGCTTCTTAATTCCCGCTGTCCGAAGCTGCAGCGCTTCCTCTGCTGTTGCCGTCGCTAATCCCCAGATATACTCATATTCCTCTGCCAGACGCGCAATCGGCACAGCCCCATGTCCGTAGCCATCCGCCTTCACTACCGCCATGATTTTTGTCTTTGGATCAATATTTTTTTTCATCGCGGCAAAATTTTCTGCCACTGCGTCAAGATTAATTTCTGCATAAATCCTGCTATACATCATTTAGACGCTCCTTTTTATCCTTTTACGAAATCCCATACAAAATATGTTCCACAATATCTCCCGCCATCATAGAATAGGCGCCGCGTCTCTCTCTTGCCATATCGCCGGCCATGCCATGCAGATACGCACCCAAAGCCGCCGCCTCAAAGAGTTCCATCTTCTGTGCCAGCAATCCGCCGATGATTCCGCTTAAAACATCGCCGCTGCCCCCGGTCGCCATCCCATGATTGCCGGTCATATTACGATAGTAATCTGTTCCATCTGAAATGATTGTCTGCGCATCCTTTAAAAGCGTAACTGCCGGATATGTCCGGCAAAACTGCAATGCCGTTTCGGACAGATTTTGTTTGATATCTCGAATTTCTAAGCCTGTCAAACGACTCATTTCACCAAGATGCGGCGTAATGACAATCGGGGTTTTAACCGATTCCCACAGCTGCGGATATTTTGCCAGAATCATCAGCGCTCCTGCGTCAAGCAGACGCCTTTTATCATTTGCCCGCAGCACGGTTTCCACCATCTGTTTCTGGAATACTCCGTTTGTCAGACCGGGACCTATCACAACCGCATCCATACCGCCTATCATTTCTCGCAGCTGCTCACAATCAAACGTTTCTTCCTCCCAAGTAAATAAAACCGCCTCGGGAAGCAGTTGTTGAAGAATCACGCGATTACATTCTTCTGTATAAATATAGACGAGCCCGGCACCCGTACGATAGGCTGCCTTGGCGGACAGATACGCAGCCCCGGCCATATTTCTGCTGCCCGCAACGATCAACACCTTTCCATAGGTTCCTTTAAAGGAATCGTCCATTCGTTTTGGCAGCATCCTTTTCCAGTTTTCTTTCCGGATAATCTGTTCCATACCTTTCCTCTGCTCCATAAAAAAGAATCCCGCAAGCGAGATTCTCCGCCGTTCCTTTATTGATCTTTCTGCTGACGGCGCGTGATATTATAAGACAGCTGCATCAGGCTCTCGGAAAGATGAACGTTTTCCACAACAACATCTTTGGGCAGATTCAAATCCGTATGGGCAAAATTCCAAATAGCCTTCACACCGCCCTCCACCAGCTTTACAGCAACTTCTTCCGCCGCCGCTTTCGGCAGCGTCAACGTTGCAATATGTATCTCATTTTCTTTTAAAAAATCTCCCAGCTCATCCATCATGCGGATATCAATCCCACGCACCTTCTTTCCCGCGAGCTGCGGATTTACATCGAAAATACCGATCACACGAAACCCCTTTTTTTCAAATCTGACATAATTTGCCAGAGCCTGGCCGAGATTGCCGCCGCCGACGACAATCACATTATAAGTTTTATCCAGACCGAGGATCTTACCTATCTCCTGATAGAGATATTTTACATTATAACCATATCCCTGCTGCCCAAATCCGCCGAAGTTATTCAGATCCTGACGAATCTGTGACGCCGTTACCTGCATGCGGTCGCTCAGATCATTCGATGAAATCCGCTCCACTCCATTATCGAGAAGTTCTCCCAGATAGCGATAATACCGCGGAAGGCGTTTAATCACTGCCCTTGATATTACATGTTCTTCCACTTAACTGTCCTCCGGACTGTTTTATAAACAAGTCACTACAAATATATCATAAATCGCCTGAATGGCGGTTTCAAAATCTTCATTACTTACACCAATGATAATGTTCAGTTCACTCGAACCCTGGTCAATCATTTTAATGTTTACATTCGCATGCGCCAGCGAAGAGAAAATACGGCCTGCCGTACCGCGCACAGAACGCATACCGCGTCCAACAACCGCGATCAATGCAATATCCGGCTCTACATTCAGCACATCCGGATCCACGCTTCTATGAATACCGGCAAGAATCTTCTGTTCCATCTCTTCAAATTCACTCTGATGAACCAGCACACCCATCGTGTCAATACCGGACGGAATGTGCTCAAAAGAAATCCCGTTTTCCTCAAAGACGCTCAGGACTTTTCTTCCGAATCCAACTTCGGTATTCATGCGGTCTTTTTCAATATTGATAGACGCAAACCCTTTCTTTCCGGCAATACCGGTAATGGTGAATTTCGATTTTTTCAGTGTATGTTCCACGATCATAGTGCCCGGTGCAGACGGATCGTTCGTGTTTTTAATCCTGATCGGAATCCCCTCGCGTCTAACCGGAAAAATTGCCTCATCATGGAGAACGGAAGCGCCCATGTAAGCCAGCTCGCGCAGTTCACGATACGTGATAATCTCAATCGGCTGCGGATCTTTGACAATACGCGGATCTGTTACCAAAAATCCCGAAACGTCTGTCCAGTTTTCATAAAGATCTGCTTTCACCGCTCTTGCTACGATGGAACCGGTGATATCAGAACCTCCGCGCGAGAACGTCTTCACCTTGCCGTTCGGCAGAGCTCCGTAGAATCCCGGAATGACCGCATACTCTGTCTTTTCCAGACGTTTACTGAGAATTTTATTGGTTTTTTCAGAATTGAACACACCGTTATCATCAAAAAAGATCACTTCCGCCGCGTCAATAAATTCAAAGCCAAGATATTCCGCCATAATTTTTCCGTTCAGATACTCCCCGCGAGAAGCAGCATAATCTTTTCCCGCTCCGTTTTTGAAAAATTCACGGATCATATCGAATTCATCATCCAGAGAAAAATCAAGCCCCAGACCTTCGATAATTTCATTGTAGCGTGCATGAATCGCATCCAATTTTATATTAAAATCATCGCCGCAGACTGCCGTCTCATAACAGTCGTACAACATATCCGTTACTTTAATATCCTTGTTGAAACGTTTTCCCGGTGCAGACGGTATCACATACCTTCTGGATTCCTCCTCTTTAATGATGCTGCCGACTTTTTTAAACTGATCGGCACTCGCCAACGAGCTTCCTCCGAATTTCACAACTTTTTTCATAACAGACTCCTCCTGCGTGACTCATGGTCGGATGCCCGAAAATGCAACGACCATACTTAATCAAATATTTTACTGCATTTCTGTCAAAAAAGCTAGAGGAAATTCATGAAATATGATAAACTATCAAAAAGATTGTGCAAATAAAAAGTGTAAAGCAATCTGTATGGTATTTTTAATAAAAAAGAAACATAAAAGAGGAACCGACATGATACTGGCATGTAATCACATCACAAAAGCATTTGGAACAACTACTATTTTAAAAGACGTATCCTTTCATATAGAGGCTCGCGAAAAAGCGGCTGTTGTCGGCATCAATGGCGCCGGTAAGTCCACCCTTTTAAAAATTATTATGAAAGAGCTAGCCGCAGACACGGGCGAGACTGTACTTGCCAAAGGCGCAACCATAGGTTATCTGGCACAGCATGACGCCGTAACCGGCAGCCACTCCATCTATCAGGAATTGTTGGAAACACGCAAAGATATTATTGATCTGGAAGCACGCATCCGCGCCGTGGAACAGGAAATGAAACATCTGGAAGGCGAATCGCTTGCGGAAACTTTAGAACTTTACAATCGTCTGATGACAGATTTTGAAAACCGCAACGGCTATGCCTGGGAAAGTGAGATCATTGGGATTTTAAAAGGACTTGGCTTTGTGGAAAATGAATTTGACAAGCAGATAGATACCCTCTCCGGCGGTCAGAAAACCCGTGTGGCGCTTGGAAAACTTCTCCTGCAAAAGCCCGATATCATCCTTCTGGACGAGCCAACCAACCACCTGGATATGAATTCCATCGCCTGGCTGGAAACCTATCTGCAGAACTATCCGGGAGCTGTCATCATCGTTGCCCATGACCGCTATTTTCTAAATAAAGTTGTAACCAAAATCATAGAACTCGACAACGGAAATGCCTCGGTATTTTCAGGTAACTACAATGCCTATGCGCAGAAACGCGCTATGCTCCGCGCCGCAAAATTAAAAGCCTATCTGAATCAACAGCAGGAAATCAAGCACCAGGAACAGGTAATCGCCAAGCTAAGATCTTTTAATCGTGAAAAAAGTATTAAACGCGCGGAAAGCCGCGAAAAAATGCTCGACAAAATAGAACGTCTGGAAAAACCGACAGAGGTTTCCAGTGAAATGAAAATCCACCTGGAGCCACGCATCGTCAGCGGCAACGATGTATTAAAGGCAGAAAATCTCTCCAAATCCTTCGATGATCTCCAGCTGTTTCAGGGACTTGATTTTGAAATAAAACGCGGAGAAAAAGTAGCGATCATCGGTGACAACGGCACTGGAAAAACCACTCTGCTGAAAATTTTAAACGGCGTATGCGACCCGGATACCGGAACGTTTACCCTCGGCAGCCATGTGCATATCGGCTACTACGATCAGGAACATCATGTGCTGCATATGGAGAAAACCTTATTTGAAGAAATTTCCGACGCCTATCCCAGCATGACGAACACCGAAATACGCAATATTCTGGCATCGTTTCTATTCACCGGCGACGAGGTGTTTAAACGTATCTGCGACTTAAGCGGCGGTGAGCGCGGACGCGTCTCTCTTGCCAAACTAATGCTCTCTGAGGCCAATTTTCTGATTCTGGATGAGCCGACCAACCATTTGGACATTACTTCAAAGGAAATTCTGGAAAATGCCATTCAAAATTATGAGGGTACCGTTTTGTATGTATCGCATGACCGCTATTTCATCAACGAAACTGCCACACGGATTCTGGAACTGACCGGAAATACATTGGTAAATTACATCGGCAATTATGATTATTACCTGGAAAAGAAGGACGAACTGACAAAGATTTACGCGCCGCAGGCCGGCACAGGCACACATGAAACGGCAATGCTCTTTCGAGCGACCGCTTCCGGTAATGGGAATATGCTCTCTTCCTCTGCATCTGTCATCTCAGGCAGTGAGACCGACGGAAAAAAAGACTGGAAACAGCAAAAAGAGGAACAGGCCCGCGAGCGTAAGCGCCAAAATGATCTGAAAAAAACGGAGGACCGTATTACGCAGTTAGAAACCAGAAACGGTGAAATCGATACTCTGCTTGCAAGTCCCGATGTCTATACGGATGTCGCTAAATGCATCGAATTAAATAATGAGAAAGCGTCGATCACCGCGGAACTGGAAGAACTGTATGCAAAATGGGAAGAGCTGATGTAAAGCTCTTCCCATTTATTTTATAATTTTTCTCTGATTGCTTTAATAAATCCCTCACTATTCAGCACTGTCACATGCTCCAGCTCCGTGATCAACGCCAGATCCTTGGTCATCTTCCCCTCTTCGATCGTCTGGATCGTAGCTGCTTCCAATCTGTCCGCAAACTGCATCAGCTCCGGCAAATGATCAAGCTCACCGCGTTTACGCAGTGCGCCGCTCCACGCAAAGATCGTTGCCACAGAATTCGTGGAAGTCTCCTCGCCTTTTAAATGCTTATAGTAATGACGCTGTACCGTTCCATGTGCCGCTTCATATTCATAATATCCATCCGGAGATACAAGCACGGAGGTCATCATTGCAAGAGAACCGAACGCGGAGCTGATCATATCGCTCATCACATCACCGTCATAGTTTTTGCAGGCCCAAATATAGCCGCCCTCAGATTTCATCACACGGGCAACTGCATCATCGATCAACGTATAGAAATACGTAATGCCCGCTTCTTTGAATTTCTCTTCAAATTCATTCTCATAGATTTCCTGCATAATATCTTTAAAGCGATGATCATATTTTTTAGAAATCGTATCCTTGGTCGCAAACCAGAGATCCTGTTTGGTATCCAGCGCGTAAGAAAAACAGCTTCTCGCATAGCTTTCGATGGATTTGTCCAGATTATGCATGCCCTGCAGTACGCCTGCACCCTTAAACTCATGGATCGTTTTGCGCATTTCCGTACCGTCCTCCGCGGTAAAGACAAGTTCCGCTTTTCCCGCTTTCGGCACACGCATTTCCACAGATTTATAAACGTCACCATAGGCATGACGGGCGATCGTGATCGGTTTTTTCCAGCTCTTTACATTCGGTTCAATTCCCTTTACGATAATTGGCGCTCTGAAAACCGTACCGTCCAGAATCGCACGGATTGTTCCATTCGGACTCTTCCACATCTCTTTCAGATTATATTCCTTCATTCGCGCCGCATTCGGAGTAATCGTAGCGCATTTTACTGCAACACCGTATTTTTTCGTTGCCTCCGCGCTCTCTACCGTCACCTTGTCGTCTGTTTCATTGCGATGCTCCAGACCAAGATCATAATACTCTGTCTTTAAATCTACAAACGGCAGAATCAGTTCGTCCTTAATCATTTTCCAAAGGATACGGGTCATTTCGTCTCCGTCCATCTCTACCAATGGAGTTGTCATTGCAATTTTACTCATTTTCTTCCTCCTGTTCCTGTGTGATCCCATATTGTCTGATATTCTGGATTGTATTTAACACATGTTTTGTCGTCAGTTCATCCGCCAAAGCAGCATCCTTCATGCGGACCGCATTTAAAATGGCCTCATGCTCAAGCGTAGATTTTTCCGCCCGTTCGTGATATTCCAGCGAATGTCTGCGCACCCGGTGTACATACTGGTGATAGTCCGTCAGAAGATTTTGCAGCATTTTACTGCCGCAGGCCTCATAAAGAACTTCATGAAACTGACTGTCCATCGCGGCCAGATGCGCGTAATCCTTTTGCTTTTCATAAAATTTTGCCAGCAGAATAATCTCTGTCAGATGATCCAGCTGCCCCTGAGAGACAGATTCGGCTGCCATCCGGGCGCAAAGCCCTTCCAGACGGGCACGGATGTTATAAATATCTTCCACATCCTTTGCCGTAATCCCTTTTACAAAAGCACCGCGGTTCGGAATAATCTCAACCAGTCCCTCCAGCTGCAGCTGGCGCAGCGCTTCACGCACCGGTGTACGGCTGACCCCGAGCTCTTTTCCGAGTGTTGTCTCCCGCAATTCCTCATTTTCTTTATACCTGCCGTTCAAAATATCCTCTTTTATCTTACGAAATACCATGGAAGGCAGGGATAATTGCTCTGTCATTTTGCTCTCCTACTACTATTCTAAACTGATATTTAATTTTTGGCAACCTTCATTAATCACCGTAATGAGCTCCTGATCCGTCAGCACAGTTACGCGGCCATCCTCATATTCCTTATCCACCCATTCCTTTACATAGGCAATCAGCGGCATATCCTTCGTCACCTTTTTTTTCTCTGGAAGGCGGTAATAGCTGTTGATCCAATGCGCAATGCCTGCCAAACCGGATGTATTGGAAATGGATACAAGCGCCGGACGATTCAGGAATTTCTCCGTATCAAAAATATTATAAATTTCCTCGTTTTTCAGAAGACCATCCGCATGGATTCCTGCTCTTGTCACATTAAAATTCTGTCCGACAAACGGCGTTCTGGAAGGCACGCGATAGCCAATCTCTTTTTCATAATATTCTTTCAGTTCTGTGATCACCGTCGTATCCATACCGTCAAGCGTTCCCCGAAGCTGCGCGTACTCAAATACCATTGCCTCCAACGGCGTATTGCCGGTACGTTCTCCAATTCCAAACAACGAACAGTTGACACCGCAGGCGCCGTACAGCCATGCAGTCGTGGAATTGCTGACTGCTTTATAAAAATCATTGTGTCCGTGCCATTCGATCAGCTCGCTCGGCACCCCGGCATGTGTCATGATACCGTAAATGATCCCCGGCACTGAACGCGGAATTACTGCGCCCGGATAGTTCACCCCGTACCCCATCGTATCACAGCAGCGCACCTTAATCGGAATCTGGTACTGCTCGCTGAGTTTCATCAATTCCAGACAGAACGGAATCACATATCCATAAATGTCTGCTCTGGTGATATCTTCCAGATGACAGCGCGGACTGATGCCGATTTCCAAACATTCCTTTACAATACTCAAATAATGTTCCATTGCCTGACGGCGCGTCATTTTCATTTTATAAAAAATATGATAATCGGAACAGCTGACAAGAATGCCCGTTTCCTTCATTCCGATTTCCTTCACCAGCTCAAAATCCTTTTTATTCGCACGGATCCAGCTTGTCACCTCCGGAAACTGATAGCCCCTTTCCATACACTTATATACAGCGTCACGATCCTTTTTGCTGTAGAGGAAAAACTCACACTGACGGATTTTGCCTTTGGGACCGCCGAGTCGATGGAAATAATCATAGATCGTTACGATTTGCTCCGTTGTATATGGGGCTCTGGACTGCTGTCCGTCGCGGAATGTCGTATCCGTGATCCAGATTTCCTCCGGCATACAATGAGGAACAATACGGTCATTAAACGCGATTTTAGGTACCTCGTCATACGGAAAAAGATTGCGGAATACATTCGGCGTTTCCACATCCACAAGTTTATACATATGCTCTTCAAGCTGCAGCAGATTTGTCTTACCATTCATTTGTACACGTCTGTTTTCCATAATTATCCTCCCTGTCGGCTGTACGAACCTTTTTGATTTACATAATATTTTTACGTCGCTCTTTATCAAGATTGTTTGCCTTAATTTTGTATAATTGTATACAATTATACAATTATTGTCAATATAAAAAGTGTGGAAAATGAAAACTTTCCTATAAAGTAAAAAATCCCGACACAAAATGTGTCGGGATACCCTGCCGTTTCTTCGGACAACTGTCTGACTCTGCGGCATGAAGGAGGACGTGCAATCTCTCCTGCCTTGAGATCATCCTTATTCTCAAAAAAGGAACTGTTCACCCATACAGTTCGTCTGACGGATCATAAAATCCGGTTGGATGCTGCGCTTTTCTCAGGAGCACATCTCATGTATCAAGCAGGTTTCCTGACTGACAGAATCTCGCGTCTTCGCCTTCTCACACGCTTGGGTTGTGCAATGGCATATGAAGCCGCTACCTGATCACAGTGACCTGTTCGCTTGGGACTCTCACCCAATTCCCTTTTCAAAGCTGCCCTGCGGCCGCTTCACTTGATACAGCAATTCTAAACTGCACATTTACAGTATAAACGCCGTGTACTTTACTGTCAAGTATTTTAATATCTATGATATAGTTCTTGCTATCCTCACTATTTGGCAGCATTTTTAAAAATCTCCTCCAATACCTGCTTCGCTGTCATATCCCGCAGTCCTTCCGGGTCGGACATCACTCCTGAATCCGTAAGATCCCAGCGCATCTGACTGAAATTTTGCAAATACTCCATCCCTCTGGCATTGTACGGATATTTCTCATACCACTTCGGAAAATATCTTTTCATATATTGTTCTACCAGACGGACAGCCTCACTCTCTATCCTGCCTGAAAGATCCGGTGTACCAGAAAGCTGCACGCCCGGCGGGCTGGAATGCATCAACACCACACTGTCATCCCCGCACTGACCGACAACCAGATACACATGTCCGTCAGAACACATGATGTCTCCAGCACAGTAATTCATCACCTTCGCCGCCGGACAATAGATTCCCCAACCACGTTTTGCAAAGGCAGACGCCATCTCTTTCGCGGGCATCACATAGCCGCTCTCCCCGTTTTTTGTATGCATAAGATTGTAGACACACCAGCCCACGTAACCGGAACAGTCCAACCCGTCATGGATCTGATAACGGTTCTGTCTGTAATCATAGTCTTTATCCTGTCTTTGAAAAAATTCCTGCCAGCGTCTGCTTACGCCCATCGTACGCGCTTCCTTTCCCGCACCGTCATCCGTTTTGTTCCAGCCGCCGCCCCATACATACATCGTGCTGCCCATCGGCTGCAATCCAATCTGCAGCAGCCTTTTAACCGTAACTTTCATTCCTTTTCTAAATCCCCGTTTTTTTCCTCATATGAAAAATCTGCCGGCTTTATTCCTCACCGGCAGATTTTTATACCTATTCCATTTGCTGCCGTTTCCGGCATCCTCACACTCCACCACTTCAAAAAGACACCTATACGGCCGCATCTGCTCCTATGCTCATCAAAAGAAACAGCACAATCAAAATCTGCGTTGTCAAAATGAGCGATACGCCGATCGTAAATTTGGGTTTGCGCACTTTATGATGAAATACCAGCATCCCAAGCCCCGCGCCGATTGCCCCGCCAAATCCCGCCATCAATAAAAGCGTCCGCTCCGGAATCCGCCATTTACCTTTAATCGCATAATATTTATCCAAACCATAAGCAATAAATGCCGCCAGATTTACGATTCCCAGATAACCTCCCAAAATCATCCATAACATCTTTATCATGTTCTCTCCTGTCTCATCTGTAGTTTCCTGTCTACTATAACCGATATCATGACAGCTGTAAATCAAATCTTTTAGAATTGCATCGGCTTCGCAAATGCTCTTTTCTCCTACGCAAAAATACATTTTACAGAACCAAAGTTGCTCCGGAGCAAAACAGCCTTCCGAAGATTTCTCTCCGAAAGGCTGTCTTATATTCATTCCCCCTTATCCAAAAACCACTTCTGTATGATGAAGCGCTTTTGCTTCCAACAGTTCCTTAAAGGTATTGTAACCGCTCTCGGCAATATCCCAGCCGAAATTGTAGCCCTTGATCTCATCCATATATTCTACATAATCGCAGATATACAGATCAATTTTGGATACATCTCTGTCCTTGATCGCCACTGTATTCGTAGATCCGCCGCTACCGTATTCCATTAACTGCCCTTCCGCATCAAGAACAACCGTGAAACCGTCCGCCGTTCCCATTGCATCTTCAAATGTGATTTCAAACGGCGTCTTTGTAACGCTTACAATGCCAAGACCATTTTCATCAATGTCATTGATCTCCTTTACAATCGTTTCGCTGGTATCCTTTGTTACATCAACAGAAAACTCCCAGTCGCCGTCCATAAACCAATTCGAATATTCATTAAACAAACCATTCGCTTCTGGATATTTCTCATAGAATTTTTGATACATTTCATTGAACAGCTGATGTTCTATTTCCTTTTCTTCGTCTGTAAAATTCTCGTAATCAGCCTCATTCAGTCCATGCTCCGCCATCGCCGCGTCATACGCATCTTTCAATTCCTGCGGCATCTGCGGCGTTTCATTTTCCGCTTTATCTCCGATAATCTGATGTACATTCATCGTAAAGGTAAACGAATCCGGTATTTCAATGAGCTTGTAATAATCGTCGTAGACCGGACCGCCTGCTGCCGCAATTGCCTCATTTTCCGCTGTTTTTTCTTCTCCGAGCGGCTTTGCGTATTTACTGTAATCACCGGAGAATCCAAGATTTTCTCCAAGTTCCTCAAAAACATGACCAATCAGCGGAATGTTTTCTGCCAGCGCCGGATTAGACACACATATAACGGTAAATACTGCAGCTGCCGCAACCGCGCCGCCCATCACTTTGGTCATAAAACGCATACGGCGTCTGTCCGGTTTATGGCGCCTTGCTTCCTCCTGCGGCATCTTTTGGCCGGATGCCACGCGGATCTTCGCAAATGCCTGCTCCTTTGCTTTATCCACACTTTCCGGAACGGAAAATTCTCTTGACAGTGTCTTTTCTCTTTTTTCATCTGAAACCTCTCCTTTTCTCTGAATTATCGTCATTGATTGTCGGCCCGTGTTTCCCTGTCTCGGAGTGTTGGCATATACGGCGCGAATCTGTTCCCGCGCTCTGGACAGCCTGGTTTTAACCGTATTTTCATTCATGTCCAAAAGTTCGGCAATCTCACTGATCTTATAGCCTTCTACATAATACAAGACTAAAATGATCCGATACTTTTCTTCTACCTGAGAAAGCATTTCCTTAAATTCAAATTCCGCCATTGACATATCTTTTCGCGGAATTTCCGGAAAATCCTCCTGTAAATTCATATTACGGTAATGACGCAAGATCTGGTTGCATTCATTAATCAAAATACGGATCAGCCACGTTTTAAAATACTCCGGATTTTTTAACGTATGGATTTTTTCAAAGCAGATTAAGATGGTATCCTGAATTGCATCAGCCGCATCCTCGTCATTACCTAAGATCGCCCGAGCCACCTTGTACATCGCCAGGGAATTGCATTCTATCAATTCCAGAAATGCATCGGTATCTGATCTCATCGCCCTTTTCACAAGCTGTACCATACCGTTCCTCCTTTCGCATAGCCTTCCCTGTTTTACGGGCTTAGGGAAATAGCCCGGTTCCATCCGAATGGTTGTTTTTACCGATTACAACCATTAGATGAACAAACCGGGCCAAAGGTTTCAGATATTTAAAATTTATTCATTCACAATTCCATAATAAGATTTTGCCGTCAGCGCATAAACAATAATATAGACAACCGTAAAAACAGCTCCCGTGATCAGCGTCACCATTAAAAACAGAGTCCAGTTATTCATATAGAATGCCTGCAGGATACGCAGCATCAACGGAAACGCCGCCGCGCAGTGTACAAGCGCAGTTCCCAGCGGCAGGAAAAACAAAAGCAGAATCTGACTTTTGATGCAGTGTCTGACCTCTTGCCGATCCATGCCGACTTTTTTCATGATTACGAAATTACTGCGGTCATCATACCCTTCCACCATCTGTTTGTAATAAATAATCAATACTGTCGCCATCAAAAACAGCGCACCGAGAAAGATTCCCAGAAACAGCATACTGCCGTACATAATATGCAGTTCATCACGCGACGTATAACGACACTGTAGCTGTGTTTCATAATTCCGATCAATCACATTTTTACGAAGCGTTTCATAAAACTGTACCGCATCCGCATCCGTACCGGAAACATCCGCTTGTATCAGATATCTGATTGGACTGTAAAGCTGATATCTTTCTTTCTGGTTTTCAAAAATAGTTCTTAATGTCTCATCTTTGCTGACCACAACATTATACCAGCCCGGCACCATATGCGCCATATCGTTGCTGACAGGGAATTTATCAAGCTTTGTTTTCACCTGATATGTTTCTCCCATCAGCTCAAAAGAATCCATTTTTTCACCCTTTTCGGTATTCACTGCCACTTCATTTCCAGAAAGCTTCAGATCCTCTCCGGTCAGTTCCCGATACGTATCCGCTGTAATAAACGTAAGTGCCGCCAGCTCCGAAAGCTGTACATTTCCGTCCTGTTCCGCAGAAAATCCGCCCGGCACTTTTCGGTAGGAAACGCTCAGGCTCTTATAAGCGCTGAAATTTTCCAGTTCCAGATCGCACTGCTCTGCCGTCTGATAAAATACTTTTTCCAGTTCTTTGGCATCTTCACTGACATTTGCCGCTTCATACTCATCATTATCGGAAGTGGCAGATATTTCGGTCGGAAAACGTCCGATCAGAATATCTTTCATTCCCGCATATAGACAGACCGTAGTAGAAATCACCAATAACACGCCGGTCGAAAGAATACAGATATTTGCCAGACCGACTGCGTTCTGCTTCATGCGGTAGATCAGACCGGAAACTGCTACAAAATGATTGGTTTTATAATAAAAACGTTTTTTCTTTTTCAATAATTTCAGAATCGTGATACTGCCCGCCAAAAACAAAAGATAAGTACCGATCACAACCGCCAAAACCGCGATCAGAAAATTCACCAGCGCTGCCATAATATTGTCCGTTGTAACAGCAATATAATAGCCAAAGCCGATCAACGTCGTGCCGACAAGCGCCAGAAACCATCTTGCTTTCGGCTCTCTTTCCCCGACATTTCCGCTCTTTAGCAACTCGACCGCAGACGCTCTTCCAATCTGGACAATGTTATAAATCAGTATCAGTGCAAAGATTGCAGCGAACACCGCCAGCGTCATTTTAAGCGCATACGGCTGCATCTCATAGGAAACGCTGACCTTCAATTGAAACACCTTTAACAACACCAAAAACATCAGACGGTCAAAAAGCTGACCGAAAAGGATGCCCGCTGTGAGCCCGCCTGCCGCTACAATCAAGGTCTCCCAAATCAGGATGCGGGAAATATGGCGTTTTTCCAGTCCCAGGATATGGTACAAACCAAGTTCTTTTTTACGACGTTTCATCAAAAAGCTGTTTGTATAAAAGAGAAAGATCACTGAAAAAATACCGATGATCACTACACCGAAACCGAGGATTTCTTTTACCGTAGCAAATTCTTCATACTGCGGATTCCGGCTGATACTGCACATATTAAAAAACATTGCTACCGTCATGATGATTGTCAGAATATACGGCAGATAAAACTTTCGATTGTTGCGGATATTAGTAAGCGCCATAGAGCGAAACAGTGTTCTACGCATTGTACTCACCACCCGTCGTCAAAATCGTCAGAGTGTTTGAAATCTTTTCAAACATCTCCTGACTGGACATACTACCGCGGTAAATCTGGTGAAATACCTCGCCGTCTTTGATAAAAAGCACACGCTTTGCATGACTGGCCGCTTTCGTAGAATGCGTTACCATCAAAATCGTCTGTCCTTCGCTGTTGATCTGACCAAAAAGCTTTAACAATGCGTCTGCCGCCTTGGAATCCAGCGCTCCCGTCGGTTCATCCGCCAGAATCAGTTTGGGATTTGTGATCAGAGCTCTCGCTACTGCCACGCGCTGTTTCTGACCGCCGGATACTTCATAAGGAAATTTTTTCAGGATATCGCAAATGCCCAGTTTTTCTGTGATTGCCCGCATCCGCTGCTCCATCTGGTGATAATTCACACCGGAAAGTACCAACGGCAGCATGATATTATCCTCCAGTGAAAACGTATCCAGCAAGTTGAAATCCTGAAATACAAATCCAAGATTATCCCTCCGAAATGCCGACAGTTCCCTGTCTTTGATCGCCACAATATTCTTTCCGTGCAGGCGCACCTCACCGCTCGTCGGTTTGTCCAGCGAAGCAAGGATGTTGAGCAGGGTTGTCTTACCGCTGCCGCTCTCTCCCATAATCGCCACGTATTCACCTTCCTCCACGGAAAAAGTCACGTTTTTAAGCGCCTCCACATTATTTCCGCCAAATCTTGTCGTATATACCTTCTTTATATTGTTTACTTCCAGCATTGCCATTTTTCTGCCTCCTTCTGTATTCGCCTGCTTCCGCCGCAGTTTCCGGCGAAGCACATTGCTGTCTTACAATAAGAAGTATAAACAAAAATGATGACCCCTGCCATTTCTCTGACTTACATTTTAATCGAAAACCTTACCATTTTGTAAGATTGCGTTATTTTCCTGTCTCACAGTAATGCATACCCGCGTTCCCTCATCTGGCTTTGAAAATATCTCTATTTTATGGCCGAGTTTGTTTAAGATCTGACGGCACAGGTACAGTCCCAATCCAGTCGCCTTCTTATCCATACGGCCATTATAACCAGTATAGCCTTTCTCAAACACACGCGGAAGATCCTCCGCGGAAATACCGATACCGGTATCCTCGATCACAAAACAATCATTTCCAGACGCATAAATAGAAATCTTCCCCTTCTTCGTATATTTGAGGGCATTTGAAAGAATCTGCTCGATCACAAAAACCATCCATTTCTCATCCGTGATCAAAGTGATCCCTGTCTCCTGAAAGTCAAGTGCGATCTTACTGCTGATAAACAGCTTAGCGTATTTGCGTACCGCCTGCCGGATCATATCATCCAACGCATACGGCTGCAGCAGAAAATCATTGGTACTGCTTCCCAAACGCAAATACTGCAGCGCCATGTTCGTATACTGTTCGATTTTAAACAATTCCGACGCCATCTCGCGGTTTTCTTTGGTATCCTCTGACTGCAAAAGCAGGTTCATCGCTGAGATCGGCGTTTTAATCTGATGTGTCCAGGCAGTAAAATAATCGGTAAGTTCCGCGTAAGCTGCCTCCAGACTGCTTTGCATCTCCAGTTTATCACGGTACAGAGCATGAACAAGCTCTTGATAATCCTCTTCCAGCAGATCCATTGCTTCCGGCAGACGCTCCGGAAGCGGATGCTCCGGTACCGAATAAATACGCTCAATCATTTTATGATGCGATACATAACGTGCAAAATCAAACGTCAGCAGCAGCGCTCCCGGCACAACACAGAGGATAGTTGCGTATCCGACTGCTTCCAGCGGTAGGTCATACAGAAAAAATACGATACAGAAAAAGAATGCCGCGACCGCGCACCACAAAAACACTTTCCATATACGGCGCAGGTACCCTTTGATGAGCTTACTCCACAAGATAACCCAGTCCCTTCTTTGTCTTGATAAATTCCGTCAATCCTGCCTGCTCCAGTTTTTTGCGCAAACGCGTAACATTGACAGTCAGCGTATTGTCGTCAATAAAGCTGTCCGTCTCCCACAGTCGTGTCATCAATGCATCGCGGCTGACTGTCTTTCCTTTGTTCTCCATCAGAAACAGGAGGATTTTATATTCATTTTTAGACAGTTCAATATTCTGCCGTTCATATGTCAATGTAGTATTTCCTGTATTTAACACAGCTCCACGATGTTCGATCAGATTCATTTGTCCGCTAAAATCGTAGGCACGACGCAGCACCGCCTGCATCTTCGCCGTGAGAATATTCATATCAAATGGTTTTGCAATAAAATCATCCGCTCCCATATTAATTGCCATTAGGATGTTCATATTATCGGAAGCGGAAGATAAAAAGAGCACCGGCACTTTAGAAATCCTGCGGATTTCTGTACACCAGTGATAACCGTTATAAAACGGCAGAGAAATATCCATCAGAACCAATTGCGGTTCCAGTTTTACAAATTCACTGATCACATTTTTAAAATCACTGACGCAGCGCGCGTCATAACCCCAGGAATTGAGGTGTTCACGGATCTTCTCCGCGATAATCCGATCATCTTCTACGATACATATTTTGTACATGGTTTTCCTTTTCTTTCAAATAGTGCTTTGCTCACTTTATTACAGGAAAACCGCGCCATACATCTATGTACAGCGCGGTTGTCCTAAGTATAAGGAATCTACAGACCTGCTGTAAACTTCCCTTCCATATATAATTACATTGTACGCATTGCAGCTTCCACTACATGTCCAACCAGTACAGAAGTAGTTACACTTCCAACACCGCCCGGAACCGGAGTGATTGCCTCTACGATCGGCTCTACTGCAGCATAGTCAACGTCTCCGCAAAGCTTGCCTTCCTCGTTTACGTTGATACCTACATCGATGATGGTCTGACCTTCTCTGACATACTCAGCGCCTACAACACCAGCACGACCTGCAGCGACGATGATGATATCAGCTTCGCGTGCTACAGACGGCATATCTACCGTTCTGGTATGGCATACCGTAACTGTTGCATTTTTCTTGATCAGCATCATAGCAGCCGGTTTTCCAACTACCAGACTTCTACCGATCACAACTGCCTTTTTACCTGTGCAGTCGATTCCGTAATGATCAAGGATTTCCATGCAGGCCTGCGGCGTACACGGCGGAAAACCAATCTTTTTACCGGTAAATACGCCGGACATAGAAAGATCTGTCATGCAGTCTACGTCTTTTTCCGGAGCCAGCGCATTCTCGATCACTGCCTGATCGAGATGTTTCGGCAGCGGACGGAACAACAGCACGCCATGGATCTTATCATCCTTGTTTACTTTATCAATTGTTGCCAGAAGTTCTTCCTGTGTTACGTCCTCCGGAAGAAGGATTTTTTCACAGGCAACGCCCAGTGTCTCGCAGCGTTTGGTTGCACCTTTTTCGTAAGAAATATCGCTCGGGTTTTCACCCACACGAATGATCGCCAGTGTCGGATTTACACCCTTTTCCTGACAAGCCGCAACATTTGCCTTAATTCTTTCATTCAGGGCTGCGGTTACTTCTTTGCCTAATAACTGTTTTGCCATGATTTTTCTCCTTCTTATTTCAATCTTCCAAGAACGCTGTCAAAAATTTTATCTGCTTTTACTGTGTAATCTTCCAGCATCTTATCGCATTTTGCATTCAGTTCCTCTGCCAGCGCACGGTCTGCCATAGATTTCGTATTAATATACACGTTCAGGCTTGCTCCCTTTAAAGCTGCCTTGCAGAATGCGACGCCTACACCTGCGTCACTGATTGCCAGTGTAGAGCCTTTTGCGGCAAATTCCGCAATAATATCAATTGCCTCACAGCATTTTTCCATAATCTCCATCGGAACAGAGCAGGCATCCTTTAAAACGATCGCCATTACGCGCGCTTTTTCTGCCTTTTCTTCCTCCGTCTCCTTCGGAAGACCATATGCTTTGGAAAGTGGTTCAAATACTTCTGCGTCACGTTCAATCAGACGCAGGAAATCTTTCTGCAGCTGATCACATTTGCCCTTCAGCTCCCACATTTCCTCTTCTACTTCAGCGTATTTTTTCTTTCCAACGGTCAGGCTGCCCACCATATTGCCAAGCGCTGTACCGACTGCCGCTACAAGCGCGGACGCGCCGCCGCCGCCCGGAACCGGAGCTTTGGAAGCCAGAACCTCTACAAATTCGTTACACGGAACGGTTGAAAATCCCATTGTAGTATCCTCCTATAAGCAATTTTCCTAGAACAATCCGGAAATCTTTCCAGTCTCGTCTACGTCGATTCTCTCTGCTGCCG
>CALDMO010000023.1 GCA_937915375.1 uncultured Marvinbryantia sp.
GCACCTGACTCTTAATCAGGGTGTCCAGGGTTCGAGCCCCTGAAGGCGCACTTAAAAGCATCGCTTTTGCGGACGAGGAGCCGTGGGGGCGGTGTTTTTGTTATGTAAACGGAAGAATAAGCGTTTGTAAATAAAGTATTTCTAGGGGGATGAGATATTTACTACGGTGTTTGAAATTGTATTGTTCCGAAAACTGATAGGTAGTAATTATTGTGAATGGTGTAACTGGATATTGGCGAATAGCATAAACTGTGTGATACGATAAAGAGATAAGAGGGAAATGTTTATTTTGAAGATATGAATAGTGAAGTGTGGTTTGTATAGGGTATGTCAATAAATTTAGATAAGTAAAAATGAGCGTAAGATATCTGGAAATGGTATTTTACCCTTTTAAAATTAAATAAAAATACAATTTTGAATATTATGTAAAATATATTGTAGGGAGAAGGAATAACATAAGTTATTTTGAAAATAAAAATATTTAGATGTGGATTTTGAGTAATTTATAAATTTTTATGGATAATTTCTTTTTGAATAGTATAGTCGTTTTTGAATTTTACTGTAAAGTTGGTGTCAGATGTGCACGAAGGTGTTCGAAGAGAAGCCGGAAAAACCTATTTTTTGATTAGTTTTTCAACGCTTCTTTTGTAAATCCGTATACGCAGCAGAGAGCGCTTGATCTGATTAATGACCGTAAGGTAGATGTCAGCAGTATGATCTGCGAGTGTTGCGGATTGGAGAAACTGCCGGATATTTTAAAAAGCGCGGAATTGCGCAGAAAAGGAAAATATATTATTATTCCATAAAGAACTCGGTATGCGTATAGGTAGGTATAATATTTTTTCATTAACATATATTTGTAATAGCCGAGGACATATGATATTATATAGACAGGCAAAATGATACGATTTTCCAAGTGATTTACAAAATCACAAAAAGCTCTCAGATGGCGGTTTGAGAGTTTTTTGTGCATTTTCCGGAATGCTAACCGAGGTTAGTTGCCGTTTTTATTTTTCCTGTCTAACCATTTGCAAAGATAATTGGCGGTTATTCTTGCTGCGACAGAAATAATATTTTGTTTAGCGCCCGACATACAGCCGCCACAGTTTCCTGAATATCAAAATCAACCGGGTGCACTGTAACATGCGCATACTGGCGGTAGAGCGCAATACGTTCCTGATAGAGATCGTGCAGAGTCTGTCCCGGCTTTAATACCACGCCGCGTTTTGTGAGATTGCCAAGCCGCTTTTTGAGAGAAGAGTAAGAAACATCGAGAAATACCACGGTTCCGATAGAACGCAGATGTTCCATCGCAGCAGGCCCGTATACGACGCTGCCGCCAGTGGAAATAACGCTGTTTTCTGTCTGAATGTGGCTGTTGACACGTTCTTCTATCTGCTTGAAGCCTTCAATTCCTTCGTCGCGGATGATCTGCCAGAGCAGTCGTCCGTCTTCTTTCTGGATCAGAAGATCCGAATCTATAAAATCATAACCGAGTACCTTTGCGAGAACAACGCCGACCGTACTTTTTCCAGCGCCCGGCATACCGATCAATATTACATTTTTCATCTGATTTTACTCCTTATCTTACAGAAGATGCGCTTATTTTAGCGCATTTTTTTATGAATTACAAGCGCGGATATGGAGAGAAAAAGAATTGACTTTTTTTCTTTTGTTCTTTACTGTAGAAGTAATAGTATCGCAGGAATGGAAAAAGAGCCGGTGACGGAAATGGGGGATAAAAATAATGAAAAAGATACTGATTGTGGATGATCAGAGAATTGAGCGGGAAGGCATAAAGCAGCTTTTGAAGCAGCTGGGAACGGAACTGGAAATTTTGGAGGCGCCTAATGGAAAGGCCGCCTGTGAAATTTTAAAGACGCAGGAGGTCGATTTGCTACTGACAGATATTAAAATGCCGTTTATGTCGGGGATTGAACTGGTAAAGTTTGCAAGAGCGCAGAGCAAGGAACTTCAGATCGCGATTTTCAGCGGTTACGGAGAATTTTCGTATGCGCAGGAGGCAATTAAATACGGGGTGTCGGATTATATTCTCAAACCGGTAAAGCCGCAGGAATTTTTACAGACAATTGCGCGGATGCTGGAAAACTGCCGCAGACAGGTGGTGGAAAGGGAAGAAAAGCAGAGCCGCGACGTATTTTTTTATAAATATTTACTGGGAAAATATATTTCATCCGGGAAAAAACAGTTTCTGGAAGAACTGCGCTCGCTGGGAACCGCTAAAGAGGGCAGAGCCGCGGAGCTGATACAGAATCTGATGCTTTTAAGTACAGAGAAAAATTTTTTTGAGGATCACGGAATTGAGCTGGCGGAGCAGCTGCAGCAGGAGCTGAACAGAAAGATTGAGTATCTGGATCTGGGCGTCAATCAGATGCTGCTTGTTTTTTACCGCAGCGCTTCTGACAATTATGAAAGAATTGCGGCAGCGGTGACAGAGAAGATACGCGAAAGATATGGTGTGGATTGCTGGATCGCTGTCAGCAGAAAGCTGCAGCGTGTGGAGGAAGCGCCGGCAGCCTGCCAGGAGATCGAAATTTTAACAGAACAGAAATTTTATGATACAGACCGGAGGATTTTTTCGCTCCGAACAGAGAATGAGCAGACTGCGGCAAAAGAGCAGGGGATAGATTATCAAAAAAAGATGGAGGAGGATATCCGACGTAAGGACTTTACCGGATTATGGGAGAATTTTAAAAATCTGCAGAATAAAATCAGAGAAGAATCGCTGGATTCACAGATGTATGTCAAATTTTTGTTTTCGGAGCTGGTGCAAAAGCTGTTTAAGGAAATGCAGGGGCAGGACAGTATGCAGATGAAGGAAGTGATCGAAGAGATTTATCAGGCAGGTAATTTTACGGCTGTCTGTGAGATCACGGAACGCTGTATACAGGAATTTGAAAAGAGCTGTTCGCAGCATAAGGATGGCAGCCGCGGTGATGTGGAGCAGGTGAAACAGTATATTACCTGTCATGTGGATGAAGATCTGGGGATCGACCGTCTGGCTGCGCGGGTATATCTGTCGCAGGGCTATTTGAGTTATATTTTTAAGAAGGAAACCGGAATGAATCTGAGCCGCTATATTCGGCAGTGCCGTATGGAGCGGGCAAAGGAATTACTGAAGGAAACAAATATGAAGATCGTGCAGATCTGTGAAAAGGTTGGATTTTCTAATGTATCGTATTTCTGTCAGAGCTTTCGCGAGTATTGCGGGGTAAGCCCGGAGCGTTACCGGAAGGGGGAAGAAACGGATGAGGAACAGGTATAACCGACTGATTTTCCGGTTTCAAAATCTGAAATACCGCAGTAAACTGAATCTGATCCTGATCCTTGTGGCAATCCTTCCGCTTATTATTGTAAGCTCTTTTATGGTGAAGGGGTTTCGCAGTATCCTTACGGAACGGGAGATGGAAGGGCTGCAGACTTCCCTGAAGCAGACCTGCAGCACACTGGACGGACAGGCGGATATTTTGCTGAACCTTTTGAACTACTGTGTGTTTGACAAAGATCTCCAGTCAGTGATCCAACAGAAACAGGAGCAGGATTATCAGACATATGATTATTATGTAAATGTGGTCGATCCGATTCTGAATACGCCGCGGTTCTATCATGACAGCGTGCTGCGCATGACAATGTATGCAGCCAATATTGAGGTGGCGCATGACCTGACGCTGGCTCCGCTTCAGGAGATCAGTGAAGAAAGCTGGTTTTCCGATGTGCGGGAAAATCCGGACGGTGTGTGGGTATGGCCGGACGAAAAGCGGGAGGAAATTTTATGTATCCGAAGCTTTCCGGGATTTGAGCTTTCGGAAGCGTATCTGGGGATTTACTGCAGTTTGGAAAGCTTGAAAGAACCGTTGTATTATTTCCAGAAAAAAGGCGCCGGGATTCTGATGGCGGATGAGCAGGGACAGATTCTTTATGCACAGTCTGATTTAAAGGATGGCAAAGAAATCAGGGAACTGACGGATATTGAAGAAAATTACTTCTATATTAAACAGGAAATGGAACATGTTCCGGTATCTGTTTATATTTTCATGGAACATGGGGGAATCTATTCCGGCTTTTATGACATGATGCGAACCGTTATTCTGGTCGTATTGATCTGTCTGGCTGTTATCTGGACGGTTAGCAGATCAATGAGTAGATTGCTGGTAAAGAAAATTGAGCGTCTGACTACCTGTGTCCGGGAGGTGGAGCACGGAAATCTGGAGGTTGTGATCGAGGATGAAGCGCAGGATGAGATCGGCGTACTGATTCACAGCTTTAAAGATATGCTCGCGCAGATCAACCGTTTGATCCGGGAGGTTTATGAGAGCCGTATCGCGCAGCAGAATCTGGAAATGGAAGCGCTGCAGGCACAGATCAATCCGCATTTCCTGTATAATACCATGTCGCTGATTAACTGGAAGGCGATCAGTGTCGGGGAGGAGGATATCAGCAGGGTTACGCAGGCGCTGTCTGATTTTTACCGGACGACGCTGAGTAAAGGGAAAAAATATATTACCGTAGCCGGGGAGATCAAAAATGTACAGTCGTATCTGGAAATCCAGCTGATGATGCATGATTATGATTTTGAGGTGGAATATGAGATTGATGAAACGCTGGCATCGTATCAGATTTTGAAGTTGATCCTGCAGCCGATGGTGGAGAATGCGTTGGAACATGGCCTGGACGTACGGGAGGACGGCGATAAAAAACTGAAAATTACCTGTCAGCAGGATGCGGAGGATATTATTTTTAAGGTTGCGGATAACGGCGTGGGTATGGATGAGGAAACGCTTCAGAATCTGACAAAAACAGAGGCAGACGGGTATGGCATAAAAAATGTCAACGAACGTCTGGCGCTTTTATATGGAGAGGCCTATACACTTGACATCAGAAGCCGCTGCGGAAAGGGCACGATTGTGACGATCAAGATTCCAAAGCGGATGGTAAAAGGAGAATAGGGGCGGTGACAAAAATGAAGAGACGGACAGCGGCCGCATTGCTTTTGGCAGGTTTGACCGGCGCGCTGGCAGGATGTGCGCGGCCGGATACAGAGGAAAAATCGAACAGTGCGCAGACAGAAAAGCAGAGTATGGAGCAGGGGCTTTTACAGGCATGGAAGTATGCGGAAACAACGCCGCTTGGAAAATATCCGGAGCTGGTTACTTATACGCTCGGAAAGGTGACGGCAGAGAATAACGGAAATATGCCGAAGGGCGATACTTATGAGGACAATAATTACACCCGTTATCTGAAGCAGACCCTGAACGTGCAGAATGAGGATGTGATTGAAGGACAGGGAAATACCCGCTATGAGCGCCTGGAGATTATGGCGGTTTCGGAACGGGAGCTGCCGGATATTATGGTGGTGACGAGTAAGGAGATCCTGGATCAGCTGGTGGAGCATGATCTGATCGCGGATCTTACGCAGGTTTACGAACACTGTACGAGCAGCCGTATTAAAGAAATGTATGAGAGTTATGGAGATGATAAGCTTGGAGAGGTGACATATGACGGAACGCTGATGGCATTTCCGGAAACTGAAGTTTATACCGGCCCGGCGCTTTTGTGGCTGCGTCAGGACTGGATAGAAGATCTGGGCCTTTCGGAACCGCAGTCGCTGGAGGAGGCACTGGAGGTGATACAGGAGTTTGTCAGACAAAATCCCGGCCGTAATCCGGCAGGGAACGTCGGACTGGTATTTGATCCGACGATGGTAGGGCAGTCCGACCAGTGCTTTTCTCTGGATCCGATTTTTGATTCGTATCATGCTTATCCGGGGAAATGGCATAAGGATGGTAATGAAGAAATGGTTTACGGCTCTGTGACCGGAGAAATGAAAGCTGCCCTGAAACGTTTGCGGCTGGCATACAGGGACGGGATTCTGGATCAGAGCTTTATGCTCAGAAATGCGCAGAATCTGCCGGAACTTCTGCAAAGCGGTCAGTGCGGGGCGTTTTTCGGCTGGTGGTGGGCGCCGAATAATCCGCTTTCCGCGATTTATGAAAAAGAGGCGGACTGGCAGCCATATCTGTTTCCGGATAAAGACGGAAAAATAGAGACTTCTCTGTCCTATGGAAGACATTACAGCGTGGTGGCGAGGAAGGATTTTGCGCATCCGGAGATCATTCCAAAGATCTTATCGGCGCTGTTTGACCATGCGCGTTATGACGGCAAAGCGGGCGCAGAGGGGGTCGGGGAATATCTGGGAACGAATGTAGATCCGACGGTGACGCCGTTTGTAATTAATCTCGATTATAGCAGCGCGATTTTCCGCACTACGGACAGTATAAAGCGAGTGCTGGACGGAAACGGGCGGTTTGCGGATATGACGGTGCTGGAGCAGGGCTATTATAACAGCTGTCAGGGATTTTTAAAGGCGGGAAAAGAGCCGCAGGCATGGCAGTGGGCAGCCTATACGTCCAGGATTACGGCAGTAGGAAAACTGGCGCAGGCGGATATTACCTATGTCAATGAGGGATATACGCAGGAATATTCACAGTTAGTCAGCGAAGAGCTGCGGCGGCTGGAGGAAGAGGCATTTATTACGATCATTACCGGAGAAAAGCCGCTTTCTTATTTTGATACGTTTGTAAAGGAATGGTACCGGCTGGGCGGAGAAGCGCTGACGGAGGAAGCGAACCGGATAGCTGCTGCCGGATAAAAGGGCACGGCGGCGAATGGATTTGCGCATACCTCCGGTATTATAAAAATAATCATGAAATAACAACATACATCATAGAATATTGATATAGCGGGAAATTGTACATCTGCTAAAATAGTATTACAGGAAATCGAAAATGCGCCGTGCGGCGGTGCAAAAGGAGGAAAAGATATGAGAAATAAAAAGTTATTATCATGGACAATGGCAGCGGCTATGGCAGCCGGCACACTGGCAGCGGTTCCGATGGGCGTTTCCGCGGAGGAAACCGGAAAGGTATATTATCTGAACTTTAAACCGGAGCAGGCAGATCAGTGGGTGGAACTGGCAAAACAGTATACAGACGAGACAGGCGTGCAGGTACAGGTGCAGACCGCTGCTTCCGGTACATACGAATCGACTCTGAAAGCAGAGATGGCAAAGGATGAAGCGCCGACCATGTTCCAGGTGAACGGACCGGTAGGACTGGATTCCTGGAAGGATTACTGCTATGATCTGTCTGACAGCCAGGTATACAAGGATCTTTCCAGCGACGATTACGCCTTGAAAGAAGGCGATGAAGTAAAGGGTATCGCGTATGTAATCGAAACATACGGTATTATTTACAACAAAGCGATCCTGAATGAGTATTTTGCACTGGAGGATGCGGAGATCAAATCGATCGAAGAGCTGAACAGCTTTGAGGCATTAAAGAAGGTAGCCGACGGTATTCAGGCCCATAAGGAAGAGCTCGGTGTAGAAGGCGCGTTTACTTCTGCAGGTATGGATTCTTCTTCCGACTGGAGATTTAAAACGCATTTGGCAAACCTGCCGATTTATTATGAATACAAGGATAAAGGTATCAATTCTACAGACGCGATAGAAGGCACCTATCTTGAAAACTACAAAAATATCTGGGATCTGTACACAACAGATTCTACCTGTGAATCGACAATGATCTCCTCCAAGACAGGCGAGGACGCGGCTTCTGAATTTGCACTTGGCGAAGCTGTTTTCTATCAGAACGGAACATGGGCATATAACGATATCAAAGAGATGGAAGTTGCTGACGAAGATATGGGAATGCTTCCGATCTATATCGGCGCAGAGGGAGAAGAAAATCAGGGACTTTGCACCGGTTCTGAAAATTACTGGTGTGTAAACAGCAAGGCTTCTGAAGCTGATATTCAGGCAACGCTTGACTTTATGGCATGGGTAGTAGAAAGTGACGCGGGACGCGATATGCTGGCAAATCAGATGGGATTTGTAACTCCGTTTACCACCTTTGACGAATACCTTCCGTCTAATCCGCTGGTACAGGCAAACGATGAATATACGAAAGCAGGCAAGACACCGGTAAGCTGGAACTTTACGACAATGCCGTCCGAAGAATGGAAAAACGGCGTAGGCTCCGCACTTCTTGAGTATGCGCAGGGCACCGGAGAATGGGATGCAGTACAGACTGCTTTCGTAGACGGCTGGGCGACTGAGTATGCGGCTGCAAATGCAGAATAAGCGATTCTGAAAACAGCACTGCTATGGAAAGAATAAGGCGGGCAGCTTGCTGCCCGCTTTTTTAGAGGGATAAGAGATGGAAAAAGCGATTAAGAAATATTTTCCGGTTTTTGTGCTTCCGACTATGCTGGCATTTACGATTGGCTTTATCGCCCCGTTTGCACTGGGCGTATATCTGTCGTTCTGTAAATTCACCACGGTGACGGATGCAAAATTTATCGGACTGCAGAATTATACAAAAGTATTTTCAGACGGTACATTTCTGCATGCAATGGGATTTACCGTTCTGTTTACGATTGTGACGGTGGTATTGATTAATGTACTGGCTTTTGCGGTAGCCATGCTTTTAACGAAAGGTTTTCGGGGAACTAATATCTTTCGTACCGTATTTTTCATGCCGAACCTGATCGGCGGGATCATCCTCGGATATGTCTGGCAGCTTCTGTTAAACGGTATTCTGGCACACTTCGAGAGAACGCTGACGTATTCGTCAGTGTACGGTTTCTGGGGGCTGGTGATCCTGACGCTCTGGCAGCAGGTCGGTTATATGATGGTTATTTATATTGCCGGTATTCAGAACATCCCGGGGGATCTGATCGAGGCGGCGAAAATTGACGGCGCGAACAACAGACAGGTACTTAAAAATGTGACGCTGCCGATGATCATGCCGTCGATCACAATCTGCACCTTCCTGACGCTGACAAACGGTTTTAAGCTGTTCGATCAGAACCTGGCGCTGACAAACGGCGCGCCGTCCAAGATGTCGGAAATGCTGGCGCTGAATATTTATAATACATTCTACGGCAGAACCGGTTATGAGGGCGTAGGTCAGGCTAAGGCAGTGATCTTTTTCATTATTGTTGCGGTGATCTCCATCCTGCAGAACAGACTTAGCAGATCGAAGGAGGTGCAGCAGTAATGAACGTAAGAAAAGCGAAACACGGAACCTTGCTGACGCTGGTCTTTTCCGTTATCAGTATTTTATATCTATATCCGATTGCGCTGGTCGTGCTGAATTCTTTTAAGAAAAAGGCTTATATCAGCAAATACCCGTTCAAGATTCCTACAGAAAAGATGTTTGTCGGTTTTGAGAATTATGTCCGTGGAATTGAAAAAACGGGGTTGATTCCGGCGTTCGGCTGGACATTATTTATCACCGTCTGCTCGGTAGCGGTAATTATTTTGTGCTGCTCAATGACGGCCTGGTATATTGAACGTGTGCATATCACGATTTCCAGTATTATTTATATTGCCTGCCTGATCGCAATGGTCGTACCGTTCCAGATGGAGATGTATACGCTTTCGAAGATTGCGAACATGCTGGGACTGGACACGCCGTGGGGGATTGTCATTATTTATCTCGGTTTCGGAGCCGGACTGGCGGTCTTTATGTTCACCGGATTTGTTAAGTCGATTCCGCTGGAAATTGAGGAAGCGGCGATGATAGACGGCTGTACGCCGATCCAGACTTATTTTCAGGTAGTGCTTCCGATCATGAAGCCGACGTGTATTACGGTGGCGATTCTGGAAGCAATGTGGATCTGGAACGATTATCTTTTACCGTCGCTGGTACTGGATACCAAGAAATATAAAACCCTTTCGATTGCAATTCAGTATCTGAAGGGCGGTTATGGTTCTATTGATATGGGAGCGATGATGGGCGTGCTGGTGCTTTCCATCATTCCGATCATTATTTTCTACCTGGCCTGTCAGAAATATATTATTGAAGGCGTGGTAGCCGGAGCCGTGAAAGGCTGAGAAATAAAGCGAAAGTTATTTAATAGTTACTAATTATGTTAAAATAATAAAAAAGCGGCTGCCGTTTTGGAAGCCGCTTTTACATAGGATGCAGATGTATTATGTCCAGACATCCGCTTTTAGGAAGTTTTGGATATTCATATGTTTGATGCCGTTTCTGCTCATATCAAATTCATCCAGAGAGAAGACATACTTTGGGTAGTTGTCCTTAATATCCTTATAGACATCAAATTCGTGTTTAATCGTGTCTTCAGAAGCCAGCAGGTAAGTAACCTGAACGTAGAGTTTTTCGTTCCGTTTACTGCAGACAAAGTCTATTTCTTTATTTTTTATTTTTCCGACGGTGACATGATAACCTCTGCGAAGAAGCTCCATATATACAATGTTTTCTAAGATGAGATTAATATCTCGCATGTTTCCGCCATAAACAGCCTCGCGGATACCGTGATCGGCAATATAGTATTTTTCATTGGTTGCAAGAATCTGTTTACCTTGCAGATCCTGACGTTTTACCTGATAGAACAGATATGCGTCCGTGCAATATTTGAGATAATTTAAGATGGTATCCGCTGAAACGGTACGGTGTTCATTTTTCAGAAACCGGATTTTGTTTCTTTTTACAATGTCTTTCAACTGGACAGAATGAAACACGTCCGTCAGATACTGCCGAGAGGGCTCCTCTTCATAGCGAAGATTGGAGAGATAGGGCATTCCGCCGACAAGTAAATATTTTTGAAAGGTCTGTTGTTCGGAAAGTCCGGGACATACGGTTGCGTATAATTCTAAGAATTCAGAATAGGAAAACGGATAAATCACAAACTCGACATAACGTCCGCCAAGATAAGTAGCCAGTTCTCCGGATAACAGTCTTGCATTGGATCCAGTAATATAGATATCACAGTCAAGGATGACCCGGAGTGAGTTGATACATTTTTCCCAGTCGGTGACCTCCTGTATTTCATCAAAAAACAAATAAACTTTTTCATTGATAGTTTCGGTATGTTTTAATATTTCTTCATGCAGTGCATTTGTCGTGTGAAGATTTACATAACGCATATCTTCACAGTTGATGGAAATGAATTGTTTCAGATCAACACCGGAAGATACCAATTCTTCTTTTATCAATTCCAGCATCACGGATTTTTCGCTGCGTCGGATGCCTGGCAACACTTTGACAAGAACAATCGCAATTTACATATTTTATTGAGTATACTCGATAAAATAAGAAAGTAAATTCCATTGTAAGTTGAGGAGTGATTTCCTGTGATGTGCTTCTTACAAATGTGGAATTTACTTCCTTAAATAAAGTACTTTTATTATTTTAGCCTTTGACACCGCCAAGTGTAATACCTTTTACAAAATTGCTTTGAACAAATGGATAGATAATTACTATTGGTAAGATACCTACTACTGCCATTGCCATTCGTATTGATACGCTTGGTATTGCGGCAAGACCTACATCTGCATTTTTTATATTAGCTGTGTTTTGTGATAAATATTGAATGTTTTGAATCATACGGTTTAGAAGATTCTGTATGGAGTATAAATCTGTTCTTTTTGTTAAATAAATATATCCATTCTGCCAGTCATTCCAATAGGCAATCCCTGAAAATAGGCCAATTGTTGCTACAATTGGTTTGGAAAGCGGCAGTACGATTTTTGAAAAGATGGTAAATTCAGATGCCCCATCCATTAAGGATGATTCAATGATTTCATAAGGAACACCTGTTACAAAGTATGATTTTACCAGAAGAATATTAAATCCATTAGCTAATAAATTAGGAATAAGTAATGCCAAAAAGGTATTTTTTATTCCAAATACATTTGTGTAATTCATGTAGGTAGGTACAAGCCCACCGTTGAAAAGCATAGTGAAAAACACATAGAATGTAAGAAGATTTCTTCCGGGAAGATCTTTTTTTGATAATGCGTAAGCCAATAATGTAGTCAGCAGCAAAGACAAAACTGTTCCAATTATAGTTAATACAATAGATACACCATATGCATGTATTACAGTATTGCCTGTTTTAAAAATATATTCATAGGCATACAGACTGAATTTTTCTGGAAAGAATGAGTATCCATTACTTATTAATGTATCATTATCGGTAATGGAAGACATTACCAGCAATATCATAGGAACAACTGCGCAGATTGATAAAAAAATCATAACACAGTGCCCGATTATTTGAAATATTTTATCGTCTCTCGTTTTCATTCTGAACCTCCTTTAAAACAATGCACTGTCAGGATCAATTCGCCGCACCATTAAATTAGAAATTAATACAAGAATAAATCCAATTACAGACTGATAAAGACCTGCTGCAGCTGAAAGAGTAATATCTCCTAATTCTAATAATCCTCTGTATACGTATGTATCAATTGTATTGGTTACAGAGAATAATGCTCCTGAATTTTGTGGAACCTGATAAAATAATCCAAAATCTGAATAAAA
Organism: uncultured Marvinbryantia sp.; assembly: GCA_937915375.1. Classification (GTDB taxonomy): domain Bacteria; phylum Bacillota; class Clostridia; order Lachnospirales; family Lachnospiraceae; genus Marvinbryantia. The sequence goes on from CALDMO010000023.1 coordinate 12,375, forward strand.
AATTCTTCCTATTGCAAGAAGTGTCATCATGATTATGGTTGGTTTCAGCATTGGGATAGTGATTTTGGTAATTTGTTTCCATTTGTTTGCGCCGTCAATAGCAGCTGCTTCATAGTATCCGCGATCGAAACCGATAATTGCCGCAAGGTAAATAATACAGTTATAACCAATTACTTTCCAGCAATTGGCAAATACTAAAATAAACGGCCAATATTTTGTTTCCATGTACCAGGCCACTGGTTCAATGCCTAATGGTTTTAATATGGAATTATTTAAAAAGCCGTTTTCTGTAGATAAAAAAGCAAACACAAGATAGCTTACAATAACCATAGAAATCATATACGGAAGTAAAATTACAGATTGATAAAACTTCTTAATCTTGTGACGCAATTCCGAAAGAATTATCGCTACTGCTATGGCTGCTATTGTATTTACGATAATGAAAATTAAATTATAGCAAAGAGTATTTCTTGTGATAACAAAAGCATCGTTTGTTGCAAATAAGAATTTAAAATTTTTGAAACCTACCCAATCAGAACCCCAAATTCCATTTCGTGCATTATAATTTTTAAATGCGAGTATCAGACCTGGCAATGGCATATAGTTATTGATGAATAAGTAAATTATACCTGGCAAAGCCATTAGATAAACAGGAAAATAACGTTTTAATCGTATTGCTTTTCTTTTTTTATTTTGCGGTGCTTTCATCGCTTGCCTCCTCTTTATTTTGAATGGAAGTATGATGCTGGAAAAAAAGAGGGATGGGAGATTCCCATCCCTTGTTTTATAGACATGTGCTATTTTACACCGTTTTCTGCTGCCCAAGCATCAAGTGCTTCTTGTTTTGCTGCAATGTATTCATTTAATCCTGCAGCTTCCATTTTTTCCATCATTTCTGCGATTCCTACTTCAGGATCAAGGAAACCAAACATCAATTGTTTTTTGTATTCGTCATAAATATTACTGAGAGCAGTGTATTCACTTGCATATTCACTGTTATCAAAGGAAAATCCCAGAGCTTTTGATTGTGGAGCGGTTTCATTAAATTTTTCTGTTCTTTCCCATAAATCAAGTGAATCTCCTTCCCAAATATGTGCGATAAACTGATTTGGAAGTAACCAGTTCATTGTATGGTAATATTCAGAATTGTTTGCATCAACTCCTTCTGGGAAAGTAATATGACCATCTTCTGTTGACATATAATCTACACCTTCTTCTCCCCAGATAAGCAGATTGGATAAATACTCATCTGTAAAGAACGCATTAAGTACTTGCATTGCTGCAATGGGATCCTCGCAACCTTGATTAATATTCCATAAGCTGGATGTAATAGCAGATGATTTTAATATATTTTCTTCTACTTGAAATACAACCATTGGTCGTCCACATTCGCCAGAAATTTGAGTTTTATATCCTGGTTTTCCCTGCGTTAACATTGCCATGTAACTTCCTGATTTAATTTTTGCAGAAATAGCAGTATCATCTGTGAGTGCATCTTTCGAAATATAGCCTTTTTGATTCCACTCATAAATTCGCTGACACATTTCCTTAAATTGATCACTTGTAAATAAATTTTCTACTGTTAAATTATTTTCAGTATCAAGTAAAACGCCAAAATCGTCTCCACCCAAGCTGTCAATCGTTGCACCTTGTGATACTAAATTATCTCCTGGTGCAAAAACATACTTATCTGGATATTCTTCATGCAGTTGAGCAAAGATTTTTTCAATTTCTTCATAATCTGTATAAATAACATCTTGATTTTCAGGATCTTCATATTGAGATGTGTAATCATAGCCAATGCCGTCCAAATATTCCTGACCGATCACAATTGTACCAGCAGCGAGTGCCATATCACGCATTTGTGGAAGACCATAAATGGAACCATTAATCCGACAGGCTTTAATATAATCTTCGTTTACAGTTTCAAGAATTCCAGCGCCATATTCTTGCAGAAGATTATCTTCTTCTAAATTGTAGCAATATCCATCGTTTACAACAGCTGTATAGCCAAGTGGATTAGAATTGAAAATATCCAGCTGTTCTCCTGATGAAAGCATTAATCTCACATTCTGTGCATAAGAGGCAGAATCAAGAATGAGTAGTTCCACATCCAATCCGAGAGTTTCTCTGGTTCGCTCGCAAATTTTCTCCTGAATACGATCTGTTCCAGCTGGTCTTCCTGTCCAGTTAAAGAATGAAAAGATTACTTTTTGATATTCACCACTCTCTTCTGCTGCCGCTTTTCTTGCTGCAATTACTTCTTCTGCACTGCCTGTAGCGGTTTCAGCGCCAACGTTGCAACCAAATGTCGCTGCTGTTAATGTTGCTCCGAGCATTGCCGCTAATAATTTCTTTTTCATGCTTTATCCTCCTTTAATCTTAAAACGTTCCATGAATATTTGTTTAATACACAGTCAACTTTTTCTGAGGTGACTGTAATATCCTGTTTAGATACAGGTTTAATTGTATCAGGGTGCTGTACGCTGTTGCAATCTGTCAGGTGAGGCGAACTAAGTTCGATGTGTTCAATTGCTTTTAATGATTTAAATTGTGCAGCCTCTAGTGTAAATATCATTGTTTCATCTGTTTTATTTATTGCGAAAATATCAAGTTCACCGGTATCCTCGTGATAAATACAAATACTGTCCATTGTTTTGGCATCACAGACTGTTGATGTATTGTAGAGAGGGATACTTTCTATTTGTTCTAATATAATACCTCTGCCAAATTTTGAACAATGCTGAAATACATAGTATGTTCCATTTACCCAGGCGTTATCGTTGCCTTCACACATTACCATACCATCTCCATTGATAAGTATGGATTGGCAGGCAATTTTGATACGATCAGAGTGACGCATGATAGCTAACATTGATAGCCCGAACATTAATGTTGCCTGCATTGAGAGGCCTTCTCTATCGTCCGATAAAGAAGAAGTTTTTTCGATATCTACGACATTGTACTCATCCAGAGAAATATTTATTTGTTTTTTACTTCCGATTTTTCCTTTAACGTAATCGCAAGTGGCAATAACATCTTTTATTGTTTGTTCTAATCTTCCAGCTAATTCCAAATAATCTCCAACGTCGTTTGGATTATAGGTATATTTTCGATCAATATCCGGATGTCCCATATAACGGTGCAAAGAAATGTAATCACATACTTCATATACATGTTCTAAAACAATTCGATCCCATTCCAGATAGGTATCTAATTGAGTTCCGGAACTTCCGACTGCTACTAGTTCAATGCCAGGGTCAATTCTTTTCATGGCTTTGGCTGCTTCGGCAGCATCCCAAGCATATGTTTCTGCTTTTTTCTGTCCGATATTCCAAGGACCGTCTACTTCATTTCCTACACACCATACACGAACATCATAAGGGTGTGGATGACCATGCTCTTTACGCAAATCGCTGTAATAGGTTCCTTCTGGATAATTAAAGTATTCCACCTCATTGGCGGCAGCGACAGCGTCTCTGGTGCTTAAATTGACTGCCATAATTAATTTACTGCCAATTTTTTCAAGCCATTTTTCGAATTCTGCCGGCCCAATTATATTTGGCTCGACTTGCTGCCATGCTAAATCCATGCGCTTGGGTCTTTTCTCTACCGGTCCTACAGTATCTTCCCAATTATAAGAACAAATATAGTTCCCACCTGGATAACGAATGGACGTTAAATTTAAATCTTTAACTAAATCAATAACGTCTTGTCGAAATCCATTTTCGTCACAACTGGGATGTTTCGGATTGTAAATACCCTGATAAATTACATTTCTCATATGTTCCATAAATGCGCTATATAACCTGTTGTCTATGGGGACTGCTCTGCGAAATGCTTTGTCAAGAGTTATTTTACTGTTTCTCACGCTACACCTTCTTTCTAAAAATTATCTTGCTTTTCTTGTTGACGATATAATATAATGATTTACACCTTGCAACAAGTAAATTTTGTTAGAAAATATTGTACTATTCTTGGAAAAAACGTCAAAATAAACATATATATATTAATGGGGAAGGGATATAAATGAGCAAAATACTTGACATTTTATCAAAAAAAATAATTAATATATCAATTTGTATATTATCTAATGCGCATGTTCGATCTATAAAAAAAATATTTCGACGCAGTTTAATGATTTTACTAATTTTTTTTGTTACGGTTTTTATAGGTATTTCGATATACTCCTCCTCAATAATGCGGCAACAGATATATCAGTCAATGAATACAACAATGAGTTTGTATAATGATCAGATTACACAGAATTTAAATGATATTATGATATATCTTTCTGAAAATTGTTCTAAGAATGCAGATATTACTTCTTTAAGTGCAACAACAGATAAATCCGAAATAACATTTTTGACTGTAAAAATTAAAAAGATGTTATCTCTTAGTAATGTATCTTCTGATATCAGTGGTATGTTTATTTACTCTCAACCTCAAGACATTTTTATTCCTCAAATTAATGTATCATTTTCACAAACCTATCAAAATAATTATTTATGTTCGCAATCTATTTTAAATATGCTGCGTGAGCATAATAAAAATGGTACGTTAGAAACTTTGAATCTAAATGAATGGTTTCTTTTTAGTAATAACAACAATGATTATTTGGTTAGAATTATTAAAAGACAAAGTACTTATGCAGGAGCATGGATGAATCTGAATCTTCTTTCTGTGGCATTTGCTGCTTTTAAAGACATGGATGTGTCAATATTTTATGTGACAGAGGATGGAATTCCCCTTGGAAATACTTTATTCGATAATGTGATATTTTCACCAAAAGATTCTATTGAAAAAGAATCTATTTATATTGATGCAAATGGTCGGCAATATTTAACAGTATCTAAAGAGCTTAGTTATAGTGATTATTATATTATGGCATTAATTCCTATGTATAATATTTCAAGAGAGCTTTTTTCGATTTATAGATTGTTTCTTTTTTTATTGGTGTGGTTATTTTTATTTTGCTTTATTATTACGGCTGTTATGTATTCTTTTTTTGACGCTCCCAATCAAATTTTACAACCGGTAATTGATTCAATGCGTCAAAAGCAATTTGCTCAGACAATTCCCTGCGACAATCATTTTATTGAGATTCAAAGCATTACGGAAACATTTAATGAAATGATCAATGAAATTCAAAACTTAAGAATTAATATCTATGAAGAACAGCTTGCTAAAAAGGAGTTTGAATTGCAATGTTTAAAAACACAAATTGCTCCCCACTTTTTAATTAATTGTTTAAATATTATTTTTGTGTTATCACAGGATCGTTCTAGTGTTCCTATTTCTGAACAAATTATACAAACGTTATCAGAACACTTACGGTATACATTATCGACGCGTACTTCTGTGTTACTTTCGGAAGAAATTTTTTATGTGGAGAATTATATAAAACTTACACAATTACGATTTCCGGGAAGTCTTGATTATCAAATACATTTTGATGCTGCTAAAGACGATGTAGATGTGTTTCCACTGATGGTGTTAATGTTAACGGAAAATTCGATAAAATCGAATATTGTAATGGGAGAATTGTTAAATATTTCGATTTCAATTTATTCATATGAGGAAAACAACCAAAAATATATCCATATTACTCATATTGATTCTGGAACTGGAATTGACGAGCAAAAGCTGGAATTGTATAATACAATCACCGAACATCCGGAAATTACGGAACACGGTCATAGTATTGGAATCTATAATATTGCTATGCGATTAAAATTATTATATGGAAAAAATAGTAGTTTAATATTCTCTAATGAGCCTAATGCAGGAGCCAGGGTAGATATTGATTTTCCTTCTAAAACAGAAATGGATGGTTAGAAAATGAATTTATTAATTGTAGATGATGAATATTATATTGTACAAGGGCTGCTTCGTTCCATTGGACAGAATTTCTCAGAGATTAAACAAATTTTCGCCGCTTACAGTATAGATCAAGCGAAAAAAGTTATTGAACATGAGGAAATTGATATTTTACTTACGGATATTGAAATGCCGCAAGGAAATGGACTTCATCTGATAGAATGGATCCGTACAAATGGTTATCGAATAACCCCATTGATTTTAAGCGGTCATCAACGTTTTGATTATGCACAGAAAGCAATTACTATGCATTGTTTCGGATATATTTTGAAACCGATTGATACTGCCTCACTTTTAACAGAAATCAAAAGAGCCATACAAAATGTAGAAATTCAAAATATGGAAAGTGTTCAGGTTTCGGAAGGGCTTTTTGCTGAAGCGGATACGTTTGTGAAAAAAATTCGGGAATACATTTATGTAAATTTGGGCTCCGCAAATCTAAATAGAAGTACGATTGCAGAGCATATGCATATGAACCCAGATTACTTATCTAGTTTATTTCATAACAGATTTGGCCAAACCTTGAGTACGTATATTACAAATGTACGTATTGATAAGGCAAAAGAACTTCTACTTACAACAAGGATTTCATTAGATGCTATTGCTGAACAAACAGGGTTTTCCAGCAGTTCTTATTTTCATAAGCAATTCAAAAAAGGAACGGGTTTGACACCGCAGCAATATCGAAATCAGCAATAGTTTTTGGTAATAAAAATTCTGTTAATTGTTTGAGCTTTATAAATAAGGGGACAGTCAGATTTGCTGTCCCCATCAGATATTTATGGAAAGGAATGAAGTTAGTTCCAGAATCCCAGCGGACCGTTAAAGCCTTCCTCAAAGTCCGGCTCTTCTTCGGTTTCGTAGTAGTCTTCTTCCGGCATCTGCACCTCTTCCTCCGCAATGTCAGCGGATTCCTCGGTGTCCGGTTTTTCATCCAGAGTAACTTCCAGTACTTTTTCTGTATAACCGCCGTCGCCCATACGCTGTACTGTTACTTCAACTGTTTCTCCGGCTGCGTAATACTGCATTTTTTCCAGAAGCTCGTCACGGGAAGAGATACCGGTCTTATCCAGACGGGTGATGACATCGCCCTGTTTCATGCCTGCTTTGTCAGCAGCGCCGTCTTTGTTTACGTCTGCGACAAATGCGCCGGACGGAATGCTGTAAATCTGGCGCGCTTCCTCAGATACGTTTGTTACAGAAATACTGAGCGCGCCGGCGTCTTCGGCGTCAACAAGTTCGCGTGTTGTCTGGTTCATCAGATCCTCAATGATCGGTTTCGCAGTATTGATCGGGATCGCGTAACCCATGCCTTCTACGCCAGTGTCGGAAGCCTTTGCGGAGTTAATACCGATCAGATTGCCGTTCGCGTCCAGAAGAGCGCCGCCGCTGTTGCCGAAATTGATTGCCGCATCTGTCTGGAGCATATTGTTGGAAATCGTACCGTTGTTGGTAGAAAGTGTCACTTCGCGGTCAAGCGCGCTGACAATACCCATTGTCACGGACTGTCCGTAACCAAGCGCGTTGCCGATGGCGATGGCCCAGTCACCGACTTCTACATTGTCCGAATCGCCCATTTCGATGACGGAGATCTGTTTGCGCACATCTTTGGAAATATCGTCCAGTTTTACGGCGATCACTGCCAGATCAAGAGAAGAGTCGGTGCCTTTTACCTGTGCGGATACCAGCTTGTCTTCCTCGTCTTCTGTGTCTACACTGAAGCAGACAGTCAGTTCGTCAGAGCCTTCCACAACGTGATTGTTGGTAGCGATCAAAAGCTCGTCGTCTGTTTTGCCGACAATGATGCCGGAACCGCTGCTTTCGCTGTCCAGTTCAAATTCCTGTCCGTAAAAATGAATCGTTTCGATAGCCTGATTGGTGATCGCGACAATGGATGGCATCGTATCTTTGGTAATCTGTTTTACATTTGGCAGCGTCATGGAAGTGTCTGTCGTTTCCGCGGATGCTTCCTTCGCGTTTGTTTCTGCCTCTGTCAGAGAGACTTCTTCTGCCTGCACATGATTGTCTTTTTCAAAATAGGTGTGAAGACCGATTGCCGTGGAACCGATCGTTCCCGTGATCATAACTGCTGCAAGCGCAGCGCCGAGATGTTTGTATTTTTTCATATCTGTAAACCTCCTTAAAGTTTATGTAGTTTTGTTTGAATGATTGTATATTAAAATGAATTTGTGATAAAATTGTGATGGATATTTGAAAAAAATTTGACTTTTTCAATCATATTCATTACTCTGAGAGAAGGATGGGTTTATTACGAAAGAATATAAGAGAAACGAGGAAAGAGAACATGGAAAAAGAACATTACTTGCAGAAACCGATGACAGTCATGGCGCTGGCGCTTTTGTGCTGCTTTTTATGGGGCAGCGCGTTTCCGTGCGTGAAGATCGGCTATGATTTGTTTGCGATCGCGGCGGATGATACAATGTCGCAGATGTTGTTTGCGGGCTGCCGCTTTGCGCTTTCTGGGCTGCTGGTGATTTTATTCGGAAGCATTCTCGTTAAGCGTGTGCTGGTGCCGGAAAAGAAAAGCGTTGGAATGGTACTGAAGCTGGCGATGGTACAGACGGTAATGCAGTATGTGCTGTTTTATATCGGACTTGCACATACGACCGGTGTGAAATCCTCTATTATTAATGCGTCGAACGTTTTTATTTCACTGATTCTGGCATCGCTTTTGTTTCGGTTTGAAAAGCTGGCGGTAAGAAAAATTGTCGGTTGTCTGATCGGATTTGCCGGGGTGGTAATTATTAATTTGAACGGAAATGGTATAGATGCGTCCTTCAGTCTGAAAGGAGAAGGCGCAATTTTCCTTTCAACGGTGGCATATGCATTGTCTTCGGGTTTGATTAAACTATACTCGCAAAAAGAAAATCCGGTGGTGTTAAGCGGATATCAGTTTTTGATCGGCGGTCTGGTGATGATCGTGATCGCGCTTTTTCTGGGCGGTCGGATTACTTCGGGAGGCGCGGCGGCATTTTTTCTGCTGCTGTATATGGCATTGATCTCGGCGGTTGCCTATACTTTGTGGGGGATTTTGCTGAAATATAATCCGGTGGCAAAGGTGGCGGTATTTGGATTTATGACGCCGGTATTTGGGGTGCTTTTATCGGCGCTGCTGCTGGGAGAACGCAATCAGGCGTTTGGATGGCGCGGGATCGCGGCGCTGCTGCTGGTATGTGTGGGAATTTATGTGGTAAATAAAGGAAAACAGCAAAAATAGAGTGTGGGTAGCGGCCGCAAGAAAGGAATTGACACGCCGGAATATGTATCATAAAATAACAGCTAAGGAGAATGATCCGGATGCATGAAATAGGATGATTCTGGTAAAAATTTATGAAAGTGTAAAAAAGGAGGAACAGACAAATGAAATATGTATGTGATGTATGCGGCTGGGAATATGATGAAGAAGCAGGTTATCCGGAAGGCGGGATCGCGCCGGGGACAAAATGGGAAGACGTACCGGAGGATTTTGAATGTCCGCTGTGTTCTGTAGGAAAAGATCAGTTTTCAGAAGCGTAAAACGAGGAAGGGAGGCCGGATCGGTCTCCTTTTTTTCGTAATTCGGAACCGGGTATAAAAATATCAGTTAAATATGTGATAAAAGGAGAAACAGCTTATGTTTTATGAAAGTATTATGGAGTCTGCGCAGTATATCAGATCGCGGACAGCACAGCAGCCGGAGATCGGCATTATCCTGGGAAGCGGTCTTGGCTCTCTTGTTGAGATTATGGAAGAAAAAGATGTGATCGCTTACCGCGACATTCCAAATTTTCCGCAGACACATGTGGAAGGACATGAAGGAAATCTGGTGATCGGAAAGATCGGCGGACGCACCGTTGCGGCGATGCAGGGAAGATTCCATTATTATGAAGGATATTCTATGAAAGAAGTGACCTATCCGATCTATGTGATGAAGCAGCTTGGCGTGAAAGCTCTGATTGTGACAAATGCCTGCGGCGGCATCAATCCGTCCTTTGCGCCGGGAGATCTGATGCTGATTACGGATTATATCAACTTCCTCGGCACGAATTCGCTGTTCGGACAAAATGATGACCGTCTGGGAACCCGTTTCCCGGATATGTCGGAGGCTTACAGCAAAAAATTGCTGGCAAAAGCAGAAGAAGTCGGCAGAGAACTGGGGATTGACTATAAGCAGGGCGTTTACGCGATCTTTTCCGGCCCCTGCTATGAAACTGCGGCAGAGATCCGCGCTTATGCGGCGCTCGGCGCGGACGCGATCGGTATGTCTACCGTTCCGGAAACAATTGCGGCCAATTATCTTGGCATGAAAGTGCTGGGTATCGCCTGTATTACGAATATGGCGACCGGCATTTCCAGGACGAAGCACAGTCATGAGGCAGTTGTTAAGACTGCGAATGAAGCCAGCGAAAAACTGTGCGGATGGGTGAAAACTTTGATTGAAAAATGGTAGACATATACGAAATTTTATAGAGGTCAGGGGGATTTTATAATGGAGCAGAGCTTTTATTTTGATGATGTACCGGTGCTTGAGACGACCGGAGGAAAGCTGAAGGGCTATTATTACAACGGAGAATATATTTTCAAGGGGATTCCGTATGCAGAGGCGAAACGATTTCAGATGCCGGAAGTGTGTAAATGGGAAGGCGTAAAGGATGCGTCTTCTTACGGATTTGTATGTCCGCTGATGGCGAAGGATACGCCGAGCGCGGAACTGCTGGTGCCTCACCGTTACTGGCCGCAGGACGAACAATGTCAGAATCTGAATATCTGGACGCAGACACTTGACAGTAAAAAGAAGCTGCCGGTGCTTGTTTGGCTGCACGGAGGCGGATATTTTGCGGGGTCTTCTATTGAGCAGGTGGCTTATGACGGATTTAATCTGTGCAGGAACGGCGATGTGGTGGTCGTGACCGTCAACCACAGATTAAATATTCTTGGTTATCTGGATCTTTCGCCGTTTGACAGGAAGTATGAAAATTCGGGAAACGCGGGACATGCGGATCTGGTGGCAGCCCTGAAATGGATAAACCAAAATATTGCGTTATTTGGCGGCGATCCGGAGAATGTCACGATTTTCGGTCAGTCGGGCGGCGGGATGAAGGCGGCGGATCTGATGCAGATTGCTGCCGCGGACGGGCTGTTTCACAGATGCCTTATTATGAGCGGCGTCAGCAGCGAGGCTTTGCTGCCGTCCTGTACCGGAGACGGCCGGAAGATTGTGACGGCAATGCTGAAAGAGCTTGGATTTGCGGAAACAGAAGCGGATAAGCTGGAAACGGTTCCGTATTATGAACTGGTAAACGCGTATACGAAAGTCAGTCCGGCGATCGCCGCGCAGGGCGGTTATATCGGCGGAGCGCCTCTGGTAAATGATTATTACAAGGGAAGTCCGCTTACATACGGGTTCCGTGAACATGCGCTGGAAATTCCGCTGATGGTCGGCAGCGTATTCGGAGAATTTTCTTTTCAGCCGCCGGAATATGATAAAACCCGGCTGTCGGAAAAACAGATCAGAGAAATTGTCGGCGCGGTGTATAAGGAACGGACGGATGAGATGATAACTCTGTTTGAGGAAGCGTTTCCGGGCAAGAATCCTGCGGATCTGCTGCTGCTTGACCGCGTGATGCGTCAGCCGTCAAAACAGATTGCGAGACTTCATGCGGAAGGGGAAAAGGCAGGCACTTATCTGTACGATTTTACGTTAGAATTTCCGATCTATCATAATAAGATCGCCTGGCACTGTTCGGATATCCCGTTCTTTTTCCATAATATTGATCTGGTGGAGGTCTGCCAGATTCCGGAGGTCGGGGAACGGCTGCAGAGTCAGATATTTGAAGCTTTTATAAGCTTTGCCAAAACAGGCGCGCCGTTCTGCGATAAGCTGCCGAAGTGGGAAGCAGTGACGGCAGAGAAAGAGCCGACAATGATCTTTGACAGAGAATGTGAGCTTCGTTACAATTTCGACGATAAGCTATATGAAAAAATAGACAGTCTCCTTCCGCCGTTTGATATGCGAAAGGAGGAGAACGTTCAGCACTGACACGGCGGCGTGGAAATCTGACAGTTGCGAAAGAAAAGGGAATGCGGTATAATCAGCGCGTATAAAACAACAGGAAAGGAAAGACAGTATGAGGGAATTAGTTGAGCTTTTTATCACCTTCGCAAAAGTCGGCGTGATGACGTTTGGCGGCGGTTATGCCATGCTTCCGATTTTGCAGCGGGAAGTCTGCGAGAACAAAAAATGGGCGACGGATGCGGAAATCATGGATTATTATGCGATCGGTCAGTGTACGCCCGGCATCATTGCGGTGAATACCGCCACATTTATCGGAAATAAGCGAAAGGGAACGGTCGGCGGGATCATAGCAACTCTCGGCATGGTATTTCCGTCTCTGGTGATCATCACCCTGATCGCGGCGGTAATCAATAATTTTGCCGATCTGGCATGGGTACAGAACGCGTTTGCCGGTATCCGTGTGTGTGTCTGCGTATTTATTTTAAACGCAGTGGTCAAATTGTGGAAATCAGCGGTGATTGACGTATGGACTGTGATCATTTTTACGCTGGTCTTTCTCGGCGCAGTATTTTTGAACGTATCTCCGGTGATTTATGTAATTGCGGCGGCAATTGCCGGTATTGTATTAACGACAATGGGGGTGCGTAAGAAATGATGGTATTGTTACAGTTATTCTGGAAATTTTTCAAGACCGGACTGTTCAGCGTGGGCGGCGGGATGGCGACGATCCCGTTTCTGCAGAGTATGTCGGTAAAGACCGGATGGTTCAGCTCCGGGCAGCTGGCAGATATGATCGCGGTGGCGGAGAGTACGCCGGGACCGCTGGGCGTAAATATGGCGACTTATGTCGGTTATACAGTCGGCAATCGGCATTTTGGCCCGGCGGGCGGAGTTTTTGCGGCAGTCGTGGCAACGCTTGGTCTGGTAGCGCCTTCGATCATTGTGATTCTGATTATTGCGCAGTTCCTGAAGAAATTCAGAGAAAACAAATATGTGGATGCGGCATTTTACGGTCTGCGTCCGGCGTCGGTCGCTCTGATCGCCGCCGCAGGCGTTTCTATTGTACTGCTCAGTTTATTTGAGGTGGACAATGTGCGCCTGTTTATGGAACAGGTGCATATAGACTGGCGTCATATCGCGCTGGCAGCGGTGATTCTGATCCTCACCAGATGGACGCCGAAGGTGAAGAAGCTGCATCCGATTTATTTTATTGTATTTTCTGCGATCGTCGGAGTCGTATTCCGGTTCGCGGTCTGAAAAGGCAGACACCCGTAAGAAACGCAGATGCTTGCGGCGCTTACGGGTCCGGATGGAATAACGGCTTTGCTTTATAACTTTATAAAGAGATTCGCGCAAGTGCGGCGAGTGTTTCCGGCGTATCGGCGTCAAGCAGTTCAAAATCATTCCGGACAGGTACATATCGTACCTGTTCGGGATATTTTTTTGTCAGAAAAGAACCGCCTTTTCCTTTCGGAAGTGTTAAGAGCTCTTTCGAAAGACGCGCCGGGAAAATGACAGGCGCGCCGGGGCGTTCTTTGGTACCGAGGCGGCAGATACAGTCCGGATTCTGCGAAAAGGTCAGGCAGAGCGTTTCCACAGATTCCCGTGAAAGCAGGGGCTGGTCGCCCGGGCAGAACAGATAGCCGGTCAGTAAAGGAGCATCAGATGTGGAAAAGGCATCCGGCAGGAAGGTATCTGTGTGGATATCTTCCGCATGTAATTCCGGGGCAGCGGATAATGCCCGGATTCCCAATCTTACCGTATCGCTGCGGTTGGGGAAATTATGGAGCAGAACCGGTATATTTGCGGTCCGGCAGATCTTTTGCACCTCCAAAGTACGTGTTACAACGATGCGGCGGGCAAGAAGCGGTCCGGCAGAGCCAAAAGACGCGCCGCCCGGCGATCCGGCCAAAGGACCGGTAACCGCTAACGCGTGCGCGATCAGCGGTTTTCCGTGAAAATCTGCCAGCAGCTTATTGCTGCCGAAGCGTCTGGACAGGCCGGAAGCCATGATTACACATCCGATCGGAACAATCGGACTGTCCAGATCGATCACGAATGCGTCGCTGCGATGGAGCAGCGACGCTAAAAACGGAGTCTCCTGTTTGCGGATAACGGCCAGCACATGTTTTTTTTCAAGAAGCGAATACACGGCATCCTGAAATGCCCGGCAGGAGGTTTCCAGATAGCCGAGCTCATCGATACAGATCCATTCGCTTTTTTTTGCCGCCGCGCGGGAAAGCGCCGGAATGCCGAGAGAAAGAAAGCCGTCAGGAACAGGACGCATACGATTGCCCTGCGGACACGAAACTTTTTCAGGGAAAGGTTCTTTCCGGACGCGTCCGGCAGCGTCAGACCACATACGTTCCGGGCTGTCCGGATCTGCAAAGATCCCGATGACGGCGTTTTGGCTTGTGCCGTTTTCTGTCAGCAGCACCTGTTTTCCGGGAACGGCGTTGGTAGTGATGCCGGGCAGAAAAGCGTCTGTTTCTTCCGGGGATTCTGCAAGAAACGGCACAAGCGATTTTGCCAGTGTGGATTTTCCGGCTTTGCGCGCTCCGGTCAGGAACAGATGCTTTTTACCGCTGATCTGAAAAGATCTCAGAATAGAGGCTGCTGTTAGCCTCGTAACAGGCTTCTCTGTATCGTTCATATTTTTCTAAAAACTCCTTTGCCTGCGGAGTCAGACGGCTTCCGCCGCCGTTTTTTCCGCCGATTTGTTTTTCCGTCAGCGGAAAACCAAGTGCTTTTTCCGCGTGTCTGATCATGGAAAAGGCTTTTGTATAAGCCATATTCATATGAATCGCCGCGCTTCTGAGGGAGCCGTATTCATCAATGCCATGCAGCAGGCGGCAGGGACCTTCGCCGAAAAAACGTTCATTATCTTCATCGTATAAATAAATGCGTGTGACAGGCTTCATAAGATACTCCTGGTGGAAAAAACTGCCGGACAGACACCCGGCGGACTGTTTTGCGTTTCATTTCGGTTACTGTCAAACGCGTGTCGCCGGTATGCGGCAGACCGCGGTCTTATTTATCAGGATACTATAAATTAACGCTTTGCGCAAGCTTGTTGCGATTGCGTTTCCGGACTCCATATGCTACACTAAAAGAAAGCTATTGGGGTGAAATGAGTACAGTAGAAAAGGAGTGGCGGCAATGTTAACCGTTCAAAACTATGTAAAGGTGGAAAGTCTGGAACAGGCATGGGAGCTGAATCAGAAAAAAAGCAACCGCATTATAGGCGGAATGCTCTGGATGCGAATGGGACGTCGACGCGTACAGACTGCGATCGATCTGTCCGGTTTGGGACTTGACGAGATAGAAGAAACAGAAGAGGAATTTCGGATCGGATGCATGGTTTCCCTGCGACAGCTGGAAGAACATGTCGGTCTGGCAGCGTATACGCAAGGAGCGGCAAAAGAAGCGCTTCGTCATATTGTGGGTGTACAGTTTCGGAATCTGGCGACGGTGGGCGGAAGTATTTTCGGAAGATTTGGATTTTCTGACGTGCTGACGATGTTTCAGGCGATGGATACGTATGTGGAATTGTATAAGGGCGGTGTAATACCGTTGGTGGAGTTTGCGGCAGCGCCGCGCGATCGGGATATTTTAGTACATGTGATCGTAAAGAAACGTCCGGCGGCTTTTGTATATCAGTCCGTGCGGAATGCGAGCACTGATTTTCCGGTGCTGACCTGTGCGGCGGCCAAATATGCGGATGGGCAGTGGCGTTTTGCCGTAGGCGCGCGCCCGGGTCGCGCTGTCCTTCTGACAGATGAAAAGCATATGTTGGATGAAGGCGCAAAAGAAGCGCAGAAATTCGGTGCGTTTGCGGCAGAGCAGATAGCGACTGGCAGCAATATGCGCGGCAGCGCCGAGTACAGAAAACATCTCATTGAGGTGCTGGTGACACGTTCAATAGAAAAACTGTGCGCGGGAGGTGTGAAAGATGCAGATTAATCTGAAATTAAATGGAAAAGCAGTGCAGGCGGATATTTCGCCGGATATGACACTGTTGGATTTTGTAAGAGAACACGGATGCTTAAGCGTAAAGAGCGGATGTGAAACATCTGTCTGCGGCCTTTGTACCGTGTTTTTGAATGACAAACCTGTGCTGTCCTGTTCTGTACTGGCAGCACGTGCGGACGGATGCTGTGTGACAACACTGGAAGGACTGCAGGAAGAGGCTGCGGAGTTCGGCGCGTTTATTGCGGACCAGGGGGCAGAGCAGTGCGGATTCTGCAATCCAGGTTTTATTATGAATGCGCTGGCGCTGTTCCGTGAAAATCCATATCCGTCTGAAGCTGAAATCAAGGAATATCTGGCAGGAAATCTGTGCCGTTGCTCTGGTTATGAGGGACAGCTGCGCGGAATTCTCGCATTCCTGGAATGGAAGAGAGAAAAGGAGGCCGGCAGATAAATGAGAACAGTCAATCAACCAATCCGAAAAAAAGATGCCATGCAGCTTGTCACCGGACAGCCGGTTTACGTGAATGATATCGCGCCGAAAAATTGTCTGATTGTGAAGCTGCTGCGTTCACCGCATGCGAATGCAATCATACAGACAATCAAGACGGACGCTGCCAGAAAGGTGCCTGGCATCGAGGCTATCTATACCTGGGAGGATATCGACCAGAATCAGCGGCGGTTTACCTGCGCCGGTCAGACTTATCCGGAGCCGAGTCCCTATGATCGTTTGATCCTGGATCGTCATGTACGTTTTGTCGGTGATCCGGTGGCGATTGTGGCCGGAGAGAATGAGGCGGCTGTTGACAAGGCGCTGCGTCTGATAAAAGTTACTTATGAAGTATTGGAACCAGTACTTGATTTTCGTACCGCAAAAGATAATAAACAGCTTGTGCATCCGGAGGAAAACTGGGAAAGTCTTTGTCCGGTCGGCGCAGATAATAAGCGAAACCTTTGCGCGCATGATGAATGCGGAGAGGGCGATATTGAAAAGGTGCTCGGGGATTGTGATGTGGTGATCGACCGTGTATACCATACAAAAGCCTGTCAGCAGGCAATGATGGAGACCTTCCGTACGTTTTGTACGATAGATCCTTATGGCAGACTGCACGTAGTCAGTTCTACACAGATTGTGTTCCACTGCCGCAGGATTATCGCGAATGCATTGAATATTCCGAAATCAAAAGTGCGCGTGAGTAAACCGAGGATCGGCGGCGGATTCGGTGCAAAGCAGACGTCTGTTTCTGAGATATATCCGGCTTTTGTCACCTGGATGACGAAAAAACCGTCAAAAATTATTTTTTCCAGAGAGGAATCACAGATTGCTTCCTCTCCCCGGCATGAAATGCAGCTGCATGTTCGGTTGGGTGCGACAAAAGACGGTATTATCCACGGAATAGATTTATATACTTTATCGAATACGGGGGCATACGGAGAGCATGGACCAACGACGGTCGGTTTGACCGGACACAAGTCTATTCCGCTTTACGGAAAGGCTGAGGCATTTCGTTTCGTGAGTGATGTGGTTTATACGAATCGGATGTCGGCAGGCGCGTACCGTGGATATGGTGCGACGCAGGGACTTTTTGCTGTGGAATCTGCGGTAAATGAACTGGCAGATAAGTTGGGAATGGATGCGTTTACGATCCGTGAAAAGAACATCACCAAAGAAGGCGATGTGATGCCGGCCTACTACGGCCAGGTAAATACAAGCTGCGCGCTTGACCGCTGTCTTGCAAGGGTGAAAGAAATGATTCGCTGGGAAGAAAAACCGCGTGTATGGTCAGTAGGCGGCAGCAAGGTGCATTGTACCGGTATGGGTATGGCCATGCAGGGATCGGGCATTTCCGGTGTTGATGTCGGCAGTGCGACTTTGAAGCTGGATGAAACGGGTGTTTATTCGCTGATGATCGGTGCGGCCGATATGGGTACTGGATGTGATACTACACTGGCGCAGGTTGCGGCAGAGGTTTTGGAATGTCCATTAGAGGATATTTCTGTATATGGTGCGGATACCGATATTTCACCGTATGATTCCGGATCTTATGCGTCAAGTACGGCATATGTGACCGGAAAAGCGGTAGAGAAATGCGCGTTGCAGCTGAGAGAGAGAATCAGCCGTATGGGTGCAAAGCTGCTTGGATGCGATGAGAGGGCAGTGATATTTGACGGCGCGTTTGTACAAAAAGAAACTGGAGAAAAGGTTTCCCTGATGGATGTTGCTACAGCATCTATGTGCGGTAATGAGGACAATCCGCTTGAGGTGACGACGACACACAGCTCACCGATTTCACCGCCGCCGTTTATGGTCGGCGCAGTGGAACTGGAGGTTGACCTTCAGACGGGAGAGGTACAGGTTATTGAATTTGATGCCGCAGTGGACTGCGGTACGCCGCTGAATTCCAACCTAGCAAGAGTACAGGCGGAAGGCGGTATCTCACAGGGCATCGGTATGGTGCTGACGGAGAATATTACCTACAACGCGAAGGGAAAGATGCGGGAAAATTCGCTGATGCAGTACAAGATTCCGACACGTCTGGATGTTGGACGCATCAATATTGAATTTGAAAACAGTTATGAGGAAACCGGACCGTTCGGAGCAAAATCGATCGGTGAGGTTGTTATTAATACACCGCTTCCGGCGCTTGCGGATGCTTTGAGCCATGCGGCGGGTGTGCGGTTTACGGAACTTCCGATTACGCCGGAGCAGATCGCGATGGCGGCGGTTCGCAAATAAGATTCGAGAGCAGGCGACACGGAAGAAAATGGGGTTTTTGCAGACAGGGTTTTATTCTGTAAGATAAAAGAATAAAAAGAGGAGCACAGGATTATGAAATTACTGGAAGAACGTATCAGAAAAGACGGTATTATCCGCAGCGGCAATGTATTAAAGGTAGATAGCTTTATCAATCATCAGATGGACATTCAGCTGTTTGAGGAAATGGCAAAGGAGTGGAAGCGCCTGTTTGCCGGAAAAAAGATTAACAAAATTCTTACGATTGAAGCTAGCGGTATTGGTATTGCGGCAATTGTGGCAAAGGAATTTGGCGTGCCGGTTGTTTTTGCAAAAAAATCGATGAGCATTAATCTGGATTACGATAATTTCTGTACACAGATCCAATCTTTTACACATGGAAAGATTTATGATGTGATTGTTTCCAGAAAGTTTTTAACAGAGGACGATCATGTGCTGATTATCGATGATTTTCTGGCGAACGGATGCGCGTTAATGGGATTGGTTTCTCTTGTAGAGGCGGCCGGCGCGACGATAGAAGGTATCGGCGTTGCCATCGAAAAAGGTTTCCAGAGAGGCGGAGAAACGATTCGTGAGAAAGGAATCCAACTGGAATCTCTGGCAATCGTGGAATCTATGGACAGCGAAGCGGGAACGATTACTTTCCGCGAGCAGTAGGAAAATGGCTGCTTTGGCAGCTGAATATGAAAAAAGGGTGTTAAAGCGGATATAATATGGAGGGGTTTCAAATGAAGAGTGCAGTATTTTACGGAAAGCATGATGTGCGGATAGAAGAGAGCAAGATGCCTGAGGTTGGTGTAAAAGATGTGTTGATCCGGGTAAAAGCGTGTGGAATCTGCGGAACGGACGTCCATATTTTTGAGGGCGATAAGGGCGCGGCTGATACGAATCCGCCGTGTATTTTGGGACATGAATTTGCCGGCATTGTAGAAAAAGTCGGAGCGGAAGTAAAGACTGTAAAGGAAGGCGATCGTGTCTGTGTAGATCCGAATATTCTTTGCGGGGAGTGCTATTATTGCCGTGAAGCGATCGGTCATTTCTGTGAGCATATGACCGGGATCGGTACAAGCGTGGACGGCGGGTTTGCCGAGTACTGCGCAGTGCCGGAATCACAGGTCTATCATCTGGCAGATACGACGACGTTTGAAGAAGGCGCGATGACAGAGCCTTTGGCATGCTGTCTGCACGGCATTGATATGTGTGAGATCACGCCGTCCAGCGTGGTTGTAGTGATTGGCGGCGGCATGATCGGTCTTCTGATGGTACAGCTGGCAAAGCTTTGCGGCGCGCGGCGGGTAGTTTTGCTGGAGCCGGTGGAAGGAAAGCGTGAGGTTGGCATCAAGATGGGCGCGGATTTGGCAATCGATCCGATCAAAGAGGATGTGAAAGCGGTACTTGCGGCAAATGGTATTCACCGGGTAAATACCGTGATCGAGTGTGTGGGAAATCCGAAAACGATTGCACAGGCAATTGATCTGGCAGGTAAGAAATCGGTAGTGATGATGTTTGGTCTGACAAAACCGGATGAAACGGTAGAAATCAAACCATTTGAGGTGTTCCAGAAGGAAGTAGTGCTGAAAGCTTCTTTTGTAAATCCGTATACGCAGCAGAGAGCGCTTGATCTGATCAATGACCGTAAGGTAGATGTCAGCAGTATGATCTGTGAGTGCTGCGGACTGGAGAAACTGCCGGATATTTTAGGAAGCGCGGAATTGCGCAGAAAAGGAAAATATATTATTACGCCGTAATTTTGGAAAGAAGGATGTAAAATGGCAAAGGTAGATATTATTTCAGGATTTTTGGGAGCCGGAAAAACAACATTGATCAAAAAACTGATCCAGGAAGTATTTTCCGGTCAGAAAATAGTGCTGATTGAAAACGAGTTTGGCGAAATTGGTATTGACGGAGGTTTTTTGAAGGACGCAGGAATTAATATTACAGAGATGAATTCTGGATGTATCTGTTGTTCTTTGGTGGGCGATTTTGGAAAAGCCTTAAAAGAAGTGACGGAGCAATTCCATCCGGATCGTATTATTATTGAGCCGTCCGGTGTCGGTAAGCTTTCCGATGTGCGAAAAGCAGTCGAGGATGCAGCAGGAGAAGCTGGTTTGGAATTGAATGTGCTGGCAACAGTTGCCGATGCGGGAAAGATTAAAATGTATATGAAAAATTTCGGTGAGTTCTATAATAATCAGGTGGAACATGCCGGAGCGGTGATTCTGAGCCGAACTCAGAAGCTTTCCGAAGAAAAACAGTTGC
Source organism: uncultured Marvinbryantia sp. (assembly GCA_937915375.1). Lineage (GTDB taxonomy): Bacteria > Bacillota > Clostridia > Lachnospirales > Lachnospiraceae > Marvinbryantia. The sequence continues at coordinate 33,254 of CALDMO010000023.1, forward strand.
AGGCGGCAGAGCTGATTCGTGAAAAAAATCCAAAGGCGGTTATCATCACCACACCGTGGGATGATCTGACCGGAGCACAGATCCTGGATGCCATTGAAGGAACGGATTCTCTGGCGAAGCAGATGCTGGAGGAACATGAGCATCACCACCATGATGGAGAGTGTAGCTGCGGCCATCACCATGAAGGACATGAGCATCACCACCACGATGGAGAGTGCAGTTGCGGTCATCACCATGAGGAACACGGGCATCACCACCACGATGGAGAGTGCAGCTGTGGCCATCACCATGAGGAACATGAGCATCATCACCATGATGGAGAGTGTAGCTGCGGCCATCATCATGAACATGGTCATCATCATGAACATGGTCATCATCATGCGGATGAAGTGTTTACATCCTGGGGGCGAGAGACGCCGAGAAAGTATACGAAGGATGAGGTTGAGCAGATTTTAAGGACGCTCAGCGAGACAGAGGAATATGGCATGATTTTGCGTGCGAAAGGAATGCTACCGGCGGCGGATGGTACCTGGATTCATTTTGATATGGTGCCTGGCGAGTATGAACTTCGTGAGGGCAGCGCAGATTATACGGGCAGAATCTGTGTAATCGGCGCAAAAATTGCGGAAGAAAAACTTGAGAAATTATTTTTGCTGATGTAGAAAAACACAGCAGTGACAGATATATTCTGTCAGGAAGAAAAGCCTCGGTATTAAAAAAGGGTGGGTCCGGGGCAACTCAGGAAAGGCGTGGAAACAAAATGATAGGAAAAATACCGGTATATATGATCACAGGTTTTCTGGAGAGCGGTAAGACCACATTTATGAATGAGGTACTGTTGGAGGGCGAGTTTGCTGACGGGCAGCCGGCGCTTCTGATTGCCTGTGAGGAGGGCGAGGTGGAATACGACCGCGATGAACTGCTCAAAAACAGCATTGCGTTGGTGACTGTGGAAGAGGAAGAAGAGTTTAATAATCTCTTTTTGCAGCAGCAGATTAAAAAGTACCGCCCGAAAAAGGTATTTATTGAGATGAACGGCATGTGGGACAGCAAGTGGATGTATGAGCCGAACGCGATGCCGAATCTGGAATTGGTACAGGTGATTTCCATTATCGATGGAAGTACCTTCCCAGTCTATTTAAATAACATGAGAAGTATTATCAGCAACGTATTTCAGTATGCGGAGATGGTGATTTTTAACCGCTGTACAGAGGATATGGAGCTGCATTCTTACAGAAGAACGATCCGCGCGCTCAATCCGGGGGCAATGGTTTACTTTGAAGGAGAAGACGGCGAACCGATTGATCCGGGAATGGAAGTGCCGCCGTATGATCTGAATGCGCCGGTGATTCGGGTGGATGATATGGATTACGGTCTGTGGTTTCTTGACGCGTCGGATAATCCTGACCGCTATGACGGAAAAAAAGTGCGTTTTCTGGCAAAAGTCATGAAAACCCGTCAGCTGCCGAAAGGATGCATCATTCCGGGACGCAATGCTATGACTTGCTGTGAAGATGATATCCGCTTTGTTGGCTATCTTTGTCATGCGGATTTTATTGATGAACTGAAATCGCGCCAGTGGATTTATCTGACGGCACAGATTCGTTATGAATATGTTCCGGAGTATAGAGAAGAAGGTCCAGTGCTGTACGGTGTCTGCTATGAACCGGCGCAGCCGCCAAGAGAAGATTTGGTTTATTTTAATTAAAGAAATACCAATACCATGAGAATACAAGAACTGCCGATAGAGCACAGAGCTTTACCGGCAGTTTTGTAGTATAGAAAAGCCTTTTATTTACGTAATCGGAATAATTTCTGCGTCACAGGTGCAGGAAAGCAGCTGGTTGCCGCAGTTGGGGCAGATTTCCATGCTGCAGCTCCAGTGATGGTATTTTCCGGGCAATACGCCGCAGTCCATACAACGGCCGAATACCGGACCAAGTCCCTCATCGGCGGAGCCATATTTGATACGATGATATTGCTTGTGTTCTACGGTGACTTTATCAACCATGCAGCCTTTCATTTCCGGATAGTTTTTGCCGCAGGCAGCGCATGTTTTCTGTATTTTTTCGGACATAGTGAATCCTTTCTTTTTCTGAGAAGATAAAATGATTTGTTGTTAATTAAAGTATATTCTATAATGTCTGTCCAATGTGTGTCAAGCGGCAGAAAGAAAGAGCATCCTAAATTGGATGCTCTTTCTGTAAATCGAGGTAAAGGGGGAACAGAATCAAACATTTTGTCCCTTTCCGATATATACCGGGTGGGAATCCGTTCCTTTGAGTTCTTTATTTTCTGTAATCTTTACATTTTTATCGGTGATAATATATTCCAGATTAGCGCCTGCTTTTACAACGGTATCCTGCATCAGGATGCAGTTTTTAACTTTAGCGCCTTTTTCAACCTTAACGCCTCGGAATAAAATAGAATTTTCTACTTCGCCTTCAATCACGCAGCCATCGGCGGCCATGATGTTTTTCACCTGGCAGCCATTGACGTATCTGGTTGGATTATCGTCACGGATCTTGGTGTAGATCTGATGTCTGGCGAAAAGTGCGTCCAGATTTTTGTCATCCAGAAGCTTCATATTTTCATCAAAGTAGCTCTTCGTGGAGGAGATGCGCGCTGTATAGCCCTCATATTTGTATGCGCGTACCTTTAAGCTGTCCAGACGCGGAGCAAGAATGTCACGATCGTAGTGAATAAGACCGCGGACAGAAGCCATATTGATCTGATCGATCAGCAGTTCTCTTTCCATACAGTAAATGTTCATAGAAAGATTATGCAGGCCTTCTGATTTCGGATTGACAAAAATGCGTTTTACGAACTTTTGTTCATCGTCCAAAATGAAAGAGTAGTAGTAGTCCTCGCTATTAGAACGGTCTTCCTTGAAGCCCTGTGGAATCGGTTCTTCTTTGTAGGCAATCGTGATATCTGCGCCGCTTTCGATATGTTCTTTTAAGAACGCGCGGAAATCAAAATACGTAGCGATACTCGCATCGGAAAGAACCACATATTTTTCTTTTTGCTCACGCAGGAATTCGAGGATGCTTGCCAGCGCCTCTACACGGCTGGTGTAGAGCTTGCCGCCCTGCTCCGCAAATGGCGGTATAATCTTCAGACCGCCGTTTTTTCGGGTCAGATCCCATGCGCGTCCGGAACCGAGGTGATCCATCAGTGAAAAATAATTATTTTTTACCAGAACAGATACGTTATCAATACCACAGGCAACCATGCTGGAAAGCATAAAGTCAATCAGGCGGTAACGGCTTGCAAAGGGGATAGATCCCATCAGGCGGACATTAACCATATCCGGAACCATTTTATCATAACTGTTCGGGAAAATAATACCAAGTGTGTCCAGATTTAATTTAATCATAATACTTCACCGCCCTTTACATTTTCTCTGACCATAGCGTTTGGTCCAATCTTTGCACCGTCTCCAACGTAAACGTTCGGTCCGATAGTTGCCACGCCTTTTTCGTCTTCGGTCGGCATTGCGCCTACAACTGCGTTTTCACCGATCACGGCATTTTCGGCAACGATACAGTGACTTACCACAGCGCCGGCTTTAATCACGGTTCCGCCCATGATCACGGCATCTTCTACCACAGCGCCGGGATCGACCTGAACGCCGGAATAAAGAATAGAATGTTTTACCGTACCATTGACACGGCAGCCTTCTGTAATCATGGAGTTTTCAACAACTGCGTCAGAACCGATCTTGTGGCCGGTCATACCGCTGTTGCGGCTGTAGATTTTCCAATTGTTGTCAAACAGATCAATACCGGAATGTTCCGGATCAAGAACTTCCATATTTGCTTCCCAGAGAGAGGAGATTGTTCCGACATCTTTCCAGTAACCACTGAAACGGTAAGCGTACATCTTATGCTGATCGCGCAGCAGATTCGGGATGATATTGTTTCCAAAGTCATTTTCGGAATTCGGATCTGCTTCGTCTTCCTCAAGATATTTTTTCAGGATCGGCCAGTTGAAGATATAAATACCCATAGAAGCCAGATTGGATTTCGGATCCTTCGGTTTTTCCTGGAATTCGCTGATTCTGCCGTCCTCATCTGCAACCATCAGACCAAAACGGGAAGCCTCTTCCCACGGAACTTCCATAACGGCTACGGAGAATTCGGCACCTTTTGCCTTGTGGAAATCAAGGAAATCATTGTAATCCTGTTTGCAGATCTGGTCGCCGGAAAGGATGATCACGTATTCCGGATCATAGCGTTCGATAAAAGCAATATTCTGATAAATTGCATTTGCTGTACCTTTATACCAGTCAGAATTTGACGCGCGCTGATACGGCGGAAGTACATGTACACCTCCATAGAGACGGTCAAGATCCCACGGCTGACCATTGCCGATATATTCATTTAAAACAAGCGGCTGATACTGAGTCAGAACACCAACAGTATCGATACCGGAGTTAATGCAGTTTGAGAGCGGAAAATCAATAATACGGTATTTGCCGCCAAATGGAACTGCTGGTTTCGCCAGATTTTGAGTCAGAGCATAGAGTCTGGAACCCTGACCGCCGGCAAGAAGCATTGCTATAATTTCTTTAGCCATTTTTTCTCCTCCCTGAAAATAAAGTCTATAGGTAAATATTATCATAAAATGAAAAAAGTACAACCCGTTTTTAGCAAAAATACTCAAAAATATTTTTAAACTAAAATATTTTACGTTTATTTTACTTAGACTTTGCATGTTTTTCATATTTCTAATGGATATTGACCATTTTTTGGTAAAAGGCTTTGCGGTATTGCGTGGGGGTCAGACCTTCCAGACGTTTGAAAAGCTTCATAAAATGTTTTTCATCGGTAAAACCACAGGATTCCGCCACCTGAGCGATGGGAATCATACTTGCACCAAGAAGGTTTTTAGAGGCATTGATGCGTGTGTGATTAATATAGGAAAGAACCGGATAACCGGTATATTTTTTAAAGAGTGCGGAGAGATAGGCGGGATGATAACCAAAACGTTCGGCAAGCGCAGAAGCGGAGATGGGTTGCTCATAGTGTGTGCGGATCCATTCGGCAGCTTCCAGTATGCGAACTGGAACGGCGCCTTCTGAAAGACGGCTGGCGGTTCGTGCATCGTGGGCAACTTCCATTAGAAGCGTACTCAGAGCATAATTGCTTCGCCAGGAAGGACGGAAATTTTCGCGTCTGGAAATGTCGAGAAGCTGTACAAACAAAAGGGTGGAACGTTTTTCGCTGGAGAGCCGGCCATATTCGGGCAGCAGGAAATACTCTGACGCCGGGGCGTCAAAGGCGGCCGGGTTTTTCGGCAGGAGATCTTCGCGGCTCCGCAGATTATTTTCGCTGCAGATGCGGGGGTTTGGATCAGTTATTGAAAAATGAGTCCAGTAATAGGAAATGTGTCCTTCTGTCGGGCGAGTGCCATAATGTAAAATGCCCGGAAAGAGAACGATAAATTCATTCGGACTGACGTCAAAGGAGGTTTCGCCCTGTGTGATATGCAGGGTACCTTCCTGCACAAGAATAAAGACAAAGCTGTCCAGGGTACGTCTGGGGTGAATGAAGCGGTCTTCGTTGACTAGATTGCCGGAAGAAATGCAGATCATTGGGCAGCGTGCGTCAGAGATGCAGTATTTCATGAGAAGGCTCCTTTCCATAATCTGCTTTGGTGGCAGCGGTATTTATTGAATAAATCTATTATATCATATTTTGCACACCTATAGCAGAGATTCTGTGCAAAATATCTTGGAAATAACCACCTTTTCTTTAAAAACGGAAGTTGTATTCGGATGCAGAAATGATTAAAATAGGGGTATCAATAACGGAGTGACGGCGACCGCAGGGGCGCCGCGGGAAAGGAGCTTATAATGTTAAAAAAGAAATTGGGGATGCTTCCGTTAAACAACATTGATATTCAGGATCCGTTCTGGAAAGAGTATATGGAACTGGTCAGAACACAGGTGATCCCGTATCAGTGGGATGCGTTAAATGATCGAATTGAGGGCGCGGAGCCAAGCTACTGTATGCAGAATTTCCGTCGGGCGGCAAAGTTGGAAGAGGGCGGATTTCAGGGCATGGTTTTTCAGGACAGCGACGTGTATAAATGGCTGGAAGCCGTTGCGTATTCTCTGATGTGGCATCCGGACGAAGAACTGGAGGCGTTGGCAGACGGCGCGATCGATCTGATTGCGGCAGCGCAGCAGCCGGACGGTTATTTGGATACTTACTATATTTTAAATGGTCTGGACAAGCGTTTTACAAATCTGATGGATCATCATGAACTGTACTGTCTCGGTCATATGACAGAAGCGGCAGTTGCTTACTATAAAGCAACCGGAAAACGTAAGTTTCTGGATGCGGCAATCGGTTATGTGAATTGCGCTTATGAGAATATTGGTTTGGAAGAGGGTAAAATTCCTGGTTATCCGGGACATGAGGTGGCAGAAATGGCGCTTGTGGCGCTTTATGAAATCACCGGGGACGAAAAGCATCTGAAGCTGGCAAAATATTTTATCGACCAGCGCGGTCAGGCGCCGCTGTATTTCAAGGTAGAGCGCGAGCGTGAAAAACATTCCTTTTACTGGGAGAAGAGTTTTTTCCAGGAACAGTATTATCAGGCTGGCAAGCCGGTGCGCGAACAGGAAAAGGCGGAGGGGCACGCGGTGCGAGCAGTGTATCTCTACAGCGGAATGGCGGATGTGGCCAGTGCGACAGAAGATCAGGGGCTGTTTGAGGCATGCGAAAAGCTGTGGAAGAATATTACAAAAAAACAGATGTATGTGACAGGAGCAATCGGTTCTTCGGAGTATGGTGAGGCGTTTACGTTCGATTATGATCTGCCGAACGATACGATTTACGGCGAAACTTGCGCGGCGATCGGTCTGGCATTTTTTGCGAGAAGAATGTTTGAGATCACTAAGGACAGCCGTTATACGGATGTGATAGAACGCTGTCTGTATAATGGTATTATCAGCGGTATGTCTCTGGACGGCAAAAAGTTCTTTTATGTAAATCCGCTGGAAGTGGTTCCGGAGGAGACAACTCATGATTTCAATAAAAGACATGTGAAACCGGAACGTCAAAAATGGTTTGGCTGTGCGTGCTGTCCGCCGAACGTGGCAAGACTGCTTTCTTCTATTGGCGGCTATGCATATGAGGCATCAGAAAAAGAACTGTATATGAATCTTTTCATCGGCGGGGAATTAAAGGCCGTTTTAAATGGAACAGAAAACCGTTTCCGTGTGGAAACAGGTTATCCGTGGAATGGAACAGTGAAAGTGACCGTTGAAAATGATGCAGATACCGATTTTGGATTTGCCATCCGCGTGCCGGGCTGGTGTACGTCCTGGAATCTGACGGTAAACGGAGAAAAAGCAGAGTGCGATATCGTTAAAGGCTACGCGTATCTGAACCGTACCTGGAAATCCGGCGATACGGTAGAATTCACGATGGAAATGCCGGTACAGCTGATCGCGGCAAACCCGAAAGTACGCGAGGATATCGGCAAGGCGGCTGTGATGCGAGGCCCGGTTGTATTCTGTCTGGAGGAGACAGATAACGGTAAATATCTGCAGCAGCTTTATCTGAAAAAAGATACAAAATTTGATGTGAAGTTTGAAGAAGATCTGCTCAAAGGCGTGATGACGATCACTGCCGACGGCATGCGGCTTTCGGATGATGGCTGGGATGAAAATACGCTGTATCGGCCGTATGCGCCGCAGTATCGTGAACAGAAGCTGAAATTTGTGCCGTACTACGCATGGACGAACCGCGAGGTCGGTGAAATGCTGGTTTGGGTGAGAGTTTCGGGAATTTAAGCGGCGATAAAGGATTGACTTTCCGTTTTGTCCTTGCTAAGATGTAGGGACAAATAAGGTTTGCCACCGACCGATGGAAGGAGCTATTCCATGACAGGAATCAGTATTTTAATTGTAGATGACGATAAGCTTCTGGTGGAGAAGCTGGAAAAAACAGTGGACTGGGAACGTCTGAATATCGCAACGGTATTCACGGCGTATAATATCCGTCAGGCGCGCAGTCTGATGGAGGAATACCCGGTCCACATTTTATTGTGCGATATTGATATGCCGCAGGGAAACGGGCTGGAGCTGCTGGAGTGGGTGCGCGCGAAAGAACTGGATATTGAGTGTATGTTTTTGAGCAGCTATGCAAATTTTGCCTACGCGCAGATGGCGGTGCGCCTGACAGCCAGAGACTATCTGCTGAAGCCGATTTCCAATATGGATCTGGAACGCGTTCTGGAGAGAATTGTCGGTATTGTGCAGAAAAAGCAAAAAGCGGAGGATATACAGATTCGCAGTCCGCGCATGAAAATGTGGGAAAATCTGTTGCTGCGCCGTGTGCCGGAGGATATCTGCATCCGTGAGGCGGTGGAAAACAAAATTTGTCGCAAAGAAGAGCGCTTCAGTTTGGTGTTAGTGCGCATTTTGGAGTCCGCCCATTTAGAAACAGAGAAAAAGGATATTGCAATTTTTGATTTTGTGATCCGTAATATTACGTCCGAATTCTTCCGAGGGGGGGTGCAGGCGGAAGGTTTGTTGGAAGCGGTTGCGCACATCAGTGATTTGGAGTGGATGCTTGTACTTCGTGCGGAGTCTGATGTAAAGGAGCAGGTACAGGGGGTAACGGTGCATCTAAAAAAGGGGATTGACCGGCAGATTGGTATTTATCTGGGCAGTCCGACTGCTTTTTCTGAGATCGGCCGCAGCCGCGCACGTCTGGAAAATATGGAGCAGCATGCAGTCCTGGACGAAGATGAGGTGCTGTATGAGGATAGCTGGGAGTTTGCCGAAAAACGTTACACGGCGCCGCCGTGGGATGTTTGGGAAAAGGAAATGCTGCAGGCTGACGGGATTCAGCATATTCGTGAAAAACTGCTGCAATATATTGAAGAACAGCGACAGCAGGGAGGCTGGCATAAAAATTCTCTGTCCAGCTTTCTGCGGGAGTTGGTACAAATTCTTTATAAATATTTGAATGACCGCAAATACAGCTATGCGCAGATTTTTGACGCCAGTGAATTTGCCAGTTATGAAAAAATGGCCAAGGCTTCTGTCGCAGGTCTCAGGGAGTTTATCAGATATCTTTTTGACAAGCTGGAGCGAAATAACGGTGAGACGAATCAGGAAGATGTGGTGTGCCATATCCGTGATTTTATAGAGCAGCATCTGGGAGAAAATATAACTAGAGCGACACTGGCACAGGAAGTCTTTTTGTCAGAAGGGTATTTATCAAAAATTTTCTTAAAGGAGACCGGTATTTCACTTCCGAATTATATCGCAGAGCGCCGTATGGAAAAAGCCAGAGAATATCTGGAAAATTCCTCTCTTCCGGTTAGCCGGATCGCAACGGAGGTTGGTTATAACAATTTTTCCTATTTTTCCAAGACGTTCCGAGAGATTATCGGCTGTACGCCGAACGAGTACCGGATGCGTATTAACAAAAAAGGACACTGATATTAACAAAAAAATGAACATTAACAAAAAAGGAGCGAAGGTCATTCGCTTCTTTTTTTATACAGATTGTGCAGAAAAATGGCAGAAAGGATAAAATCCTTTCGCTATACTTGAGATACACAGTAAAGGGAAAATTTGAGGGAAAGAAGGGATTTATTTGAGCAGGCCGAAGGAAAAGAAAAAGAATATTGGATTCCGCGAAGGTGTCAGAAGGAGCGCGCCTCTGTATTTGCTGATGCTTCCGTCCATTGTCATTTTTCTGATGTTTACGTATTATCCGATGTACGGTGTAATCATTGCATTTAAAAATTTTACACCGGCAGAAGGTATTTTAGGAAGTTCATGGGCAGGGCTGAAATATTTTCAGCAGTTTTTTAATTCGTATCAGTTCTGGCCGACGATCCGTAACACGTTGGTTATCAGTTTTTACACGATTCTGGTGACATTCCCGCTGCCGATTGTGCTGGCGCTTCTCTGTAACCAGATGAGATCAAAGAAATTTAAGAAATTTTTCCAGGTATCTACTTATCTGCCGCATTTCATTTCTACAGTAGTTATGTGCGGTATGATTATTCTGTTTCTTTCACCGTCTACCGGCATTATTTCCAGACTGGTCGGATTGTTGGGAATCAAGATGCCAAATTTGATGGGAACAGCTTCCGCTTTTCCGGACATCTATGTTTGGACAGAAGCATGGCAGCATGTAGGCTGGGACAGTATACTTTATATTGCAACGCTTTCTGCTGTAGATCCGACTCTTTATGAGGCGGCAACGATGGATGGCGCTAATAAATGGCATAAAGTAATTCATATTGACCTGCCTGCACTTTTACCGACGGCGACAATCATGTTTATCATGCGTATGGGCAGTGTGATGAGCGTGGGATTTGAGAAGGTATATCTGCTGCAGAACCCACTGAACAGCAGTACTAGCGAGATCCTCTCTACTTATGTATATAAGATGGGTCTGATTAGCAATCAGTATAGTTTATCGGCGGCGATTGGTTTGTTTAATAATATTATTAACCTGATCCTGTTGATCGCGGTAAATCAGATTGCAAAGAAACTCAGTGATACGTCACTGGTTTAAGCGAATGAGAGGTGAGTGGAAGATGAGCAAAGAAAGAGAGATCGTAGTAAAGACAAAAATTAAAAAATCGAAAGATGATAAAATCTTTGATTTTTTCCTGTATTTAATAGCAGGTATTTTAATTCTGATTACCTTGTATCCGATGTATTTTATCGTGATCGCATCTATCAGTAATCCAACGGCAGTATCTAACGGAGAATTGTTTTTGCTGCCGAAAGGAATTAATTTTAAGGCATATAAGGAGTTAGCAGGGTACGCAAAACTCTGGACAGGTTATCGCAATACAATTTTGTATGTGATTGCCGGTACGATTATCACGTTGGTTGTTAATATTCCGGCATCTTATGCACTTTCCAGAAAGGGATTGTACGGAAAGAGGTTTTTTACTTTCTTTTATCTGATCCCGATGTTTTTCACAGGCGGTTTGATTCCGACTTATTTGGCAGTAAAACGGTTTGGACTGCTTGATAATTTCTGGGTTATGGTACTTCCGTTTTCGGTTGTGACTTATTACATTATTGTTGGTCGTACATTCTTTAATAACAGTATCCCGGAGGATCTCTGGGAGGCGGCGCAGTTGGACGGCTGCGGATATATCGGATTCTTTTTCCGGGTTGTACTTCCGCTTTCTAAGGCGGTGATTGCCGTAATTGCTCTGTGGGCTGCGGTTGGACAATGGAATTCTTATTTTAATGCATTGATTTACTTGAGAAGTGAGAATTTACAGCCGTTGCAGATTGTGCTGCGAAATATCCTGATCAGTAATCAGACGATCAGCGCGATGACTACCGGAGCGGCAGCTGTAGAGGCAAAACAGATGGCGGATCTGATCAAATATGCGGTTATCGTAGTTTCCTCCGCACCGATCATGTGCATGTATCCGTTTGTTCAGAAATATTTCAATCAGGGCGTTATGCTCGGTTCCCTGAAGGGATGATTTAACAGGTACTTAACAGCCGCCGCACAATATGAGTGCGGCAGGGCTGTAAAATAGAAAGTAAAGGAGAGAGGTAACATGAAAAAAAGAAAAGCATTAAGTATGACACTTGCAGCAGCAATGACGCTGGGCGCATTTGCGGGAACCGGTATTACGGCTGCAGCAGAGGAAGAAAAGCCAACGTATAAAATTGCGACGGTGCGCTGGACAGACGCTTGGCCGACCGATTTTCTGTATGAAGGTATTATGCAGGAATTAGCGGACAAGCATGGTATTAATATTGAATGGCAGGTATATTACAATTCTGATTGGGCAGAACAGAAATCACTGTTGTTGGCTTCCGGCGATCTTCCGGATGCGTTCTTTGGTTCTATCTGTCTGAATGCGACAGATGTAGCGCAGAATAAATCTTATTTCCTGGAATTGACGGATCTGATTGATGCAAATATGCCGAATCTGAAAGCTGCTATGGAAAAAGCACCGGAACTGAAAGCAATTGCAACAGATCGTGACGGCAAGATTTACAGCTTACCGAAACTGCTCCCGCTTCGTCCGGAGGTTTGCGGAAACATTCTTTATATCAACAAAGATTGGCTGGATAACCTCGGTCTGGAGATGCCGAAAACAGTAGATGAACTGACGACTGTTCTGAAAGCGTTTGTAACGGAAGACGCAGACGGTGATGGTGATCCGAATAATGAATTCGGTTTAACTAATGCAGCAAGTTCAGCAATGTTATCTGGAGACTTGAGAAATATACTGTTCCCGTTTGGAACAATGGTTAGCCGTGATAATAATTATATGGGCTTAAACGGCGAGGGTACACCGGTGTTTATGCCGATGGAAGAAAACTACAAAGATGCGGTTGTATGGATGCATGATCTGTATGCAAGCGGTGTTCTGGATCCGGAATACTTTACACAGGAATCCAGTATGGCAACAGCAAAGAGACAGGCTGAGAATGGATCTCAAGTTGGTCTTTTATCCGGATGGACAGCGGATGCAGAAGCAGGCGTGAACGCACCGCAGTTTGCAGCTCTGGAATCAGTAGAAGGACCGGATGGAAATCATTATGTAGAGAATGCTTCCAATTATCTGGATATCTCTGACAGAGAATTAATTATCACAAATAAATGTGAAAATCCGGAAAAACTGCTGCAGTGGGCAGATGATTTCTACACAGATCTTGTTGCAATGCAGACCTTCTATGGTTCCGTTCCGGATCAGATTGCGGAAAACGAAGATGGAACCTATGATGTGCTTGTTCCGGAAGACGGAAGTTCTCTGGATACATCTGCATGGTCTCACTCTATGCGTGACTTTGGTCCGAAATATATGACCGATGAGTTTGCTGAGAAAGTAACACTTCCGGAAAATCAGGGCGATGGTATCAAACTGGCGGAAGATGAGATCAACGGTAAATATGTGACAGATGATAAAAATGTTGGTTTGCCGATGCTTCAGTACACAGAAGAAGAATTAAGCAGAATTAATGCGATCGGTACTGATGTTTATAAATATTGTGAAGCACAGTATGCACACTGGGTAGTAGACGGCGGTGTAGAAGAAGAATGGGATGGCTACATCGAACAGCTCAAACAGATGGGTGTAGAAGAACTGGTGAATATTCATCGTACTGCATACGATGCATATAAAGCAAATATGGCAGCTGAATAAGCAGGGAATAAAAGTGTTGTAAAAACAGAAATGCTGAATAAAACAATGGGCCGGGCAGAGATTATTCTGGCCGGCCTTGTTTTATTATTCGACTAGAAAATTTTATATCAGAAATAATTTATCTTTAAATACATGCAGAATACTTTATACATGAAGGAGAATGACACTATGTTTGAAAACAGAGACGGAAAATTATATTATAGTTATGACAGTGAACAGGTATGTATTGAGGCATGGGGAGAGAACGCGCTGCGTGTGCGTGCGACAAAAAATTATCAGTTTACCGGCAGAGATTGGGCATTAGAGGATGCGGCGCCGCATTCAGGCGAGGTGGAAGTATATAGTGATGAAAATGCCAGCGGCGGAGTATATGCAAATATGTATGCCGGGGAAGATGCTTCCTATGGAAAGATTACCAACGGAAAGCTGTGCGCGAAAATGAATTCCGGTGGTGTGATTTCATTTTATAATGAAAAAGGAGACCTGCTTTTAAAGGAACATTTCCGCAGACTGCGGGATGAAACCAGTATGCCGCTGAATATTATGGGGCGTGAGTATAAATTTGCCAGCGGAGAAAACTATCAGATTACCGCTCGTTTTGTAGCAAATGCGAAGGAAAAGATTTTTGGTATGGGGCAGTATCAGCAGCATGAGATGAATATGAAAGGCTGTCTGCTGGAGCTGGCTCAGAGAAATTCACAGGTCAGCGTGCCGTTTTATATTTCCAGTCTGGGATATGGATTTTTGTGGAATAATCCGGCAGTCGGACAGGTGATGTTTGCCAACAATGGCACAGAATGGGTGGCTAAATCAGCGAAAGAAATTGATTATCTGGTGATCGCGGGAGATACACCGGCAGAGATTGAAGAAGAATATATGTCACTTACCGGTCTGCCGCCGATGATGCCGGAATATGGCATGGGCTTCTGGCAGTGTAAACTGCGCTATCGCACACAGGAAGAATTGCTCTCAGTTGCGCGGAAACACAAATCTCTGGGACTGCCGTTGGATGTAATTGTAGCTGACTTTTTCCACTGGCCATGTCAGGGCGAATTCTGTTTTGATGAAAAGTACTGGCCGGATGTTCCGGCAATGTGTAAGGAACTGGAAGAAATGGGCGTAAAGCTGATGGTTTCCGTATGGCCGACCGTGGATGTAAATTCTAAATATTATAAAGAGATGATGGAAAAAGGCTATCTGGTACGCACAGAGGAGGGTGTTCGCATTACGATGCTGTGCGGAGGCAACGAAGTATTCTTTGATGCTACAAATCCGGATGCGCGCGCATTTGTCTGGGATAAAATTAAGAAAAACTACTGGGATCAGGGCGCACGTTTGTACTGGCTGGATGTGGCGGAACCGGAATATACGACATATGAATTTGAAAATTATCGTTATCAGGCCGGAAGTACACTGGAGACAGGAAATGTGTATCCGAAGCTGTATCTGAAGGGATTCTATGATGGTATGACGGAGAACGGCGATACAATGCCGGTTAGTTTGATTCGTTCCGCCTGGGCAGGAAGTGCAAAATACGGAGCACTTGTATGGTCAGGTGATATTGTCAGCAATTTTGAATGTTTTAACCGCCAGGTACGTGCCGGACTTTCTATGGCAGTTGCTGGAATTCCATGGTGGACAACGGATATTGCCGGATTCCACGGCGCTTGCGGGGATGACCCGTCCTTCCGTGAACTGTATGCAAGATGGTTTGCTTATGCCTGCTTCTGTCCGGTGATGCGTTTGCATGGAAACCGTAATCCGCAGCTGGATTTTGGCGGCGACACGATTGGCAGCGGCAGCGACAATGAAGTATGGAGCTTTGGCGAAGAAAATTATGAGATTTCCAAATTTTATATGTCCCTGCGTGAGCGTATGCGTGATTACGTGCGCGAACAGATGGAACTGGCACATACCAAAGGAACGCCGGTGATGCGTCCGATGTTTTATGATTTTCCGCAGGATGCGTTGTGCTGGGATGTAGATGACGCTTATATGTTCGGACCGGATCTTTGCGTGGCTCCGGTGATGGAAGAGGGTGCGACAGAGCGTACCGTTTACCTTCCGGCCGGAAAGACCTGGGTGGATGTCTGGAGAGGTACTGAGTACGAAGGCGGTCAGACAGTTACGGTACCGGCTCCGATTGCGGAGATTCCGGTGTTTGCAGTAAAAGGCGCGGAAGTATTGAAGGTATTTACAAAATAGTTCAGATGGACTAACATAATTATGCGGGAGTTTTTGGATGAGATCATAACAGAAATTCCCGCATAAAATATTTAGAAAAGTAAGCCCGGCCAGGTCATATTCCGGGGGATAGGATGAGGTATGGCAAAAGAGAGAAAACGAAAAAAAGTGCAGAGCCTGAAATCGGTATCCCTGAAGTTGCTCATTCCGCTCGGGATCACCGTGGCAGCGCTGCTGGCATTTCTGATTCTTGGTCTGTGGGAAAACCGCAGACTGGCAGATGATTATGTAAAAGATACGGCAGAGCTGTATGTGGGGCAGATTAATCGGGATTTCTCACAGATTAACAGCGAGCTTGTCTATGTTTCCGGACAGAATCGGGATATCCGGCAGCTTCCATCAGTCTTAGATCCGAAGGAAGCGAGCCAGTACGAAGCTTTTAACAGTATTGTTGAGCAAAACCGGATTTTGAAAATCCGTTATGAAGAAGTGCAACTTTTTTATGTATTTGAGCAGGAGGCAGAGGTTCTTATCACGGACAGCGGTGTGATTTTTCCGATTAGTGTGCAGCCAGATTTATATCGAGAATTGATCCGCGTGTTGAAAGAACAGGCATCTGTCAATGTGAATACGACAAACTGGTCGCTTTTACGCGTACAGGGAAAAACTTATATTATCAGCTGGTACACTCAAAAGAATAAAACAATGGGCTGTGTGATTGATCTGGAGCGGATTTTTGAGATCCTGCAGAATGGCATCCGCAATTATCAGGTAATCCCTTTTGTAAAGGATCGGGAAGGGCGCATTCTTTTGCCGGAGGGAATATCGGCAGAGCATAAGGAGCATATCATCAGCGGTTCAGCGGAACATCTGCACAGCTATACATTGGGCGGAGTCGGTCAGATTCATTTGTATATTGTACCGGGCAGCGGTATGCTGGAGCGGATTCTTGTTCTGCAGATGCTGTTTGTGGCATTGATTGTCGCATTGCTGATTTTTTGTCTGATTATTGCCTATAATTATTACAACAAGATTATGACACCGATGCGTGATTTTGTGGATGCCCTGGACAATATGAATGAGGAGCAGATGTTAAATGAGAATGGTGCGAATAACATTCTCGAGCTGGAGTTTGCCAGCGGAAAATTCCGCACACTTTTGCGTAAGATCCAGTCTTTGAAGATTGCTATTTATGAGAAGGAGCTGAAGGAACAGCGGGCTGAGCTGGAATATGTGCAGGAACAGGTGCGGCCGCATTTTCTGCTGAATTGTTTAAGTGTGATACATGGGAAAGCGGATGAAAAAGGCGAAAAAGAAATCATCCGTATCACGGAAGTATTGTCGGACTATATGAGGTATGTGATGAAAGATTCCAAAAATCAACGCGTTATCCGGGAAGAGCTGGATCACATCGCGTCCTATGTGGAAATGCAAAAGCTTCGTTACGGGGAGGAAGCATTTTCTTATGAAACAATTTTGGATGGAAATGTAGAGGATTGTCTGGTGCCGCCGCTTCTTTTGCAGACACTGGTAGAAAACGCGATTGTCCATGAGGTGACGCTGGATAACAAAATAGAGATTTCGCTGTATATTACCAGTGAAGAATATGAGGACGGCAGATATCTGTATATCAGTGTATCGGATACCGGGCGCGGTTTTTCTAGGGAAACGCTGGAAGCGCTGGAAAATGACAGTCCGATCATATATGACGGGCGCAAGCATGTGGGACTGCAGAATGTGCGCCGCAGACTGGAACTGCTGTACGGCGGCCGGGCCGGAATTACGTTTTCTAATATGGGAGAAAATTACGGCGCGGTTGTAGAGGTACATCTGCCGATGGTGACGGAACGAGAAGCGTGAAGCAATTCTTGACAGCTTTTTTTCCTATCCGTTATAATGAAAGCATTCTATAGAATGGAGAGGGCAATACATGAGAGGACTGTATTCATCGAAAACAAAGATCCGCCGCCAGATTTTTACGGAGATCGCCCGCATGGCATATGAGGGGGATGACTGTAAAAAGCTGGATGAGCTGCCGTATAAAATTTTGCCGGGTGAAATGGCAACGTATCGCGAGAGTATTTTTTTGGAGCGCGCAATTGTAGGAGAACGTCTGCGTGTAGCGATGGGGATGTCGCTTCGTCCAATTGCAGAGCATGCTCAGATTTCGCAGGGCGTGGAGGCCAGCGTTGTCGAAGAAAAATATTATGAGCCGCCTTTGATCAATGTGATTAAGTTTGCCTGCAACTCTTGTCCGGAAAAGCGTGTACTGGTGACGGAGGGGTGTCAGGGCTGTCTGGAACATCCCTGTATAGAGGTCTGTCCGAAGGACGCGATCCATATGGTGAACGGCAAATCTGTGATTGATCAGGATAAATGTATCAAATGCGGAAAATGCGCGGAAGCATGTCAGTATAATGCTATTATCAAGCAGGAGCGTCCGTGTGCGAAGGCTTGCGGTATGAATGCGATTTATTCGGACGAGTATGGCCGGGCGGAGATTGATCAGGATAAATGTGTGTCCTGCGGTATGTGTCTGGTGAATTGTCCGTTCAGTGCGATTGTGGATAAAGGACAGATTTATCAGACGATCATGGCGATTAAAAGTAAAACACCGGTTTATGCCATCGTCGCACCGGCGATTGCAGGTCAGTATATCGGCATGAAAAATAATAAGATCCGCAATGCGTTTAAGGCGCTTGGATTTGAGGATGTGCGCGAAGTAGCGGTGGGAGCAGATCTCTGCGCGATTGAAGAAGCAAAGGATTTTCTGGCGGAGGTGCCGGAAAAGCTGCCGTTTATGGCAACATCCTGTTGTCCGGCATGGGCGCAGATGGCGAAAAAACTGTTCCCGGAACAGGCGGAGTGCATTTCTATGGCGCTGACGCCTATGGTGCTGACCGCTCGTCTGGTAAAGCAGAAGCATCCGGAGTGTAAGATTGTATTTGTCGGACCGTGCGCGGCAAAAAAACTGGAAGCGAGCAATCCGGCGATCCGCAGTTATGTGGATTTTGTGCTGACGTTTGAGGAAGTGGCCGGTATGTTTGAGGCGAAAGGACTTCGTTGGACAGAGATTCCGGAGGGAGAGCCGCTGTTTCGTGCGAGTGCGGACGGACGTGGCTTTGCGGTCAGCGGCGGCGTGGCGTCAGCCGTTGTCAAGGCTGTAAAACGTCTTGATCCGACACGCGAGATGAAGGTGGTAAAAGCAGAAGGACTTGCAGAATGTAAGAAGATGCTCCTTATGGCAAGGACCGGAAAATACAACGGATATCTGTTGGAAGGTATGGCGTGTCCGGGCGGATGTGTTGCCGGAGCAGGTACGCTTGAGCCGATCAAGAAGAGCGCGGCAGCTCTGGAAGTGATGAAAAAAGAAGCAGAGTTTGAGGAATGTTTTGATACGAAGTATGGCGAAAAACTAGCTGCATTAGAAAAACTGGATCTGTAAAAATAGATGCGTACTCGGCGCGGGAATGTGCCGGGTACGCATTTTTTTGAGATAAAAGAGGATTAGGTTCAAGGCTCTATCATTTGCATAGCAATATGTTTATCACGAAAATCTTTCGGAGAAATCCCATATTCTTTCTTAAAGGCACGATAAAAACTGGAATAGTCCCGAAATCCAAACATTTGAAAGACTTCCGTAATACTGCGATTGCTTAAAATGGCTTCCCGGCATAGGGCAAGCCTTTTTTTGGTAATATATTGATGGATGGAAATGCCGATATTGTTTTTAAAGACATGGGCGATGTGGTATTTACTGATAAAAAAATTTTTTGCCAAATGATCCAGGGACAGATCTTCTGTTAAATGATCTTCAATGTATTGTGTCAGCTGGCGGTATAGGGAGAGATCCTGCTGCAGAGCAGCGCTGTGGGTGCGCAGGTAGATAACACGGTTCAGATGAAGGATAAGGTCGTTCAAATAAAGAGAAATCTGCGCGTCACGTCCGAAGCGATTTGCATGAAGTTCTTCTAAAAGCATTAAGATACGGGACTGAATACTGTTAAATTCTACGGAATCATTATGAAATAAATAGGTTCCGGTTTTTTCTACATAGTCCATCAGATAGGTATAGTCTGTGGAGATATCATGCAGGCGGCGGCAATAGTCACGGCTGATCCAGAAAACAAACCGCCGATAGGGGACACTTGCACACTTGTTGATAAGCTGGTGCGGAATGTCGGGCGGAATCATTACCATATCTCCAAATCGAACCGGACAGACGGTCTGTTCAATCTGTAAGCTGACCTCCCCCTCCAGAAAAAAATAAAATTCATAATAATTGTGCGAATGACGGTCTACTTTTGCAAGATTCTGGTCATTATAATAGTAAAGTTCAAAATCTTTTGAGATCATATACTGACGGGAATCAAAAGCAGAGCGGAGATCTTTTTTCATATCAGAAAACCTCTTTGAGCAAATTAGTTTCAATGATGGATTATTTTTACTTTTTTGTAAATAATAGCATAATACAACAAGAATTACAATGTATACAACAATTCGTTCAATTGTATTTTGGAAGAAATCTTTTTATAATGCAGGTAAATAAAAGTCAGGAACAGACAGTATTTGGTAATGCTATATAATCAGGGAGGAAGATCTATGAAAACATTTATGAATGAAGAGTTTTTGTTGTCTATAGACATGGCGAAAAAGCTTTATCAGGAATATGCGTCGCAGATGCCGGTGATCGATTATCATTGTCACATCAGCCCAAAAGAGATTGCTGAGGACAGAAAATTTGATAATATCACGCAGGTATGGCTGGGAGGAGACCATTATAAATGGCGTCTGATGCGTACAAACGGGGTAGAGGAGCGTTATATTACCGGAGATGCAAGCGACAGAGAGAAATTTCAGAAATGGGCAGAGACATTGGAAAAAGCGATTGGGAATCCGCTGTATCACTGGAGTCATCTTGAATTGAAGCGCTATTTCGATTATAACGGTTACTTAAATGCAGAGACGGCAGAAGAGGTATGGCAGCTCTGTAATGCAAAGCTGCGGGAAGCAGAGATGTCTGTACGCAATATTATCCGCCGCTCTAATGTGTCGCTTCTTTGTACGACGGATGATCCCGTGGATTCTCTGGAATGGCATAAAGTGATTGCTGAGGATGAAACCTTTGAGGTGCAGGTGCTTCCGGCATGGCGTCCGGACAAGGCGATGAATCTGGAAAAGCCGGATTATCCTGCATATCTGAAAAAACTCAGTGATGTCAGCGGTATTGAGATAAAAGATTTTGTATCTTTGCAGGCGGCGCTTTCTGAAAGAATGGATTTCTTTGCGGCACGCGGATGTTCCGTTTCCGATCATGGGCTGGAATATGTGATGTATCAGCCGGCTTCTTTAGAAGAAGCAGATGAGATTTTGAAAAAGAGGCTGGCAGGCAGTTTGGTCAGCAGAGAAGAAGAACTGAAATTCAAGACGGCATTTATGATAGCGGCAGGCAGAGAATACCATAAGCGCGGTTGGGTGATGCAGCTTCATTATGGCTGTAAACGCGATAACAATACGCTTCGCTATAAAGAACTTGGTCCGGATACCGGATATGACTGTATCAATAATTATGCGCCGAGCGCGGAATTGGCGGATTTTTTAAATAGCCTAAATAGCACGGATCAGTTGCCGAAAACCATTATTTATTCCCTGAATCCGGCAGATAATGCAGTGATCGACGCTGCGATCGGATGTTTCCAGGACAGCGCTGCGATCGGTAAAATTCAGCATGGCAGCGCATGGTGGTTCAATGATCACAAAACAGGTATGACGGAGCAGATGATCTCTCTGGCGAATCTGGGAGTTCTGGGGAATTTTATTGGTATGCTGACGGATTCCAGAAGTTTTCTTTCTTATACCAGACATGAATATTTTCGCAGAATTATGTGCGATCTGATTGGCGGCTGGGTGGAAAACGGAGAATATCCGGCAGATGAGAAAGCGCTGGAGAAAATAGTAAAAGGGATTTCTTATAATAATGCAGTGCAATATTTTAATTTCAAGTTGGAACTAAAATAATGGAAGGAAGGGTACAAATTTATGGAAATGACAATGAGATGGTATGGATCAAAATTTGATACCGTTACACTAAAACAGATTCGTCAGGTTCCCGGTGTGACAGGAGTGATTACAACACTTTACGATACACAGCCGGGAGAAGTGTGGAGCAGAGAGAGAATACGCGCAATGATCGATGAGGTGGAGGCAGCAGGGCTGCATATTTCCGGTATTGAGAGCGTAAATGTACATGACGCAATTAAAACCGGCGCGCCGGAGAGAGACAAATATATTGATAATTATATTACCACGCTGGAAAACCTCGCTTTGGAAGGCATTCATCTGGTATGCTACAATTTCATGCCGGTGTTTGACTGGACGAGAACGGAGCTGGCAAGAGTTCGGCCGGATGGTTCTACTGTCCTGGCTTATACGCAGGAGGCGGTGGACGCGCTTGATCCGGAAAAGATGTTTGCGTCGATCGCCGGCGATACGAATGGTTCTATTATGCCGGGCTGGGAGCCGGAACGAATGGCAAAGGTGAAAGAACTGTTTGCGATGTACAAGGATATTGACGATGAAAAATTGTTTGAAAATCTGAAATATTTTCTGGAAAGGATTATGCCGACTTGTGATAAATACGATATTAACATGGCGATCCATCCGGATGATCCGGCCTGGAGTGTATTTGGCCTGCCCCGTATTATCATCAACAAAGAGAATATTAACCGTATGATGAAGATGGTGGATAATCCGCATAATGGCGTTACGTTCTGTTCCGGTTCTTATGGAACGAATCTGAATAACGATCTGCCGGATATGATTCGTTCTTTGAAAGGAAGAATTCACTTTGCCCATGTGCGCAATCTGAAATTCCACTCTCCGACGAATTTTGAAGAGTCTGCGCATCTGTCCTCCGACGGAACGTTTGATATGTATGAGATTATGAAGGCGCTTTATGAGATTGGCTTTACCGGGCCGATTCGTCCGGATCATGGCCGTATGATCTGGGATGAGGTGGCGATGCCGGGTTACGGTCTGTATGACCGCGCGTTGGGAGCAACTTATTTGAATGGTCTTTGGGAAGCAATCACAAAGAACGCGGAACGAAAATAGACGGAAAGGACGACAAATCATGAAATTAAGCGAGCAGGGACTTGCAAATAGAGCGCAGTGGGAAGAGAAGGGTTATTCTCTTCCGAAATTTGACCGTGCAGAGATGATCGCGGCGACAAAAGAAAACCCGTTTTGGATTCATTTTGGCGCAGGTAATATTTTTCGCGCGTTTCAGTGTAATATCGCACAAAAGCTTTTAAACGAAGGCATTCTCGACCGCGGCATCACGGTTGCAGAGGGGTTTGATTATGAAATTATTGAAAAAATGAATCGTCCGCATGATGATTACAGTATTCTTGTTACCTTAAAGGCAGATGGAAATGTGGAAAAAACCATTATCGGTAGTATCGGGGAGTCTCTGCCGCTGAATTCTGACAGTGAAGCGGATTACGGACGCTTAAAAGAAATTTTTGCAAAAGATTCTCTGCAGATGGCTTCTTTTACAATTACAGAGAAAGGTTACAGTCTGGTAAACGGTCGCGGTGAACAGTTGGCGGATGTGACGGCTGACTTTGCGGCAGGCCCGGAAAAACCGTCCAGCTATATGGGAAAGGTAGCATCTCTTTTATATGTGAGATATCAGGCGGGTGAAAAACCGATCGCTATGGTAAGCATGGATAACTGCTCTCACAATGGAGACAAGTTGTATGCGGCAATTCGTGCTTTTGCGGAAAAATGGGGGGAAAACGGAAAAACGGATGCAGGATTTTTGAGCTATGTAAACGACAGAAACAAGGTTTCTTTTCCGTGGACGATGATTGATAAGATTACTCCTAGACCGGATGCTTCTGTAGAGGCGATTCTGCAGGCGGACGGTGTGGAAGGACTGGATCCGGTGATCACTTCAAAGAATACGTATGTCGCTCCGTTTGTAAACGCGGAAGAATGCGAGTATCTGGTGATCGAGGATATGTTTCCGAACGGCAGACCGCCGCTGGATGCGGACGGAGTGATGTTCACGGAAAGAGAGACGGTAGATAAAGTAGAAAAGATGAAAGTCTGCACTTGCTTAAATCCACTGCATACGGCGTTGGCAATTTTTGGATGTCTGCTTGGCTATGAGAAGATTTCTGAGGAAATGAAAGATCCGGAATTAGTGAAACTGGTAGAAACTATTGGTTATAAAGAAGGGCTTCCGGTTGTCGTAAATCCGGGCATTCTTGATCCGAAGGAGTTTATTGATACAGTATTGCAGGTACGTGTACCGAATCCGTTTATGCCGGATACGCCGCAGCGTATCGCGACGGATACGTCCCAGAAGCTGGCAATCCGTTTCGGTGAAACGATCAAAGCTTATCAGGCATCGCCGGAGCTTGACGTCAAAGATTTGCGGCTGATCCCGCTGGTATTTGCCGGATGGCTGCGCTATTTGATGGGCATTGACGACGACGGCAGAAAATTTGAACTCAGTCCGGATCCGCTGGCAGGCACACTTTGTCCGTATGTGGCAGAGCTGAAGCTGGAAGTGGGACAGGATGTCGAAGCGGCAGTCGGAGAAATCCTCAAAATGAAAAATATTTTTGGCATTGATCTCTATGAGGTCGGTATGGCAGAAACGGTGATTGGTTATTTACAGGAAATGACTGCAGGCATTGGCGCAGTCCGTGCGGTACTGAAGAAATATACCGTATAAAAATAAAGTACAAAAGACAGGAGGAACTCTCAATGGTTCAGAAAAAAGACGGTATGAATTATGCACCGAAGGGAAAACCGGCTCCGGTGGTGAAAGAGGGAGAATTTGTGATCGCGGCGATCGCACTGGATCACGGCCATATCTATGGCATGTGTAACGGGCTGATTGAAGCGGGCGCATCCTTAAAGTGGGTATATGATCCGGATCCGAAAAAAGTAGAGGCATTTTTGAAGACATATCCGCAGGTAAAGGCAGCGAGCAGCGAGGAAGAAATTTTGGCAGACCCGGAAGTAAAACTGGTGTGCGGCGCAGCAGTAACGAACCAGCGGTGTGCGCTTGGATTGCGCGTTATGGAAGCGGGCAAGGACTACTTTACGGATAAGGCGCCCCTGACTTCACTGGAACAGCTGGCGGCAGCGAAAGAAATGGTACAGAAGACCGGCAGAAAATATATGGTTTACTACAGTGAACGTATTCACGTAGAATCTGCCGTATTTGCGGGACAGCTGATCGAGCAGGGCGCGATCGGTACGCCGATCCATATTGACGGTTTTGGACCGCATCGTATTGGAGATCCGAAAGGCAGACCGGATTGGTTTTATGAAAAAGAAAAATACGGCGGGATTCTCTGCGATATCGGCAGCCATCAGATTGAACAGTTTTTATTTTACTGTAATGTAAAGGACGCGGAAGTAAAATACAGTGAAGTCGGCAATTACGGACATCCGGAATATCCGGAACTGGAAGATTTTGGCGATGCTATGCTTGTGGGAGATAACGGCACCACGCAGCATTTCCGCGTGGACTGGTTCACACCGGACGGATTGTCCACCTGGGGAGACGGACGTACCTTTATTCTTGGCACAGAAGGCTATATTGAGCTTCGTAAATATGTTAATGTGGGAACAAACGATGGAACCGAAAATCATGTGTTCCTGGTAAACAAAGACGGAGAACAGCATTTTCAGGTGAGCGGTAAAGTGGGTTATCCATTCTTTGGAGAATTGATTTTGGACTGCATTAATCGTACAGAAAATGCAATGACGCAGGAACATGCGTTTAAAGCGGCAGAACTGTGTGTGCGCGCTGAATTACAGGCAGAGATGAGGAAAACAAAATGATTCATGTAGCAGTTGTGGGAACCGGAAATATATCACATGCACATATTAAGGGACTTTTAACGTTCCCGGAGCGCTGTCGGATCGTGGCGCTTTGCGATATCTATCCGGAAAAAGCAGAGAAAGTAAAAGTGCAGTACCAACTGGATTGTCTGGTATTTGACGATCATGAAAAAATGCTGCGGGAAATGCCGGAGATTGATTTGGTTCATGTGTGTACGCCGCCGTATACACATAAGGAAATCGCTGTGCACAGTATGCAGGCTGGTCATCATGTATTGGTGGAAAAGCCAATGGCAACCTGTCTGACAGAATGTGATGAAATGCTGGCAGTCGCGACAGAAAAACAGATAACGTTGGGCTGTATTGCGCAGAACCGTTTCCGCAATTCTATTTATAAGCTGAAAAAAGTAGCGGAAAGCGGGCTTGCAGGAAAAATCTGTGCCGCGCATGTGGATTCACTGTGGTGGCGCGGCCATTGTTATTATGATCTGTGGTGGCGCGGTCTGTGGGAAAAAGAAGGCGGCGGTCCGACGCTCAATCATGCGGTTCATCATATTGATATGCTGAACTGGATAGAAGGAAGGATGCCGCAGGAAGTAGTAGCGCTTCTTTCTAATGTGATGCATGATAATTCTGAAGTAGAAGATATTTCCTTTGCGGCGCTTCGATATGAGGACGGCAGTGTGGCGGAGATTACCAGTTCCGTGATCCATCACGGGGAAGAACAGGGAATTACGCTTCAGTGTGCGGATGCGAAAATTTCAGCTCCGTGGGACGTAAAAGCGGAAATCAGCCAGAGCAACGGATTTCCGTATGAAGACGGAAATATAGAGTGCAAACAGCAGATTGAGGCATATTATCAGTCGTTACCGGATCTTGTCTGGGAAGGTCATACCGGAGAGATAGACGATGTGTTGACGGCATTGGAAAATAACAGGCAGCCGTTGATTACCGGTGAAGATGGCAGACGTACAGTAGAATTGATTACGGCAATCTATAAGGGCGGATGTACAAAACAGACGGTGCAGATGCCAATCAGTAAAGAAGATCCTTTCTATACATTTGAGGGAATTTTGGAGCACGCAGTTCGGTTCTACAAAAAGACCTCGGCGGTAGAAAATTTTGAGGAGCAGTCGATTACACTGGGTAATTATTCATAAAAGAGAAATACCGGAAAGAATGCGGGAGGAAGATTTGACATGGAGATAGTACGGGCAGGCGTTATAGGAATTGGAAATATGGGAAGCGCACATGCGCTGAAGATTTTTCAGAAACAGGTGGAGGGCATGCAGCTTACGGCGGTGTGTGATGTTCGGAAGGAACGGCTTGCCTGGGCGGCGGAAGCTTTTCAGGAAAGAGTACATATATTTACAGATTATCGTGAACTCCTAAATTCCGGGTTGGTGGATGCGGTGATTATTGCCACGCCGCATCTTCTGCATCCGGTAATCGCGCAGGCGGCAATGGAGAAAAAGCTGCACGTACTTACAGAAAAACCGGCGGGTGTGGAAACAGCTGAGGTGCGTAAAATGAATGAGGCGGCGCAAAAGAGCGGTGTAGTGTTCGGAATTATGTATAATCAGCGGACAAACCCGTTGTATCGGGCACTGAAAGAAGATATCGCGTCTGGAAAACTTGGGGAGATTAAGCGGTTTGTGTGGATAATTAATAACTGGTATCGGACGCAGGCTTATTATGATTCCGGTACCTGGCGCGCTACCTGGAATGGAGAAGGCGGCGGCGCTCTTTTGAATCAATGTCCGCATCAACTGGACCTCTGGCAGTGGATTACAGGGATGCCGGTGAAAGTTCGGGCAGTTTGCAGGGAAGGGCAGTATCATCAGATTCAGGTAGAAGATGATGCGATGATTTATGTGGAATATGCAAATGGAGCCAACGGGTGCTTTATTACTTCTACAGGAGAATATCCGGGAACGAATCGTCTGGAGATCAGCGGTACACGCGGAAAAGCAGTAATCGAGGATGGGAAACTGAAGCGCTATCTGTTAGAATGTGATGAACGGGAAATCTGTTTTCAAAGTGAAAAGGCGATGCCGACAGAGGAAGTTGTGTATTCTGAACTTGTTCAGACAGAGCCGGAATCCGGACATCTTGGGATTTTGCAGAATTTTACAGATGCGATTTTAAAAGGAACACCGCTTTTAGCTCCGGGACTGGAAGGCATCAACGGTCTTTTAATCAGTAATGCAGCGTATTTGTCGTCCTGGACGGATGAGTGGGTGACGATTCCGTTTGACGAGCAGAAATTTTCCGATCTTCTTGCGAAGAAACGCAGTCAGGAAACGGAACAGCAAAGGAAAAAGAAGCAGCAGGAGACCGTGGAAAAAGAAAAAAATCAAGTTAATACGAACGAGGGCGGTTATGAGCCGCGCTGGTCGGTCAGATGGTAGAAGGAGAGGGGTTGTATGGATCAGGTCAGAATCGGAGTGATAGGAGTTGGAAATATGGGAAGCGGTCATGCCAAAAGAATCGTGGCAGGAAATGTACCGCATATGCGTCTGACGGCGGTGGCGGATATTCGAGAAGAGCGCAGAACATGGGCGAAGGAAAATTTGCCGGAAACGGTGCGGATTTTCGATAGCGCAGAAAAACTGATGGACTCCGGCGAAGTGGATGCAATTTTGATCGCAACGCCGCATTATCTGCATCCAACCCTTGTGATAGAGGGATTACGAAGAAATCTTCATGTGCTGAGTGAAAAACCGGCCGGCGTATATACAAAGCAGGTGCGTGAGATGAATGAAGAAGCAGATAAACATGAGGCTGTGTTTGCCCTGATGTTTAATCAGCGGACGAATCCTGTTTATCGGAAAATAAAGGAACTGACAGACAGTAAAGTATATGGAAATATAAAGCGTGTGAATTGGATTATCACGGATTGGTATCGGACGCAGGTTTATTATGATTCCGGTTCCTGGCGCGCAACTTGGGATGGCGAAGGCGGCGGTGTGCTGTTGAATCAATGTCCGCATCAGCTGGATCTGCTGCAGTGGATTTGTGGGCTGCCAACAAAGGTACAGGCGTTTTGTCATGAAGGAAAGTGGCACAATATTGAGGTAGAGGATGATGTGACGGCTTATCTGGAGTTTGAAAATGGAGCAACGGGTGTGTTTGTTACGTCTACAGGTGATGCTCCTGGAACCAATCGTCTGGAGATTGATCTGGAACGGGCGAAAATCGTTGCGGAGAATGGAAAACTGCAGGTATATGAGCTTGAGGTAAATGAAAGAGAGCATTGCTTTGCTGCGAAGGAAGGCTTTCAGATGCCGGAAGGAAAATGGGTAGAACTGGATGTTTCCGGGGATAATCCGCAGCATGACGGTGTACTTGCAGCGTTTGCGGACGCAATTCTGTATGGAAAACCATTGGTCGCAGATGGAAGAGAGGGAATCAGAGGCTTGATGCTTTCAAATGCAATGCATTTGTCAAGTTGGACGAAACAGCCGGTTGAACTTCCAGTGGATGAAGAACTGTTTTTGAAAGAATTAAATGAGAGAAGAAAACGTTCCGTGAAAAAAGAAAATGTATCCGAAGTGACCTTTGATACAGAGGGAACATACGGAAACTGAGCGTTAAGAAAAAGTCCTAACGGCGTAAGAAAAATTTGCGCCGGCAGGACTTTTGTGTTTAGGAAAAAGGAAACAGAGGTATTTTATATATCGTTTTGTTAATAATACTATAATGCAGTAAGTTTTTGGATGTGTAAACCAATATACCATATAAAATGTATCATACAGGAGGGAACAGTATGCTTTATCCAATTTTAACACCATCCCGTTTTGTCAGTGATTTGAGCGGCGTATGGGATTTTAAACTGGATGACGGAACAGGTTTTGAAAAAGAATGGTTTCGCGCGCCGCTTATGGAACCGCTGACAATGCCGGTTCCGGCTTCGTATAATGACATCAAAGAGGGGATAGATTTTCGGGATCATTACGGATGGGTTTTCTATCAGAGAATGCTTTCCGTGCCGCCGGCTCTCTTGACACAACGCGTGATGCTGCGCTGCGACGCGGTTTCTCACGAGGCAAAGGTGTATTTAAACGGCGAGTTAATATGTGAGCATAAGGGTGGTTTTCTTCCGTTTGAGGTGGAAATTACAGACAGGATCAAAACAGGCGAAGACAATCTGCTGACTATCGCTGTCAGCAACGTTATTGATTATACTACGCTTCCGGTTGGAGGAAAGGCCGATATGCTGGGCGGGCAGATGGGAATGGGTATGGGAATGCCGTCTGATAAGCCGAAAAATCATCCAAACTTTGACTTTTTCAATTACTGTGGAATCAACCGACCGGTGCGGATCTACACGACGCCAAAAAGCTATATCAAAGATATCACGTTGGTTTCCGAGATAAGTGGAAAGGATGCCCGAATCAGATACGCTGTGGATGCGGTGGGAGACGGGAAATGCAGAGTGGAAGTGTTTGACAGAAACGGAACGAAGGTGGCCGAGGCGGACGGATGCGAGGGGATGCTTTCTGTGAAAGAGGTAACGTTATGGCAGCCGCTGAAACCATATTTGTACGATGTCAGAGTGACTTTTGGTGAGGATGTTTATACCGAGCGTTATGGTGTAAGAACTGTGCGAGTAGAAGGCGGAAAGTTTCTGATTAATGAAAAGCCGTTCTATTTTAAAGGGTATGGCAAACATGAGGATACGTTTCCGGCGGGCAGAGGGCTGAACTTGCCAATGAATGTGAAAGACATTTCTCTGATGAAGTGGCAGGGGGCAAACAGTTTTCGTACCAGCCACTATCCGTATAGTGAAGAGATGATGCGGCTGTGCGATGAAGAAGGGATTGTTGTGATCGATGAAACGACGGCAGTCGGAGTAAATTTGAATTTTGGCGGCGGTGCGAATTTTAACGGTCAGAAGATCAGCACCTTCGATCGGGAGCGCGGCGTACAGACGCAGGAGCATCACAAAGAGGTGATTCGTGATCTGATCGCCAGAGATAAAAACCATGCCTGCGTGGTAATGTGGAGTCTTGCGAACGAGCCGGACTCTGTGGGGGAGGATGCATATCATTATTTTAAGCCGCTTTATGAACTGGCAAGGGGACTCGATCCTCAGAAGCGTCCGTGCACGCTTGTAAGCGTACAGATGCAGGATTATTCGAAAGATGTGACGGCCGAATTATCAGATGTGATCTGTCTGAACCGTTATTATGGCTGGTATTTCGGCGGACCGGATATTGCCAAAGCGGCAGCGCCGCTCAGAAAAGAACTGGAATACTGGACAAAAATCGGCAAGCCGGTTGTGTTTACTGAATACGGCGCAGATACAGTGATGGGTTTCCATGACACCACACCGGTGATGTATACAGAAGAATATCAGCTGGAGTATTACAAGATGAATAACGGTGTCTTTGATGAATTTCCAATCGTGGTGGGTGAGCAGGTATGGAATTTCGCGGATTTCATGACCAGTCAGGGATTGCTGCGTGTACAGGGAAATAAGAAAGGACTTTTTACCAGAGACCGAAAGCCGAAACTGGCGGCGCATTATTTTAAAGAGAGATGGAGTGATATTCCTGATTTTAGGTATAAAGAGTAGGATACCGAAAGAGCCTTAGCTCCTCCGATATCTGTTGAAGCAGGAATAGATTTCCTGCTTACGCGGCATCGCATATCCGCAGGGGATGTGGTTTTCTTCAAGGAAGAAACCAGGTCCCTTTTTTTGTAGCTGCATATATAAATATTCTACGATTTCAGAAAGTGTGCGTTTACCGTCAATTAAATGTTCGACGGCATATTTTAAGAGCTGGCCGAGCGCTGCGGTCTGTTCTGCATCCATCAGCTGTTCGATATAGCGAAGGTCGATATCCAGTTTTCCGAGGGAGAAACTGTCCTTGCTGTGAACCTTCATTTTCAGGCGTTCTTCAAAACTATCCGCATCGGAGGAATGATTTTTGTTTCGTCCGTGACCGGAAATCACCTCTCCGGTGCGATAGTCTCTGCGTTTAGGAGCGCCGATGGAGGATTTTGTCATGACGCGGCGGCTCTGCGGCAGCAAAAATGCAGGCGGGAGAACATCGGAAAGAGGATATTCCCGGCAAAGCGCTTTTACATGCGCTGTGATGTCCACCGGTCGGTAGTTGTCCATCTGAATGACGGTATCTGCGATATGGAAAAAGGCGCCGGAGCTTCCTGCAACCAAAATTGTAGAAATTCCTGCCTTTTCATAGAGATCACGGGCACGGGAGAGAAACGGTGTGATCGGTTCTTTTTCCTGACGGATGACTTTTTGCATAAAAGCGTCGCGTACCATAAAGTTTGTAGCCGAGGTGTCCTCGTCCAGTAAAAAGACGCGGCTTCCGGCTTCCATTCCTTCAATGATCCCGGCTGCCTGAGAGGTACTGCCGCTGGCATCTTCGGTGGAAAAGCAGTGCGTATCTTTCTGGTTTGGCAGATCGTTGATAAAGAGGGAGATATCTACATCTTTGATAAAACGTCCATCCTCAGAACGGAGTTTTAAAGCCGTTTCATCTGTGATGACATATTCGCGGCCATCTCCGGAAATATGATTATATACACCGGTTTCCAGCGCGGTCAGTAAGGTAGATTTTCCGTGATAGCCGCCGCCGACGATCAGGGTAATTCCCTCTGGGATACCCATGCCGGTAATCGGTCCATGATGCGGCAGCGCAATGGAGATGCGCAGGGAATCCGGGGAAGAAAAAGCAGTAGCCTGTTTCATCGGACGGGAGGAAATGCCGCTCTCTCGAGGGAGAATGGAACCATCCGCGACAAAGGCAACAAGACGGCGTTTTTTCAGTTCATCACGAAGGAAAGCCTGATCTTCTGCGAGGAAAATGGCAGCCTCCAGTGTTTTAGCGTTCTGATTGCGGTAAAAAAATGCTTTTTGCACACAGACGGGCAGAAATTCAAAGAGAATTTTCTCCAGTTCGTCTGCGTTGATCGTGCGTCCATTTGCCGGAAATCCAATGAAAAAACGAGCGGTGATATCGGTTTCCGTTACTTCACAGGCAGTGCGCGAAAATACCTCCTGTCCGCAGCGGCTGGTTGAGATCAGGCCGCTTTTCCCGGAGCCTTTCGCGCGGAACGCATAGCGGTTGATCTGCTGTTCAAATTGTCTTGTCAGATAATCTGCCAGTGTGGTGCGCGTGAGCGTGCTTTTCAGGCAGAAAGCAGGAAATCCGGCTGCCCGCCCGTTGATTTTAACGCTGACATGAGAAGGCGCAGCGAACGGATCGCCCTGTATGTGGTCGATAGAAAGTATATATTGTTCAAACTGATAAAAGCCTTTTAATGATTTATAGGCGGGGTAGCTTTTGCGGTGAATGCTGCGGAGCAGCGTTTGTAATTGTGATGAAGTCTGCATGAAGATTCTCCTTATGTGTATTTATCGCCAGAACAGAAACGGTTCTCCGAGCTGCAGGAAGTGATATGGACGCAGTGGATAGCGATCTGCCATATATTGTGCAAAGATGAGCGGATTTTCTTCATTACCGATCATCATGTCATAGTGAACAGGGAAGACGGTATCGCAGGAGATTAAATCTGCAAAAAGAGCGGCTTCCTGCGGTGTCATATTTCCGATGATATCATTGCTCTCGCGCACCCAGTCTCGTCCGTTAATCGGCAGAAAAGCGGCGTGAATATTGCCATGGGCGGATATTTCGCGTACCAGACGGTCGGTTGCCAAGGTGTCTCCGGCATGGAAGAGATTCAGTTCCCCGCAGTGGAAGAGATAACCAAGCGCTTTTTCATTGCCGTTTTCGTCCGTTTTATAGTAGTCGTGAGCAGCGGCAATGGCTGTCACAGAAAGTCCGGGAAAAAGAACACAGGTTTCATCTTGGCGCAAACCGGTGACACGTTCACAAAACGGCTCGATCAGAGCGGAAATTTCAGGCATTACGCCTTGCGGAACGTAGAACCTTGTTTCCGGATGGGAAGCGGCAATGCCGCGGATGGTCTCCGCATTCAAATGATCCAGATGATTGTGTGTGCAGAATACCGCGTCTGCCGGAAACGGCGCCTGCGGGTCGAACGGCGCGTCAAAATGCTTGCAGCTTTTTCCGCTTTCGTCGGAAATCGGTGTCAGTACCGGATCAACCAGCAGGATTTTTCCCTGATATTTCAAGAAAATGCCGCACTGTCCGATGTGCCAGATTGCCGCGCAGTTTTCCAGCGGATTTATTTCTAAAAGATCTCTGATCAGATCGTTGCCTTTTCGAAACCAGTCTCTCATAGTGGTGCCTCCTTTGTGTGGGAAATAATCTTTTGTTTTATTGTAGTACAAGAAAATTTTTCGGTCAATCTGTCATTCAAATTTGTAGGAAATCGTGCTACAATGTATATGGATGAAAAAGGAGACTTTATATATATGAAATCGAAAATTGCGAAAAAACTAAGAAAAACAGTTCGTAAGACGGCAACAGGAGCAGCATTTCTTTATTTGGGAGCCATTACGCCGCGCTTGTTTCATCGTCCGCCGCGGATGAGCCGTAGTTTTTATGCGCACCGCGGTCTGCATGATGTCAGCGCAGGTATTCCGGAAAATACGATGGCGGCTATGAAAAGAGCGATTGAGCATGGATATGGAATTGAAATGGATGTGCAGCTGACTAAGGATGGAAAAGTAGTGGTATTCCATGACTTTAATCTGAAACGAGTCTGTGGTGTTGACATCGAGGTGGATGCGCTTACATATGAAGAATTGCAGCAGTATCCGATTTCGGGCACGCAGGAACGGATTCCGCTCTTTTCAGAGGTGCTGAAGCTGGTGGATGGACGCGTGCCGCTGATCGTGGAGCTGAAAATGAAAACATTGACGAGTCCGATCTGTGAAAAAGCAGATGAAATCCTTGGGGGCTACAAGGGAGAATACTGCATTGAATCTTTCCATCCGAAGGCGTTGTGGTGGTATCGGACGAACCGACCGCAGGTCTGCCGCGGGCAGTTGTCTATGAATTTTAAGAAAGATCATCTGGAAGGCAGATTTCATGGGTTGCATCAGCATCTGATCGCTAATTTTTTGGTAAAACCGGATTTTATCGCCTATGACTGTCGCAGCAAAAAAGAAATTTCGCTGTTTCTTTGTCGGAATCTGTTCGGCTGCCCGGCTTATGCCTGGACAGTAAGAAGTGAACAGGAACTTGGGGAATGCCGGGATTATTTCGATTGCTTTATTTTTGAAGGTTTCCTGCCGGAAGTGAAATAAACGTTCGGAAAATGAAATAGAATAGAAAAACAGCCGTAACCATGCGGTTTCGGCTGTTTTCCAGGAAAGAGAAAAAATTAAATAATTTTGAGGGAGTACTCCGCAGCGTGTGGGGCTGCGAAGTGTGAGTTATGAAATATATTAGCTGTTTACTAATATTTTTATACTATACCTATAAAATGTGTTTAAATTGTGTTTACGATATTAATAAAATCTAAAAATACCGAGAAGAATAGATAAAATACTTTTGTCTTGCATTTTCCAGAAACGCGTGGTAGAATTTTTCTAAATATGGGGGAGTAGTCGGCAGTATCCGTGCGATTAAGTCAACAATCATGGGCGAAACGCTCTGGCTTAATCTATGCCTTTGGTATATGACAAGACCTGTGTTCCGCAGAGGACACAGGCTTTTTTTGTGACGTAGGAAAATTTTTACTTTCTATGTTATAAAAGGCTTCGGCGGATTGTCACGTACTTCTCAAAAAGAAAAAGGAGGATTCCCATGGATTTTTTATTATCAGGGATTAGCGCGATCACACCGCAGCAGGTTGTGATGTATGTGATCGGTGCAGTACTTATCTATCTGGCAATCAACAAAGATCTGGAACCGGTGCTTCTTCTGCCGCTGGGCTTCGGAGCAATTCTTGTCAATCTGCCGATGTCCGGCGTACTGAATCAGACAATGGCCGGTATCGGAGAGACAAACGGTATTATTGAGTGGCTGTATGAAGTTGGTATTGAGGCTTCGGAGGCAATGCCGCTGCTGCTGTTTATCGGTATCGGAGCAATGATCGATTTCGGACCGCTTCTGTCTAATCCGAAAATGTTCCTGTTCGGTGCGGCTGCGCAGTTTGGTATTTTCGCGGCAGTGCTGGTAGCGGTTCTGGCGGGATTTGATCTGAAGGATGCTGCTTCCATTGGTATTATTGGTGCGGCGGATGGTCCGACTTCCATTATGGTTTCTCAGGTGCTTGGTTCTAAATATGTTGGTCCGATCGCGGTTGTGGCATATTCCTACATGGCACTGGTGCCGATTATTCAGCCGATGGTGATTAAAGCGCTGACAACAAAGAAAGAGCGCATGATCCATATGGAATATAAACAGGCAAATGTTTCCAAAAAGGCGAAAATTATTTTCCCGATTGTAGTTACTGTTGTTGCAGGACTTGTTGCTCCGGCATCCGTAGCGCTGGTTGGTTTCCTGATGTTCGGTAATCTTCTGCGTGAATGCGGTGTACTGGGAAATCTGGCAGATTCCGCGCGTGACGTTCTTTCCAACCTGGTATCTTTGCTGCTTGGAATCACGATTGCATTCAGTATGCGTGCAGAGACCTTTGTAACGACACAGACACTGTTGATCATGGCAATTGGTCTGAGCGCATTTATTTTTGATACAGCGGCAGGCGTATTATTTGCAAAGCTGATGAATCTGTTCAGTAAGGAAAAGGTAAACCCGATGATCGGCGCAGCCGGAATCTCGGCATTCCCGATGGCAGCCAGAGTGGTTCAGAAGCTGGCAACCAAAGAAGATCCGAGCAATATCCTGATTATGCAGGCGACCGGAACGAATGTGTCCGGACAGATTGCATCTGTAGTAGCAGGCGGCGTTATCCTGAATGTGGTTTCCAGCATTCTCGGTTAGCAGAAAGGAGTATTTTTTATGAGTACAGCAGTTATGCAGGCTCTGGAAGTGATGTGGAAGGGAATGGCCAGCATTTTTGTGGTGATCATTGTGCTTACACTTCTGGTATATGTAATTAACAAGGTGTTTAAAGAGAAATAAGTAGTTTTTGGAAAATGTAAATCAGAATTAAATAGGGGCATCTGCGCACAGGAAATGTTTCTAGGTGCAGATGCCCGGTTTTATTTTCGGAACTTGTTTTTCATAAATTTATCCGCGAATCGCAGCCTTTGCTTTTTCCAATACATCCGCTACACGGTCGCAGAACGCGTCAAATTTTGGATCTTCCACCTGACATTCCGGATGACTTTCCATATAGGCGATGCTTTCTTTTACCGACTGATCGAAACGTTTGGTGGCAGTAAAGCCAGGTACGAGCCGTTTGAGTTTATCATTGATGAAAACAACGGAGTTTGCTTTATCACCCATCATGCTGGAGTCGAAATCGTAGTCGCTGCACTGATCCAGAAAATCGCAGGAGACGCGCAGCGGATTTAAGGTTACGCCGAGGGCGTCGGCAACCAATCCGTAGATCTGATTCCAGGTCAGTGTTTCGTCGGAGGTGATTTGAACCGCTTCACCGATTGCGTGAACATTTCCCATCAATCCGACAAAGCCCTTTGCGAAATCCGTATTATGTGTAACGGTCCATAGAGAAGTGCCGTCTCCGGGAATCAGCACCGGTTTGCCCTCTTTCATGCGCTTCAGGACCTGCCAGCTGCCG
Organism: uncultured Marvinbryantia sp.; assembly: GCA_937915375.1. Lineage (GTDB taxonomy): Bacteria > Bacillota > Clostridia > Lachnospirales > Lachnospiraceae > Marvinbryantia. The sequence goes on from CALDMO010000023.1 coordinate 70,094, forward strand.
TTATCGCCGTGAATGCCGAGTGGAACGGTACGTTCGTCAAAGGTATGGCTTGGACGAACAATGGTGACCGGAAAACCTTCTTCACGATATTTTTTCATCAAAAATTCTTCACAGGCAATTTTATTTCTGGAATACAGCCACTTTGGATTGGAAAGCGGAGTACCCTCTGTGATACGGTAGTCAGACAGCGGTTTCTGGTAAGCAGACGCGGAGCTGATAAAGATGTATTGTTTGGTTTTGTCCTTTAACAGTTCGTAGTCTCTTTCTACTTGAGCCGTCTCAAAAGCGATAAAATCCGCTGCTACATCAAAAGTGAGATCCTTTAACAGATCCTGTACGCGGGAACTATCGTTGATATCTGCCTCAAGAGAAATCGCTCCATCTGGAAGCTGTGCTGTGCGGCTGCCTCTGTTTAAGAGATAGAGCGTATGTCCTTCTGCCAGCAGCTGTCTGGAAATAGCCATACTGATGGTTCCGGTTCCGCCGATAAATAGTACTTTCATAGTGTAAATCCCCCTGATTGTTTTTCCTCATCATAGCACCGGAGAGAGGGAGGTGCAACGGCGTTTTAAAGAAAATAATATATGATTCGATTGAATAAAAAAATATTTGACGATATAATAGCAATATTAGATACACAATCCATTTTCAGACCGGAAAATGATTACATAGAAAGCAGGATAAAATAGGTTTATGAAGAAACAAACAAAACAAGTGAATTTAACAGAAGGCTCGATTCTGAAGTCGCTGATGCAGCTTGCAGTTCCGATTATGGCATCCGCGTTTTTGGGAACGGCGTATAGTATCACTGATATGGCCTGGATCGGCCTTTTGGGTGCAAAAGCCGTTGCCGGTGTGGGGGCAGGCGGTATGTTCTGCTGGCTGTCGCAGGGGCTTTCCTCTCTTGCAAGGATGGGAGGCCAGGTAAATGTGGCGCAGTGCTACGGACAGGGCCATAAAGAGGCGGCAAAGCAGTACGCCAAAGCGGCGCTGCAGATGGTAATTTTATTTGGTATTCTCTATTCGGCTGTCTGCCTTACGTTCACAGACGGTTTGATCGGATTTTTTAATCTGGGAGATCCGGAAACGGTTGCTTCGGCGAAAATTTATATGCAGATCACTTGCGGACTCATTATTTTTTCCTTTGTGAATGTGACGCTTACGGGAATTTATACGGCCCAGGGAGATTCGCGTACGCCGTTTATTGCAAATCTGGTTGGTCTTGTGGTTAATATGATCCTTGATCCGGTGTTGATTTTGGGAATCGGACCATTTCCGCGTATGGAGGCGGCTGGAGCGGCGATTGCGACCGTGTTGGCGCAGGTGCTGGTTATGCTGGTAATGTTGATTGACATTTGGCATTCTTCCTGGGAGCAGAATATTTTAAAAGGAATACATCTATTTCAGAAATGTGAGAAGCATTATTATGATTCCGTTTGCAGGATCGGCGGACCGACGGCGATACAGGGTACGGTTTACTGCGCGATTTCTATGGTGCTGACCAGAATGACGGCGATATTCGGACCGGCGGCGATCGCCACGCAGAGAGTCGGCGGTCAGATTGAAGCGCTTTCCTGGAACACGGCGGATGGTTTCGGCGCAGCGCTTAATGCGTTTTGCGGACAAAATTACGGCGCGAAAAAGACAGATCGTATTCAGAAAGGATATCGTTATTCGGTTCTGGCGGTTTCCATTTGGGGCGTGTTGATCATGCTGGCGTTTGTGCTGTTTCCGGAGGCGATCTCGCGGATGTTCTTTCACGAAGAGGAAGCGGTGCGTATTTCGATCGGTTATCTGCAGATCATCGGGCTTTGTGAAGCGTTTATGTGTGTTGAACTGACGACGGTCGGCGCGCTGTCTGGACTGGGAATGACAAAGCTGTGCAGTATTTTAAGCGTAACGCTGACGGGTGCGCGGATTCCGCTGGCGATTTTACTAAGTGACACGGCGCTTGGCGTGGAGGGAATTTGGTGGGCGCTGTCTATTTCTTCGATTGCAAAGGGAATTGTTTTCTATATTGCGTTTCAGAGACAGATGAGAAAAATAGGGCACGGCAGACAAGCCGTTTAAAATGTTTGAAAAGAGATTATGAAAAGTGAGGATAACGATATGAGAATAATGATTGCATCCGATATACATGGCTCGGCATATTACTGTCGGAAGCTGTTGGAGGCTTTTGAGAAGGAACAGCCGGATAAATTACTTTTGCTGGGCGATCTTTTGTATCATGGTCCCAGAAACGATCTGCCAGAGGAGTATGCGCCGAAGGAAGTGATTGCTATGTTAAACGGAATAAAAGAAAAGCTGCTCTGCGTGCGCGGTAACTGCGATACGGAGGTGGATCAGATGGTGCTGGAATTTCCGATTCTGGCAGATTATGCGGTTCTTTACAGCGGAGCGCGCATGATTTATGCGACGCATGGTCATGTTTTCAACACAAAACATCTGCCATCTTTGCAGCCGGGAGATATTTTGCTGCACGGACATACACATGTTCCGGCATGGGAAGTGTTCGGGGCAGATAATTTATACTTAAATCCCGGTTCGGTATCCATTCCGAAGGAAGATAGCTGGAATGGTTATATGATGCTGGACGAAGATGCTTTTTCATGGAAGGATTTTGACGGTGGGATCAGAAAAATACTTGACTGCAGATATATATAAAATTTGCGAATTGTCTTTTCATCAGACAAATAGTATGATGTCTTTAGAAAACAGGCGGGCTGTCGGAGAAAATACAGACAGGTCAAAGGAGTAAAGATGTACCAGGGGGAAAAGATAGATAAAAAGCTGCTGGCTTCCAGAGTGGAAGAAGAGCTGATGAATTATATATTGAGTACGCCGATTGAGATCGGAGAGAAAATTCCCAATGAGTATGAACTGGCACAGCAGTTCGGCGTTGGCAGGAGTACGATCCGCGAGACGGTGAAGAGTCTTGCCACGAAAGGGGTGCTGGAGGTACGCAGAGGTTCCGGCACCTATGTGGTCAGCAAAAGTACGATAGAAGAGGACCCGCTTGGTCTTGCAAAGTTGGAAGATCCCTATGAACTGGTAATGGATTTGTTTGAAGTGCGCCTGATGCTGGAGCCGGAGATTGCTGCGCAGGCAAGTATGTGTGCGACAAAGGAGGAAAAGCAGGAACTGCGCCGCCTCTGTGAGGAAGTGGAGCAGATGTATTTGTCCGGCAGAGACCATACGGGTAAGGATATTGAGTTTCATAACTGTATTTCCAGGTGCAGTAAGAATCGCGTAGTGGAGCAATTGCAGGGGCTGATCCAGAATGCAGTTGTTGCGTTTGTAAACTTGACGCACCGGGCGCTGATGGAGGAAACTTTTGCCACGCATCGGGCCATCACGGAGGCGATTGAAAAAGGAGATCCTGTGGGCGCGAAATGTGCGATGATCATGCATTTGACTTATAGCAGGCAGTATTTGATGAAACAGAAAAATCTGCAGAAGCGGGGACATGCGGACGCAATTTCGGATGTATAAACGGGTTTCAAAATGTGTTTTGGAATAAAATCAGAATATATGGAAATAATAAACAAAAAAGAGGCGTATTTCTTTAAAATTACGCCCCTTTTTTGTTGGAAAAGGAGAAAAGGAAGAAGAAACATCAGATGTATTGACTCGATAAACCGAAAAATATATAATAAATGCAAAAAACATAAGATGTTTTGTACGGAAGAAGAAAGTGTATTTAAAGACTAAAAGGAGTCTGCACGATGGAATTAAGAAGTCAGGAAATGAGAAAAATTGCTCCGGAACTGGATCCGCTTCGTATTGGAACCGGTTGGAAGCCGGAAGATTTGTCTAAGGTTCAGGTTATGATTGAGAGTACATTCGGTGACAGCCATCCGGGCAGCGGTCATCTGGATGTATTGGTGGAAGAGGTGCGAAAAGGCATTGCCGAGGCTGGCGGTCATGGCGCACGGTATTTTGCGACGGATATGTGTGACGGCGAGAGTCAGGGAACAGATGGGATCAATTACAGCCTGGCAAGCCGTGAAATGATTGCGAATATGATTGAGATTCATGCAGGCGCCACTCCGTTTGACGCAGGCGTATATCTGGCAAGCTGTGACAAGGGAATGCCGGCCAGTCTAATGGGATTGGCGCGTGTGGATATTCCGGCTGTAGTCGTGCCGGGCGGTACGATGAATGCCGGGCCGGAAATGCTTACACTGGAGCAGCTTGGTATGTACAGTGCGAAATATCAGCGTGGCGAGATTGCTGAAGAAAAATTGAACTGGGCGAAATGCAATGCCTGTCCAAGCTGCGGAGCATGCTCTTTTATTGGGACGGCTTCCACGATGCAGATTATGGCGGAGGCACTCGGACTGGCGCTTCCGGGCAGTGCGCTGATGCCGGCAACCAGCCCGGATCTGCTGAAATACGCATATCAGGCGGGACAGCAGGCAGTAAAGCTGGCGACAATGCCGAATATGTGCCCGAGCGATATTGTGACTTTGGAGAGTTTTGAGAACGCGATTCTGGTTCATGCGGCGGTTTCCGGCAGTACGAACTGTTTGCTCCATATTCCGGCAATCGCGCATGAGTTCGGTATTGAAATTACCGGAGATACGTTTGACCGGCTGCACAGAGGCGCACATTATCTTTTGAATGTTCGTCCGGCAGGCAAATGGCCGGCGGAGGTATTTTACTATGCGGGCGGTGTTCCGGCTATCATGGAGGAGATCAAGGAACATCTGCATCTCGATGTAATGACTGTTACCGGAAAGACGCTGGGTGAAAATTTAAAAGAGCTGAAAGAAAACGGTTTTTATGAAAGATGTAGGAAATGGCTGGAGGATTTCAATAAACGTTACAATGTAAAAGCCACAAGAGAGGACATTATCCGTCCGTATGACAGGGCAATCGGTACAGACGGCAGCATCGCGGTCCTCAAAGGAAATCTGGCGCCGGAAGGCGCGGTGATCAAACATACGGCCTGTCCGAAGGAAATGTTTAAGGCAGTACTTTACGCAAGACCATTTGACAGTGAAGAGGAATGTCTGGACGCGGTTCTGAAACACAAGGTACAGAAAGGCGATGCGGTATTTATCCGATATGAGGGTCCAAAGGGCAGTGGTATGCCGGAAATGTTTTATACCTCAGAGGCGATCAGCAGCGACAGGGAGCTGGGACGAAGTATTGCGCTGATCACGGACGGTCGTTTTTCCGGCGCGTCTACAGGTCCGGTCATCGGGCACTGCAGCCCGGAAGCGGAAGAGGGCGGTCCGATTGCGCTGGTAGAAGAAGGTGACTTGATTGAAATAGATGTTATGGAACGCAAACTGAATATTGTTGGTATCGCCGGCGAGCGCAAGACGCCGGAAGAGATAGAACAGGTTTTAGCAGAACGGAAAAAGAACTGGAAACGTCGTGAACCGAAATACAAAAAAGGAGTGCTCCGTTTGTTCAGTGAGCTGGCAACCAGCCCGATGAAGGGTGCGTATCTGGATTTTAATGAATAGAGAGGAGAAAATGATGAATCTGAATTTAAGACCGAAAAATGAATGTAAATTTGATGCAGTTTCTTTAGGCGAGATTATGCTTCGACTGGATCCGGGGGAAGGACGCATTCGTACCGCCAGATATTTCCGCGCGTGGGAAGGCGGCGGAGAGTACAATGTGGTGCGCGGCCTGCGCAGATGCTTTGGACTTAATACTGCGGTGATTACCGCGTTTGCGGATAATGAAGTCGGTATGTTGATGGAGGACTTTATTTTGCAGGGCGGTGTGGATACTTCTCTGATTAAATGGATGAAGACAGATGGTATCGGACGTATTTGCCGCAATGGTCTTAACTTTACTGAGCGCGGATTTGGTATACGCGGGGCAGTCGGCTGTTCTGACCGTGCTAACACGGCAATTTCTAAGGCCACACCGGAGGATTTTGATTTTGAATATATTTTTGGTGAGCTGGGTGTACGCTGGCTGCATACCGGGGGTATTTACGCGGCTCTTTCCGAGCAGTCCTGTGAAACCGTGCTGGCTGCGATTAAAACGGCAAAGAAATACGGCACGATCGTATCCTACGACCTGAATTACCGTCCGTCTATGTGGAGCGCGATCGGCGGACAGGCAAAGGCGCAGGAAGTAAATAAAGAAATTGCGAAGTATGTGGATGTCATGATCGGAAATGAGGAAGATTTTACAGCTTGCCTTGGATTTGAGATTGAAGGCAATGATGAAAATCTGAAGGAACTGAATCTGGACGGTTATAAAAAGATGATTAACGAAGCGGCTAAAACCTATCCGAATTTCAAAGCGGTGGCAACGACGCTTCGTGAAGTAAAAACAGCGACGGTTAATGATTGGAGTGCAATCTGCTGGGCGGACGGCGAGATCTTTAAGGCAAAAGACTATAAGGGATTGGAGATTATGGACCGCGTAGGCGGCGGAGATTCTTTCGCATCAGGTCTGATTTACGGTTTGATGACGACAGAGAATGCCGAACTGGCAGTCAATTACGGTGCGGCACATGGGGCGCTGGCAATGACGACGCCGGGCGATACTACGATGGCAAGCAGGAAAGAAGTGGAAGCGATCATGGGCGGCGCAGGCGCTAGAGTGCAGAGATAGAGAAAATAAAAATGACCGAAGGAGAAGCCACGCTCCATCTCGCATGCTAACGCATAGCTTGATGGGCGGCTGTCGCCGTATAAGTCTAAAAATAAAAAATTACCGGATGAGAACATAAATGCTCTCCCCGGTAATTTTTATTTTAAACTTGCATGGCTTGTAGCTTAGCCAAAGTATCTTTTGAGCAGACCTGCGAATGCTTTGCCGTGACGAGCTTCGTCTCTTGCCATTTCATGAACAGTGTCATGGATTGCGTCAAGGTTAGCAGCTTTTGCACGTTTTGCAAGATCAAATTTACCTGCAGTTGCGCCGTTTTCTGCTTCTACACGCATTTCAAGGTTTTTCTTTGTGCTGTCTGTAACAACTTCACCAAGAAGTTCTGCGAATTTAGCAGCATGTTCAGCTTCTTCGTAAGCAGCTTTTTCCCAGTACAGACCGATTTCCGGATAACCTTCTCTGTGAGCAACTCTTGCCATAGCCAGGTACATACCAACTTCAGAGCACTCGCCTTCGAAGTTTGCGCGAAGGTCAGCAAGGATATCTTCAGATACGCCCTGAGCAACACCTACTACGTGTTCTGCAGCCCAGCTCATTTCACCTTTCTGTTCTGTGAATTTTTCAGCCGGCGCTTTACAAACCGGACATACCTCCGGAGCTGCATCTCCTTCATGAACATAACCACATACATTACATACAAATTTTGCCATAATACTTAATCTCCTTTTTATATGAATTTTATTTATAAACAGTAATTATTACTGTTTTACTATAGCATAGCTTTTTTTGCCTGTCAAGAGCTGAAACTCAGTTTCCTGCGTTTTTCATACATTTTTCACAGATACCGTAAAAAGTACCGGAGTATACGTCAATCTGGCCGGGAAAATTTTTACGCGCAGCTTCGAGGATACTGTCTGTATCGGTTTCGTACAGATCAATGACAGAATGACATTCGCGGCAGACAAAATGACTGTGCGGATTGGTATCATAGTCAAAGCGTTCTACGCCGTCGCCGACGCTGATTTTGCGGATCTCACCAATGTCGGCGAGCAGTCCGAGATTGCGGTAAACGGTGCCGAGACTGATGTTGGGAATCTGTTGTCTCATATTTGTATAAACGGTATCGGCAGTGGGGTGATCCTTGCGGCTGGCAAGGAAGGTTTTGATAGATTCACGCTGCCGGCTGTATTTTAAGTTTGCCATATCTCCTCCATAATGATAATTATTACTATAACTAGTATAAAAAAAAGAATCTTGTTTGTCAATTGAAAAAAACAGTCATTCGTGATACGATATGTTTAGTAAAAGATGCATCCGCAGATAATACATGTAGACATGGAATCTGCCGGTGCATTTTCTATATAACAGAAAACGCAGAGAACTTAAATGACGGAAGGACGGAAAAAGACGTGGAACGAGTATGGAAAGAAAACTCTTTTTTAAAACAGATATTTTTCGAGATTGCCGGCAGCATTTTTATTGCAGCGGGAATCTATAATTTCGCTGTGCAGGCAGAATTTCCAATGAGTGGTTTTTCCGGCATCGCGATTATTTTTTATCGTTTATGGAATGTACCAATCGGCCTTTCTACGATCATTCTGAACATTCCGGTAGCGATTCTCTGTTATCGGCTGCTCGGACGGCGTTTTTTTATCAGTTCGATTCGCTGCATGGTGATTTCTTCGATTTTTATTGATTATGTGGCGCCTCTGTTTCCAGTTTATGAGGGCAGTCGTATGCTGGCGGCACTTTGTACTGGTGTAATGACCGGTATAGGTTATACTCTGATTTATATTCAGAATACGTCTACCGGCGGTATGGATTTCATTATTATGGCAGTTAAGAAAAAAATTCCGCATCTGTCTCTGGGAAAGATTGTTTTTCTGGCAGATATGGGAATTGTGGTGGCCGGCGGTATTTTGCTGCGCGATATGGATGGGATCATTTATGGTATGATTGTCAATTTCCTGCTTTCGACAGTGATGGATAAGTTAATGTACGGCATCAATGCAGGAAAGATGTCGTTTATCATTACGAATCAGGCTGAATTAATCACAAAAGTAATTGATGAGACATGTCAGAGAGGATCAACGGTTTTAAAGGGCGCGGGCGGTTATCAGGGCGATGAACGTCAGGTAGTGCTGTGTGCCTGCAGCAATAAGGATATGTATCTGGTGCAGCGGGCAGTGAAGGAGGCAGATCCGGCTTCTTTTGTGATTGTGATGGAGTCGAGTGAAGTTCACGGAGAGGGATTTCGGCATGTGCATATTGGATAAGTGATTGTAAGATGCTTTGAAAGAAATTAGAAAAGGATTGTTAAAAAACATGCCCGTTTCTGATGTAAAATCAGTGACGGGCATGTTTTTTATGAAAAGAAATCTTTACTGTATTTGTTAGAAAACAATCTCTGCCAGCTTCTGCAGTGCGTTTTCAGGTACAATACAGGTGCCGTGCTCCGCTAAAAATGCTTCTGTACCAACGGTCAATTTGCCGTGGCCGGCATATTCAGAAATGGTGTTGCAGATACGGTTAAATTCTTCCGGAGTACATCCGGCACTGTTTAGGAGTAGACAGTACATACCGTTTTCCGGATGCTTGTAAAGGGAATTGCGCCCCTGATAGCTGCCGCCTAAAATACCAGCTGTTGTAATGACGTCATCAAGTGTGCCGAAAAAGTAAAGCCGGGTGACGTCTGCCGGAGCGGCGTCCTCTGCCGGTGCAGTTTTTGGAGGCGTATTTGCCGTAGATTTTTGAGAGGCTGTTTTGTGAACTTCTTTGATTTTTTTCAGCAGATTTAGAATATCATCCGCGCCTTCCAATTTCAAAGAAGAGAAAGACGGGGCACCATCGGAATTTTTGTCAACGTCCGGTGCAAATTTGGAAAAGCGGGTATCCAATTCTTCCGGGTCCTCCACCTTTGTAATGATCAAGATAATGGAATCCGAAGAAATAGGAATTGCTTCTATCATAATAGGAATATCATTCGCCTCAAAACCAAATTCAAACGCGGCCTGCTGCATCATTTCGCGAAACAGGGATTTGGCCTTGTCACTGCCGTATGCAAGTTCAAGCAGATTAATCTCATGGCTGGCAAGATCCTCGCGTGTCAAGGTGCACCGGATTTGATTGTCATTGAGTTTTTCAATCTTCATGAAATCACTTCCTTGCTTATTTCTTTTTTTATTACAGTATACCCTACTTCCGATAAAAATGCAAAGGAAAAGGATGGTGTATTTTTATAAAAAAAATCTAAAGAAAAAATGAAAAAACAGTTGCAAAATCAACACAAATTATATATAATACACAATAAGAGAGGATACACAAACGAAATAAAAAGAAGGAGGATATAAAAACAAATGTCGTGCGGGTTCTTCCGCGTAATTTCTTGAGTGCGATGTTCTTCGCATTTTATCACAATTCATCAGACACAATACTACGAAAACAGCAAATCTGGTATCCTCTCTGAAAACAGTCTTTTTTTCGGATACGGTTTTTTGGCGGAAAAATATATCACGAGCACCAAAAAGGAATGTTCCGGCAAAAAGCAGACAGAAAGCGAGTGAGGAAAATCGAAAATAAAAAGCAGGACCGCAGAGGTCAGACGGGAGGCACAGCTAATACGGTAAAAAAGAGCGAATTATACAGGGAGCTGACCAGATATCAGGAAGCAGGTATTCCGCTTTGGCTGAACGGCAAGCCGAGTACATCATATCGAATTGCAAGCAGTGTTCGTGAAAAGACCGATTATATGCGCGATTACTACATGGACAGTAAAAATGAAATATGTGGGATCGGTTTCGACCGGATCAGGACAGAAAATGAAAAAGAGACAGTCCCCTTATGCAAAAAACTTAAATAATCATAAAGTTTTTCTGAAAAAGTCGAAATGTGTTAGTAGTAGCCTTTAAAGTATGATATACTTAATCGTAAACGACAATGATATCTATATTTTGGAGGTGCAGAGGATGAAAAAGAAAGCAGCGCCGTTTCTGGCAGTTGCATTGCTGGTGCTTACGGTAGCGGCAATCGGAGGGATTACCGGTATTGTGAAAAAGTACACCCCCACATCAGAGGTGATGAAAGCAGAGGAATATTTTGGATTGGCTGATGAAAAAGAGGCAGCTCTGATCATAGAAGATGAAATTTCAGAATATAAGGGCAGGATAGAAAATGAGGTGCCTTATGTTGATTACGAAGTAGTCAAAAGCGTGCTGAATAAGCGCTTTTATTGGGATGCGGAGAATAATCTTCTGCTCTTTACTACGCCGACAGATGTGATTGAGGTCCCGGCGGGTGGTAAGGAGTACACTGCCGGCGGGAAAAAGAATACAGAAAATTACGAGATCGTTCAGGCGGACGGGGAGAAAACGTATATTGCGCTGGAGTTTGTAAAGAAATATACGGACTTGGATTATGAGATGTTTCATACGCCGGATCGTATTGTGATCACGAATGAACGCGGTGAGAAAACGGTTGCGAATATCCGGAAAAAGGCTAAGATGCGTTATCAGGGAGGTATTAAGAGCCCGATTCTGCGGGAAGTTGAAAAGAACGAAGTAGTGACAATCTTAGAGCCGATGGAGGATTGGACTGGTATTTTAACACAGGATGGTTATATCGGTTACATAAAAAATGACCGTCTCGTGGAGCAGCGGACAGAAACAGTGACGAGTGAGTTTGTTCAGCCGGATTACACAAGCGTGCGCAAGGATTACAAGATTAATCTGGTTTGGCATCAGATCACAAATATGGATTCCAATTACAGCATTATCTATGATATTGCCAATATCAAGGGAGTTAATACGATTTCACCGACCTGGTATTCGATTATTTCGGAGGATGGCGAACTGAGTTCTCTGGCGGAAGCAACCTATGTACAGACTGCGCACAGCAATGATATGGAAGTGTGGGCATTGATCGACAATTTTAATGAAGCAGTCGATACCGCGAAGGTGCTGAATTCTACATCTGCCAGAGAGAAAATCATAAATAAGCTGATCGCGGAGGCGATAGAGTTTCAATTTGACGGCATCAATGTTGACTTTGAGACGGTTCCGGAGGAAGCGGCGGACGGCTATCTGCAGTTTATCCGCGAGCTTTCCGTGAAATGCCGCAAGAATGAACTGGTGCTTTCGGTGGATGTGCCGGTGCCAATGCCGTTTTCCATGCATTATGACAGAGAAGAACTTGGCACTATCTGTGATTACGTGATCATTATGGGGTATGATGAACACTATTACGGTTCGGAGGCTGGTTCGGTTGCCAGTCTTGGTTTTGAGGATCAGGGCATTTTGGAAACTAGGAAGGAAGTTCCGGCAGAGAAGATCATCAGCGGAATTCCGTTCTATACCAGACTGTGGAATACAGAAACGCTGGCAGATGGTACGACAAATGTTACTAGCGAAGCGCTCGGTATGACGGAGGCAAAACAGCGCCTGGAAAACAATAATGTAGAGTACGCGTGGAATGAAGAAACTTCTCAGAACTATGCCGAATTTACGGGGGATGACGGTTCGCTTTACCAAATCTGGCTGGAGGACGAAAAGTCTATTGAGGAAAAAATGAAGCTGGTAAAAAATTATGGACTGGGCGGCGTGGCTGCTTGGAAACTCGGATTCGAGAATGACGCTGTATGGGATGTAATTCTCAAATATGTAAGATAATTCCATTTCCTATCTACAGGAAAAAAGAATAAGGTTAAGAAAGTGCCTCTGCCGCATATACTGTTTCAAGGATATGCGGCAGGGGTTTTTTATGAAGGAAAATAGGCGGCTGCTGGAAGTTTTTATGACGGTGCTGATTTTTACGGCTTCGTTTTTGGTAGGAAGACTTGGAGCAAGTATTAATACGTCGGGGGAGACAAGTGCGGTGACTGCGGTTGTTATTGATGCCGGGCATGGCGGGATGGACGGCGGCAAGATTGGAATAAATGGAGAAATAGAAAAGGAAATTAATCTGTCTATTGCTCAAAAATTAAAAAGTCTGTTGGAGCAGCAGGGAATCGCGGTTGTGATGACGCGAACAGATGATAATGGACTTTATGAAGAAAGCATATCGAACAAAAAGCAGCAGGATATGAAGCGGCGCTGTGAATTGATCAATGAAACAGAGGCGGCTCTGGTTGTCAGCATACATCAGAACAGCTATACAGAAGCATCTGTGCGCGGACCACAGGTGTTTTACTATAAAAATTCTGCAGCGGCAAAAGAAATAGCTGTCATTTTACAGGACGCTTTAAATGATTTGCTGGAAATAGAGAAACCGAGAGCGTGCAAAGCAAATGACAGCTATTATATTCTGCGCAAAACAGAGCGGCCGACAGTGATCGTTGAATGCGGTTTTCTGTCAAATCCAGAGGAAGCGGAACTGCTGTCCACAGAATCGTATCAGCAGAAAGTGGCACAGGCAATCAGTACGGGCGTGCTGCGATTTCTGGGGCAGATGCCGGAAACGGCATGATTTTGCGGAATATGTTTCGGCGGTTTTTGTTTTTAAAGCGCGCCGCGCGCTTTATAGTGCAGCGGTGACAGTCCATAATATTTCTTGAAAAGTTTGCTGAAATGGTAGGCATCTTCATAACCGACTGCGGAAGCGACGGTCTGAATCGAACAGTCTGGATTTTCATCCAGAAGCTGGCGAGCCTTATTCATACGCAGACTAATCAGATAATTAATCGGCGTATCGCCGGTTTCGCTTTTGAACAGTTTGGAAATATAGAAAGAACTCAGATAAATATTCGCTGCAATCTGATCAAGCGATATTTTTTCCTGATAATGTTCTTCCATATATTTGGTGATCTGGTTGACAATATATTTTTTGTTGATGGATTTGAATTCATAACGCGTATGGGTGCGCCGTTTCAAATCCTCGTCGCGCTGTTGCTTCTGGTAGCGTTCTAAAAGGCAGAGTACTTGAATCAGATAAGCTTTCAGCATAAAATAACGGCCGGAATCACAGGATTTATTTTCACGGTCGATGGCATTGCAGAGGCGGAACAGCTCTTTTTTTAATTCCTGCGGCAGTTTGGTGATGATAGAATGATCACGGAACAGCGGCAGGGTATTTTTTATACAGTTTGTATAGTCTACATTGGTGAATGCCAGGTAGCATTCGCATAAAGCGGGTTCACCGTCAGAAACACTCTGATGGCGGGTGTCCGGATTTAGCAGGATCACATTGCCCTCTTCTACCGGATATTCCGTACCTTCGATAAAAAAATGACCCTTTCCGCCTAGAATAATAACAATTTCAATGAAATCATGTCTGTGATAAGTGTCTTCCTGCGTACGCGGGCCAATGGAAGAAAAGAGGAATTTCGGATTCAGATCACTGCAGGTAAAGTCATAATTTGTCTGCTGCATCAAAAAATCTCCTTCTAAAAGCGTTTGTTTCAATAAATTAAGTATACAACATAAGACATCTGAATTACAAGAAACTACATTCTACTTTGTCAAAAAAATTTTATACTAAACGGAGAATTTATTTATGGGCATAAAGTGTACTTGGGAGGGAGGAAATATCTATGACAAAAAATATGACGGAAGGAAAACCGGTGAAGCTGATCCTGATGTTTGCTCTGCCGCTGATTATTGGCAACATTTTTCAGCAGTTTTACAGTCTGGTGGATACTCTGATCGTAGGACGCACGATAGGTGTAAATGCGCTTGCCGCGCTTGGCTGTACGGGGAGTCTTAACTTTTTTGTGCTTGGGTTTATCATGGGATTTGCCAATGGTTTGGCGATTCTGACGGCGCAGCGTTTCGGGGCTGAGGACGCGGAGGGCGTAAAACGGAGCTTTGCGGCCAGTATTCTTTTGAGTATCGGAATGTCTGTCATTATCACGATATTGGCGCTTTTATTGGTGCGTCCGGCAATGGAACTGCTGCAGACACCGGAGGAGATTATGGAGGATGCAGTTGCGTATATTCAGATCATCTTTGCCGGTCTGGCAGCGTCGGTATTTTTTAACCTGACTTCGAATATGATCCGGGCGCTGGGTGACAGTCGTACTCCGCTGGTATTTTTGATTTTGGCCTGCTGTGTGAATATTGTGTTGGATCTGGTATTTATTACGGTATTTCACATGGGAGTTGAGGGAGCAGCATACGCGACGATTATCTCGCAGGTACTTTCCGGTATTTGGTGTTTTCGGTATATTCGCAAAAAAATGCCGGATCTGTGGGTGGAAAAACGCCATTTTATGGCATTCGCAAAAGAGGCAAAGGAACATATTGTGCTTGGACTTCCGATGGGCTTTCAGATGTCTATTATTGCAATCGGATCTTTGACACTGCAGTTTGCTTTGAATAGCCTTGGAGCGACTTCGGTCGCGGCAGTGACGGCGGCTCAGAAAATTGATTCCATCGCGACAATGCCGCTCAACTCACTTGGCGCGGCAATGGCTACATATTCTGCGCAAAATTACGGTGCGCAGCGTCTGGACCGTATCCGCACGGGCGTGTTTCAGTGCGCGCTGATTTCTGTCGGGATCAGTATTTTGATGGGCGTGGTCAATTTTTTTGCAGGAGATGAACTTACCGCTATTTTTGTGGGAAAAGGAGAGACAGAGGTTCTTTCACTGGCAAAGATTTATCTGTGCATAAACGGTACGTTGTATTGGGTATTGGCGTTGCTTTTTGTGTATCGTTTTACGCTGCAGGGACTTGGAGACAGTGTAACGCCGACGATTGCGGGGGTGATGGAGCTTCTGATGCGCGCAGGCGCGGCGTTGTTTCTGGTTGGGCCGTTCGGATTTACCGGAGCGGTAGCGGCAAACCCACTGGCTTGGATCGGTGCGTGCATACCATTGGGATTTGCCTATTATCGCTTGATGAATCGTCTTGAACATCCGGATCGGGCAAAAAAATGTTTGTGGAAGAGAAAGAACTGTCATGCTGGTGAAGAGTAAGTGGACAAAAGAAATTCAGAGTGAAAAAGGAGGATATATTTATTATGGGAACAAAACGAATCATTAACCGTTCGAACCTGCTTCATGGGGGAGACTATAATCCGGAGCAGTGGCTGGACATGCCGGAAATTCTGGAACAGGATATTGAACGCTTTAAAGCAGCAGGTATTAACACGGTATCCGTCGGAATTTTCGCATGGTCAATGCTGGAACCGGAGGAGGGAAACTATCATTTTGAGTGGTTGGAGCAGGTGATTGATCGTCTCTGGGAAAATGGAATCTCTGTGATTCTGGCAACGCCGACAGGGGCAAGACCGAAATGGATGGCAGATAAATATCCGGAGGTACTGCGTGTTTCGGTGGATGGGCACCGCAATTTCTTCGGCGCGCGCCACAATCATTGCTATACGTCCCCTATTTATCGGGAGAAAATGCGTCGGATCAATACGGAACTGGCCAGACGGTTTGACAGTCATCCGGCAGTTGTTTTATGGCATATCTCTAACGAATACGGCGGGGAATGTCACTGTCCGCTTTGTCAGCAGGCATTTCGTGACTGGCTGAAGGAGCGCTACGGTACGATTGAGGCGTTAAATAAAGCGTGGAACACGGTATTCTGGAGCCATGTTTACAATAGCTTTGATCAGATTGAAAGTCCGTCACCGCGCGGCGAAAGCGGTCTTCACGGTTTGAATCTGGATTGGAAACGTTTTGTGACGCATCAGACAAAAGACTTTGTGAAGGCGGAGATTGCTGCGATTCGGGCAGCCGGGGCGGAGAAACCTGCCACAATTAATATGATGTATGATTTTCAGGGGCTGAATTATCACAAGTTTGCTGATTGTCTGGATATTATTTCGTGGGATACTTATCCGGTATGGCATAAATATCCGGATGCACAGGTGGCATCCGATACGGCTATGCAGCACGATATTATGCGAAGTCTGAAGAAAGCGCCGTTCCTTCTGATGGAGTCCTGTCCGTCGGCAACAAACTGGCAGGGCGTCAGCAAGTTAAAAAGGCCGGGAATGTTGGAGGCAGCTTCTCTGCAGGCGGTAGCGCATGGTTCAGACAGTGTTCTGTATTTCCAGATGCGCCAGAGCAGAGGCGCTTCGGAAAAATTTCACGGTGCGGTGATCGACCATTACGGTGGTGCGGATACCCGCGTATTAAAGGAAGTCGGACAGGTGGGCGATGATCTAAAAAAGCTGCAGGAGGTGTGCGGCGCACAGACGGCTTCTGAAGTGGCCGTTATTTTTGACTGGGAGAACCGCTGGGCGATGGAAGATGCGCAGGGACCGCGGAATAATGGGCTTTATTACAAAGAAACGGTTCAAAAAAGTTATGATGCGTTCCGAAAGATGGGGCTGAATGTTGATCTGATCGATGAGGAACAGTCATTGGAGGAATATAAGATTGTAGCTGCGCCGATGGTATATCTGTTCCGTGCGGGGTTTGAAGAAAAGGTGCGCGCGTTTGTGGAAAAGGGCGGTATTTTTGTGATGACGTACTGGTCCGGTATTGCGGATGAGACAGATTTGTGTTTCCTGGGAGGTACGCCGCATGCGCTGACGGATGTTTTTGGACTTCGCAGCACGGAAATCGATGCTCTTTACGATTGGGAATGCAATTATGCGGTTTCCAAAGAAGGCGAGCCGTTTGATAAAACATATGTCTGCAAAAATCTTTGTGATCTGGTAAAGACAACAACGGCGAAAACGCTGTTATGCTATCGGGAGGATTTCTATCAGGGAATGCCGGTTCTGACGGAAAATATATATGGAAATGGATTGGCGTACTATATTTGCGCTGATCTGGAGCAGGAGTTCTATAATGACTTTTATCAGATGCTGGCAAAGAAAGCCGGAATTACTTTGCCGGTTTCCTGGGAAATTCCGGCGGGCGTTGAGGTTTCTACCCGTGAGGATGAGGAAGCCCAGTATCTGTTTGTACAGAATTTTAATCCGGAGGCAGTAAGCGTGCCGCTGCATGAGGAAGCGGGTGAGGCGCTTCTGGGTGATAAAACAGATCATTTGCGGGGGTACGGCAGTGTGGTTTTGAAACGTCTGTTGGGGTACAATAGATAGGTAACAAGATAAATAACAAAATAAAAACAAGGAT